>CP130741.1:2400000-3000000 GCA_030586155.1 Eubacteriaceae bacterium ES3 | reverse complement strand
CCCCAAACATCTCTCAGGCGGAATGAAACAGCGTGTTGGTTTGGCTAGAGCCCTGACCAACGAACCGGAAATCTTATTGATGGATGAGCCTTTTAGTGCGCTGGATCCATTAATACGAAGAGAAATGCAGACCGAACTTCTAAGTATGGAAGCCTATATCAATAAAACGATTATCTTTATTACCCACGATATGAATGAAGCTTTTCGTCTCGGTGACCGGGTTGCCCTGCTTAAAGACGGTGCTTTAGTGCAACTTGGTAAGCCAAAAGACTTCTTTGAAAATCCTGCAAATGATTACGTCAGATCTTTCACAGAAGATGTTGACAAGTCCCGTATATTAAGAGTAAAATCCATTATGCGCAAACCGATTGTATTGGCTAAGCCAGCAGAAAAAGCTCAAGATGTTTTAAAAAGGCTCGAGGAAAATAATCGAGATTTTTGCTATGTCGTTGACGATCAGACTAAGGTTCTGCTGGGATATGTTGAAACCCAAACCCTGGCAGAACAGGGAGACAAGACAATTCAGCAGTTTATTATTGAAGAACTTGAAACAATTGAGAGTAATGCCTTTGTTTACGAAGCCTTCAGTAAACTTGACGAAAGTGCCTATGATATTGCCGTGATTGATAAAAAGAAACGGCTTAGGGGTGTCGTGAGTACTGAAGAAGTCGTGGCAGCTTTAACGCATTAGAATTTTACAGGAGGAAGCGTAAGCAATAGAATTTTGGAGGTGGTCGGGTGGCAGCAAGAAAAGAGACACCGATCTATATGCAGGTAGCAGTGGATGTGGCAGGCAGAATTGCTCGGGATAACTTGAAAGTTGGGCAAAAAATCAGTGGTCGAACGACCTTAGCCAGTGAATACAATGTATCACCGGAGACGATCCGCAAGGCCCTATGGCTTCTTGAAGAAGTGGGAATTATCAAGGTTGCCCACGGTAGCGGATCTTATATCGCCTCAAAGGCTTATGCTGAAGAATTTATTGAACGCTATAAAGTCAAATTCAGCGTCAATGATTTCAAAAAGGAGATCATGCTTTTAATGAGGCAACGGGATGAAATTGAGCAGAGAATGAATGACGCGATGAATAATATTATTGATTATACCAGCCGTTTTAAAAACAGTGAGCAGATTATGATCTATGAGTATTTTCTTGACTACGAAACTGAACTGCCGGAAAAAAGCATTGCTGATCTGAACCTTAACAAGGAAATCGGGGTAACTCTGGTGGGAATCAGCAGAGCCGGAAAAATGATGATTGCACCGCCAGCCGAAGAAATTATCAGGGCTAAAGATACGCTTTATTATGTAGGTATTAATGCAGCTGATTTGCGGTTAGATGGTTACCTGCATCAGATATATGATATTTAGAAAAGCAAACAGATGAGGGGATAGTGTGGAAATATAAACACAGTATCTCCTCAATTTTATCTTTAAAGCCTATATTGTAGTAATAAGGAGTATATATGTTTAAGCATATAAGATTTTTAATTGAAGGACTTAAATCTCCCCGGAAAATCGGGGCAGTAGCTCCCAGCTCAAAAATGTTGGCTGCTGAGATGATTAAGGATATAAATTTTAGTAGTGCGAAATGTATTATTGAATACGGACCGGGAACTGGTGTTTTTACCGAAAAACTGATTAAAAATAAAAGGCCGGAAACGATTCTGCTGGTAATTGAACAGAACCGGTCATTTTATAAAGAATTACTGAAAAGATATAAAGAAATTGATAATCTGATTTTAATAAACGGCTCTGCTGAAAATGTGGAAAAATATTTACACGAGTTAAAAATTCAACAGGCTGATTACGTGGTATCAGGCTTGCCCTTTGCCAGCCTCCCCAAAACGGCTTCGGATCTGATTCTTCAAAAAACCAGGAAGATTTTAAAAAATGATGGAAAATTCATTACCTTTCAGTATACCCTGTTGAAAAAGTCCTATATTAGTACATATTTTACTCAAATTGATTTGGATAGGGTTTTTTTCAATCTTCCGCCAGCTTTTGTATTCAAGTGCCGGAATCACTAGCAAAAAGTACTAAAACCGATTCCACATATTTTGCAGAACCGGTTTTAGTTTTGGATCACACCTATCATGGTTGACCTCCTATTATTTGATATCAAAAACCTGCAATTATTTCTTTTTCAAACCTTACCTTCAAGTTTATCTTACTTTATTGAGCAGCTTTTAATCTTTTTTCTTTAACTGATCGAATATATTTTTCGATTTGGCTGAATTTTTTTTCGAGTCCCTCCCGATTTGCAATTCTTTTTTTTATTTAGCTTTATCGATTATTTTTGATCGTTTAAAGTTCTTTTCATTTTTCTGTCTTTTTCGGATCGATCTGGTGTTTGTTCCAGCTCATTACTTTTGCTTTTAATCATCTGTTTTCATCTTTAACTATGCGAATGCTACTCGGCTTGTTTTCAATGAAGTTTTCTTTTAATTTTTTGGTTTCAGAGATGATTAGTAAGATCTTTATAACCTATAATTTGAATCTTACTGGCTAAAGATTTGGTTTGATTTCTATGATCGAAATCTTTGGAAATAATTTACTTGATCCTTGATTCAATTATAGTATAGCATATTGTTTAGAATAGTCCATAGATAACCTGTAAACGTTTGTAATTAAATTGCAACCGATCTAAATTAGAGTTGTATATAAAGTTGTACGAGAAGTATATGTTCCTGCGACAGTACGGAAAAAAGTTTGTACCTGGAATAATAATTCAGACTGTTCCTGGGTATTCATATTATTTTTAGCCCTGAATACCGGAACGTGTAGATTATTTTGCTTCTTATTTTTTTACAGGATTAGCTTTTACTATCTTATTCTTGACAGACTTAACAATTCGGGGTATAAATAATTAAAACGCTGGATACAGGGCGGTATTCATGGCTTAATCCGGGCATGGGTACCGCCTGATATCATTTTAAAGCACCAGACAAATTTGAACAAAAAACTTGCATAGACTTGAAGCAAATTCCAAAAGACTAAAGCGAGTTTTGAACAAAGATTTAGAAGGAGCGTGTCTTTTGTTTAATAAAAAAGAAACAACCGAAGAAAAAGCTGGCTTAAGAACTTTTGAAGGAGTTTATACTCCCACATTATTGACGATTCTAGGCGTTATTCTCTACCTGCGAATGGGTTGGGTTGTAGGAAATGCCGGTCTTTTAGGCGCTGTGATCATTATTCTGCTGGCTCATGTCATCACTCTGACGACTTCTCTGTCAATGGCGTCAATGCTGACCAATATAAAAATTGGTGCCGGTGGTGCCTATGCAATTATAACCAGGTCGCTGGGGCATGAAATGGGCGGGGCAATCGGCATACCCTTATATTTTTCCCAGACTATCTCAACGGCTTTTTATATAACCGGTTTTAGTGAATTATGGGTGTCTTTTTTTCCAGATCATTCGCAGATACTGGTTGGGGTAATTACCTGGGCGATGTTAACTGGGATTTCTCTGCTGAGTGCCAAACTGGCTTTTCGAATTCAGTACATTGTGCTGGCGGCCGTATTTTTATCACTGATCTCTTTTATACTGGGACCGAATTTAAGTTCAGGTAGAATTGTGATGAACGGATCTTTTGCGGATGCTGATTTTTGGACAACATTTGCCATTTTTTTCCCGGCTGTTACAGGTATTCTGACCGGTGCGACGATGTCAGGAGATTTGAAGGATCCCCGAAAGAGTATCATTAAAGGAACGCTTGCAGCAGTTATTACTGGTTTGGCGGTTTATCTTTTTGTAGCCTATTGGTTTGCCCATCAGGCGAGCCAGACTATGCTGCTCAATGATCCGTCAATCATATTTAAATTGTCTAAAGTACAGGCTCTGATTGTTGCCGGGGTGATGGGGGCGGTTTTATCCTCAGCTCTTTCCACTCTTGTGAGTGCACCACGTACCCTGGCAGCACTGGCAGAAAATCGAGTTGTACCTTTTAGTCCTTTTCTGGCAAAGCCTAATAAAAGAGGAGAACCCTTTAATGCGATTTTGCTTTCGTCAGGATTATCAGCCCTGGTAATCATCTTTGGGAATCTGGACAGTCTGGCAGAACTCTTAACGATGTTTTTTCTGACCACCTATGTGATGATTAATATGGTTGTTTTTGTTGAAGAATTTACCGGTGTGATTAGCTATCGGCCAACGATGAAGATACCAATTATTATTCCGTTAACGGGATCGATTGGTTGTATTGCGGTGATGTTTCTGATCAATCCTATTTTTACCATTATTTCATTTATTATTATAGTTACACTTTACGTTATTCTAAAGCGGCATAATTTTTCATCCCCTTCAGGAGATGTTCGAGGAGGGATTTTTGTAGCAATTGCCGAATGGGCGGCACAAAAGTCGGCAGCAATTCCTGACCATCCACGGATCTGGAAACCGGCGATTGCGGTGCCAATTGAAAATCCTGCAAACTTTAAGCGAGTGAGCAGAATTATTTTGAGCCTTACCTACCCGGCAGGCCGTGTTTATTATATTTCGACGACCGAAGCAACTGCCTTTGAACCTGAGCAGATTGATGAAATAGATCAGGCGATCAGCTTATTGCCGGATAAAAATATTTTTGTTCAGAAGACTTTAATCTCAGAGTCCGACTTTGATACGACGCTTCGACCTGTTCTTCAAAGTCTGCAATCCTCCTATTTGCCGCCAAATATTGTGTTTTTTACAATTTCTGATGAGCTTGAAAAACGCCAAAGACTTTACCGTATCATGGCATCTATAGAGGTACTTAACCTTTCTTATTTTTGTCTGTGGTTACATCCCAAACAGGGCTTTGGCATCGAGAAAAAAATTAATATCTGGTTACGGGATAAAAGTCCTAATAATGACTTGATTGTTTTAACAGCCTTGCAGCTGAGCCGTAATTTTGCCGCTGAAATTAATCTTTGTCGAGTGATCGGACCAGAAGATGACAGGAATTCAGTTTATGCGGAAATGGCGGCCTTCATCGATAATACCAGACTTCCAGTCAATACTAAAATCTGTGTATATACAGGTTCTTTTGTTTATCATGTAAAGACGGTGGATGCAGATTTTAATATAATAGGCATGCCCTTTGAAAGAGATTATATGTCTCAAACGATTAATGCATCACCCTGCAGTATTCTTTTTGTATCCTCGTGTGGATCTGAGGATGCTATGTTATAAAGTCGTTTATGTTCTTTGCAAATCGGGTATAAAAAAGGGGAGCTGATTGAAAAGAGGTGTTTAGATGATTAGTAAAAAAAACATAATAACGCCAGTTTTATTTCTATTGATAATGGTGCTTATATTAATGACGGGGTGTGAAAGTCAGACACTTTTTGAAGATGATACAAATAAGACGGATGAATTAACTGAAATAGAAAGTCTTTCATCGAATAAACTGCTTATTCTAACTAGTGAGTATAAGCCCTATACCTCGGAGGAACTGGTGGGGAATGGTTTTTTTACAAGGATCATTGAAGAAGTTCTGGAGGAGGCGGATCTTGAATATGAAGTTGCCTTTTATCCCTGGGAGAGAGGACTGGAGATGGTTGAAAATGGTCAGGCCTTTGCAACTTTTCCCTATATTGCAAATGAAAGACGAAAAGAAGCTTTTCTTTTTTCAGATGGGGTGGTCACTTGCCGACACCGTTTTTATATTCTAAAAGCTAATCAGGATCTTGCTCAGCAAGGGATGAATTTTACTCAACTCGGTGATTTTTCAGGCTATACTTTTGGCGGGGCCAACGGTTACTGGTATGGAACAAAAGAAGATGTTGAAAAAGAAGGTTTGGCGGTGGAATGGGCAAACGATACCGAGGCTCTGTTTAAGATGCTTTACTCCGGTCGGATTGACTTTATTATTGAAGATGAGTTAGTGGCTGATTTGACCATTGCCAGATTGTTCCCGGATGATACAGATGCTTTTATGATACTTCCTAATGTAGCCTCAACCCATGATTATCATATGCTGGTATCCAGGGACTACCCGGATTCCGAGGAATTTCTGGAAAAATTTAATGCAGCACTCCAAAAACTCAAAGATAATGGCGAAATAGATAGAATTCTGGTTGAAAACGGGATTGCTCATTAAGGGGATAAGAATGAAGAGGCTGACTGAAAACAAGTTGAGCATTGCGTTAATGGTTCCGATTGTCATCACGGTCTTTGCGGTTCTAATGGTCTTTACCGGTATTGATGCTTATAGACAAAAATTGAAAATGACCGATAATTTATATAATGAAGCCGAAAAAATCCTGAGCATTACGGCAGATGCAGCTGAAAATGCATTTTGGACTTATAATGAACCCAGTCTGGTAAGGATTGGAGAAACGGTTGCCAGTTATCAGGAAGTTGCATCTGTTGTCCTGCTTGATGAAGATGGCAATATTGTTTATGAACATCATAAAAACGGAGAAAGCTATGATGCCAGCCATCTGTTACCGCAATATAAACAGGAAATTGTTAAGAATGGCTTCAGCATTGGCCAAGTAAGGCTGCAATTTACCAACTTTTACTTGACTCAGTCGATTAAACAAGCGATACTACAAAGAATTGCCCAGACCCTAGTTATTATTTTTCTAATTCTTTTGCTAATTATGCTGCTTTCCCGAAAGCTGTCGATGGCTTTGGATCGGGTTGCCGGTGGTGTCACAGAATTCACACAGGGGAATCGCGAAACAAGAATATCGGTTGATGGCGGGGATGAAATAAAAAATCTGGCCCAGCGTATTAATGAAATGTTTGAAGTGATCGTCAGAACCAGTAGTGAGTTGAACGAGAATTATAAGTCACTGAAGATAAAAGAGGAAGCCCTGAGGATTTCAGAGGAGCGGTTTCGATATGCAGTAGATGGATCAAATGATGCGGTATGGGATTGGGATGTAGTCAATGACAGTTACTACCTATCCCGGCGAGGTTTTCAGATTGTTGGGCTGATGGAGGAAGAGGTTATCAGCATGGATACCTGGAAAGATTTGATACATTCTGATGACAGAGCTAACTTTGAAAGATTCCTGGAGCGGTTAAAAATTTCGGAATACGGCCAGATTGAATTTAGGATGGTGGGATCTACAGGTGAGATACACTGGGTTTTTGGTCGTGGAAAGGGTATTCTAGATGACCAAAACCAGCTTATTTGGATATCCGGTTTTTATACGGATATAACGGAGAGAATTAAAGCCGAAGAAGCCATTAATCGGCTGGCTTATTATGATGTCTTGACAGGATTGCCGAATCGAACAAAATTGCTCGATTATTCCAAACAGTTACTGACAGAAAATAAAAATGGTGCACTTCTATATGTTGATATCGACGATTTTAAAACGATTAATGATACTAAAGGCCACAGTGCTGGAGATAAACTCCTAAAAGGATTAGCTAATAAGCTGGATTCTACCATTGAAAAAGATATGATTGCGAGAATTGCCGGCGATGAACTGATTGTAATTCGCAAAAACTGTGATATGATGCAAGCCAGCAGATTAGCTAATGAAATCATGAATATTATCAGCCAGCCATTTATTATTGATAACTTCGAATTTATTATGAGTTGCAGTATCGGAATTACCATGTTTCCAGAAGATGGTACAGATATTAACAGACTAATGATGAATGCTGATTCAGCCATGTATCTGGCCAAGCAAGCTGGAAAAGATCAGTTCAAGTTTTTTGAGGCTTCGGCCAACGAAATAATGGTAAGAAAAATCGAAATGCAGTACGAAATTCGACATGGCATTCAAAACGATGAGTTTGTTCTTTATTATCAACCCCAGATCGATTTGACCACTGGCCTGATCACCGGTGTAGAAGCCCTGGTCAGGTGGATGCATCCCCAGCGAGGCTTAATTTCACCATTCGAGTTTATTCCACTGGCAGAGGAATCAGGCTTGATTGTGCCGCTTGGGGAAATGATCTTGAGAAAAGCCTGTCAACAGAGTGCTATTTGGGAAAACGGTAATTTCCCGGGTATCAGTATATCTGTCAATTATTCGGGCAGACAGCTTAACCGAAAAAATATTGTGGATGAGACTTTTAAAATTATTGAGCAGACTGGCATGAAGCCTGAACTTTTGGATATCGAAATAACTGAAAGCGTGGCGATGGAAAATCTGGAGCATATAGTGAGTATCATCCGCAATATAAAAGCAAAAGGTGTGAAATTTTCATTGGATGATTTTGGAACTGGTTATTCCTCTTTGAATTATTTGCATAAACTGCCAATTGATCATTTAAAAATTGACAAACAGTTTGTCCAAAGTATTGAAACAGGGAATTTTGAGGAGGTAGTGATCAAAGCAACTGTAGAAATAGCCCATAGTATGAACCTGATAGTGGTCGCTGAAGGTGTGGAAACAAAGGCACAGTATGAGGTGATTAACGGATTTGGTGCAGATCAGATTCAAGGCTATTATTTTGGAAAACCAATGCCGGCAGAGAAAGTTCAGTTGCTGTTTGGGAAATCGCTGCTTGCGGATAAGGCTTAAGTTACATAGGCAAACAGTACAAGCAATAGAGAATAAAAGGGATAAAGTTATGTAAAAAGAAGCCATCTAAAAATTGATGTGTCTTCTTTTTTATTTTGAGCAAAGGCAAAAGTGTTACTGTGGGGTTTCAAATGGGTAGACAACTAATGTCATCGATGTTTTGACACAGAAATGACATAATTAATACTTAAAATACATTTAAATCTTTAAGGGGGATGGAATATGGATTGGAAAAAAGTTTCAAAATGGGGAAGACTGCTGGTGCTTGCTGGTCTTTTGATCTGGGTGATCTATGAATCCTACATGCATCAGGTGCTGGGAGGCGGAAAAGCACCATCGGTTCATGCGTTGTGTCCTTATGGTGCGCTTGAAAGTCTCTACACACTGCTTTTGACGGGGACCTTTATTAAGAAAATTTACACGGGGACTCTGGTCCTGTTAATTCTGACGGTTGTCCTGGCATTATTGTTTAGAAGAAGTTTTTGTGGGATGCTTTGTCCTTTTGGTGCACTTCAGGAATTTTTTAGCAAGATTGGTCAGAAAATATTCAAAAAACGCTTCATTCTGCCTGAAAAAATTGATAAACCACTACGCTATCTTAAATATGTAGTTCTAGTTTTAACGGCGGGATTGGCCTGGTATTATGGAACGCTATGGATGTCGCCTTATGATCCATACGCGGCTTTTTCTCATATCACTGTAATTGGCGAAAGTCTTGAAGAGGATCCAACAGCAATTATTGGTTTTATTTTATTATTTGGTATTCTGATCGGTTCTTTTTTCTATGACCGCTTTTTCTGCAAGTATTTATGTCCGGCTGGGGCACTCTATGCTATTATCGGGAAAATAAGCCCACTTAAAGTTGAAAAAGATAATAGTCTTTGTATTCACTGCAAAAAATGTGACAAAGTTTGTCCAGTTAATATTAAAATTGAGCAGGAAGATAAAGTTACCAGTGCAGAATGTATTAACTGCAACGAGTGTGTGCTTGAATGCCCGGTTAATGGCGCACTGGAAGTGAAAGTGGCTAAGAAGACCGTAGCCCCAGTTGCGATATTAGCAATTGTTGTGGGGATCTTTTTTGGCACCATTGGAATCGCTCAGTTGACTGGAAACTTTGAAATTTTACCAAAAGCGGTAGCTGAAGGTGAAACAATCCCGATTTACGAGGTAAAAGGCTATAATACTATTGAAGAAGCCGCCGATCTGACTGGACTGACGGTTGAAGAAGTATACGAGCAGCTGGCTATTCCGACAACAGTACCGCAGGATACGCAATTTAAAAATATTTCAGCGATTGTGCCTGAATACAGTTTTGATACAGCCAAGGAAAATGCGGAAGCTGCCATCACTGGAATTCCGGTTGAAACTGAAGAAAGCTCAGAAAGCGTAGATATCAGTGGGATTAAAGGCTCGATGAGCATTCAGGAAGCAATGGATAGCCTGGGAATGGAAGCGGCTGAATTCTATGCGCTATTCGAAATACCTGATTCAGTGCCAGCACAAACATTACTAAGTGAAATACAAACTTTGTCACCGGGATATGATTTCCAGTCAATTAAATCAAAGATCGGTGGTGCCGCATCTGATAGCACGGCAGGCGAGAGTTCAGGGACCTATGATCTAAGTGGGATAAAGGGATCCATGACTATTCGGGAAGCAGCTGCCCAATTAGGAATAGAAGAGACGGAATTCTATACTTTGTTCCAGATTCCAGAGACGGTTCCAGCTCAGACGCTACTTAAAGAAATATCCGCACAGGTCTCTGGTTATAGCTTAGAGGATGTGAAAAATTCTATACAATAAAAGATTGCAGATATAAGCTGATAATAAAGGAATTGTGCTGGACTGTAAATTTTACTATTTGACGATTATAAAAAGAATCCGGCGGAATATAAAGTTCCGAACGGATTCTTTTGTATGGATATTTATATGTTGGTTAAAATTTCTAAAAGGCGAAATCAGACAAAAAGCACTAAAACCGATTCCACAAATGTTTCTGTAGAACCGGTCTTAGCTTTCAAATACTATTGTCATGTTCGTCCTCCTTTTTATTATTATCAAAAATCTTCCAACTATCTCCAGTTATAACCCTTTTTCTGTTTAAAGATTATCTTACTTTTTTTGTTTTTCTTGATATAAGTTTAATGGATTTCTAATTTTCTTCATCAGTATTGGAGGTTTCTTTTCGAGAGGTTCGATTTTCTTTCAGTTTCCTGCTTCTCCAATGCTTCTGATTTTGTTTCATCCTTTAAATATATATCTGAGTTTCCAATTTTTCAGATCAATCTAGTGTTTGTTCCAGATTATCTCTTTTGCTTTTAATCATTTTTTAAACATTTATTTCAATCAGTTATTTTATTGTGACGACTGTATCCAGTCCACTATACTGACACTCATTTTAAATAGCTGTTCATATCGTCCTGATTTTCTTTTGGAATTTCAGATCCGACAATGATTAGTAAAATCATTTTGATGAATATTATTTTTCCCATTGATTTTACTGGCCCAGAATCGGTTTTTTCTATGATCGAAATCTCTGAAAATAATTTTCTATATCCTTGATTCAATTATAGTATAGCATAAAGTGGCGATAAGTCCATAGATAAACTGTAAACGTTTATATATAAAATGTAATAATTCCAAAGAAAGACTATTTCAAAGGTTCTCAAATTAAATTAATCGTAAATTACATATTGGGATGATAATATAAAGAAAGAGTATTATGAAGTCAGAAATAATCTGAAGCTTCTACATACTCTTTTTATCTCGATAGCATTTTATATTATCCGATAATCTGCCCAAGAAAACTTTTCAAGCGTTCATGTTTGGGAGCTTCAAAAATTTCTTCAGGTGGGCCTTCTTCTGCGATCAAACCTTCATGAATAAAAATGATCCGGTCGGCGACTTCGCGTGCAAAACCCATTTCGTGGGTGACAATCACCATTGTTCGACCTTCTTTAGCGAGTTCCTTCATAACGCCGAGAACTTCTCCGACCAGTTCCGGATCAAGAGCTGAAGTGGGCTCATCGAAAAGAATGACTTTTGGTTCCATGGCCAGGGAACGGGCAATAGCGACACGCTGTTGCTGGCCACCAGAAAGCATGGCCGGGTATTCGTCGGCCTTATCGCTGAGATTAACCTTTTCAAGCAACTCAATTCCGATTTTTTCGGCAGCATCCTTTGACAGTTTTTTAACAGTGATAGGCCCTTCAATAACGTTTTGAAGAACTGTCATGTGGGGAAAAAGATTGAATCGCTGAAAAACCATACCAACTTTTTGACGAATCCGATTGATTTCTTTTTTAGTCACGAGTTCACCATCGAGATAGATATCGCCGTCAGTCTTGGTTCCCAGAAAATTGATGCAGCGCAAAAGTGTACTTTTACCTGATCCGCTGGAACCAATTAAGCAGACTACTTCGCTTTCTTCTACTTCTAAATTAATTCCCTTGAGAACTTCCAGATCTCCAAAATACTTATGGAGATTATTTATTTTTATCATCTCTTTACCTTTCATTAACTTTTAATTTCAACTCTAGTTGTGCCAGAATTTTAGTCAGCCCCATAGTAATAACTAAGTAGTAAACGCCTGCCGTAAAGTAAATCGGGAAGACATTGAAGGTGGCAGCGCCGAATTGACGCGCCAGTAACATCGTTTCAGCAATGGTAATGACACTGGCTAGTGAGGAGTCTTTTATTGCGATAATAAACTGATTGCCAAGGGCTGGTATGGATCTTTTAAAAGCCTGTGGCAGAATAACTCGTCTGGTGGCCTGCAGCTTGGTCATCCCAAGTGATCTGGCAGCTTCATTTTGGCCATAATCGATTGACTCGATGGCACCGCGAAAGATTTCACTGATATAGGCTCCGTTATGCAAGGCTAAGCCAATCACCGCTGAAGGAAAGCTGTCAATCATAATTCCTAATCCTGGCAAGCCATAAAAAATAAAATATAATTGCAGCAATAGTGGGGTTCCACGTATGATAGTTATATAGACGTTCATACATTTTTTAAAAAATTTAAATCGGCTCATTTTCATCATTGTAACGAAAAGTCCAATGATCATCCCAAATAAAATTGAAAAGAAAGCTAATTCGAGGGTTAGCGCTACACCTGGTAAAAACTTTGGAGCAAACTCGATAACCGTTGAAAAAAATGAGATGAATGAAGAAGATATTTGTTTCAAAAATTCCATAAAAACTCCTTTTATCGGAAGAATAATTTATTGTGCTAGTATTATTTTGATTCCTAATGCGATTGATGATTTATACAAAAAATGAGGAGACCTGCTGATGACATTGCTTCATCAGCAGGAATCCATGCAGGATTTTAACTAGACTTATTTCTCCAGCATGTTAACGCCAAACCATTTTTGACTAATCTCATCATAGGTGCCATTTTCAATAATTGTATTGAGTGCGTTGTTAACGGCCTCCAATAAGTCAGTATCATCTTTTCGAATTGCAATACCAATATCTTCAGAGTATAAAAGATCTCCCACCGGAACCAGATCGACCCCATAATCAATAGGTGCTCTTGCACCGACTGCTTTACTGGTTACCAGACCATCGGTACGCCCTTGCGAAACGGCCTGGAAATTATCGACATCGCTTTGAAATTGAACAATTTCGGCAATATTATCAAGATCAGATAAATAATCCTGGAAAGTTGTTCCTGTTACGACACCGACTTGTCCATCAACCAGATCTTCGATGCTGCTTAGCCCGGAATCGGATTTTGCAAAGAACTGTGCGCCATCATAATAGTATGGATTGGTGAAATTAACCTGTTCCAGACGCTCTTCGGTGATAGCCATACTACCTATTATCATATCGAAGCGATTTCCGGTTAAGCCACCAATAATGCCGTCCCACTCGGTCGTAATTGGCGCGGCAGTAACACCCATTTCGTCAGCCAGTGCATTGGCTATGTCAATGTCAAAACCGGTCAGTTCGCCATCTTCATCGATATAATTAAAGGGCGGGTAAGCTCCCGTCATAGCGAAAGTCATTTCACCTTCTTCCATAATACGCTCATAGGTGCTTTGTGAAGCATTAGAGCTCCCACAACCACTAAAAAGCGCAACCAACATGATGCTTAAAATAAGCACAGACAATCTTCTTTTTTTCATTTCATCCTCCTGAGATTTATTTAAATAGAAATACTATTTAACTAATTAATAAATGTTTTTATACCAGACATTCATGGACTCAATTGAACCGGCGATTTGAGTGTTGTTATACAGGGTGCCGCCATAAATATAACCCATTTTACCAAAGCTGCAGTTCATGCTTGGAGAAGTGGCTCGAGCAATAGTATAAAGTGTATAAATTTCTTTTTTTCGCATAAAGGCTTCCATTTCAATCAACAGTTTGACTGCCAGATTAGCACCTCGGTATTCGGGTAAAACAGCAAAGTCAGTCATTTCAGCATTGCCGTTTTTAAAATCGGTTTCACAGGAAGCACATGCAATCAGTTTATCCTGATCGAAAAATCCGAAATAAAAGACTTCATCAAATGTTGACAAGAGATATTCAGGGTCAAAAATCGGAAAGGGATAGCTATCAAATACCTTTTTATAAAGTCTGACCATATCAGATACATGGCTGGTATTAAGCTTTTTGACAGCGTACTCATTTTGGATCGAAGAGCGATCCATTATTTTAGCTCGAGCCTGCAGAATAATTGCGTCAATTTCTTCCTGCTGTGGATCATTTTTCCGGCTTTTCGAAAAATATTTGCTCATAAAAAAACAGTATTCATCGTTTTTATAAAAATTTGGAACCAGTGCTTCTCTTTCGAACTGATGTGATTCAAAGGCATTAGAAAGACTGCGAGGGATTTTGCCGATAATTTTTGTATAGCCTTTCTGCTGGGCAATCTTCTCCAGGCCATCAATGTCAAGCTCCTTTGAGAACGGGTTGACCTCCATGATATAGATTCGATCATTAGCCTTACCATGCTGATAGACAATATTTTCCTTTTGGGTAATCTGATCTTGACTCATCTTATTCGGCCAACCTTCTTTCATCACGTTCAAGATTTTGTGGTACTAGGGTGATGGATTCTTCATAGTGACATAAAAGTTTTGAAATACCGATCGGCTGAGTTTCAGATTCATGGGGTTCCAATTTTAGCTGGAGATTACAGTTCTCGCAATCTCGATCACAGGTCGCCGGACCGTAGTCTTCTGGCATCTGGTAAGTTGTAATAACGCCTTCATAGTTTCTAAGGACCACTTTAGTGGTTGAATATGAAATAAGATAATTAGGCATTAAGGGAATCTTTCCGCCGCCGCCTGGGGCATCGATCACATAAGTTGGAATGGCAAAACCACTGGTATGGCCACGTAGATTCTCCATAATTTCAATTCCTTTACCGACATCTGTTCTAAAATGTTCCAGACCTTCTGATAAATCGCACTGATAGAGATAATAAGGTCTAACTCGATTGGCGACCAGCTGATGAACAAGTTTTTTCATAATCATCGGACAGTCGTTAATATCTCTTAGTAGAACAGATTGATTACCCAAAGGGATTCCGGTCTGGGCTAGTTTTTTAAGGGCGGCACGTGAGTCTCTGGTCAGCTCTTTAGGATGATTATAGTGGGTATTAATCCAGAGATTATCATATTTTTTGAGCACTCTGACTAAATCGTCAGTAATTCTATAAGGCAGAACGACCGGGATGCGGGTACCGATTCTAATTACTTCCACATGATCAATTTTTGAGATTTCTTCAAGTAACCAGTTAATTTGTGAATCAGACAGAAGAAAAGGATCGCCGCCGGATAAGAGTACATCCCTAATCACCGGGGTATTTTTAATGTATTCGATGCCTTTTTTAAGCTGATCTTTATTTGGAATGGAATCGGTATCTCCGACTTTTCTTTTTCTTGTGCAGTGTCGGCAGTACATGGAGCAGATATTGCTGACATGAAATAAAACTCGGTCGGGATAACGGTGGGTTATTCCCGAAACAGGACTATCCCCTTCCTCATGAAGCGGATCGGATAAGTCACAGCTTGCATGATTCAATTCTCTGGGATCAGGAAAACACTGCTTGAAGATCGGGTCGTTTTCATAATCAGCAGGATCCACCAGAGAGAGATAATATGGCGTAATAGCCATGGGGAATTGACTAATTGTTTTTTGAAGATCACTTTTTCGAGATTCTGAAAACTGAATACCTAAAATTTTTTCAACATTTTCAATACTTCGGATCGTATGTTTTATCTGCCATTGCCATTTGAACCAATCATCATATACGGAAATTCGATCATTGGATTCATTCAGTCTGTCTTTTGTCATTTTAATTTTTTGTAACATTTTTTACCTTTCTTGTCTCAATACCGAGGAAAACCATAAAAAAAGAGCACTCTAACTCTGTTTTCACAGAATTAGAGTGCTCCAAGCTTCGTTATCATAACTCACTTTATACCATTTAGCACATTTGCTCAATAGTATAGTGCATGACCATAAGATCCTACACAAGCCCCAGTTCTAGTAGTTGTTTTTCTATGCAAATTTCATTTTTATTAACTTTGATTTACTTTTATCCACATTTACATACGTATAAAAGCTTGGCAAATAATTACTCAAAACATATACTTCACAATTATTATGATATTACTATAACAAAATTGCATTAATTTGTCAAATTATTGGAATGTGGTTTCAGTGAAATCACTAAATGCCCTTATAATGGGTATTAAGAAGCATTTAATCGAGATAGTGTAAAAATAATTCTATTTGATCTATTATAGATAAAAATGATTCTCATGCATAAAAAAAGAAAAGCTGTCTGAAAAACCAATAGGTCTTTCGACAGCTTTTTCGCTACAGCCGACTAATTAGGATTCGGCACTCTCATTAGCCCACTTATCAAAACCTTCCATAACCGCATCATAAGTCTGCTGAGTAATATCAGGAAGTTCATCGCCGAGAACTTTTTTGGCTTCCCCAAAACCGTCTTCAAAAGCGCCTTTAAGCAGTTCGATTTTATCAGGGTCACCACCGGACAAAGCCTTGGCAAAGTTAAGTATTCGCTCTGATGTCTTCTTAACGCCCCAGTAGCCGTCTTCGGAGATCGCTTCTTGAGCTGCCTGTTGGGTTTCCGCGTCAACTTTGATAGAAGATTCTCCATCCTCGTTTTTCAAGGCTTTTATTAAATCTTCGAGACTAGTAAACTTTAGGCCCTGTTTTTCAAGCATGGAAGAAACCATGGCTTTGAAAGCACCGACATTTTTGGCAAAATCCTGTTTGATAGCGTCAATTTCTTTTTGGTCAATGGTATAGATACCAGTATCAAACTTTTCTCCAGCAGTTAGTTCGACTGTATCGCCACTTGTAGAAGCAGCAACTTCATTGGTGATTTCCTGATTCTGCTTATTCTGCTGGGCTTTTTCACTCTGCCGTGCCATAGCGTTTGCCTGGTTTTGGCTCTGGATCTGATTGACCTTAACGGAGTCTGACATAGTAACACCCCCTTTTGAGAAGACTCTCTTTTATTATATATCGAAACAAGCAGGAATTACCTTAGTCAGAAAATAATATTTTATTTTTCTTTAAGACTTAGATCAATATTTATCATCATCGAAATGGTCAAATCCAAAATCATCGAGCTGGATTTCAATGTTTTCGCTGGCTTGTTCAGATAATGACGGGCCTGAATCCTTAATTGGCCTTGCAGCAAAATTAGTGGCTTGTGTATTTGAAGACTCCCGTTTTAGTTTAAAAGCCTGTACCATGTTGTTTAAAAGCTCAGCCTGGCTGGAAAGTTCTTCGCTGGCTGCGGCACTTTCTTCTGCCGTGGCAGAATTAGTCTGAATAACTTTTGCAACCTGATCGATACCGGTAGTGACTTGGGCGATTTCGGAAGCCTGATCATTGGAAGCTTTGGCAATGTTGGCAATCAGCCCGGTAATCTTTTCGATTTGGTTTAAAATTTCTTTCAGACTTTCGGCGGTCTCGTCGGCAATCTTTGTTCCGGTCGTGACTTTATCAATGGAACCCTCGATCAGGCCGGTGGTTTCATTGGCGGCTTCAGCACTACGGGCAGCCAAAGTCCGGACTTCTTCGGCAACAACGGCAAATCCTTTTCCGTGCTGTCCGGCGCGAGCAGCTTCCACGGCAGCATTAAGGGCCAGGATATTGGTCTGGAAAGCAATGTCATCGATAACCCGAATAATTTTTGAAATATTGTTGGAGGAATCGTTAATTTCTGACATGGCTTCAATCATATGCTGCATCTGGGTATTTCCGGCTTTTGCGTTGTTTTCAACCAGGATAGATAGTTCATTGGCTTCATTTGCCCGTTTGGCATTCTGTTTTGTTTCATTGGCAACTTCGTCAATAGAAGCCGATAATTCTTCAATAGAGCTTGCCTGTTCGGTAGTTCCCTGGGCAAGGGCCTGTCCGCCACTGGAAATCTGCTGGGCACCGGCGTGAACCTGGTCTGCCGAACGACCAATTTCTTTAAGGGTATCACTTAGACTATCGGAAATTCCATTAAGTGAATATTTGATCGGTCTGAAGTCACCCTTATAAGAGGTCGTAATTTCCTGGTTAAAATCACCGGAAGACATTTTTTCAAGGGTTTGAGTAATTTCATCCACATACTGTTTCAGGAACGTGATTGTCTGATTCAGGTCGTTTTTGATGTTGGCATGGTCGCCCTGGTAATCACCCTTGACTGAGACGCTTAAGTTACCTTGAGCGAGTTCTTTTAAGGTTTGGGAGGTTTCTTCGATCGGAGCAAGAACCGCATCCAGAGTATGGTTGAAACCGGTAATAACTTTAGCAAATTCACCAGGGAAACGATCCGTATCACCGCGAGAGCTTAAATTACCCTGAATAGCCATTTGTGACAGTTGTTCGGCTTCGTCGATCAGTGCGTTGATAATTTCAATCATTTTAATCAGAGTCGGGATCAGCTGGTCATTTTCGCTGCGCTGACCGACAGATTTTAAGAAGGCCAGGTCGGACAGATCGCCATCCGTAATATGGCTTGCAACCGCAACGATTCTTGCTATCTGATCCTGTACACCGTTGATGGATTCGGCGATTTCAGCATAAATACCATTGTATTGACCTGACATAGTTTCAGAAAGGTCGTTGGCCTGAAGTTTACCAAGAATGTAATTTCCTTCTTTAATGGCTCCCAGTCCATCGATACAGGCATTAATAGAGGTTTTCAGATCATTGTATTCACCAGAGTATTCTTTGGTTACTTTTTCCGGAATCATACCTTGACCAATATTATCAAGATATGAAGCTGCCATACTAAGCGGATCAAGAACAGCGTCCAGGGTATTATTCACACCTTGAATTATTTCACTGAAGCTGCCGCTGAATTTTTCAGCATCTCCTCGAGTTGATAATTGACCACTAATACCGGCTTGGGATAGAGTCGTGGTTTCTTCGACCAATCCACGGACGGAATCGATAGTCTGTTTAAGGGCTGGTCGAATTTCGTCCTGGTCGTCCAGAATTTCAATATCCATTGAAACATCACCTTCAGAAATCCGGTTCATTGAAGCGATAACGGTATTTTGGAGCTCATCGGCAAACTGATTCATTGAAAGGCTCATTTGCCCAATTTCATCATTGGAGTGTTGTTCCAGCCGGGCGCTTAAATGGCCCTTTGAAAGTTCAGAAAGCATCTCGTTAACTTTTTTGATGGGGGTAGAGAACTGTCTGGCAATCAGATAGCAGATGCCGATGCCGAGTAAAAGAATTATAATTGAAACAATGACAATCGTGGTTGTCAGGGCTGGTATGACGGCAAGTGCTTCATCGGTATTGATTTCTGTCTGGACATACCAGTCGATCCCTTCGATATGGGAGAAGCCGGCGTATCTTTCGATACCGTTAAATTCATAGACAATCGTACCTGTTTCATTGTTAAGGACATAAGTTTCGGCTTCTGCAAGTGCAGTATAAGCAGGGTCTGTTTCTGCTAATGTGATGGGGTTAAATGTATTTTGAACTAATTCCCGGTTTACAGAAGCAATCATAGTACCGGTTCCATCGATGATAAAGGTTTTACCAGTTTCACCGAAGGTCATTTCATCAACCATTTCACTTAAAAACGCGGCGTCGGCAACAGCTACCAGGACTCCGCTAACTTGGCTGTTTTCGTAGATTGGAACGGAGTAAACCATGACTAATCCGCCATTATCATCAGGATTAACACTGAGAACCGGATTCATGATACCACGAGCTCCGGCAGCAGATGCGTGGAAATAATCTCGCGTTGTAATGTCAACAGTCTGCCCCCTTAGACCATAGCTGTCGGACAGATAAAGGGTTCCCGCTAAATCGGAGACACCAATCCGTGTAAAGCGATCAGATTCTTCAACTATGTTTAGAAGTAGAGCCATTTTCTCATCAATGCTTACGCTTGAAGATGAAATCATATTTGTGGCGGCGATTCCTTCAAGATAAATGTAGTTCTGTTCATTACGTCCCTTGATGATCTCCGCCGCATCATCTGCTTTCCAAACTAGCGAATGTTCAACCTCATCGATAACCGAGTTCGATGTACTATAAATTGAAATTCCTGCAAAAATGACACAGACGCCTAAGATCATGGCCGAAAAATAGACAACCAGTTTTGATAAAATACTTCTCATACTACCCTCCCAGGTTAAAATTTCTAAAAGTAATTTTCACTTAAAATGATTTGCAAAATGTTAATTGAATTTAATTCAAGTATAGCATATTAGTTACCCAATTATTTTATAAATATTACTTTAAATTAAGTAAAATTTTGAAATTTACTAGGGTGTGTCTGAAAAGTCAAAACACCAATTATTTTGACAAAAGCCAGATGCCAGCAATGTAAACAAAGCTACAAAACGAAGATGCCAGCTTGTCATAACGAGTCGCAACTCTACGAAAATGTTTGATTTTATTGAAAAAGCATTCAACCAGATGGCGTTCTTTATAAAGCCACCAGTCACAGTCCCAGGGTTCTTTGGTGTTTGACTTTGGCGGAATTGTATAGGTTGCACCCTGTGAAGTGATATAAGTCCGGATCTCTTTAGTTCCATAAGCTTTATCACCCAAAATGTTGGCATTTTTGATTTCAATGTTTGCCAGTAGACCAATTGCAGCGGTATTATCGCTAATCTGGCCGCCTGAAAGTTCAAAGTGAATCGGATTACCCAGAGCGTCGACGACTGCGTGAATTTTAGTCGTGTTACCGCCCCGGCTTTTACCGATGTATTGATTCACTTCTGCATTTACAGCCCCTTTTTAGCACCAGCACTGTGCTGATGCGCTTTTACAATGGTTGAATCAATGCTGAGATTTTCAAAGTCAGCATCGGTATTTAAGGCATGAAAAATATTTGCCAGTGTTTCGTCATCACGCCATTTACAGAAACGGCTGTAGACCGTTTTCCACGAACCAAAACGTTCGGGAAGATCTCGCCACGCAGCACCACTTCGCGCAATCCATAAAATTGCGTTGAAGATTAACCGATTATCTTTTGGCGGTCGACCAGTTTTCGCTTTGGGAAATAAAGCTTTAATCTGTTCCCATTGTTCGTCTGTAATTTCATAGCGTTTTGATGGCATTATCGTGCTCCCAACGTTTTGGTTTTATTTTAAAACGCATTGTGGTGATTGTAAAGATTTTGTTTTCAGACACGCCCTAGTAAAAATCTAAGTGTAAATAAAAAAATGATTTATAATATGATATAAAAGCAATGAAAATGATATAAAAACAACAAGCAAAAGTGAAGTAGCAGAAGAATGGGATTGATCCGTGTATAAAGCCGAGATTCAAACGGAATGAGTCCATTTGTTTAAGTGAATACAACTCTTAAAAAAGTTAATTTTATTAGTATTTGGATATAATATTTTCATCTGTTATAATCTATTTATAAATATGAACAAAATGGTGATAATATGTTGAAGCGACTCTTAAGCTATTCATTTCATAAAAAATTAGTGGTTCATTTCAGTATCATTCTATTGTTGGCGACGGTGATTATTGGGTTCACCAGTTTTTATGTTGCCCAGAATGCTTTAAACTTAAAAGGCCGTCAGATTCTTGAAAATAGTGTTCACCAGGCTTTAGACATTATTGAGCTCCAATATGAAGAAAGTGAGAAGGGGTTTAAAACTGAACAAGAAGCAAAAGAAGACGCTAAAGAAATTTTATTGGGGCCCTTTAATGCCGATGGAACCCGTAATGTTGATAATGTCGTTGATCTGGGAAATAATGGTTATTTTCTTATTTACGACAGCCGGGGGACTGAAGTGATGCATCCCGCACTGGAAGGATCTTATGTCTGGGATGTGGCTGAGCCAACCAATAGTCAGCGATATATTGTCCAGGAACAGATTCAGCTTGCCAAAGAAAATGCAGACGGCGGTTTTATGACATACGACTGGTATTTGCTTAATTCTGATGAAATTGGTGCAAAATATTCTTTTGGTATGTATTTTGAACGATGGGATTGGATTATTGTAGCCACGGCATATGCTGTTGATTTTAATTCTGATGCAAATCAGATTCTATTGACAACTTTTTTATCAATCCTTGCCTTATTGGGAATTATCATATTAATGTTTAATCGATATATCAATTCCATTACAAAACCGATTTCAAGCCTGCTCTCTGGAATGCAGGCGCTGGAAGAGGGAACCTATCAGATACTTGATGTCGATAGTACTGATGATGAACTGGGATATCTGGTTAATGGCTATAATCAGATGATTGATTACTTAAAAGAAAGAGACCAGAAGATAAGAACTCAAAATCGAGAAATTGCTTATTTGGCCTACCATGATGAAATGACCCAACTACCAAACTTCTACTGGATGAAGAATTATCTCGATAGTCGAATTAATGAGAAGGTTAAGTCAGCAGCCTTTGTTTTGATTAATATTAGAGGTTTGAAAACGATCAATGCCCTGATGGGTTACGATAAAGGGAATGATCTTCTTAAAGAAGTCGGGCGATTTTTACAAACCTATAATCAGAAATACTGTTGTGCAAGAACTGGAAGTAATGAGTTCTGCCTGTGGATGGAGATCGACAATCAAGAAGATATAAAGGTTTCTATTGAATATTTAAAAGACGGACTAAATCAGTTTATTCATAATGAGGGCTTTGCTGTAACGGCTACTTTTAGGATTACGGTGTCCATGTATCCCGAACATGGCAATACTTTTGAAGCACTTTATGAAAAAGCGACGCTGGTTATGAAACTGATTAAGGACTCCGCGACTACCTACTCAGAAGTTTATCAGAATAAAATGAAAACGGAAATGGAAGAAAAAATTCAGCTGTTTGAGGAACTGTCAGTAGCCATGGAGCAGCATGAAATCATTCCCTATTACCAGAGAAAAGTGGATTATATGACCGGAAAAGTTGTTGGTGTCGAAGCCCTGGCCAGATGGCACTCGAAGAAGCGGGGGATGATAAGCCCGGGGATCTTTTTACCCTTAATCGTGGAGATGAATCTGACGGATGATTTTACTGACTATATGATTGAAAGGACCCTTGAAGAGTACGATGGTCTATGTAAAAAATACGGAGAGGATATTGATTTATCGATTAATGTAACCCCTTCCAGTTTTTTAAATACCAATCTATTTGATCGAATCAGTCAGGCACTTAATAAATTTTTGGTTCCTTCGGGAAAACTGATTCTTGAGATCACCGAGGATGTTTTTGTTTCGGATATTGAAACAATTCAGAAAATTACTAAAAAACTCCATCAGATTGGGGTCAGAACAGCCATTGATGATTTTGGAACGGGTTATTCCTCACTTAACAGTTTGGTTCAGATTGAATTTGATGAGCTTAAAATCGATAAATCTTTTATCGATAAAATTCTGACTGATGAAAAGGATTTTGAGCTGGTGAAAGTTTTTTGTGAAATTGCTAAACTATATGGGTACGAAATTGTAGTTGAAGGGGTAGAATCAGAAGAACAACTTGAAAAGCTTAAAGAAACAGATTTGCGGATCATTCAGGGATATCTGTTTTCTAAGCCGGAACCTTTGATGGCAATAATGAGTGATAAATAGGGCTTTGAACGGGTATATAAAGAAAGGAAAAATTTTAGATAGAAAAGAGGAGCGTTTATGATACCTAATCAATGGTATGCCATCCTGCCGTCAAGAGCAGTGAAAGCGGAACAGATCCTGGCTGTTAAACGGCTTAATCTGGACTTGGCACTGTTTCGAAATGTTGGTGGTGAGTTGGGGTGTGTCGTAGACCAGTGCAGTCATCGAGGGGCGGCGCTCAGCAAGGGAAAAGTAAAAGGCGATTGTATTCAGTGCCCTTTTCATGGCCTGGAGTTTGATCACAAAGGTCGCTGTACTTGTGTTCCGGCAAGCGGTAAGGCATCGACCGAGGATTTAAGTCGATTTAATGTCATAGAATATGAGGTGCGAGAAAAAAATGATATTATTTATCTATGGTTTGGAGAGCCTGATAAAATGACAGACACACTGCCTTTTTTTGGTACTGATATTAACGATGCCTATTCCTTCAGCGAAATGGAGGATCATTGGAACACCCATTATTCCCGCAGTATCGAAAATCAGCTGGATGTGATCCACCTTCCGTTTGTTCATCACAATACGATTGGTCGGGGGAATAAAACCCTGGTTAACGGACCAAAGGTGGAGTTTGTACCCGGCGGCCTGGTGACCAGCGCCAATAATGAGGTGGACACCGGTCAATCCCCTAAACCGGCTGAAGAATGTGAAATTAAATCGACCTACCTTAAATTTATGTTTCCCAATCTCTGGATGAACCATATAAGTGATACGATGAAAGTTATTATTTATTTTGCTCCGGTGGATGATGAAAACACGATTCTCTATATTCGGTTTTATTGTCAGGTATCCGGGTTTCGTCCGCTTAATAGCCTAATCGCCTGGTCTGGGAAATATGGTAACAGGATCATCGAGCGCCAGGATAAGCGTGTAGTGACGACTCAAAAACCGAAAGCTTCATCTTTTATATCAAAAGAAAATCTTTTGCCCGGAGATGGTCCAGTGATTCAGTACCGGCGAATTCGGGATGAGCTGAAAAGGAGTATGTAATAGAGTTATGATGTTGTAGATCAACCGGGATGGTGTTGAGAGAATGAAAAATTTGAATAAAGAACTATAGAAATGTCTGTACTGGTGGAATTATCACCCAGTGCAGTTTTTTATTGAAACAAAATTTAGGCAATGGAGCCTTATATCTATATAGTGAGGGTAATCAGAACAATTAAGAAACACTTAAGAAATATACTTTTTATTTTTTCAAAGCGAAAATCTAGTAAATGGGAAAGATTATACAAAAGATGCTTGCGTTTTATTTAATTTAATTCCTTATCTTATAAGTAAAGCAAAAACAAATAAATGCCTTTATTTCATAATAAATTAATTTAAAAGCAATATTGACTAAATTAGATGTTATATAAAATAGTTGTTATTCAGTTTAATTTGTATATTTAGAAAAAAATCACAACTAAAATAATTTAAATATTATAAAAAAGTCATAATAGATGTATAAAAATTACAAGATATTTTTGTTCCTTCTTGAAATGTTACTATAATAAGCGATATGATAAAAAAATCTAATTCTTCCGTTTGCATAATTTTATAGATTTTTATATTAATTTGTTAGTAGACAGGTCACGTTTTTAAAATCGAAATCTTTCTTACGCTTTAACTTCACGTATTGTTTTTAAAAAACAGTTTCTTATATTCTATTGATAAATGATTTGCTACCAGCGTATAAAACGGCAGAAAATTTTATTACAGGAGCGATCATGAAACGTCAATTCTTCTACTCCTTTATTATTTCAATTTTTCTTATGGCCAGCTGCTTTTTATTTTTGGGAACAACGGTTATGGCCGCAGAATCAGAAACGCCCTACGAAATTTCTACACCAGCGGAATTTAATATCTTTGCGAATGCGATAAATAACAATGGCGGCCTTATAGGTGAAACGACCTATAGCGATGCCGTTATGACAGCAGATATTAATTTTGAAGATCCTGATGGTGATTCTGGCACTGATGATGCGATTGTCATAACGCCTATTTCCAGCTTTTCTGGAATTTTTGATGGTGCGGGTTATACAATGACTTTACCAATTGATTCTTCAAACAGCCCTTTTGTAAACTTGGATAATGATGAAGATGGGGCTGAAATTAAAAATTTAACAGTGGATTGTGATAATTTTATTGCTTCGTCCAATACCGGTGGGATGGTTGATAGTGTTAATGGGGGCATGGTTACAGGCTGCAGTTTCATTGGTGATATTGTAATCAATTCAAACAAACAGTATATTGGAGGGGTGATCGGAAGTTCTGCTGGCGCAACCATTAGTAACTGTAGTTTTTCAGGGAATATTGGAGTTAGTTTTATGGGAATCCAAATGGTGGGTGGTATTGTTGGCAGCTCTACAAATGACGCGATCACTAGTTGTACGAATGAAGGTACAATTACTATAAATTCCGCTGAGTGTAAAAATATTGGTGGAATTGTTGGATATGCTATAAACAATGCAGGTAGCAGTACAATTAGTGGTTGTACTTTTAGCGGTAGTTTAAAACCTGTCAATGAGAGTTTATCTAATTCAAATTATTATGGTGGAATTGTCGGATGGGTAGTAAATAAAAATGTTGAAAACTGTTCTTTTTCTGGAGAAATTTCTGGTTATCAGTATGTCGGTGGTATTGTTGGGTACGATAAGCTAAGTGATATTTCAGGATGTCACGTTTTTGATGACGGAAGCAGTAGCTCTATCAGTGGTTCAGCCAGCTACGTTGGTGGTATAGCTGGATATATTGTAAATGATTACAGTGGTGATTATGAAGAAGTTGTTTATATTTCAAATTGCACAGTTAGCGGAAATGAAGCAATCAGAGCAACGGCAGCATCTAATTCAAATTCAATCGTTGGCGGTATTGTAGGGAAGACCATTTTCTGCGTCGTTGAAATCAGTAACTGCGAGGTTTCCCGAAATGTTTCCGGTGAGGATATGTATGTCGGTGGCGTGGTTGGATGGTCGGCTAATTCTGTAAGAATTGCAAACACATATTCAACGGGTGGTGTTACTGGTGCAACACATGTTGGTGGAATTGTTGGGTATCTCACTGGCAACTCATCTATTGAAAACTCATATGCTACTGGAAATGTTTCAGGTACGGAGAATAATGTTGGTGGAATTGTTGGATATTCAGGTAGCAACAACTCACTAACAAACTGTTACTCTTCCGGCACGGTATCGGGGTCAGGGGAATCCAGTCAATATATTGGTGGTATCATTGGAGACTCAAGCAGTAATGTTTTATCAAATTGTTATGCTACAGGAGCTGTATCAGGAACAGGCGCTTCCAGTAAAAATATTGGAGGTATCATTGGACGTTCAGTAAGTGACACCATAAACCATGTTTTCGCTTCAGGGGCGGTATCTGGGGATACGTATTTAGGTGGTCTTATCGGAAGAAAGTCTTCTGGGAGTTTTACTAACGGATACTATCTTGATAACGGCAATTTTAATGGTTTTGGTGGTGCTGGTTTAATAAATGATTCAACTGAAGTCCATGCTGTTTCCGACTTCTCAACTGCTATTGCCGGCTGGGGCCTGCAAAACGGCCAGGCCAGTCAGGATACCTTAGTCTGGGGCCAGACAGTCGGAACCGACGCCACCCCGCAACTGCTTTTTTATAATGCTAATGCAAAAAAAGTCTACCAGGTGAGTTTTAATAAAGCAGATACTACAATCCTCAATGACTACTGCAACATCGGGGGGGCCTATACCATCCCCGAGCCAACAGCCGGTTATACCTGGGTCAATGATGCTACAAGCACAGCGGTCACACCGGGAACCTACACGATGGCAACGGCAGAGCTTTCATTTACCGAATCGGAAGCGCCAACCATGACACCCGATAAAACCGTCATTAATGACCAGGAAAGCCTTGCTCTTGCCTTTACGGCCTTAAGTTCAACGGGGGCACCGTACACCTATCGGTATAAAATCGATGGTGGAGACTGGACCGTAATCACTGAGACAACGGATAATCCTTATAGTCTATCTGGTCTGTCACTTGCGACAGGGAGCCATACCTTTATTTTGCAGCAAAAGCTGGATGCGACGACCTGGTCCTTAGAAGCGGTGGCTGATGTTTATTGCCTGGAAGCAGGACCCAGTGGCATTCAAATTAACAGTCTTGATGACCTGATAAACTTTTCTGCCTACATTAATGAAGGCGGACATGCTATTATTGACGCTTCATTAAATGCGGATCTTAATTTAGCCGGAAGCCAGAACAATCAGTGGGTTCCTATCGGAAAGAGTGCTTCAAGTTACAGGGGATCTTTTGATGGGAATGGTTATACCGTATCCGGAATTTTTATTAACAATAGCTCGGAAGATCAGGGCTTTTTCGGCTATTGTGACGGAGCTACCATTCAAAACCTGAACTTGTCGGCAATTTTAACTGGCGGAACAAATGTCGGTGGGATTACGGGAACGGCTGCTAATGGCTGTCTTATCAGCAAGTGCAGCCTTTCAGCGACCATTGTGGCAAACGATGGTGATGCGGTTGCTGGTGGAATTGCCGGTATAGTGTCCGGAACTGCAAGTGAGATCGCTAATTGCAGCCTAACGGGGTCTGTGTCAGGAAATATTTCTGGTACTCCTTTAGGAGTTGGCGGTATCACTGGTCTTGTTACAGATATTGCGGTTACGATTAATAATTGCAGTGTTTCCGCTTCTATCACCACTAGCGGTCAGTCAACGAACTTGGGTGGAATCATCGGTCAATATGCAGATGCTCCGATTTTATCGAATCTGTTCTATATTTCTGATGATACGATTAACACCGGCATTTCTGGACTTGGCGGTAGTGTTAGCCAAAGCGGTGAAATTACAGGAGCTACAACTACGGAATATCAAAGTGGTTTAGTTGCCTGGGAACTGCAGGGCGGTCAGTCTGATCCGAACACCCTTGTTTGGGGGCAGACTTTATCCGGCGGTTCAAAAGAAGATTATCCAGTGTTGACGAGTTATTCAAGTAAAAAAGTCGAGAAGGTTCTTTTTAAGGATACCGATGGCAGTTCACTACTTTATACCCGTTATGCAAATTATAATGCGACGGTCGGGGATTATCCCAATCCAGGTGATGATTATTACTGGAAAAATAGTTCTGATCATTCAGCATTTGATGAAAATACACTGGTTACAACGGATTTAGTCCTTCAAAATACACAACTGCAAGATATGACAGGTATTTCAGGTGATGATCCTATCAGTATTTATACTGGAGGCTCACCTGATTACAATATTTCAGGCTTACCTAGTGGGGCAAGCACGGAATACTCTACCGATGGGACTAATTTCACAACCACGGCACCAACCTTTAACGAAACTGGAACATATACTGTTACCCTGCGCTTTTCAGCAGATGGTTACCGCGACTATACTAAGAGTACGACTGTAACTGTTTCTAATGCACCGACTGGCGGAGGGGGAAGTAGCTCCCAACCGATGAACGACATTCAAATTGACCCTTTGACAACAACCACCAATAAAGAAGTCGATATCGTCATTGATATAGAAGGGCTGCCAAACGGTTCAACCGTTTATTACAGTACCGATGGGGAAAATTTTTCGACTACACCACCATCATTTACAGAGACAGGAACTTATGATGTGATAGTTCGTGTAACAGCTCCAGGCTATCAGGACTATGAGACCATCACGACGGTGACCATCATTTCACCGAATTTGGATCCTGTTGTCGCAGAACCTTATGACAATGGCGCAAGTGATGTTGAGGGTGATCTGGGAACTCCGGTTGCAGCACCGGGAGGGGGCTTTGCAACGCACTATCAGGCAAATGCCGGACAGCTGGTTCCTCAAGGGGCGGGAGCTATTTTAGCTTATGCACTTGGTGAAGTTGATGATCCATCAGTTATTTTGGTTGGGACAGGCTCATCCGGAGCGCCTGCTGAACCGGGAAATGGTGTTCCCGGCGCGCCATCAGTTTCAGTAGATGGTATTTTAAGCTGTTTTCTAAACTTGATTCCTGGTTATGCCGGTTCTGGACCAGCTATTCCGGTAGTGGGAAATGTCTTATCAGCAATGGCAGAGGAGAGCAATGAAGAAGAGATTATGCTGTCAGCCTGGGTAACGATTCTGGTAACAACCGAAAACTATGGTGAACTGGAGATTCCGGTAATCGTTCAGGTGCCTGAACGTCATTATGATGTAGCTTATCGTACTCACAATCAGAATATCGGCTGGGAGGAAAATTTCGTAGAAGATGGAACCCTTTCTGGAACAACAGGCCAAAGCCTGCGGTTGGAAGCCATTGAAATTGAGATGGACAGCAACTATGATCTGGGTGTTTCTTATCGGGCTCATGTTCAGAATCTTGGCTGGGAAGAAAATTACGTCGCTGATGGGGAAGAAGCTGGAACCGTCGGACAGGCATTACGTCTGGAAGCGATTGAAATTTCTTTAACGGGAGCCGATGCTGACTACTTTGACATCTATTATCAGGTTCATGTCCAAAACCTTGGTTGGCTTGGTTGGGCAAGTAATGGTGCTTCAGCAGGGTCCGCTGGATTTGGCTACCGGCTTGAAGGGATACGCATTGTAGTTGTTCCTAAAGGTGCGGATGCTCCAGGTGAAACCGCCAATTGTTTTATTGAACAGTAGTAAATACCCAGAATAGAGTATTTTTAATTTTTAAAAAACCAACATGGTTTATGCTATGTTGGTTTTTTTTAGAATTCAGATAAAAAACGATTAGGTCTAATGACTTCTATAAAAATATTGAATGACACAGAAATGACTTCAAGATGACACGGCAATGTCATTAAAACAAAGTATACTATGTTCAACAAATCAAATAAAAGCGCATCAAAAATAAGCGCACAAGGAGGAAGAAAATGACTAAGAAATTAATGGCAGGTTTAGCAGTATTGATGATGGTTGGAACAGCGGGAACAGTAATGGCAGCACCTCAAAATGGCTCTGGCGTTTGTGATGGAACAGGGCAGGGAATCGGTAACGACGGCGTAAAACAGTACCAGTACGACAGCACTTATGATGAAAATTTCGTCGATGAAGATGGCGATGGTGTATGCGATAATGAGCCGCAATTCTTGGAAATGCGTCGCGGACAGCGATAAGTTAAAGTTATGATGAGTAAGATGATAAAAACCTGTATCTGATGATGTGTTTATCCGGATACAGGTTTTTTCATTTTTGATTACTATAAGCGATTAAATTGTTATGAGGTACCGCAATTTTGAGGTCAAATTATTTTTATTTCAGCCAGCCAGCAGACCGTTTCACAGCTTTATCCCAGAAACCGCAGAGTTCCTGGCGTTTTTCTTCGCTGATTTGTGGTTCAAAGCGTTTTTCAATTTTCCAGAATTGTCCGATTTCTTCAAAGCTGTCCCAGTAACCCACGGCCAGCCCAGCAGCGTATACAGCTCCCAGGGTCGTGGTTTCGGTAATAACCGGGCGTTCGACCGGAACACCAAGAATATCAGCCTGGAACTGGAGGAGAAAATCACTTTTGGCACCACCGCCATCAGCACGCAGTTTCGACATTTTAACGCCGGATTTCTTTTCCATCACATTAAACGCATCCTTGACCTGATAAGCCATTGATTCCAAAGCGGCACGGGCAATATGCTGTTTGGTTGTTCCACGGGAAATACCGACAATTGTACCACGGGCATAGGAATCGAAGTAGGGTGCTCCAAGACCAACAAAAGCCGGGACAAAATAAACACCTAAACTGCCGTCGACCTGCATTGCCAGTACTTCTGCCTCACTGGCATCGGAAATAATTCCAAGACCATCTCGAAGCCATTGTAAAACAGCGCCTGAAACATCGGCCATACCTTCAAGACCGTAATCAGTGCGGCCCTTTGCATTCCAGAGAACCGGTGAAAAAACGCCGTCAGATGGAGGAATATATTGGTCTCCAGTATTCATCAGCATGAAAGATCCTGTGCCGTAGGTATTTTTGGCCATCCCTTTTTCCAAACAGCCCTGACCGAAAGTTGCTGATTGCTGGTCACCCAGAATTCCGGCAACTGGAACTTTTGCACCAAAAAAGACATCGGCATCGGTCATGCCATAAATTTCGCTGGATGAACGTAGCTCTGGCAAAATATCTCTGGGGATCTGTAATTCATTGAGAATCCATTCATCATACTCAAGGGTTCTGGCGTTTAACAGAAGGGTTACTGAGGTATTGGAATAGTCGGTGACATGAGCGGCTCCACCAGTCAGTTTCCAGACCAACCAGGTATCGATGGTTCCATAAAGCAGGTCTCCCTTATCAACGCCTTTTTTAACAGCGTCGTCATTATCCAGTAACCAGCGGATTTTTGTGGCGGCATCATTAGGCAGGATGACCATCCCGGTCCGGTCAACAATCCCAGCGCCGTCTTTGGCTTCCAGGGCCTCACAGATGGGAAGCGTTCGGCGATCCTGCCAGACAATGGCCCGGCAAACCGGCATTCCGGTATTTTTATCCCAAAAAACAGTCGTTTCACGCTGGTTGGTGATGCCGATGGCTTCAATCTGATCCGGTTTGACATCACCGTTTTCCAGAGCCTGGGAAACCATTTTCATTGTGACTTCCCAGATTTCTTCAGCGTCATGTTCAACCCATCCCGGCTGGGGGAAGTGCTGGGTGAATTCCGAATATGCCTGACCAATGATATTCACCTCGTGATCAAAAATCATAACGTTAACGCCGGTGGTGCCTTCATCAATACCTAAAATGTATTTCATCTTTTTATTCACCTTTCTGATACATAATTTTTCCGTTTGAAATAGTCATTTCAACAGTCAGATCTTTAAGCTTATCAGGTGTTATAGCTAGAGGATTGTCACTAAGAACGGTGATATCTCCGGCTTTTCCTGGTAAAAGACTGCCTCGGGTAGTTTCTTCTTTAGCGGTATAGGCGCCATCAATGGTAAAGAGCCGGAGTGCCTGATAGGCAGTAATGGCATTTTCTGAATATGGCGGATTAACAGCCGCATGAATGCCCAGCATAGGGTTGATGGGTGTCACATTGGAATCAGAACCGCCGTTTACCAAAAGCCCGGCCTCCAGAAATTCCTTTAGCGGATAAGCCCGTTGACTGCGGTCACTGCCGACCCGATCTTCATAAACACTACCCGGGCCTCCGCGCAGGTAGGTGAAGGCTGGTTGAGTCGAAATCACAGCTCCCAGCTTTTTAGCCCGGACGATATCGGCCGGGTCAGGAAAACCAAAGTGCTCAATGCGAAAACGGTGATCTTCAATCGGATAGATTTCAAGTGCTTTCTCCAGGCAGTCTAAAAGCTGATGGATGCCCCGCTGGCCAATGGCATGGAAACCGGTTTGCAGACCAGACTGATGGGCTTTTAAAATATAATTGGTAACCCATTCGTTGGAAAAATAGAGGATGCCCACTGAGTTTTCATCGTCAGCATAGGGCTCATTAAAAGCGGCGGTGCGCGAGCCAATTGAACCATCCAGAAGGATATCGGTGCCAACAATTTTCAGCCCTTTGCTGACCGCCTTTTCGACTTGAGTAGAGCACCAGTGCAGGACTACATGAACGGGCAGATCATCCATTATTTCCAGAAAGACCGGGATATCCTCATCTGATGCCAGATCTCCCCCTTCCATGGCATGAATAGTAGTGACACCCATTTCCGATGCTACTTTTGCAGTGTGACGGATAGCATCTTCCCGCTGCTTGACGCTTAACTTGTCAAAAAAATATTTTCGGGCGTGACTGTTGGCATGGCCATGAAGGCGGCCATTGGGCTGATTGGCTTCATCACGACCGAGACCTTCTTCATCACCGGAAATCTCCATAATCTGCATGGCAATCGTATTGACTTGTGTATAATGCAGTCCCCGGTCAAGCAGATATACAGGACGTTTTTTAAAAACTGAGTCCAGTTCATCAGCCGTAGGCGGCCTTTTTTCAAAGAGTCTGGACTCATCCAGGCCATAGCCGAAAATCCACTCCTGAGGATCATCTGACTGTTCAGTCTGAAGTTTTTCAATAACTGTTTGGACACTGTGACAGTCATAAAGATTAATTCCGATGGCCGTCAAGCCCGTGCTCATCATATGAACATGGCAATCATGTAAGCCTGGGACAAAGGTCTTTCCCTGCAGATCGATGATTAGGGAACTTTCAGACTGGGCCAGATTTTTGATTTCTGTGTTTGTGCCCAGGCTTTTAATGATGCCATCGCGAATATAGATACTTTCGCAAAAAGGATGTTCTTCTTCCATTGTGATTCCTTTACCGTTTACTAAAGCCAATCCTTTTTTCATCATAGTCTCCTTTACAGTATTTTTCTGACTTCCAGCGCGATAGCTTTTCCCAGGGCAGCGTGTGCATCGGCGCCCATATGGAGGCCATCGATATCACTGACTTTGGCAACTGAAGCCGCATCAAAGAAGGGAACTCCACGGCTGACGGCTACTGCTTTATAAAATTCAGTCATTTGTTCAGATTTTTCCCGGTTACCGGCGAACATAAATTTAAAAATACCATTTTCAATTGGTCCCAGAGGTGGCGGTGCGATAAAGAGAACCTTAGGTCCTTCCGGTCCGAAAGCACCCGCTTGGGCCAGTGTTTTATCGAGAATCAGACCGGCGCCGTTGGCAATGTCCTGGGCGGTGACAGTGTAGCGATCTTTCAAGTCATTGGTACCAATCATAATAATGACCAGATCAAGTGGGGCGTGGGTATCGAGCAGAGGAATGATATGTTGTTTTCCACACCGATATTCTTCAATCGGATCATCCCAGACCGTTGTACGGCCATTTAAACCTTCGGGAATGATTTTGTAATCTTCGCCCAATTCTTTTTGTAGAATACCTGCCCAACGTACATCATCGGGCCAGCGTTTGATGGTTTCTACCAGATCGTTAGATGGATCCCATCCCCAGGTGTTAGAATCACCAAAAATCATAATGTTTTTCATTGTTTTTCCTCCATATATTTTTAAATTTTGGTTACTGATTTATCTATTCCAAAGTTCTCTTTGGCTACTGGCAATAGCTGCAGCGCCGACATCTATGGCATGGCTGATCTGAGCATGTTCGGTGATTAGGCCACCAAGAATAAATGGTTTGTGGGTTTCAGTTTTGATACGATCAATGACCTGATCGGGGATTGAACCTGGCATCAGAGTGATCAGATCCGGCTGATATTCTTTAATATAAAGCATTCCCGTTCGACAGGCTTCCGAATCAATTACAAACAATCCGAAAGCTGAAATCATCCCAGCCTCTCGGATTGGTTTGATACAGGCAGCTCGGTTGGTGATAATACAGTCCACAGAGCAGCTTGCCATAAAATTGATTCCCATTTTATCTTTTGCTATGCCTTTGATGGAATCCTGGTGTACCATAACTTTTTTGCCGGACTGATGAATGCTTTTGACAAGCTGGGGAAGTGTATTGATATCGCCAAGTTTTAGCATAATCCATTCAACTTCAGATTGCTCCATGGCTAACAGCAGTTCTTTCCGGTGATTAACCGAAGGAATAACGGAATGGTTAAAAAGATTTTGGATTTCGTCTGTTTGTTGAACGTGAGTTTGCATATTTGACCTCTCGAAATATTTTCAGAATGATAGATAGGATGGTAAAACAAATAAAAAAGCCCGCATCATACAAAGGGCTGATCCGAAAAACCCGGCTTAGCCACCCTAAGTATCATACGGGCATCTCTTCAACTCTTGCCCTGTGCTATTCTTTTGTAAAAGATTACATTACTATCTTATACCTAGATTTTACGCTTGTCAAGATTAATTATTTTATTTGCTATCAATGATGAATCGACAATGGTTTCCGTTGTGGAAGAATTTTCGCTTAGTTCAATTTAATAATTCTACCCATTAAATTAAAAATAAAACCTGTATCAGGTGATTACCGGATACAGGTTATTTGATATCGTGAGATAATTTAAAAACATGGAATTTTAATCACACTATTCTAGCCGGCTCGAAAATGATAGCAGGTTTGTAGATATTATTTTTCAAATATCCCTGTAAAGCGAATATCATTACCTGCTGCGCCTGGGTATGGTGTAAAGTCTGAGTTGATTTGAGTCACAATCGCACCACCGCCCTCAAGCTGGGTTAGAGTGCCGGAATAAAGCTGAGTCTGAAGTTCATCAAAACCATCTTCGCCGTTAAAGCCATAGGGACCGGAGTCGGCTTTTAACAGGATAGCGGCCCGGAACTGGGTCATAAATTCGCCAAAAGTTAAGTCTTCATCAATCTGGCTTTGAATGACATGTTCAACGGCCTGGTAATCATTGCAGGAATCAGTGAGGATGTCATGATAGGACAAAATCCCTTGCCCCTCACCCCGAGACTGATCGATGCGAGTTCGCAGATACTGGGAAAAGAGATAAGAGAGTTGATAATTAGCCATACTATCATCCCAGTCAAGAAGCGATTTGCCGGCGGCAATTTCTGACGCTTGGTTGCCGTTATATCCTGTGAGCATTTCGTCTCTGGTCAGATTTTCAGTTTCTTTTGTTTCAAAATAAAGATCTTCGGATGCCATTGAAAGGGCTTCATTGAGCCAGGTATCACACCAATAAGGGTCATGTTCTTCGAGAACATTACGGTTGAAGTTGACCATATGCTGAAATTCGTGAGCTAAATAGGGATAAACTCGAGAAACAATGGGGTTAGTGACATCCAGATTTTTGTAGCTTTCCATCATTGTCGGATAGGTATCAATGTAAAAGATTTCCATCTGATTGGAAGGCTGATCATAGTATCCCTCAGGCAGCAGATCTACCGTAGAAAAGTAGCCGGCAGTAAAAGTATTTGGAATTTCTGCTTTAGCAGCATCGCTGTCAATATCAAAACAGAGAATGGCGACTTTACCGTTACCGTCCAGGTCAGAGACTGAATAGAAATTCTCGGTGACCAGCGGATAAATAATCGAGTCAAATTCTGTACCTATTTCGGCAGCCTGATCATCAGTCAGTTTAACCACAGCATCCTCGGCATTGTCAACCCAAACCTGTACAAACTGGCCGTCATAGGCACAGCGACCGGTAATTGGCGCCGGATCGTCTTCGGTCCAGCTGGTCACATAAAAGGAACGGGTATCATCCAGGATATAGGTTTCGCTGGTTTGCAGGGTCGAAAGATCGAGATTGGTCAGATCATAAGGGATGTCAGACTGGACGATGCGGTCAATTCCCCGTGTCCCGGAGTTTTCGACAGCAGTTTCTGTCTGTGCCGATACGGACAGGGCTGGCAGGGTGCCTGTCGACTGGGTGGTGGTAATATCGGTTGATTCGTTGGTAATTAAAAGCAGGTTGCCGGTAAAGGCAGTCCCCTGATCATCAACGTTAGCAACCGCAGTGGCGGGATCAGACCAGTTTCCCGTGCCGGATTCTGTTACCGCCCGGACTTTAAACCAGTAGCGGGTTCCCGGAGTCAGGTCGATGACATGTGCAGTAGTGTCCGGCCAGGAATCCTGACGGACTTCATAGTTTTGACCGTCTGTTGATATATCAATCTGATATACGCTGGCGCCGTCAACGGGCAGCCAGAAAAGGTCGATAGCCTGATCGTCGGCTTTGGTTGTCAGATTGGTAACTGTGGTTTCGGAAGTGGCTTTTCTGGTCAGAGTGATTTCAATAGCTTCGAGACGCAGGCCCTGTCCTTCGGTGCCGGCCGTCTGGCCATTTTCAACCCAGTCCATCCAGCCGACATTCTGGCAGTGGACCCTGTAGGTTAGCTCAAACAAATCAGCATCCGACCCGGTTAAGGCAAGCTCAATGGCTTCCAGGCGTAGTGCCTGGCCGGAGGTTCCACTCATCTCGCCATCATAAGACCAGTCCTGCCAGCCCAGGTTTTCAACGTGGGTTCGGTAGGATATACCCAAATTGTAGCTCTCAGGATCAAGCTGAATCTGAATCCCTTCCAGCCGCAAGCTTTTATCGGTAGACCCGCTGATTTCGCCATTTCCCTTAGTATCCTGCCAGCCCTGATTCTGGATATGGGTGCGGTAATCGATGGTGACCTGCTGGCTTTCAGAGCTGGGCTCGATATCATTAGTAAAGGCCTTGATGCAGACGTTGGTTTCATTAAGAGAGATATCCTCCCAGCCATCGATGCCGTTGGTCGATACAAAGCTTTCGCCAGGGTTGGCTGAGGCCTGACTGCTGTAATAAGGAAGCGGTTCTTCTACCGGAATTGGCATGGTGCTCCACGGGTTTGTATATTTGATCACGACTGAGAAGGATTCAAAGGCGGCAAGTGTTATCGGATTGTCCAGGGCAACGGTATAATAGCCAACCAGATCATAAGATGCTGTCTGGGTCGTCTGAAGGGTTCCGCTGGTCGGATCAGCCGCATCCGTCAGATCGGTATAAATGCTAATTTCAAAAGTCATGTTGGGAGCGGCCGCATAAGTCGAGACAGCGTCCAGTTCTTCAGCATCGGAAGCGGTAAAGATATTGGCTCCCCAGGCATTTTGAAGGCCATAGCCGCGGGTTGAGATACAGCCCAGATAATCGTACTGATAGGAACGGTCATAATTATCGGTGGATTCAGCATTGTGAAAGACAGCTACTTCATTACCGACGTTGCTGTCGTAATAGGATATGTAAAAAAAGCCGCCGTCGCCAAAGTCTTCACCATAAGAATTCTGGATGATCCAGGCACCATTGCCTTCCGGAGTGGTGGCGAAGTTGTTTTTGTCATAATTGTCGTCCCAACCAACAATTTGAACAGCATGGCTGATAGCCTGGCTACCATTATAATAATAAGCGTAAGTTTGAGGATTATAGTAGTCGCTGTTGCCAGTTTCCGAATAGATGAAAGTGCCAACGGCACCGCCATTTAAAATGGCTTCCTTGATAGCAGTAGAATCACCATAAATCTCCTGCACGGTTTGGATGTGATAAAGGGGAGACAGACCTTGCTGTGAGGCCGACAGATAAGGATCGTTCTCCTCGCTGACCGGACCGCTGTAACGGGCCAGGTAGGCGGTAGCCATTAAATAGTTGCCGCCAGTAGCGGGTTGAGAATAGTCAAAACCGTTATTCCAAACCAGATTGTTTTTGGACAGGTCGACTTCTGTTGCCATTTCCTGTTTTAGATAAGATTCCAGTGACCCCATCGTGGCAAAAGTCCAGCAGGCACCCCAGGGGTTTTGATTGCCGACTGGAGCGGTCAGGCCGTAATCCCGTAGATCATATGATTCCGGAAGGGTTTGGCTTGCCGTCGTGGTAGTTTGAGTTGGGTAAATTGGCGAGGGGATTACGCCGTTATATTCGGCAGAGGCGGTATTGATGTCACTTTCCATAGCCTACTGATAGGTGATAAAATCAGGGTTTAAGGGGCCGGACTGGAGTTCGGCTGCCCAGGAGGTCTGGGGCAGTAATAGTAAACCGATTACAATCGACCATAAATTAAGTTTCTTAAGCATTTCTCTTCCTTTCGTTTCAATCAGTACTGGAGTCTAATAATAAAATATTTACCCGAAATTAAATAGAAAATGATCCGGAGATGGCTTAGGTTGGCAGAAACAGTCTGATTGATTATTCATAGTTATTTAATATTATCATTTTTCAAAGGGCTTTTCTAGTTTAAACATCGATATGGAGGGATAGTTTTTGAAAAAGATGTTGAGAAGACTTGATATAAGCACTGCAATAAACAGATAGAATTCATTTAAGCAGACGTCAGCTGCAGTTAGTTCGCTGTTGAAAAATGTAATGAGATAAAGTGATAGTTAAGATCGCTGACAGGAAGACTAACTGCTTTTGCCATTACTGGAGAAAGACCAAATGCAAAAAAATAGCTGTCTCTATCCGATTGAACTCTAAGTTATGTTATAATAATGCAAATAGATAAAGGGAAGAAGAAAAATGACTTTTAGACAAATATTGCAGGGAATTCTGACTTTATTAGTGGTGACCGTAGCAATTGTTATCCTTCTTTTGGTCGATAACACCGCCTTCGGTCAGTATGATTCGGGGCTGGCCATGGAAATGACTCAGGAACAGGCCCTTGCGGCCATGGAGGATGCTTCGGTGCTGCTGTTTCGGGGAGATAAGGAGCGGACCAATCATCGGCCGGAAATTTATGCAAACGGCCAGCTGGCCGGACGTTTTGTTGAAACCGGATTTTTAGACGTGAAATACGCAGTTGAAGTGGACGACTCTGAAATTTTTCACTGGGAATACTGGTACGAGGATGTGGGAGAAGGTATTGCGGCAACCTCTTACATCTGTTATAACGGAGACGGTACGGTGCTTGGTTATGCGGAAGAAACAGTGATTGAATTTATTGATGGCAGCATCGAGTATGAATATCTCTTTTACGATGCCGATAAAAATGCTAAAGATTATTTTATGGATGAGACGTCTTTGACCATTTATAGCATGGACGGCAAACGACTGGTTGAGACAGATACAGCAGTGGAATCTGAAAACTATGATATCCACATAAACACGCTTGAAAACGCGCAGGTTGATCTGCAGGACAAAGTTCTTATGCTGGTACAGCAATTTGACGCCTGGAATGGCTGAAAAAAGCACTATAGATGAAGTATACGGGTTTTATAAATTTACTAATTCAATAAATAATAATGTTATAATTAGCAACTGGATTACTATAGTGGGAAAGAGCTGGTGCAACTTTTGTGTTGTTTTCAGCTCTTTTTCATTGGACGTCATGAGTGTTTTCAACCTCAGATTTTTGAAGCTTTTTAAATATTTTTCCGACGGTTAAGCCCTGGAAGACTGTGGTAAAAAAGACGATTCCGTAGGTTGCGACGACAAATATCGAATAGGTATGGGGTGAAAGAGATACTTCTGTTCCCATTACCAGAGCCAGGCAGAGGCCGCCTTTTAAGCCGGCCCAGGAAAAAAAGACGGTAAAATTCTTTTTAGATAAACCAAGGGGCATATTTTTTTGAAAAGATACATTAGCTGCAACTGAGATGATTCGGGAGATTGTGTTAATCGCGATAGCACCGATGAGAATGGCGAAAAAGGGCAGATGGGAAATATCTTCCAGCGAGATGACAGCAAAGAAAAGCAGACCGACCATCAGGAAGAGAATACCATTAAGGAGATTATCAATTACACCCCAGAAATCATAAAACATATCATGGAGCCTGCGGGTGGATTCATCCATACCCTGACGTTCCAGGCCAGCGATGACCGTTGCGTAATAGAGGCCGCAAATGACAGCGGCAATGGGGCCGGAAAATTCAAAATATTCGCAAATCAGATAGGCCATCATGACGGTTAGTATGCTGGTGAAAATTTTGATGTAGAGATTCTTCGTGTGCTTGAAGATCTGAAACATGACTAAACCGATCAGTAGGCCAATAATGACAGCACCGGCAATGTCAGCAACCAGGCCGCCAATAAAAGAGCCAGGGAGAAATGCTGCTGTAGATTCCGCCTGAATCGCTATCAGGGTGGCAAAAACAGCGACTGCTATCCCATCATTAAAAAGGGATTCACCTTCCAGAATCAGGGAGAGCCGGTGGGGCAGACCGACATTGCCGAGGATTGACATAGCGGATATCGGATCGGATGGGGCGATGATGGCACCAAGGATCAGGGATTCCAGAATCGTTAAATTAAGACCCAAAAAGAGACTCAAACCGTAAAAAAGGAAACCATAAACGATGATGGAAATCAGTGTGCCAAAGATTGCCATTCGGCCAATCAGGCCTTTGTCTTCATTGAAATCATTGAACTTGATACTGGAAGCTCCGGAAAATAACATAAAACACAAAATACCATGAATCAGAAAATCATTGAAATCAAACTGGTGAACAAGCTTTAAGAACTCTTCCGGCAGCAGTGTCATATCAAAAGCTCTAATCAGAATCAGAATCAGGCAAAAGCCAAAGCCGAAAACCACCAGGCCGATTTCGTAAGGGAGTTTGAGGGTTTTTTCATTAATAAATGAAAACAGGACCACGAAAAAAAGCGTCACAGTAAAGAGTATGAGTAATTCACTGAACTTATACATTATGGGATACTCCTATTTGATTATTTTCAGAGGGATCTGATAACAGAATTGTTTATATTCGAATTAGTCCGTCGGGATTAATGTAAAACTGTTTTGTCTTGCAAGGTGGCTGGACCGTGCGCTGATTTATCAGGCGTTTGTGAAACATTATAACCCTCATAGAAGCGGGATATTTTTACCATAAAAAATAAATTGTCAATCATAATGATAATGATATTATACCATATGTATTGGTACAGTTTGAAAAAATGAAGTAGGCAAACGAAATTATTGGTTTGCTGAAAAAAGCGCCTGTAATCATGTCTGGTTGAAGTGCAGAAAAATTATTTGAAGTGAATAACCCAAGAATTGCTTTCATGTTTCAGTTAAATGATAGCGGGTAAAATAACTATAGAAAAAGTTGTTATCCGTACTGAAAGGAGAGATTTCTGATGAAAAAATTTCTATACCTGTTATTGGCGCTGACTTTTATTCTGCTTATTGGCTGCACGCCCAAGTCAGAAAATAATGGTGGAGCAGCGACAGATTCAGCAACGGACACGACGGTTACGACAACTTCTGAAAACGCTTTTGCAGTCAACTATTTTGAATATGAGGAAAATCAGTATTCTTATTTTGAAACGACTCATGACGAAATCATTACTGCTATCAATGCAGCTGTTACGGAAGCAGGATATCCGCTGTTTGTGTTGGAGCATACCTACGTATCCGATAAAGAATTTACGACTAATTCCTATTATTATGAGATGGAAGGAAGAAGAGGGCAGCTCGACATTCAGGATTTTCCGGGTAATCAGAAACTGAATCGAATTTACTTGGCGGTTTACAATGATGAAGCACAGCTAGAAGTGGATCGTTTTCTGATGGAAACAATAGCCGATCTTTTTGTACCTGGACAGGGAAAAGTCATCTGCCAGGAGTTGAATGTCTATAATGTGACTTCGGCTGATGCCAAGGAGTTTTATAAAGTCACCAAGGGAACAACCGCGTTTTATTTCAGCTCCGATGAATTTGCGGTGATTGCGGCTTATGATGGAGAATATTAATCAGGATATTGGGTGGTCCAGTTAATTGTGAGTAGAACAAAAAATTGCAATGACACCGAAATGCCATCATAATGACACTTTTCTGCCATTTAGCGGCGTTATACTATCCTCAATAAAACAAAAGCGCATCAAAAATCAAGCGCTCAAGGAGGAAGAAAATGACTAAAAAATTAATGGCAGGTTTAGCAGTGTTGATGATGGTAGGAAGTGCAGGAACAGTAATGGCAGCACCCCAGGCTGGTGCTGGTGCCTGCGATGGAACCGGAGTAGGGATTGGTAACGATGGTGTTGCACAATATCAGTTTGATGGCACATATGATGAAAATTTTGTTGATGAAGACGGCGATGGAGTTTGCGACACAGAACCTCAATTTCTGGAATATCATCGTGGACAGCGATAAGACAACAGGACAAAATTAATGAGAAAAGATAGAAGAACCTGAATCGGGCAACAGCCGGAGACAGGTTCTTTTGTGTTGGATAAAAAGTTAAAAAGATCTAATCAATTAGATACTGGTATACATCCAAAAGTTCCGGATGATTTTTAAAGAGTAAATCAACCCGGTCTTTGGCTTGGGCGATTAGCCTTTGCGTTCGCTGGGGATCTTTTTCCAGGCCGAGGCAGTGAAACATCAGATCAATAGTGTAAGCAAAGAAATATTCTTTGCTGATATTGAGTCCACTGCTGATTTTTTGCAGGATTGAGTCATAGACTGAATAGGTAGTGGTTAGAAACAGGGTTAGATTATCATCAGCATTCAATTCGTTGGGTACCATTTTTTCAATCAGTTTTTCATAAATGTGTTTGAAATCACTGGCATAGATCGCCTCAATTGAGATGTTTTCGTTATTTGTATCGATTAAAAAGCGCATCTTATCAGGGTTTTTTTGCAGGATCTGATCGTTTAGATAATAAAAGCTGATAATAAATAAAAAAATGTCTTCATCAATATTTACTACTGTTTTCAGATGGGAAGATAAAATCTCATAATCTTCTTTAAAAATGGCGATGGCCAGGTTGCGTTTTGTTTTAAAGTGATAGGTAATCAAGCCCTGGCTGATTCCCAGTTCTTTGGCAATGCTGGGAAAGCTGACCTGATAACCTTCTTTATAAAAAAGTCTCTTAGCCATATCGTAAATCTTCTGCTTTGTCGTTAATTCTTTTTCCTGTGCCATATGCATTCCTTACTTATAATAATGATTAAATTAAAACACAAAAGGTGAAAATTTGCAATCTTTCATAGATAAGGAAATATTTACAAATTCCATTGACTGACAAACGGTTTCATGCTAGACTGTTAGCATATAAATAACTATATGCATATAGTATCTGGTATTTTTTATGAATTCAATAAGATGTAAGAGGGAAGAGTTAATGAAAAAAACAAATTACATGTGGGTGATTTTGATTGTCGCCTGTATCGCGCAGTTTACACCAAACTATGCCCAATATCAGCTTTCGCCAATGGCACCTCAGTTGATGGAAGGTTTTGGTTTATCGCTGACTCAGTTTTCGAGTCTGTTTACTGCGGCGATGATTCCAGCAATTTTTCTGGGCATCATCTCAGGTTTATTGGTTGATAAGTATGGCTTTAAAATAATGATCGGGATTCCCCTGGTTATTTCGGCCATTGGTTTAGCGTTGCGTGTTACCGCTTCAACTTATTCCGGTCTGCTGGTTGCGATGGTTTTAACCGGGGTTGGAGTCACATTCTTAAACTCAAACGGACCGAAACTGATGGGAAGTTTCTTTCCACCGGAAAAAATAACCACAGCAATGAGTATTTTACTGGCGACTTCGACCTTGGCAATGACAGTGGCTATGGCAACAACCGGTTTCTTTGCTACAATCAGAACAGCCTTTATATTTGCGGCTGGCCTGGCGGTTATTGCGGCTGTACTCTGGTTTATATTTGTTAAAAATCCGGAGGTTGATCCGGCAGCGATGCCACCATCTGTGTCAGTTGGCGAAAGTTTGAAAGTTGTAATGAAATGCCGTCCAATCTGGATCGCCGCGGTAGCGGTAGCCGGTATCATGGCCTGTAATGTGGGAATTAGCTCGTTTCTGCCAACTGCACTGGTTGGACGGGGAATTGATTCGGTTGCAGCCGGAATGTATGGTTCGATTATGACTATCGGTTGTCTGGTTGGGACCCTGTTGGGACCGGTCATTGCCAATGCGATTGGCAAAACCAAACCGGCAATGGTTGCTTTTTCTATACTGGCGGCTATTGGTGGTGGGTTTTTCTGGTTATTGCCTGAAGGGATTGCACTGGGTGCCGGCATGCTTGTTTATGGAGCGGCTGTTAGTGCCTCTATTCCTTTACTGATGTCTCTGCCAGTCCAACTAGATGAAATAGGACCTGTTTATGCGGGTACTGCTGGTGGCTTCCTGGCCACTATTCAGCTGATTGGCGCGGTTGTAGTACCAACCTATATTATTACCCCAATTGCGGGTGGCAATATGAATTTGTTCTTTATTCTTTCGGGCGGATGCATGATCATCACCATGCTTTTGGTTTTCTTCCTGCCTGAAGTTATGAAAAATAGAAATTTAGCAGTAGGAGGAGAAAATGCTAACTAAAAGACAAAATTTACTGGAAACAATTAAAGGTGGCAATCCTGACCGGTTTGTCAAACAGTACGAATTTATGGATATTATTATGGAAGCGCCTATCTACGGTTTTACCTGCGGTCCTGGTATGACGGCTAAAGATCCCTGGGGTGTGACCATTCAGTGGCCAGAAGGTCAGCCGGGTCCATTCCCTGTTCATGATGATGAACATATCGTTTTAAAAGATGTAACCGAGTGGAAAGAATATGTTAAAATGCCAAGTCTTGATTTCCCTGATGAAGCCTGGGCACCAGCCATTGAACATGCTAATGCTATTGACCGAAACGAAGTATTTGCGGCTTCTTTTTATGCGCCGGGTATTTTTGAAAGACTCCATTATCTGATGGGAATGGAAGATGCGCTGATGGCTTTTTATGAAGAACCGGAAGCTTTGAAAGAACTGATCGATTATATCACTGAGTATGAAATAAAATTTGCCGATGTGATTATCGAAAAATTAAAACCCGATGCATTATTTCATCATGATGATTGGGGCAGCTCAAAATCAACTTTCATCTCACCAGCAATGTTTGCAGAATTTATTATGCCTGCTTATAAAAAAATCTATCAGCATTATAAAGATAATGGCATTGAAATTATTGTTCATCACAGTGACAGCTATGGCGAAACAATCGTCCCCAGCATGATTGAAATGGGTATGGATATTTGGCAGGGTTGCATGTCAACAAATGATATTCCTAAGCTGATTAAAGAATACGGTGGTCAGATTTCCTTTATGGGTGGTCTGGACAACGGGGTGTTAGACAAGGAAGACTGGACCCAGGAGTTGATGGCTGAATATGTTGGAAAAGCCTGCAACGATGGCGGTAAAAACTACTTCATTCCATCTCTAATTATGGGTGGCCCTGGTTCAGTTTACCCTGGTGTTTATGAAGCGGTTGACGCAGAAATAGACAATATGAGTAAGGAAATGTTCTAGTAAAAAGTATAAAATAAAACTCGCAGACAAAAAAAGTCGAAAGAAACTTAAAAAAATTTCTTTTGACTTTTTTATATTGCTTCTTTTGGAATTGTTAATTAGATTTACAAAGGAACTAAGATTCTTTGTCTTGCTTAAGTCACTTTCAAAAGATAATTTTTTTCAGTGTTAGTATTCTGGAAGTGTAATAAAAATGAACTATTTATTTGGCGGATAAGAGTGCCAGGTCCTTTTCAATTGAGGATTTAAATTCTTTAAGCAGTAGCTTCTGATTATCATTTAATTCCATGGGTTTATCATCCAACACGCAGATGGTTCCGAAAAATTCACCGTCTGGCCATTTCAGTGGCAGGCCATAATAGGAAATCATGTCAATAGCAACATCGGGGTTGTCCTTCCAGGCTGCTAACTGTCTGGCATCGACAATTGATAATTCGTTATCAGTAGCAATCACCGTCTCGCAATAGAGACCATGACAGAGTTTATCATTGCCGCCAACATGATAAGGGTTTTCGGGATTTTGGCTCATCAGAAAAACCTGCATGGCAGTGTCTGTAATTTCCATAATTAAACCGGCTCTTACCTCGGTAAAGGCAACAATCAGATTAGCTATATTCTGCCACCCTGTCTGCATGGTTTCAGCAATCAGGGGTTTGTCTGGACTGGAAATGGCAACTTCCTGAAAAGAACTATCAGAACGTAATTTGACTTTGACTTTTTTCATTTTAAACCTCCTTGGAGTTGTTAGTCATAGATATTGTTTACCCTTATTGTTTTTAAAGTACCAGAAGATAGATGAAGTAGTGGTCTTTAATATGCTGTTGAAATAAGCAATTAATTAAATGAAACTGCGGATATCCTTAATGGAGTGTAGTTTGTGGTAACAATAACATTCTTGATTATTGAGCGAAAAGAAAGGTGTGTTATTGTTTTAACCGCAAAAAAATAAAAGCGGCAGCTAAAGCCACCGCTTTAAATTTTAGTGCTGTGGATGTATGTTGTTGTGATCAGTAGGATGATGTTTTTTTCTCCAGTTCAGATAGTAAAGAAAAGCGATGACAAAAGCGGGACCGGAGAGCGTCAGACTCCAGCTGAGGGCAATATACCAGGCCAGATCCCCCTGAAATACTCCCATAAAAACCAGACCCATATAAAGAAGCCCGGCCAGGGCAAAAGCAATGGCACCAACAATTTCCCATTTCCAGGCTAGAACAATGACAATCACTAAGATGATGACCGGGATATTATGCATCAAAAATCCCAGCAGCACTTCTGGTATGCTCATTCCCGGCGAATAGACATCAAAAGAAAATAGAAGCAGAAAACTGGTCAACAGTATGGACAGAATTCTAGGTGTCCAGTATAACCATCTGGGAACGGAATTCATTATAAAACCTCCTCGTATTATATAGTAGTAGTGTTTATAGTCCCTCTCCAAGGACTGTATGCTATACTTTTTGGAGATACTGTGGATTGGTTCTCATCTCCTACCACTAGATGGTTTTCGAAAGGCTCCAACCACAGGCTCTTTGTATATTTGTTAATCAGTTAGATACCGCATGACGGTTTATTTAGAACGAGGTTACAATCGCAGGGAGTACCCGTGGGTTCCAAACAGTATTAAATTTATTCAAGGAGAACTGTTATGATTTATGCAGGAATTGATGTTGCTAAAGATAAGCATGATTGCTTTATTACTAACTCAGATGGAGAGATACTCTTTAAAGCCTTTACCATTATGAACAACCGTGATGGTTTTGATGATTTTTTTCAGAAGATTTCCTCTGTTGCAGAAGATTTAACTAAAGTAAAAGTAGGGCTGGAAGCCACAGGACATTACAGTTACAATCTTCTCGGTTATCTCGTTGATAAAGGTCTCGCCACCTATGTTATCAATCCGTTACATACCAATCTGTACAGAAAAAGTCTAAGCCTTAGACAGACGAAAACGGATAAGGTAGATGCCCGAACAATTGCTTCTATGATTATGTCTGATGTGAACTTAAAGTCCTACTCAGACACATCTTACCACAATGAAGAATTGAAGTCATTAACCCGCTATCGTTTTGATAAAGTAAAGCAACGTTCGAAACTTAAACAATCTATTTCCAGACTTGTTACAATTCTTTTCCCTGAATTGGAAAAACTTGTTCCTACTCTTCATTTAACTTCTGTTTATGCATTGCTTTCTGAATTCCCGGGTGCTAGTGCTGTTGCGTCTGCTCACCTTACGCGGCTTTCCAAACTCATTGAAACAGCCTCTAAAGGTCGATATTCCAAAGATACCGCTGTTCGTTTCAGAGAAGCCGCTAGAACTTCTATTGGCTCAAATATGCCGGCTAAATCACTGGAACTAAAACACACCATTAAGCTTATTCAGGAACTTGATTGTGAAATTGATGAAATAGAATCTGAAATCAAAATCATAATTGATGAAATAAATTCTCCCATTCTTAGCATTCCTGGAATCAGTTATCGTATGGGGGCTATGATTATTGCTGAAATCGGTGATTTTAAACGCTTTGATACTCCTGACAAAATACTTGCTTATGCTGGTCTGTCGCCATCAACTTACCAATCAGGACAACTTGATGGTGCCTATTCCCATATGGAGAAACGAGGCTCCAGATATCTTCGCTATGCATTATTTAATGCAACTAAATTTGTTTGTAACTGGGATCCAATATTTGCAGCTTATCTTGCAAAGAAACGTTCTGAAGGAAAACACTACAATGTCGCAATATCTCACGCGGCCAAAAAGCTTGTAAGAGTCATTTACCAGTTGGAAAGATCTGGGCAAACATACATTAAATCAGCTTAGATTTTTTTAATAAATATCTCTTTTTTGAGCACCTGCAAAGATGCTCTTTTTGTCATGCAGTTTTCAATGTTCAGTTAACTCATTTTCAGTTCTTAACTTATCTGAACTGCATTTCTGCAATTCATTCAAATAATGTCAATTTAGACTTGACTTTTAATAGTTAGTCTTTCATTAAAACCGGTAAAACAATACTAGTGTTTTAGTCAAAACACATCTTACAGTTATTATAACCAGAAAAACTGGTAAATAACGTTAGTTGGACAATAAGTCCTGGCAGTGATTTTTGTAGGAGCAAAGTTTATTACATATGTACTGACAAAAAGGTATCTTTAAAATATATTTATGCATGAATAAAACTCTTTTTTCAATTGCTGGATATCTGTTGACACGAAAAAAGAGTGAAAAAGTTCGTTGAAATAGAAATCACGGTATTTAGTTTTCCCTATAAAAAACATAGTGGAGTTGTAGTAATTAACAGGATCTTTTATAATACATCCATAGAAATCAGAGATGATTGATATGAATGTATGACAATGAAGTCGTTCCTGCTAGGGATGGCTTTTTTTTGTTAAACTAAAAAACTTGTTAGGAGAAAAGTTTATGAATTCACTAGAAAGAGTCACACTTGCTTTAAATCACAAAGAAGCAGATCGTGTTCCTGTGTATCCTCTGATTAATAGTATTTCTCGAAAATATCTGGATATCGGATATGATGAATGGACCAAAGATGTAAACAAATGTGCAGAAGCAATCATTAAAGCGACAGACGAAGTTGATGTTGATGTAATCTGTACCCTGGTTGATCTCTCAGTTGAAGCGGCCGACTGGGGAATGGAGCTGAAATATTCAAAAAATAAAGCAGCTGGTCCGGCTAAAAATAAGCATCTGATCAGCAGCAAAGAAGATTATCATAAAATTGAAGTATTGAATCCGCGAGAAACTAAACGTATGAGCGAGCACATGGAATTGGCCCGTCTCTTATATGAAGCTAAAGGGCAGGAAAAACCGATTGTGGGTTTTGTCTTTGGACCATTGGGAATCCTAAGCATGATGTCCGGTCTGGATAGTTTATGTATTGATATGTTTGTCGCTCCAAATGATGTTAAAGTCGCCTTGAGAAATATTACCGAAACCTTAAAAGAATTTATTTCGGGCCTTATCGAAGCTGGTTGTCATGCCATTATGTTTGATACCCTTTATGCTTCACGAACTATTATGTCGCCTGAAATGTGGGACGAGTTTGAAGGTGTTTATATTGAAGAACTCTGTGATCATACCCGCGAAAAAGGGGGAATGGTTATGCTTCATAATTGTGGAAACGAAGTTTATTTTGAAGAGCAGATTAAACGAATGGACCCGATTGCGATTTCATACCAGCATCTTCCACCAGACTGTAAAGACTTGGCTGAAATAAAAGAAAAATACGGAGATAAAGTAACCCTGATTGGTCATGTTGAACCAGGCTGGTTACTGACTGCAACTGAAGATGATGTTCGCGCTATTTGTCGTGAACAGATTGATGCCTATAAAAAAGATGGCGGATTTATTCTGGCAACTGGATGTGAATATCCTGCTCCACTAGATGATACTTTTGCAAAAATTATGGTTGAAGAAGCTAAAACATACGGAAAATACTAGGCTGATTGTGAATTATAAAAGTTTGCTTCCTCATTAACCTGGTCAATGTTATACAGGCTCTTAAACCGTAATATGGGAAATAACATTAAAAATACGCATTTAATACCTTGTTTTAGGTAGTTAAATTAAGAAAAAATAAAATATAAAAAAACAACAACAATAACTACATAAAATGAGGTATTGTGGACCGGTCTGGTTTTGTTATGATTAGACCAGCAGATGAAAACGATTATTGCCGGCAGCTAATTTTTTTAGGCATCTGAAGAAAATATTTATGATCAGGAGGAAAGTTGATGGGAGATACATATGAAGAAAAAGTCCGTCGGGTTATGACCACACTCAATCATCAGGAACCGGATAAAGTACCAATTATGTCGATGTTTGAAACTTTTTCGATTCCTTTTGCAGGGGGAACCATTGAAGAACTCAATGCCCATCCGGAAAAGGAAATTGAATATTACACGACACCTCATCGGGCCATGTATAAAGCTTTTAATGAACTGGCCGGAATGCTGGTGCTTGATAATGCCAATCAGCTGTTTTACACCGGTTTGGAAAAAATCAGCAATTTCCTATACATATATCTGGACAATATCAACAAAGATGTGATTATGCTGACACAGAACGACATTATGGACCTGGTGGGAATCAATTTGAAGAATGTTTCCCGTTGTCCGAAGATTCTAAGAGACAATCAAGTCATTGAAACACGCCGGAATCGCATTATTGTCAGAGACAGAGAGAAGCTTCGACAATACTGTTCGGCGGCAATTATTTCATAATAAGGAAGGATAGAATATGGATTTAAACAGAAACGGAAATTGAGTATGATAATCATTGGAGAAAAAATAAACGGAACTATTCCGGTAGTAAAGGAAGCAATTGAAAAGCGTGACGTAGCTTTTATTGCTGATCGGGCAGTGAAACAGGCAGAAGTCGGAGCACATTTTATAGATGTCTGTGGAAGTACGGCACCGGAACAGGAAGTGGAAACCTTAAAATGGCTGATGGAGGTGGTGTAGGAGGCAACGGATACGCCATTATTTATCGACAGCCCCAATCCCCGGGTAATTGAAGATGAAAGTGCTGCATTTGCGGCGCTTTTTTTGATGTTGATGGAGAGATTTATTATTATCAGAAGTATGAAAATGCAATGAAAGCAGTAGAATATGGTGTTTGAAAAAAATTTTCAACTGACATTATGTTATACTAACAGAAAAGTAAATTTATCGCTTGAGGAAAAGAAGGAGTTTACGATGAAAGAAATAAAAGCCTATCTGGAACGCCTAAAAATTGATGAAATGCCGCAAGTCAGCGTGGAACAGCTTAAAAAATTGCATCAGGCTCACGTCATGACCATTCCTTTTGAAAATCTCACCGTTTATAAAAAAGAGCCGGTGTCATTAAAACAGGACGATTTATATAATAAAATTGTCCGTCAAAATAGAGGAGGCTACTGTTTTGAATTAAATAGCCTGTTTGCGGCTTTACTCAAAGAGATTGGTTTTGATGTCACCAGCCATCTGGCCAGAGTTTATCGTGATGGCTATGCCGAATCGGGAAAAACTCATCGGGTCAATACAGTGGAATTAGATGGCAATCGCTACCTTTGTGATGTGGGTTTCGGCGGGAATGGCCTGGTTACGCCACTTCTGATTGAAGAAAACCATGAAGAAGATCAAAATGGTCTAAAATATCGGCTCACAGCCCTTGATGATCAGACCTGTCAACTGGAAACAAGGATTGAAGATGACTTCATACCCAGCTATGCTTTTTCGCTGGAGCCTTGTATTGATGCAGATTTTGAAATTGCCAATTTTTTCACCTCGGCTCATCCGGAATCGTTTTTCCGCCAGGTTTTAATTGCCACCCGTCCTATTCCTGATGGCCGAATATCTCTGATGGATCGGGAAGTGACGATTCGTAATGGAGAAGAAAAGCAGGTTCAGGGATTTGATTCGCCTGAAGCTGCCTGGGCTTACTTTGAAAGCTTTGGACAGGCTTAGATGGTGCAGGGAGAATAAACCTGAGTGGGCAATTAAATTATTCCCAAACTTTACTGTAAAATGAACGGTGTCTATAATGTGGGCACCTTTTTTTAACTCCTTTTGGATTATCTGTTTCAGCTAAAAAAGCTATTCATTTTCAACCCGGTTGCGACCATTTTGCTTGGCCTGATATAGGGCACTGTCGGCGCGGGAAATTAGCTGTTCCGGTGTCAGGTCATCGTTGTAGCTGGTGACACCCAGGCTGATAGTGACCCGACCGACATCTTTAAAATGATTGTCGGCAACGGATGCTCTTAAACGCTCGGCCATAATGAGTGCTTCGGCTTTGTTGGTCTCGGGTAGAATAATCAGAAATTCCTCACCGCCCCAACGGCCCACAATATCTGAGTCGCGAACGCCCAAATTGAGTAGCCCGACCAGATCAATCAGGACCTGATCGCCAGCCTGGTGCCCAAAACGGTCATTGACGTTTTTAAAATGATCGATATCAAGAATAATGATCGAAAAAACAGTCCCCACTGAGTTCGCCTTCGAAAAAAGTGAATCGATACTTTCATCGAGTTTAAGCCGGTTGTAGGTCTGGGTCAGTTTATCGGTAATTGAGAGTCGGCGAATTTCTTCTTCCATTTTTCGGCGTTCGGAAATATCACGGGTAACCCCGAGCATACCAACAAATTTGCCTTCTTCATCATAGATTCCGGAAACCGTCGCTTCAGTCCAGACGGTTGAGCCGTCTTTGCAGGGCTGTTCCAGCTCGCCGCGATAAATATTGAAGGGCAGGCCTTTGGTTACAGAGTTGATGGCGCGTTCCAGACCCTTTTGCATTTCAATTAAAGAACCAGGGCAAAGCATCTCTTCGGCTGTCTGTTCCAGTACTTCAGCAACGGAAAAACCCCGCAGCTTTTCAACCGAAGGACTGACATAGGTAAATCGTCCATTCAGGTCCATGGTCCAGATCACATCGTCGGCATGATCAGCCAGCAGACGATGGCGGGCTTCACTTTTTTGAAGTCGTGCCTGAGTCTCAGTCAGGTCATCAATGACAGCCTTTAGCTTATCAGTCATGGTGTTAAAGGCGGCCCCGAAATCCCCGAAATACTCTATGTGTTGGGTAAAATCGCCTTCAGCCAGCTGTTCGGCTGTATGGGATAAAGTTTTGAGGGAAGACTGAAGGTTTTTAAGACAGTCCATGATATAACCAGGGCCTTCAATTGGAGCAGATAGGTTGCCATAGCTTAAGTCAGCAGCAGCCTTTCGCAAATGGTTGATGGTGTTGACCAGGTCGGTAAACATTGTATTGTCTTTGGCATCATCTGGAATTTTATTTGTGGGCAGGGAAGTATGAAGCAGGTCATATAGATAAGTAAATTCTTGTTCAGTCAAATTTTCTTCCTTTCTTGCCGCCTGTTTACGCTAACCTGGGCGCCGGTTTTATTTGGATTATTTTAATTTAATATTGGTTTCATTTTAGCACGTTGTTATTTAGCTTGGCAAGACCTGGAACGGGTAATTATTAAGGCATAGCAATTAGAGAAAGCTTATATGTTTTTCTAAAAAAACTAAACAAGTTGAATGAAAAGTTTATGATAAGACGAATAAATAGTTTCATTTTACCGGTGAATGAAATATAATGGTTTTGAGAAAATAACGAAAATCTTTAGGAGGAGCCATGCTGGAACAGAAATTTCAGAAATTTATGACCAACAATTATCATTTTCAACAGGATGATCCCCAGTTGAAACGAGTATTGATGATGAATGCCATCTTGTCGCTGGGGATTATCATTGCATTTCTATTTTCTGGAATTGCTGCTTACAATAAAATATATCCGGTGATGGTCAGTAACTTTATTGCCAGTCTAATTTGTGCCCTGGCCCTCTATGATTTTCATCGACGTCATGAAATTGTCTTTACGGCAGTGGTGATGATTCTCACCGAGGTTGGCATAATAACTGCCCTGGTCTGGTTTATCGGATCTGCAGAATACGATCTGATTTGGATTATTATCGTTCCACCAAGTGCTTATTTTTTGCTGGGCCGCAAAGGGGGAAGGATTTTTACAGTCGGTATTGCCCTATTGGTACTTTTTTACATTATCCTGAATTATATGGACTGGTTGGAACAGGGATACACTTTTGTCAGTGTCTTAAATCTTGGCTTTGCCTATCTGGTAATGACGTTGATTATCAGTTATTACGAGCGGACAGTGGTGGAAGCCTTTGGTCATTTAGAAGAAAAAAATAATGAGCTGGCAAGCCTGTCCGTGACCGATAAACTGACGGGTGCCTATAATCGAATCAAGCTCGATGAGATTCTATGTCTGGAGATCGAAAACTACCAGAAAACCAAACGACCTTTCTCAGTAATCATCGGCGATCTTGACAAATTTAAGGAAATTAATGATCGGTTGGGACATCTGGCTGGCGATCAGGTGCTAAAGAAGACCGCAGAAATAATGGGTGTAACGATCCGTGAAAACGATATCTGTGGACGCTGGGGTGGCGAAGAGTTTATGATAATTTGTCCTAACACCAGGCTTGAAGGCGCTGCTGTTTTGGCAGAGAAGTTACGACATAGAATTGAAATGAGCGAACAGGGTTTTCCGGTGACAATCAGTATTGGTGTGGCTCAAATTCGCGATGAAGATACTTTTGAATCATTGGTTAAGCGGGCAGACGATGCCCTGTATCGGGGAAAATCGAGTGGACGAAATCGGGTTGAATATGACAAGTCAGCCGGAGTGTTTGGACAGGGAACAGTTCTGGAGTTTGAAGGACTGTAAAATAGAAATTTTAACAGTTGGCTGTAAAGGTAGAGGATTAAAAATATGAAGGTGAGTGGAATTACAGCAGAATACTGCAGATAAATATATTGCCACAGGAGCTGTCACGCATTGATTATTTTAACAGAATCTTATAAATTTAGAATGAGCCGTCGGTTGATGCCGATGGCTCATTTTGATAATGAAGGGAGAAGTGTGATGAAGCCGACAAAGAGCGACAAAATGTTGTCGAATTTGGCAGAAACAGTAAATAAAAGACGGTCAACAAGAAGTTATGAAATGGAAGCGGTGGTCGGGCAGTCTGGGAGTTTATCCTGTCTGAAAAATAGCTGATTATTTTTTATTGTTGCGGTTGATCAGCAGTGGCATAAGCAGGAACAGGAAGCCGGAAACCCAGAGAATCATTCGGTTTGAGTCATCGAAAGCCATGGGAATGATCAGAAGGGCAAAGCCGAATACCGCCAGCATAGTTAAAAGGGATGGATTTTGTTTTTTCATCGAGCTCACCTCTTATTCTTATTATAGCCGGAAAGGCCGGGGGATAACGAAAATAGGCGTAAAAATTTTGTCACTTTTACTGTCACACATTGCTTATTTGACTAGAATCATATAAAATAAAAATAGTGAAATATAATCGTTTAAAAATCAGATTTTAGGCTGCGAAACTTATTTATTAAAATGCAGTTTGGACTGGATGTAACCGGCAGAACTGTCAGCAAGTGAGCATCACCTGACGGATCCAAAATTTTGACTGGAATAACGGGTTTTGTATCCCGATTCCTAATTTGAAGTGCGCGAGCCGTCGGTGGAAACTGGCGGTTTTTTTGCGTGATTATTTAATAAAAGGTTATGGGTGAAATTTCAATCAGGAGAAAGGAGGGCCTATGTCAGTCTATGAATTAAGCCAAAGCACGGTCAGAAACTGTCTAACTGGAGATGACAATCAGATAATCGGCCAGCTGAAAATGATTACCTGGGTTTCCTGAAAGAGAACGGTGAACTGATACCGGAAGAAGAGGCTCTGATTGGCAGTGTCGGGCATGAGTTTTTGAAAAGGATGGAAACAACTTCAATGTCTAAAACCTATAAAATGCCCGTACTTCTGGCCTTCTGGAATGATGGGACTATGAAAAACTGGGTGTCTGAGGAGGAACTGGTTAAAAATTTCTGGTTGTTTTATCAGAAGTCCTCAAATCGGATTGATCTGCTGCGTCATAAAAGAACGCGGGATTTTGAGAGCTGGAGCAACAAGGAAATAATGAGCCTGATGAATGAAAGCCCTCTTCACTTTCTACAGAAAACCGAGCATAAGTTCTTTTATCAGGAAGACGAGATGTTCTGTCTTTCTCAGGCGCTGGACGTCTTTGTTAAGAATCCGTCCTTTGTCAGCCAGTTTAAAGATATTATTGATTACCGTACCACCCGTTTTTACCGGGAACGGCTGGAAAAACTCAACATATAAGGAGCCATCATGAACGAAACCCTAAACTATTATAATCAGACCGCTAAAGATTTCGTGGACGATACCGTCTCGGCCGATCTTACGGATATTCATCAGCGGTTTTTAAATTATTTGCCACAAAAGGCCACAATTCTGGACTTGGGCTGCGGTTCCGGTCGAGATGCCAAAGCTTTTATTGAGGCCGGTTATACTGTGACGGCAGTAGACGGTGCAGAAGAATGTTGCAAGCTGGCTCAAACCCTAATCGGCCGCCCTGTTTCCTGCCTGATTTTTGATCAGATAGATTACGAGCAGGAATTTGACGGCGTCTGGGCCTGTGCATCACTTCTGCATGTGCCCTTTGATGATCTGCCAGATATATTTGACCGAATTGTAAAAGCACTTAAGCCAGGCGGGAGCTTCTATGCTTCCTTTAAATACGGGGATTATGAAGGTATGCGCAGAGGCCGATACTTTACCGATTTGAATGAAGAAAGGCTGGAAGAACTGCTAAAGAAGGTTGAGGGACTAAAAATTGTAGAGACCTTTTTGACCGGGGATGCCAGGGTTGGCAGGGAAGATGAGCAGTGGTTTAATTTGGTGGGAGAGAAGGAAAGGATAAAGTAGAATATGAAATGCAGCGAATAGTTAAGTTGTGTTAGAATGAAGTGTGCTGTTATGAATTGATATTCAAAATGGTTTGAACAACAAGATTGTAATCAAGTAATTCAGTTATCATATTAGATAGAGGTGTTATTATGTATTTAGAGGAATATCAGGCGGGGATTTATGAACCCCAATCAGAATTTAGTTCATTTATTCCAGCAATTATTAATCGCCAATGGGAATGGAAAACGCCTCAAATAAACGTTCTTTTGGAGCAAGCTAATCTTGAATTAGGGAGTCTTGGCAGTTACTCCGAGTTGGTTCCCAATATAGATTTATACATCAAAATGCATTTACAGGTAGAAGCTAATAAATCAAATCGTATTGAAGGTACGCAAACAACAATTGAAGAAGAAATGATGCCGATTAAAGATCTTGATCCTGAAAAACGTGATGATGCGAAAGAAGTCCATAATTATATTAATGCACTTCAACATGGCGTAAATAGAATTATTCAAGATGATTTTCCGCTGAGTTCCCGATTGATCTGTGAAATTCATAATGAATTAATGCAGGGGGTTCGCGGTGAACATAAAACCCCAGGTGAATATCGGACAAGTCAAAACTGGATTGGAGGTAGCATGCCTTCTAATGCATCATATGTACCGCCTGCACATATACATATACCTGAATTGATTACTGACTTAGAAAAATTTATCCATAATGATAAAATTTATGTGCCAGCATTCATTAGAATAGCAATGATCCATTATCAGTTCGAAAGCATCCATCCGTTTTTAGATGGAAACGGAAGAACTGGCAGGATTATCATACCTCTTTATTTACTTAATTCTGGATTACTGAAAAAGCCTTGCTTTTACATATCCGATTACTTTGAAACACATCGTACAGAATATTATGATGCTCTAAATCGTGTACGACTAAATCATGATATGATTGGTTGGATTTTATTTTTTCTGAAGGCCTCAATAGAAACGGCAAAGACAGCAAGGATAAAATTTGGTAAGGCGGTGTCGCTTGTCGATGAGTATAATCGAATTGTTCCTCAGATTACCGGTAGTGGTGAAAATGTTCAGGCGATATTTGATTGTTTCTACAATAATCCTATTCAAAATGCAAATATTTTAGCGGAATCAAATGAACTCAGTAAGCAGACGGTTAGTCGAATTTTATTAGCAATGTGTGAAAAGGGGATACTGGAAGAAATAACTGGATACTCGAGAAATCGTGTCTATGCAATGAAAAATTATATTGACGTATTTCGGGTTTGATGAAACATCTATAGTTCCCTCAAAACGAAAAATTGGAACTATAGAAAACCATAGTTCCAAAAAAACGAAAAATTGGAATTATAGAAAACCATAGTTCCAAAAATTTTGGAAATTGGAACTATAAAATGATGGGCTAATGTAAAAGGCGAGATATAAACTGCATAAGTTCAAGTTAGATATCTGCACAAACAGATAGTCATTAGCAAAAGGAGACCCAATGAAACACCTAAACGTAGTAGCAGCCATTATCAAATACAAAGATGAAATTCTATGTATGCAGCGTCCTGAGTCAAAACACCAATATCTTTCTTTAAAATATGAATTCCCCGGCGGAAAGATTGAAGAAGGTGAGTCGAAAGAAGCAGCATTAGAGCGCGAATTAAAGGAAGAAATGGCGCTTGAAGTTACGGTTAAATCGGATAATTTCTTTTTAACTGTTAATCATCAATATCCGGATTTTTCAATAGAAATGCACGGTTTTTTAGTTTTTGTTCAGAATAAAAGCTTTGAGCGCTTAGAACATCATCATCATTGTTGGCTAAAGGTGGAGCAGTTAATGGGATTAGATTGGGCACCAGCGGATTTACCGATTGTTAAAAAATTAATGGATCGTTAGTAGGAGAGCAAGTGGAGTCAATTGAAGCTGTAAAAGCCGGTCTATTGGCTGGTTTAATTGATAAAAATTCTTTATCTCTGGAGCAATACCGGCCCCGATTATTAATCAATGATAGCAGTAAAGGGCAAAAAGTTCTAACTAGCTTGATTACAGAACTGCGTCAATGCGAGGAGTTCTTTTTTTCGGTGGCCTTTATTACCGAAAGTGGGGTCGTCTCGCTTTTGAACACTTTGATTGATTTAGAAAAGAAAAATGTTAAAGGCCGGATAATTGCCTCCAGATATTTGGAGTTTACCCAACCCAAGGCTTTAAAGCGGTTGTTAGATTTTAAGAATATAGATTTGCGGATTGTCACGAGCGGTAATCACCATACCAAAGGTTACATTTTTCGAAAAAAAGATGTCTACAGTTTAATTGTTGGGAGCAGCAACCTTACCCAAAACGCATTGTCATCGAACAAGGAATGGAATCTGAAAATCTCTTCGATGGAAAAGGGGTCTTTAATCCATGAAACCTTAAGTGAATTTGATACCTTATATCAATCTGCTATTCCTGTCACAGGCGAATGGATTGACCAGTACGAAGCGATTTACATCCGTAATTTGATTCAAAAAAGTCAGGTAAATAAACCAGAGAAAGGTGAAATATCAAATGTAGCAGATTATCGAAGTGGTTATCAAGTTGACTATCAAATAAGCACTGCAAAAACGCCGACCTTTCAGCTCGATCCGATTATGCCAAATAAAATGCAAATCAAGGCACTACTTGGCATTGATAAGCTTCGTGATGAAGGGGAAAAGAAGGCTTTACTGGTATCTGCAACGGGGACCGGAAAAACCTATCTAGCGGCTTTTGACGTAAGAAAAGTAGAACCGGCGAGGCTGCTTTTTATTGCTCACCGTGAACAGCTGTTAAATCAGGCTATGGAAAGCTTTAAGAAGGTTATTGGTGACCAGATTGAGTGTGGAAAATTAATGGGGAATTTAGCCAAAAGAAATATACGATATTTATTTTCTACAGTTCAAACTTTATCCAAAGATGAATATCTATATTCATTTAGACCAGATGATTTTGATTATATCATTGTTGATGAAAGTCATCGGGCGGGGGCTAATACCTATCAAAAGATATTAAACTATTTAAAGCCAGACTTTTTATTAGGTATGACCGCTACGCCAGAAAGAACAGATGAGCATAATATTTGTGCTGATTTTGATTATAATATTGCTTATGAAATACGGCTGCAAGAAGCCATGGAAGAGGATTTGTTATGTCCCTTCCATTATTTTGGAATCTCGGAAATTATGGTCGAAGGGCAATTGATTGATGATACCGTGGAATTTAAATATCTGACTTCAGATGAACGCGTTAATCATATTATTAGTCAGTTAAAGCGCTACGGCCATGATAGTAATAAGGTTAATGGACTTGTCTTTTGTTCGCGTAATGAGGAAGCTAAAACTTTATCTGAAAAATTCAATCTCAGGGGTTATAAAACTATCTCCTTGTCAGGTTCGGATTCAAGCGATCGGCGGGAAGAAATGATTCGACGGTTGGAAGGTGATGGTGATGACAAACTCGATTATATTTTTAGTGTGGACTTATTTAATGAAGGTCTAGATGTGCCGACATTGAATCAAATTATTATGCTGCGTCCGACCCAATCAGCGATTATTTTTGTTCAGCAACTGGGCCGTGGCCTGCGTAAAGCGCAGAATAAAGAGTTTGTTGTGGTACTTGACTTTATCGGGAATTACAAGAATAATTTTATGATTCCCATGGCTTTATCCGATGATCGAAGTTTTAACAAAGATACAATTCGTCGATATACAGTCGAAGGAACCCGGGTAATTCCAGGTGCATCAACCATCAATTTTGATGAGATTTCCAGAAGTAAAATCTACGAAGCCATCGATCAAGTCAATTTTGCTAGCGTCAAATACATGAAAGAAAGCTATCTAAATTTAAAGTATCGTTTGGGTCGAATTCCAACCTTTATGGATTTTGAGACCCACGATTCCATGGATTTAGAAGTTTTATTTAATAGCAATACTGGTTCATACCATGAATTTCTAAAAAAGTATGAGGAGGATTATTATTCTGAATTTAATGAAATTCAAGAAGTTATGATCACTTTTATTTCAAAGAAACTAGCGATAGGGAAAAGACCCCATGAATTGTTGGTGCTTAAATACATTTTAGAAGGGAAATTAAACCCTTTATCTGCTATGAAAAAGAAGCTGGAGACGGAATACAGAATTGAGATAAAAGAAAAAACGCTCACTAATGTGACCAATGTTTTGACCAATCAATTTCTCGCGGGAACTGGGAAAAATACCTTTAAATATGCAGTTTTTCTAGATGGTGAAAATGCCTCATCTGTCCTTTTAAAACAGCTAAAAGATGAGGTTTTTAGAAAATATTTGTTGGAATTAGTAGATTATGGACTGTTTCGAAATGCAAAATATTATGGAAACCGCTATCAAAACAGTGCCTTTTCCCTTTACCAAAAATATTCTTATGAGGATGCTTGCCGCTTGCTTGAATGGGATAAATGTGGAGTTGCACAAAATATTGGTGGCTATAAATACGATGAAAAATCGAAAACATATCCAGTCTTTATCAATTACCACAAAAGCGAAGATATCGATGCTTCAATCAATTATCAAGATCGGTTTTTATCACCTTCTCGAATAATAGCCATTTCTAAGCATAGAAGAAGGTTGAGCTCAAATGATGTTAGAACGGCGCTCGAGTCTCAGAAATATGGAATAGACATGGAATTGTTCGTACGAAAAAATAAGGATGATAAAGGAGCTAATGAATTTTATTACTTGGGAAAAATGATACCTACTGGTGAGGCTAAAGAGTTTTTAATGCGTGATACCAATAAAACTGCGGTAGAAATCAATTATCAGTTAGATGTCCCAGTACGTGAAGACATCTATGAGTATCTTTCTGATATTCCTGATGATATATAGATTAGGAGAATAAAATGAGTTTAGATATTATAATCGATGCCTGTGACAAAAAAATATTCTGTGAGAACTACGAATATCTTAATGAGGAATCGGATATCCCTTTTGACGAACGTTGCCAAATGAAGACCATTATCAGTCTGAAAAACGAGGATGAATTATTTGATGCCTTGTCTTTTATCGCGCTTCAGAACGAACAGGATTTTGATAACAATGTGTATACCATTTTTGAACAGGAAGATTTTGAAAACCTGCGCGATAGTTTTACGCTTTCTGAAGAAGTATTAGTAGCGGTCGAACAAATCCTTGATGAGGTGGACTTTTCTAAACAGGTTGTAACAATCTATCCCTGGTGGTGAAATAAGTTGATAAAACGTGTCAGCCACGTGGACTTTTAATTGGCAGGATCATTTTGCGGCCTGATTTTAAAGACGTTCCGTTGGCGATAAAAAAAGTACGCGCTGATAGCCAGTCCGAGGCCTTCGGCCAGGGGGAGAGCCAGCCAGATACCGTTGATGCCAACCAGACCTGGCAGCACGAGAATGGACAGAGCCTGTAGAACCAGAGTGCGCAAAAAGGAAATTAAGGCTGAAACTGTTCCGTTTCCTAGGGCTGTAAAATAGGCTGAGGCAAAAATATTGATGCCGCAGCCTAAAAAAGAAAGAGCAAATAGGCGGAAGCCGTAAACGGTCAGATCGATTAGTGGTCCATTATCAGGTATAAAGATGATGATCAGGAGTCGAGCAGAAACTTCGGCGACAGCAAACAGCAACAGCGAAATAAGCGCCAGAGCCCGCAGACAGATAAAAAAGAGTGAGCGCAGTTCGTCCCCATTGCGGGCGCCGAAATGGAAGCCAAAAACCGGTGCCACTCCTACCGAAAAGCCGATTAAAACAGCAGTAAAAACGAACTCTACATAAAGCATGACCGAAATGGCGGCCACTCCGTTCTCACCCAGTTCGCGCATCAGGATGATATTAAATAAGACCGTAATCAGCGATCGCGAAAGATTGGTTACCATCTCCGAGGCGCCGTTACCAAGACTTTTAAAAAGCAGACACCAGTTGATATCGGGTCGGACAAAATATAGGGAGCTGGTATGATTGAAAGAAAAATATAAGATTGGGAACAGCCCACCAACAACAAAACCGGCTACTGTTGCTGTTGCCGCACCGTTTAGTCCCCAGCCCAACCGGCCGACCAGCAGCCAGTCAAATAAAATATTGGTGATTCCGCTTAGAATACTCAGATAAAAACCCAGCTTGGGACGTTCGGCGGCAACAAAAAAAGTCTGGAAAAAGGCCTGCAGTAAAAAAAAGACAATCCCCAGACTACAGATCCGGCCATAGGCCACACAATCTTCTATGATTGCTTCACTGGCTCCCAGCCAGTAGCAGAGCGGAGTCATCAGTGTAAAAGTAAAAGCCGTCGCCGTCAATCCAAAAGCGAGTGTAACCAGCGTATAGAAGCTGAAGATCCCCCGCGCCCTGTCTGCTTGTCCACTGCCCAGTGTCTGGGCAACGGTGGCTGTCCCGCCAGTACCGAGCATAAAACCAAAGGCGGCGATGGCCATAATCAGTGGGAAAACGATATTAACCGTCGCCAGGCCGTAGCTGCCGACATAGCGCCCGACAAAAAAACCGTCAACCACCGAATAAATCGAGATAAATACCATCATCATAATCGATGGTAGGGCAAAGCGTAAAAGGCGGACCGAATTAAAGCGGTCGGATAACTGTATCTCCATTATAACTCCTGTTTCTTTAGTGGCTTTAGTTTATAAAATGCTCTGGTCTTTGTCAAGCGGCAGGTGAGAGGTGACAGTCATCTGCTCTCTTTCTGGAAGAATAGCTCAGTTATTTTTAATACAATATCACTTTATTCTTGACCAAAATAATTTTTCTTTGCTATATTGGCTTTAACTATTTAAAGCAAGTTGTCACATTGAAATAGTATGAAATAAGAAAAAGGGAGGATTATTGTGGAAGAGCGCAGGAAAAAAACAATCAGAACTAAGATTCTGGTAATCCCGTTAGTTTGTGTGGCAGCGGGGATTTTGATTATTGGGGTTTTGTCATCTTATCTGACCCGAAGAAGTATGCTTGATGAGATGGAGCAAAACGGTTATGCATCGGCCCAGCAATTGGTGAATCAGGTCGAAGCAAACAGCGCCGGAAGGCCATCATGTTAATAACTTCATACAAAGTAGAGAGATGGAGCGGATGGAAGATGTCCGTAAGGACAGCGAAAGTAACAACTATTTTAATATTGAACAGGTTTCCGATGTTGTTCAGGTTAATTCGGCGACAGCAGAAGAGCGTGCGGCCTCCAGTGAAGAATTATCAAGTCAGGCTCAGATACTTAGGGTGTGTCTGAAAAGTCAAAACACCAATTATTTTGACAAAAGCCAGATGCCAGCAATGTAAACAAAGCTACAAAACGAAGATGCCAGCTTGTCATAACGAGTCGCAACTCTACGAAAATGTTTGATTTTATTGAAAAAGCATTCAACCAGATGGCGTTCTTTATAAAGCCACCAGTCACAGTCCCAGGGTTCTTTGGTGTTTGACTTTGGCGGAATTGTATAGGTTGCACCCTGTGAAGTGATATAAGTCCGGATCTCTTTAGTTCCATAAGCTTTATCACCCAAAATGTTGGCATTTTTGATTTCAATGTTTGCCAGTAGACCAATTGCAGCGGTATTATCGCTAATCTGGCCGCCTGAAAGTTCAAAGTGAATCGGATTACCCAGAGCGTCGACGACTGCGTGAATTTTAGTCGTGTTACCGCCCCGGCTTTTACCGATGTATTGATTCACTTCTGCATTTACAGCCCCTTTTTAGCACCAGCACTGTGCTGATGCGCTTTTACAATGGTTGAATCAATGCTGAGATTTTCAAAGTCAGCATCGGTATTTAAGGCATGAAAAATATTTGCCAGTGTTTCGTCATCACGCCATTTACAGAAACGGCTGTAGACCGTTTTCCACGAACCAAAACGTTCGGGAAGATCTCGCCACGCAGCACCACTTCGCGCAATCCATAAAATTGCGTTGAAGATTAACCGATTATCTTTTGGCGGTCGACCAGTTTTCGCTTTGGGAAATAAAGCTTTAATCTGTTCCCATTGTTCGTCTGTAATTTCATAGCGTTTTGATGGCATTATCGTGCTCCCAACGTTTTGGTTTTATTTTAAAACGCATTGTGGTGATTGTAAAGATTTTGTTTTCAGACACGCCCTAAGGAAATGATTGGGAAATTCAGAATAAAAAACTGACAGCTTTATGACTAAAAAAAGAATCAGATAGAAAGAAGTTCAGGTTGCCAAGTAATTTGCGGCTTGAGCTTCTTTTGTTTTTTATGAATAAGTGCAATTAGTTTGGGTATAAAAAAACCAATCAAACTAGGATTCAGAGTTAAAGAGGAGGCTCAAAAATGAGTGAAAAATTAACAACGGTTCAATATTTGGGGAGTTTAAATGAAGTTTACCGTGTTCCGGAAAAGGGAAAAGGATTCGGAAATGCCTATCAGGAGTACGTTATTCGGCCCAAAGATGACCCCAGCATCGAACTGGGTCGTATAAAATTTCAAAAAGGGGCACGGCAGGAGTCCGATTCGGAAGAAGGCGTAATTGATTCTGATTTACTGGAAATTGTCAGAGACCGCTTAAAGCTTTTTCAGGAAGGTGAGTTTGCCTGTCAGGAAAATACCATGGCCCTGGTTCATATCGAAACAGCGATCATGTGGCTTAATCGGCGGGTTGAAGACCGGATTAAACGGGATGTCAGTGGGACCCACAAAAAATAATCGGTCAATATTTTGGAAAATTGAGATAAAAAATCTATAAAGTTTGAGTGCCCTTCTGAACGAGGGCATTTTTTGATTGTCTTGTTTTAAATAAGCGTTTATAATCATAGTTAATAGTATTTTGAAACTTAAATTTTCTGGCTTAATCTCTTACAATGCTGGATGAACTTATACCTGTATTCATGAATTACAAATACATCGCTGGAGGTTATCGTCATCAAGAACTATACGAAAGAGCTGCTTAATCCACTGCTTATCATATTGATGATTGTTTTCATCATTTTTACCATTCTTTTTAATATTATGCTGCGGGATTTTCTGGAAAGTAAAGTAACCTCGGAGCTCACGAAAGATTCGCAGATTATTGCTGAAGTAGTCAACACAGATTTTACCCGCTATGATGAAATCGTTCGACAAATGTTAACCAATGCTGAACTGCTGGATTATCTTAAAGCCTCCACAAGCTATAGTGAGCACCAAAAAAATCCTATGGCAGACAGAATTACTTCTATTGTTGCCGATATTCAGGCCAGTGATGAGGATATATCCCTGGTATGGCTGGGCAGTCGAGCGATGAACGGGATTATTACACCGGATAAAATGTATGTCAGTCCGGACTGGTTTATTCTTGAGCAGCGGCCATGGTACACGGATATGTTGTTGAGTGATTCACTGATTACCCATTCCCAGCCTTATGTGGATGTGGTAACCGGGGATCTGATTATTTCAATTGTTGCGCCAGTATATGATGGTGAAGAACTGATTGGAAATGTCGGCTTGGATATCAGTCTTAAAACCATTAAGAACTTTGTCCAGTCCTATAGCTTCAGTGAGAATGGATACGCATTTTTGCTCTATAAAGATGGTCAGTATATTGTTCATCCAAATGCTGCTTATGTGATGAATAAAAGTATTTTTGACGAAAATAATCAGCTGGCAGAAATCGGAAGTCAGATGCTTAGTGGAAGTTCTGGTATTGTTGAATATGTGGAAGATAAAACGGACTATTATGTGGCTTACAGTCCTATAAAAAGCAACGACTGGTCGGTGGGATCGGTTATCCCCAAAAGTGAATTGAGAAATCAGCTGATGATTTTAAATATTATGAGCCTGATCATTATCATTGCGGAAGTCATCATTTTAATCGGTTATATTTTTAATCAGCGACTCAGCCGGGATTTTTCAGAACTGAAGAAATTGTACGCAGATATTCAGGAATATTCTGTTCAGTTAACCGCTAAAGATGAATATATCAAAAACCTGGCTTATCTGGATCCTTTAACCGGGATTGCCAACCGCCGCCGCTTTCTTGAGTATCTGGAAAATGCATTGAGCAGCCATCATCCGGGGGCTGTGATTATGGTTGATCTGGATAATTTTAAAGAAATTAATGACACTATGGGCCACGTATTTGGGGATAAAGTTCTGCAGGAAATCGTTGGTTTGCTGATGCAGCTGGAAGTCAATGAACACCTTAAAATCAGTCGATTTGGCGGTGATGAATTTTTGGTTTTGATAGATAATATTGAAGAGCTGGAAAAAATTGACCAGCACGCAAGGGATATACTAAAGGTCTTTTCTGAAAAAATTATTGTTGCCGATGAACTGGTTTCGATTGGAGTCAGTATGGGGATTTCACTTTTCCCTAACGACAGCAGGCAAATTGACCAGTTGATTATGAATGCGGATTTGGCCATGTATCGGGTAAAAAGATCCGGCAGAAACAATTATCTGTATTTTGATAAAAGTATGACTGACGAGATGATGGAGAAAACCCGAATTACCAGTAAGCTCAAGGGCGCATTGACTAATGGTGGTTTTACTCTGCTTTATCAGCCGCAAGTTGATGTGGAAACCTGTAGCGTGTTTGGTTTTGAAGCATTAATCAGACTAAAAAGCAACGAGTATTATCCCCAGACCTTTATTCCTGTAGCTGAAGAAGATGGCAGTATCATCGCTATTGGTCGCTGGGTTGTGAATGAGGTGGTCACCCAGTTGTCCCACTGGCGGGAAAAGGGTCTGATACTTAAGCCGGTGGCCATTAACTTTTCAGCCAAACAAATGGAGGATTCCGGTTTTGCTGATTATTTGGATCGTCTTTTAAAAAAGCATGATTTGTCTCCGGAACTGATTGAGATCGAAATCACTGAAACGGCCATTATGGAAAACAAGGAAGAGGCGATGAAAGTTCTGGATGCGCTCAAGGCGATTGGTGTTCACTTATCTTTGGATGATTTTGGTACGGGCTACTCTTCGCTCAGTTATCTGACCTTTATGCCGATTGATAAGATTAAACTGGATAAAAGCCTCTGTGACCGATATCTGGAAACGACAACTCAGCGGGTGATTGAAAATCTTATCGATATCTCCCATACGCTGGGGATGCAGGTGGTCGCCGAGGGAATTGAAGACAGCAGACAGTTTCAGTTGCTTAAAAAGAGCGGCTGCGATTTTATTCAGGGTTACCTTTTTTCAAAACCGGTTAATACAATGCAGACAGAGATGATTTATGATCAGGTGTTTGAAGAGTGTACAGGCGACATGTCGTAAATTTGTAAAAGTATGAGAATTAAAATACTGGATTAATCATCAGCTAATTGTGTATAAAATAAAAATTAGTTTACTTGGAGGAAGTTGCTTGAAGAATATTGAAGAAGAAATCCGTTTATTGCTTAAAACCTATCTGGATACATATTTTTTAAACAGAGATTTTATAGGAACAATGAAAATGATTGGCCCAGGTGTCAGTGGTTTTGGGACAGGTTTAGATGAAAGGGCTTATAATTATAATGATTTTGAAGTGCTATTCACCAGAGATTTTGAGCAGGCTCCCGAGCGCGTAAATTATGAGATAATTGATTCAATAATAAATGGTTTTGGTGATCATACTGGAATCGCCTGGTGTGAACTTAATATCAGGACCCATATTATGGATCAGGAAGTAAAGATCAACAACTTGCGATTAAGTCTGGTATTTATTAAATCGCAGGACAAATGGTTGATTGAACATATGCATATTTCACTCCCAACTGATGCCCATGAGGGTGATGAAACTTATCCGATAAAAGAACTTGAGGATCGCAATAAAGTACTGGAAAGGATGGTGGAGGAGAAGACCAGGAGTCTTCATGAAGCGGTCAAAGAAATCAGCAGAATAGCGGTCACTGACAAATTAACCGGACTATTTAATCGTAACCGGATTGATGAAGCCATTAATCAGGAAATTCATCGGGCTAAACGATATAAAAAGAACTTTTCGATTATTTTGATGGATATCGATTATTTTAAAGAGGTCAATGACAGCTGTGGACACCTGACAGGTGATAAAGTGCTGGCTCAATTTTCACGGTTGCTAAATGACCATACCAGAGAAACCGATATTTTAGGACGGTGGGGCGGTGAAGAGTTTATTATCATCTGCCCGGAAACAGATCTTGATGAGGCCCTTTTGTTGGCGGAAAAACTCCGTCATGCTGTTGAAAGCTATCAGTTTTTAGAGATTAATAAAAGAACAGCCAGTTTTGGGGTTGTTGACTATCAGGTTTGTGATACCTATGATAGCCTGATCAGCAGGGTTGATGCAGCTTTGTATCAGTCAAAAAATCATGGTAGAAACTGCGTTTATTGTGGCTGAATCGGGCTTAAGCGAGGTTTGCTTTTGAGTGTTTAAGAAATTAGAACTAAAAATAGGGAATGAAGTGTTCAGTTTTTGTCGGTTATTCTTGACAAACACCAACTGAGCATGCTATTCTTTAAAAACTCTTTGCACTGCAATTAAAGGTACAAACTGAGCAGACCGTGACGGAATGTCATGGGGTCGGGTCACAAGGTGACAGTGGAATTTTCATCCGCGGGACAGTACACAGCTGATTCGCGGATTTTTTGCGTGAAAAATAAAGAAATAGAAATTGATCAGAGATGAAATCTAAGCTGATCATGAAAAGCTGTAAGGAAATTGCTGCAAGGCAATCTTAACTTTGGAGGAATTAGAAATGGAACAAAACAGTCAAATAACGTCTGACGATTTTCAGAAAGTTATCAGACAGGTATCAGTGGTATCAATCATTGGGAATATTATCCTGTCGCTTTTCAAATTAATGGCGGGGATTATGGCCCACTCGAACGCCATGATCAGTGATGCGATTCATTCTGCTTCAGATGTTTTTTCGACCTTTGTGGTACTGATCGGAGTCAAACTGGCATCTCAGGAATCGGACAAAGAACATCCTTACGGACATGAACGAATGGAATGTGTGGCTGCTATTATTCTGGCGGGGATTCTTTTTGTGACTGGTTTAGGGATTGGTTTTGAGGCACTAAAAAACATCCTGGCAGGTAACTATAAAAATCTGGCAGCGCCTGGAATGATGGCTCTAGTGGCAGCACTGGTCTCTATCATTGCCAAGGAAGCGATGTACTGGTATGCTCGGATTAATGCCCGAAAAATTGATTCCAGCGCACTAATGGCAGATGCCTGGCACCACCGTTCCGATGCCCTTTCGTCAGTGGGAGCGCTGATTGGAATCATGGGGGCACGAATGGGCTTTCCGATTATGGATTCGGTAGCCAGTCTGATTATTTTTGTCTTTATTGCCAGAGCTTCTTACGACATTTTTCGGGATGCCGTTGATAAGATGGTAGACCACTCCTGTGGTGAAGAAACTGAACAGCAGATCCATGATTGTGTCATCAGAAATGACCAGGTGCTGGGTATTGATTTATTAAGAACCAGAAAGTTTGGCAATAAAATCTATGTCGATATTGAAATTGGCGTGGAACGTACCTACACCCTGCAACGGGCCCATGAAATAGCTGAAGGGGTCCATAAAAATATTGAAGAGTCCTTTCCCAAGGTCAAGCATATCATGGTTCATGTTAATCCGGCTGGGGATATAAGTTAACGAGATTTGCACAGAAAACATTGAGAAAAATTTCCCGAATTACAAATGTATGGAAAACGATGAGATCTATAAATAAAAAGCTGCAGCAAACTTTTTTGTTTGCCGCAGCTTTTTTAAACTATTGGATTAGATTTCTGTATCTGTTGGCGGGGTCATCGGATCAAGACCGGGATCTGGTCGATCGCCCATATCGCCACCGGGGCCGCCACCGCCCTGATTACCGCCGCCTGTGATCGTATCGGTCTGTTCAATAGTCGTCGATTCACTACCGGCTGTTAGAGTGTAGGTTGACCCCACAGCGATAGCAGGTGTGCTAATGATTACAGTCTGATAGTCTTTAACTGGACTGTAGGAGACTAACATATTGCCATCGGCATCAGTAAGACTCAGCTCAGTTCCACCTGAAACAGTTGAAGAGAAAGTATAGAGCATAGCTGCCTGGGTAGACGTATCAGAAAAATTCTGAACCATACCGGAGCTGCCGGCAAATACGACTGTCCCGCCGCTGATATCAGCGGTCCCGTCATAATCTAAAGCGCCATTGCCGCTACTGGTCGGACCACTGACCAGAACTGTGCCGCCGGAAATATAGAGGTTGCCGTTGGAGTCAATGCCATCGCCTTGGGCGTCAATATTAATGGTGCCGCCTGCGATTGAAATATAAGCGTTGGTGTCGGTTCCCATCATGCCACCGCCGCCATCAGGCTGTGTTCCATCGTCAGGCATGGTACCGTCATCTGGTTTTGTAGGTCTGGTTCCGTCATCAGGCATTGTACCATCTGGCATTGTGCCATCATCAGGCATTGTTGGCATTTCACCAGCAGCTGGATCGCTTATATCAGTAGTGGTATCATCGCTTGTTGCGCTTGCCGCGTTTAAGCCGTCATCGGTAGCTGTAATATCAATGATACCATCTTCAATGATGACTGCTGTTCCTTCGATTCCTTCGGTGCAGTTTTCAATATTGAAAGTTCCATCCGCAATATAGACATAGCCTCTGGTCGAATCGTCGTCATTTTTAGAAGTAAGACCCTTACCACCGGATGAGTTGAGGTTAAAGACCCCATCGTAAACCTTGAGGGCATCTTTACCTTTTAAACAGTTATCGACTGCACTGATATTATAAGTACCGCCGGTAATTACCAGATCATCTTTTGAAACAATGGCGTGCTGGTAATTGGCAGTAATGTTTAAAGTGCCGGTTCCGTTAAGACACAAATCGGTTTTCGAAAAGATGACCGCATCAACTGTGTTGTCGTCAGTCTGGATATATTCGTCTGAGTTATCGGTTAAGGTGTTGGTCGTTCCATCGGCTAGAGTAATAAAGACCTTATCGGCATTTAACAAATAGATTGGTGCATTGGTGCTGTTGTAGATACTGACACCATTTAATACGATTTGTACTTTATCATCATCACCGGCATTCACAAGAATTTGTCCGTCGCTTAAATCACCGCTGACAATGTAGGTGCCGGCAGCCGTGATGTTTAGGGTGTTGCCGTCGACTGCTGCGCCATCACCGTCAACGCTAATATCACTGCCGTTAAAAATGACTTGAGTTGCGTCACTTTCATCGTATGTTCCGCTTAACTCGCGCTTAGAAAATTCGGTGTCTAACTCGATAGTAGAGGTTGGAGAAGTTACAAAACTGTAGATTTCACTACTTTCGTCGCTTGCTTCGTCCGTGTCCTCATCGGTGGAGTTGTCACTTGAATCAGTAGTAACTATCTGGACTTCAAGTGCTTCAAGGCGTCGACCAAGACCGGTTGTTCCCAAATCTTCGCCGTCAGAAACCCAATCGGTATCACCCTGATCCTGGATATGTCCGCGATACTGGACGGAATAACCGCTCAAAGTATTACCGGAATCATCAACAAGCCGAATGCGAATAGCTTCAATCCGCTCGCTTTTTCCTTCAGTTCCGGCAAATTCGCCGTCAGCGACCCAGTCCATCCAGCCTTCATTTTCAACATGAACCTGATACTCGATATGGGCCCCATCTGGAACGTCTCCGGTCAGTTCAATCCAGAAGCCTTCAAGTCGAAGTCCCTGTCCTTCGGTGCCCAGCTCGTCAGGACCCTGTATCCAGCTGTTATCAAGGGGATAGTCGCCGGTGTTTTGGATATGTCCACGATATTCCACGCTGAATTCAGAGATATCAGCAGTTATTTCAGCAGTTGGGGTGATAAGGTCTGTTGCAGCAAAAACGTTGCCTGATAGCGCCATCGTCAGCACTGCAGCGGCTGAGAACACACGCATTTTTGTTTTTTTCATTAAAATCCTCCTGATTGCTCATTTTATTGATTTTCTAAGAATAAGTCTCGAAGGTGTTGTTTGTGTGAACGGGCAGTGAGAAGTATATGAAAGTAAATGGGATGTTAAGAAAGAATTAAGGAAGGATTAAAATGTAATAAATTTGTTTTTAATTAAGTAAAAATATCGCTACGAGCAATTTTATTAGTTTTAAAATAAATAGTTAGCCGTTATAATTATAATAATTTCATTGATTAATATTGAATCATTAAGAATTGCGTTTTTTCAAAAAAAAAACAAAATATTTTTAGATAAAAATAAGCGCAAGCCACTCTAATCTGTTATAATAACACAGTTTAATACATATGGATGGAAAGGAAATATAATGGAGAAAGATTTTAAATTGGGGATGCGTTTAACGACTAAACTCATTCTGATGACTGTTCTGATTCTGATAGCAGCAGCAACCGTCATGGGCTTTTTTTCGGTTAGTCGCGGGACATCTATTATTGAAACGGAAAACGCGCAGGATGCCGATGATTTTGTGTCGGAAAGCGCCAATCATATAGGAGCGATTATTGAAAGTCACTTTGGAGTATTGAATGAAGTGGCTCAAAGAGATTCTGTGATCAGCATGGACTTTGAAACTCAAAGTGCCGCTCTGGCTGACGATATTTCGCGGTTGGAGTTAGAAAATATTGCCATAATGGATATGAATGGTCATGCTAAATACATTGCTGAGGGTGGTGAATTTGACGCCGCGGGCCAGTCTTGCTTTGAAGATGGCCTGGCAGGAAATTTGTGTATCTCAGATGTGGTTGAAGATCCGGTGACTGGTGAGCCATCAATTTTCGAGGTTGTTCCTATTAAAAATAATAATCAGGTTGTTGGCCTGCTGGTGGCCCGCCGTGATCCGACTTTCATGACTGATGTGGTCAGTGCTCTTGGTGACGGAGAAAATCAGTATGCCCTGGTTATGAGTGCAAATGGTGTTCTGATGGCCCACCCAAATGCAGAGTTAGTCATGCAGAAACTCAATATTTATGAGACCGCTCATAGTGAAAATGAAACCGACCTGGCCCTGGGATTTGTCCTTCAGGACATGGATTTAAGTCAGGTTGCAAGCATTTACTATGAAAAATATGGAGAACCTAAAATTGGCCATATTGCCCCAGTTCCTGGGACGACCTGGACCCTGGTTATATCGGAATCCCAGGAGTTTATGCTGCAGCCGATCAATGATCTGAAAAAAGGGATTATCTTAATTGCCTTTTCAACCGTTCTTGGTGGGGCGGCAATAGCCCTTTTTGTCTCTCGCATGATCGCCAAACCGGTAATCGCCGCCAACGATATGATTAAGGAACTCGATCTAGGTCATTTAAGCAAGCGGGTTGAAATCACTACCCGTGACGAAGTCGGGGAAATGAGCGCTTCCCTTAATCATATGGCCGGAAATCTGCAGAGTAATGTTGTTGGCCTGATGCAGCAGATTGCAAATGGAGACGTTTCGGCTGAACTGGAAATTATTGATACTGAGGATGAGATTACTCCGGCACTAAAAACTACAGTTGAAACCATTCGTGGTCTGATTGCTGAAGCCGCATCATTGTCTGAAGCTGCTAAAGCTGGCAAGTGGGAAACCCGAGGCGATGCTGAGGCCTTTGCTGGTGGCTTTAAGGAAATTGTACAGGGAGTCAATGAAACCCTGGATATTGTTGTCGATCAGATGGTCTGGTATGAAGGAATCCTTGATTCACTTCCTTTCCCAATCAATGTTACGGATAACAATATGAAATGGACCTTTATGAACCGTGCTTTTGAAGCTTTTCTGGCTGGCAACAGTGATATTAAAGATCGTGAGTCCGCTATTGGAATGGATTGCTGGAATGCTGGCTCTGATATCTGCCAGACAGAAAACTGCGGGATCAGACAACTGGTGGATCACAATAAGTCAGAATCATTCTTTGATTATAAGGGCAGTAATAATAAGCAGACCACTGCCTATCTGAAAAATAAAAAGGGTGAGAATATCGGTTTTGTGGAAACAATTACTGATCTGACAGAAATCATGAGAGTCAGCAATTATACGTCTGCTGAGGTTTCACGTCTGGCTTCTAATTTAAGTCTTCTGGCCCAGGGGAATATTGATTTTGATCTGAACCTGACTGAAGCCGATGAATATACAACTGAAATCAGCACGCAGTTTGAAAAGATTAGAGATAATATGTCTGAAGTAAAAAATTCAGTGGAACACCTGATCAATGATGCGACCATGATGGCTCTGGCCGGTATTCAAGGTCAGCTGGATACGCGGGCGGATGCATCGTCTCATCAGGGACAGTTCTCGGAAATCGTCGTCGGTTTAAACGGCATTATGGATGCGGTAGTAGGACCGGTCAAGGAAGCTTCGGCAACCCTTAAAGAATTGTCACAGGGGAACCTGAACACTGAAATGTCCGGCTTCTATAATGGTGATTACGTTCAGATTAAAGATGATATGAATCAGACTATCAGCTTCCTGAAAAGCTATGTCACTGAAATAACCAGTACGCTGACAGAAATCGGCCATGGTAATCTCGATCTGGAAATTACCGCCGACTATCTGGGCGACTTCCGCGCTATCAAGGATGCCTTGAATGCCATCACTACTGAATTAAGCGCAACACTTTCAACGATCGGCGATGCCTCCAATCAGGTGGAAGCCGGTGCCAATCAGATTTCTGATGGTGGACAGGCTCTGTCCCAGGGTGCATCCGAACAAGCGGCAGCTATTCAGGAACTTAATGCTTCAATGGATGAAGTAGCCAATGATACTTCCCGTAATGCAACTAACGCAAATCAGGCCAATGCTCTTTCCAGCGATGTGAAAAACAGTGCTGAAGCGGGTAATTCCCAGATGGATGAAATGGTTGGCGCGATGAATGATATTAATGAATCGTCCAACAATATCTCTAAAATTATCCGGGTGATTGATGACATTGCCTTCCAGACCAATATTCTGGCCCTAAATGCCGCAGTGGAAGCAGCTCGGGCTGGCCAGCATGGCAAAGGCTTTGCCGTGGTCGCTGAAGAAGTGCGAACATTGGCAGCTCGAAGCGCTGAAGCAGCTAGAGAAACAACTGAGCTGATCGAAGGTTCAATTAATAAGGTTGAAGCTGGAACGGCAATTGCCACAGATACTGCTGAAAGTCTCAAGGGAATACTTGCGAAGATTGAGAGTATGACCAGCCTGGTGGGTGAAATAGCTAATGCATCAAATGCACAGGCGACTAAGATTAATGAAATCAATACCGGGATTGAGCAGGTTGCAAAAGTAGTCCAGACAAATTCGGCAACAGCCGAAGAAAGTGCTGCAGCCAGCGAAGAATTGTTAGGCCAGGCAGAGCTGTTGAAGAGTCGGGTTTATGCATTTAAACTTAAAAAAGGTGGCAGTAGCAGCTATCAGGCTCCAGCCGCTAAGCTGGCCCCTAGTCAGCCGACAGAAGATGTCAGCATTGAACTTGATGATTTTGATATGAATAGCTTCAATGATTTTAACAGTGACAAATATTAGACTGGAAGATAGCAAATTTATAAAAGAAACGGGACGGTTTACTCTAACAAACCGCTCCGTTTTTTATGTTTTTTGAAGAATAGCAAGTTGGTGGAAAATAAAAACGGGGTAATAGAAATTAGTTTTTGTTGAACTGATTTTTAAATTATTACTTGTAAGTAGAAAAATAAAAAAATTTGCAAAAAAAAGTTTAAAATTATCTATTTAAATGTGCTTAAAAATCACTCAACTTGGCTATAACTATATACACATGATATTTTTAGAAAGGATATAGTTATGGAGAGAAATTTTAAACTGGGAATGCGTTTAACGACTAAGCTTATTCTGATGACGGTGCTGACACTTATTGCGGCGACGGTTATTCTGGGCTTTTTTTCAGTCAGTCGCGGGACAGAAATTATTGAAACTGAGAATGCCCTTGATTCCAATGCCTATGTTTTAGAGAGCGCCAATCATATTGGAGCGATTATTGAAGGGAATCTGGGAAAGCTTGAAGTGGCTTCTCAGGGTGTAATGATTACCGGCATGAATTTTGATGAGCAGTCTCAAGTCCTGCCAGATATTGCCGAAAAACTTGGTTATGAAGATATTGCAGTCATGGATATGGATGGACATGCCAAGTATGTCATAGGTGGCGGTGAATTTGAGGCTGGAGATCGCTTCTGGTATCAGGAGGGGTTTGCTGGTAATCTGGTTATATCTGATGTAGCAGTCAGCCTGGTGACTGGAGAGCCTTCCGTTTTTGATGTGGCTCCGATAAGAAATAACGGAGAGGTTGTTGGTCTGCTGGTTGCTCGTCGTAATCCGGCTTTTTTAACTGAAGTGGTCAGTGGTCTGGGCGATGGGGAAAACCAGTATGGACTCATTATTAGTGAAAACGGTGTCCTGATGGCTCATCCCAATCAGCAATTAGTAATCGATGAGACCAATATCTATGAAGCAGCTGAACAAGAAACTGATCTTGCACTGGGTTACGTTTTACAGGAAACGGATCTCAGTCAGGTTGCAACGATTTATTATGAGCGCGAAGGCGTTGGTAAAATTGGCCATATCGCACCAATTCCTGGAACTACCTGGACCCTGGTGATCTCGGAGTCCCAGTCATTTATGCTGGAGCCGATCAATAACCTCAGAAATGGGATTCTTTTGATCGCTTTCTTAACTGTTCTTGGTGCAGCAGCAGTGTCGTTTTTCGTATCTCGTCAGATTGCCAAGCCGGTTGCTGCGGCAAATAGTACCTTGCAGGAAATTAATCGCGGTCATTTAAGCAAGCGGGTCAAAGTTACCACACGGGATGAAGTTGGGGAGATGAGTAATACCCTGAATCAGATGGCTGATAATCTGCAGAACAATATCGTTGGATTAATGAATCAGATTGCCCAAGGAGATGTGTCAGCACAACTTTCAGTGGCTGATGACCAGGACGAAATAACACCGGCGCTTATAACGACGGTCGAAACAGTTCGTGCTCTGATTGCGGAAGCAAGTTCTTTAGCTGATGCTGCCAAGGCTGGTAAATGGGATACTCGTGGGGATGCACAAGCATTCTCTGGTGGGTTTAAGGAAATTGTCCAAGGGGTTAACGATACCCTGGATATAGTTGTTGATCAGATGGTTTGGTATGAAGCTATTTTGGATTCGGTACCATTTCCGATCCATGTGACTGATAACGACATGAAATGGGTATTCATGAATAAATCCTTTGAAGACTTTCTGGTTAATAATGGTGCAATACAAGATCGAGAATCTGCTAAAGGAATGGACTGCTGGCATGCCGGAGCAGAGATATGCCAGACGGAAAACTGTGGGATCCGTCAGCTGGTTGATCACGATAATCCGCAGTCTTACTTTGAATGGCATGGACGAAATAATAAACAGGATACAGCTTATCTTAAAAATGCAAAAGGTGAAAACATTGGTTTCGTGGAGACTGTTACTGATTTGACAGAAATCATGCGGGTCAGTAACTATACAGCTGCTGAAGTTTCGCGTTTAGCCGCCAATTTAAATCTTCTGGCTCAGGGGAACATTGATTTAGATCTGAATCTTATGGAAGCAGATGAGTACACGACTGAAGTCAGTAACCAGTTTATAACGATTAGAGATAATCTGTCAGAAGTAAAGAATTCTGTAGAACATTTGATTAACGATGCCACTATGATGGCTCTGGCCGGGATGCAGGGGCAGCTTGATACCAGAGCGGATGCATCGGCTCATCAGGGTCAGTTTTCTGAGATTGTAGTTGGTTTAAATGGCATTATGGACGCAGTGGTAGGTCCAATCAAGGAAGCGTCAGCCACGCTTAAGGAACTTGCCCAGGGGAATTTAAATACCGAAATGACGGGTATTTACAATGGTGATTATGTCCAGATTAAAGATGATATGAACCGGACCGTTACCTTCCTGAAACGTTATGTCAATGAGATTACCGAGACCTTGACAGAAATTGGACAGGGCAACCTGGATCTGGAAATTACTGATGATTATCTGGGGGATTTCCAGGCCATTAAGGATTCGCTCAATGGCATTACCAGCGAGTTAAGCTCTACCTTGGCAACAATCGGTGAGGCTTCCGGACAGGTGGAATCTGGAGCAAACCAGATTTCTGACGGTGGACAGGCTCTTTCTCAGGGGGCATCAGAACAGGCGGCGGCCATACAGGAACTCAATGCCTCGATGGAAGAAGTGGCCGGTGATACCTCTCGTAATGCTACCAATGCCAACCAGGCCAATGTTCTCTCCAGTGATGTGAAATCCAGTGCGGAGGATGGTAATAGTCAGATGGATGCGATGGTTGTGGCCATGAATGATATTAATGAATCATCCAATAATATTTCGAAAATCATCAGGGTTATTGATGACATTGCCTTCCAGACCAATATTCTGGCCCTAAATGCCGCAGTGGAAGCAGCTCGGGCAGGCCAGCATGGTAAAGGTTTTGCCGTAGTTGCTGAAGAAGTAAGAACTCTGGCAGCCAGAAGTGCTGAAGCGGCCAGGGAAACGACTGACCTGATCGAGGGCTCTATCAGTAAGGTTGAAGCTGGAACCACCATTGCTAGTCAGACCTCTGAAAGCTTAAAAGAAATTCTTGATAAAATTGGCACCATGACTAATCTGGTAGCAGAAATTGCCACAGCTTCCAATGATCAGGCAACCAAGATCAATGAAATCAATACCGGGATTGAGCAGGTCTCCAAAGTTGTCCAGACAAACTCGGCAACTGCCGAAGAGAGCGCTGCTGCCAGTGAAGAGCTCCTGGGTCAGGCTGAACTTCTAAAAGGGCGGGTCAATGCATTTAAACTTAAAAAAGGTGGCAGTAGCAGCTATCAGGCCCCAGCCGCTAAACTGGCCCACAGCAGCCGATAGAAGATATTAGTATTGAACTTGATGAGTTCAAAACGATCGAATTAGACGATTTTGAAAGTGATAAGTATTAGGAACCAAAATTGATTGCTGTATGACAAGGGGTGATCTTGTCATACAGCTGATGTGGCAGTCAGACTTGTAACCTGGAAATGGCAGATATAGGCCGAAGAGGTTCAAGTCAAGGACTGCTTTTTTGCGGGAACCTTAATATTCAGCAAAATTATTTGAACAATATTCGTTAGAATTTACGATTAAATCAGGTGATTTTTGTTAATTTTTATAAAATCTGTTTGTTGCCCTGACTGCTAAAATTGTTTAAAATCTCAATTTTTTACAAAGACTTAAAGACATGTGGCTGATACAATTTAAACAAACAAGAGGAGTATATGGTCATCACAGAATCACGGTTTTAAATTTACGATAGCTATTAATAAAAGGAGAAAATTATGTCATTTGAAAATCTGTTATCACCTATTAATATTGGTTCTTTGAAAATTAGAAATCGCGTTGTTATGGGCGCGATGGGTTCTGGAACGGCTCATGATAACGCTACAGTTTCGGAATGTGAACGTGCTTATTATGCTGAGCGGGCCAAAGGCGGAGTTGGTTTGATTATTACTGAAGTAACCCGGGTTGATAATGAAACCGGGGTGATGATGCCGCGTCAGACATCGGCAGCTACCGATGATTGTATCCCAGGTCTTACCAAGCTGGCTAAAGATATACATTTTTACGATGGGGCGATCTTTATTCAATTGCATCATCCAGGTCGTCAGACTGATAATATAGCTATCGGTGGAAGGGCAACCATTTCGCCTAGTGGGATAAAAAGTATGCTGACCCAGGCCGAGTGTCGGGAAATGACTAAAGAGGATATAAAAAAACTGATCGATAATTATATCGATGCTGCTGAGCGCTGCTACAAGGCAGGGATTGATGGTGTCGAACTCCATAGTGCTCATGGATATCTGCTTAACCAGTTTATTTCACCGTTAACCAATAAGCGCACCGATGAATATGGTGGCAGTACCGAAAACCGTGCCCGGGTGATTAAAGAAATCATCGAGGGGATTCGGGCTCGAGTCGGACGGGATTATCCGGTCATGCTGAGAATTTCTGCCGATGAATTTTTGCGGGAGTCTATGTTTCCCTTTGAAGAAGATGGACTGATGCTTGATGAGGCCGTTAAGATCTGCCAGTATCTGGTGCCTTTTGGTTTGGATGCAGTTAATGTTTCAGCCGGTATCTATGAAACCATGAATTGGGCATGGGAACCAATTTCCTATCCTGAAGGATGGAAAATCTATTTAGCAGAAGCGATAAAAAAAGCTGTAGATGTACCAGTCTTTGGTGTTGGCGTGATCAGAAATCCGGAATTTGCAGAAAAAATCATTGCTGAAGGTAAGGTGGATGGGGTAACCATTGCCCGTGGTATGCTGGCTGATCCGGATTGGGTTAATAAAGCTGCAAAAGGCCAGGTCGAAGATATCCGGCGCTGTATTTCCTGCCTCAATTGCATGGATTCAATGATTGAAAATGGTATGAAGGGAGAGCCCTTTGCGTGTGCAATTAATGCTCGAGCCGCTCGTGAGTGGTTCTACAATGATGCCCGTACTAATGGTGACGGGCGGCTGGTAGTTGTTATCGGCGGTGGCCCGGCCGGGATGGAAGCGGCGGTCAAACTGGCTGAACGACAATTTAAGGTCGTGCTTTTTGAAAAAGAAGCTGAACTGGGCGGCCAGCTCTGTCTGGCTAATAAACCACCCCATAAGGACAAAATTAACTGGTTGATTGATTACTATAAAAATCAGCTCAATAAACTTGGGGTTGATATCCGACTGGGCGCAGCTGCGACCAAAGAAGCGATTAAAGGCTTAAGTCCTTATGCCGTTTTTGTCGGTACCGGTTCTGAATCCATTGTTCCGGCTGCCATCAAAGGGATTGATCAGGACTTTGTATGTACTAGTACTGACGTTTTGACAGGAAAAGTCAGCCTGACCGGTAAAAAAGTGGCAGTAATCGGTTCTGGTATGACCGGTGTCGAAACCGCAGAGCTTTTGGAAACCCAGGATAATGAAGTTTGTGTCGTGGAAATGGCGGATCAAATAGGACCTGGCGCCAGCTGGCAGTCTTTCAGCGATGTCCAGGCAAGATTGATGAAATTTGGAACGGTCTTTATGCCAGGCCATAAACTGGTGGAAATTACCAGCACTGGAGTAATGCTGGAAAAAGCTGATGGACAGGCGATATCGATGGATCTGGATGCAGTTGTTTTATCGCTTGGTGTTAAAGCCGAGCATCGTTTGGCTGATGAATTGGCAACTGATTTTGAAAGAGTGATTAAAATTGGTGATACCAAATGTGTTGGACGTATTGCCAATGCGGTAGAAACAGCTTTTGCCGCCGCTTATCATTTAATATAAGGAAAATGCCTGATGCTGTATAAGCTGAGGTGATTCAATGTTGGTGCAAAGTTTATTTTACGGAATGTATGCCCGGCTTCGGCCGGGTGTTTTTTTATAGACTAAAGAGAGTGATAATTTTGATATAATGTTTTTTTTTAGGGTATAATGAAAGCAAATAAAATGTTATTATTAGATATTATTGATTTGACTAGAGCACTGTTTAGAGGAGCCCAATATGAATTGTGAAGAATTTCGGAGAAAGAAGACCTGGTTCTGTGTGATCAGTATAACGATAATTGCCGTCCTGGTGGTGATGGCAGTTTACTTTCTGTTGCCGTTTTTTTTGCCGGGAATGGCTGAACAGGGTCTGTTTTATGCGATTGGGTTTATAATTTTATTTGTACCTCCCCTTTATTTCTACATTGACCGCCAATTGAAGAACTGCGAAAAGGAAGTGGTTAATGTCACTCGCAACAGTGAAGCAGAAAAAAAGAGCTTGTCAAGGGAGATGGATGAAAGGGATGAGCGATATCGTTTGCTGGTTGAAAATTCGCCGGCAGGTATTATAACCTGCGACCGTGATGGTGAAATTTTAATGGTAAATCCGGCGGTGGTAAAACTGCTGGGGTCGCCTTCAGTTGAGGCAACAAAAGCAGTTAATGTATTCACCTTCCCGCCACTGGTGGACAGTGGAATTGCCGCCAGCCTGAAACACTGTGCCGAAACGGGTGAAGATTTCAGAGGAGAATCCATCTATACATCCAAATGGGGAAAAGACGTTTATTTAAGGATGCATTTTGTTCCGCTTCATAATTTTACCGGTGAAATTGTGGGCGTTCAGGGAATTGTTGAAGACTTTACTGACTATAAAAAGGCTCAGGATCAGATGCGGACTTACTACCACGCAATCGAACATAGCCCAGTTGCAGTACTAATCAGTGATGATAAAGGAGAAATTGAATATGTAAATCCCCATTATACAAAGATTACCGGATATACTCCTGCCGATCTGATTGGTCAAAACATCGGGGTATTGTATCAGGAAAGTCAAATGAAACATGTCTATGAGGATTTACACAATACAGTCACCAGGGGAAAAATATGGAAGAGAGAACAAGAAAATTTCAAAAAGGACGGAGAGCTTTATTGGGAATATATTTCAATTTCACCGATATTTGATGAGAATGGCGAGATATTTCATTACGTCTCGGTAAAAGAGGATATCACCAAGCGCCGAGAAGAATCGGAAAAAGCCAAATATCTTGCGTATCACGATACTTTAACAGGGTTGGCTAATCGTGGCCTTTTTAATGACCGACTGATGATTTCCGTGGCAAATGCGGCCCGATATCAGACTCGGCTGGCAATAATGTACCTGGATCTCGATGGCTTTAAGGAGATCAATGACAGTTATGGACACGATATGGGAGATGAACTCCTGAAGGCTGTTTCTGATGAACTCAAAAGCATCATGAGAAAAGGCGATACCGTTGCCAGGATGGGTGGGGATGAATTCACGGTTATTATTCCTGAATTTGAAACCGTATCTGATGTCGAGATCGTTGCTGATAAAATGCTTAAGGCAATTCAAAAACCTTTGACCAGTGAAAAATTACTGGTAACCATCAGTATTGGGATTGCTTTTTATCCTGAACATGGCAGTAATCATGAAGCGTTGCTTGTGAGTGCCGACAAGGCCATGTATCAGGCAAAGAAAATGGGAAAAAATAATTACCGAGTTTATTCGGAAGGCGAAGAAGAATGACATCTGCTCGCCCTCCGTTTTTTTTGTAAAAAAAGAGCCAAAAGAATAAAAGTCGGTTATCCGGGTATACAATCATAAACTGCTGATTGGAGGATGCCCATGGATCTACCCCTGATCTACTCGTTGATCTTTTATGTTGCTTTTGTAGGCTACACATTCTTCGGATTTTATATTCTTTTCAAGGACAATTATCGGGAGCGAAAGCTGGCCTTTTTTGGCATTTGTCTGACGCTGGCGATCTGGTCCTTTTCCTTTTCGATTGCCAATTCGGCCGATTCCCTGGAAATTGCCATGTTTTGGCGCCGGTTTGCAGTAATTGGCTGGGGTGGTATGTATGCTTTTCTTTTGCATTTCGTGCTTATCATTACAGACCGGGCTAAGGCTCTCAGAAAAATGCCTTTGCTATTACTGATTTATCTGCCGGCCATGTTGATTATCTTTTTATTTGCCTTATACGAGCCGACTGCTGTCCACCAGCATCATCTTTTTTTGACTCCCAGCGGATGGGTGAATATACCAGAAAACAATATATTTGATCAGTTCTTTAATGTTTATTACATAGGATGTTCCATCCTTTCCCTGATGCTATTATTGTTAGCTGGCATCAGAGAAAGCGGGAAAAAAAGAAAAGCCATGTTCCTGGTTTTTTCTACTTTCCTGCTGGCTTTAATTCTTGGCAGCGTTACCGATACTGTTATAAATACGATTAGCCGAGAAGTAGCTCCGCAGATGGCGCCGGCAATTATTCTGATTCCGGTTTCAGCTATTTTATTTTCGATTATGCAATATGATTTTATTGATTTGGACAAAAAGACTGTTCAGGCAAAGGAGGGCGAAATACTAAACGAAAAGACACAGCAGAAAATTTACCATTATTTAATGCTGGCTTATCTGATTGGCGCCAATACTAACTTTGTATCGGGTTATTTTCTCTGGAATTTTTCCTTTTGGATGGCTATGGCAACTAGTCTGATATTGGCCGGATTGGGAATCGCTTTGCTGCTAATAAACCATTCGAAACTAAAAGATACTGATAAAGACATGCTTTTAATTACCATTCTGGCGGTGACGATTCCCTATCTGATCATATATTATAGAGATTATGGGGCGGTCACCGTCTGGGCTGCACCGGTAGTGTTTATTATTTTACTGATTCCTTTTAGAAATGAAAAGTATCTGCTTTTTTTGGGCGGCTCTTATCTGCTGTCGCTTGTGGCTCTGTGGATTATAAGGCCCTCAATATATGTTGAAATTGTCGCAATGGATCATTTGGATCGGATTATCTTTGTCAGCTTGTTTTTGTTTATGGCTATCTACATCAACCAGGTTTTTTTAAAGCGACTCCGAGAAAATGAGGAACAAATTCATCTGCAGAAAATGATTTCCGAGATTTCAACAGATCTAATTAATATCAGTGAGAACAATCGCCATGAAAAGATTGAAAATCTCTTGAGGCGTTGTGGCGAGTTTCTTGAAACGGATCGACTAAGCCTTTTCTTCATTGATGAAAATGAGATGGTGGAAAAGGTCCATCATTGGTACAGAAAGACTGATTCACAGGCGATTACAATTCCCCTATGGAGAAGAGCGGACCTTCAGGCAGATCAGATTCTGGCAGTTGCAGATGCGTCCGCAAATAACATGGAACTACCGCAGGAGATTAAAAGCTTTTATGCAGTACCGGTATGTGGTGAACAAAAACCTGGCGTTCTGCAGGCGGAATACCTTAATCAGATGGTGCATTGGGGAGACAGTCAGTACAACAGCGTAAAAATTGTCAGTAATCTTTTGATTGATGCTTTGAACAAATTGCAGTCAGAGGCAAAAATTAAAAATCTGGCCTATTATGACGGGCTTACCGGTTTACCCAACCGTACGCTCTTTCATGAACATCTGGTGCGTGAAATTTATTCAGCATCGCGTAGCCATAAAGCGGTGGGGGTTGTATTTCTTGATATTGATGGTTTTAAAACGATTAATGATACTCTGGGACATAATGCCGGTGATGAACTTCTGATAGAAGTGGGGCAGCGACTCCGCAAAAGAGTGCGTAAGAATGATCTGGTTTGCCGTTTTGGTGGCGATGAGTTTCTGGTGATGCTGAGTGGCATTCATCGATCTGGGGATATCGATCAAGTTCTTTCCCATCTGATGACAGTATTTACTTCGCCAATGGAAATAAGAGGGCAGGAATTGTTTATCACAGCCAGCCTGGGTGTATCTTTATATCCCAATGACGGGGAGGATCCCGACAGCCTGATTAAAAATGCGGATCTTTCCATGTATTACTCAAAGGATCAGGGAAAAAATCGGATTACCTGCTGTTCACCGGTGTTAAAAGAAGACCAAAAGCTAAAGACTCGTCTAACCAATGATTTGTATCGGGCGATTGAAAATGATGAGCTGGAGCTTTTCTATCAGCCGCAGATAAGTCTTAAGACGATGAAAATTAATGGCATTGAAGCACTTATTCGCTGGAATCATCCGGAATTGGGTTTACTGACTCCAAACGCTTTTATTCCGCTGGCTATGAAACATCCTGGACTGATGAAGCCCATAGATCAGTGGGTAATTGAGACAGCCTGCAGGCAGATGAAGGGTTGGCAGGAACAGGGATATGAAGCTTTGACGATGGCGGTCAATCTCTCCTGTGAGCAGTTGGAAAATCCCGGTTTGATAAAAATCATTAAAGCCAGTTTGTCCAGTAATGGTTTAGAGCCTGACCAGCTGGAATTGGAAATTACAGAATCGCTGGCTTTCAAAAATGACGAAAGAACGGCCAAGATTATCGGGGAACTGAAAAGTATCGGGATTAATATGGCGATAGATGATTTTGGGGTGGAATATTCATCACTAAACCGGATCAAAAATATCCCCTTTGATCGGATCAAGATGGATATTACCTTTATCAGGGAAATTGATGAAAATCCTAAAAATCGGCCGATTGCCAATACCATCATCCAACTGGCTAAAATTCTCAAGATAAAAGTATTGGCAGAAGGGGTTGAAACAGAGACACAATTGGCGTTTCTTAAGGAATCCGGCTGTGATGAAGTACAGGGCTATTACTTCTATCGCCCTATGCCCGCCGAAGAGTTGAGCAAACACTTGCAAAAGAAAAATTTCAGGACTGAGCAGATATCAACAGCTTCGTTGAAAGAAGAGTTAGTGCTGTATTGATTAAAAGAAAATTGAACTGTGAGTTATACTAGGAGACCGTTTTACAGATGCTTTTAGCGCTGTGAACCGGTCTTTTTATGTTTGCCTGCAGCTGCCAATTTATTAGGATTTAAATATGTATAAAAAATTGCCTGACTTCGGACTAATCTGGTATGGAAATGAACATAGAAAAGTTATATATTTTACCATAAAATACAGTTGATGAAATTTTAACAAAGGGATATACTGTTATACGGATTAAATGTTTTAAAGATAGAGGTAAATATGGAAAAAGAATTAATGACTAAATCGGTTCAGCAATCCGGTTTAAAGGCAACAAATGAAGGTTCAACTTCGAAGATCAGAATTTCAACGCAATTGCTGTTTTATACAATGGGTCTTATTGTACTAGCAATCCTTGTATTGGGAAGTCTGACTTTTATGGCGACAAACTCAATGTTGGCTCAAACGGATGGAATTACAGATTTGGTGGCCAACTTTCGCAGCCAGATACTGGTGGTGGCTGTTCTGATTATTCTGGTTACTGGTGCTATCGCCTGGGCAATTTCCCAAAAATTTGAAAGAAAAATAGCAAAATTAAAAGAGATAGCGGATCATCTGATCCTGGGCAAACTGGATCTGGAAATTGATTTGGATGGCCGCAATGAATTAGATGAACTGATGGCTTCCCTGAAGGTTGTGATTGAGAATAACCGCGCCCTGGCTGAAGCGGCCGAACAAATGGCGCACGGTAATTTTTCCGTTTCGATCAGTCCGCGTTCTGGAGAAGATGTACTGGCGGTTTCGATGCAGGGAGTCTTAACAGAAATGAACCGGATTCGTCAGGCTATTCTGGACTTTGGCAATGCGGCAACAGAAGGACAGCTCAATTACCGGGGAAATACCAATGACTACAGTGGGGCTTTTAAAGACTTGATCATTGCCCTTAACAATGTCATCAATACTTTTATCAAGCCTTTAAAGGTTGCCAATAAGGCGATTGAACGAATTGGAAGAGGTGAGATCCCACCGAAAATTACCACAGCCTATAAGGGGGACTTCAATAATCTAAAAGAAAACATAAATGCCTGTATTGATGGGTTGGGTGCCCTGACTGAGACCGGAGAGGTTCTTAATAAGCTTATGAATAATGATTTTCTAACCCAAATAGAAGGAGAATATTTGGGCATTTATGACAATCTTAAAAATTCTGTAAATGATATCCAGAGCAAACTTACTTATATACAGGGGATTGTAAATCATGTTTCACGGGGTGATCTTTCCGATTATGATGAATTAGTAAAAATCGGCAAACGCTCTGACAATGATGAATTTGTTCCAGAACTGATTCAGATGATTGAAAATATTCAGGATCTGATTGCCGAAGCGGATGAGATGACGCGACTTGCAGTTAAAGGTGATCTTGATCATCGAGGGGATGCCAAGCGTTTTGAAGGCGGCTATGCGAAGATCATTGAAGGATTTAACCGGACCATGGATGCGGTTATTGAACCGATACAGCTGGCATCGAAAACAATGGATCAGCTTTCCAGAGGAAATCTCAATGTGGTTATGGAAGGTGAGTTTGAAGGGCAGTATGGTCATATTAAGGAAAATTTAAATCGTACCATCGGATTTTTGAAAAATTATGTGCAGGATTTGACTAATGTTTTGAGTTCAATTGGGCAAGGTGACTTAAATCATGAAATCAGAAATTATTATCACGGTGACTTCAATCAGTCTAAAGTGGTGATTAATGAGATTACAACCCAGCTAAGCGGGATCATGAAAGATATCGAGCTGTCTGCCGGTCAGGTTGAATCCGGGGCAGCACAAATATCAAACGGGGCACAAATGCTGTCTCAGGGGACCACTGAACAGGCCAGTGCGATTGAAGAATTATCTGCTTCCATCGAAGAAGTAGCAGGAGAAACCAGGAAAAATGCTGTTCATGCGGCAGAAGCCAGTGAGCGTGCGCTTGGGGTACATGGCAGTGCTGAAGCTGGAAACAGACAGATGGTCAGCATGATTTCGGCGATGGCAGAGATTAACGAAGCATCTGATAATATTGTGAAAATCATTCGGGTGATTGACGATATCGCTTTTCAAACCAATATTTTAGCTTTAAATGCAGCAGTTGAGGCAGCTCGTGCTGGCGAGCATGGAAAAGGTTTTGCTGTAGTAGCGGAAGAAGTAAGAACACTGGCAGCCCGCAGTGCCGAAGCAGCCAGGGAAACGACGGCGCTTATAGAAGGTTCTATCGATAAAGTTGCAGCAGGAACTAAAATTGCTGATGAAACGGCAATCAGTTTAGAAGAAATTCTCTCGGAAATTGAAAAGGTGACCCAGCTGGTCGGCCAAATTGCACAGGCTTCTAATGAACAGGCGACAGAAATTGCTCAGATTACCAAAGGGATTGAACAGGTTTCAACGGTGGTTCAGAGTAATGCTGCCACATCGGAAGAGAGTGCTGCTTCGAGCCAGGAATTATCCAGTCAGGCAGAGATGCTAAAACAGATGATCGGAGCCTTTAAGCTGAAAGCTGAGGAACAAAAGAAAGAAAGTATTGATAATCCGATGGCAGTGAAACTTAGGGAATTGTCGAAAAGCTCAGCTGCCATCAGCATGGATTGGGAAATTCAAATCGAAGCAATGGCTACAGAAGTTAAGGACATCGGTTACCAGGATGTTGCAGTTATGGATTTAAATGGACATGCCAGATATTTAAATGGTCAGGGCGAATTTGATTCCTGGGGTGAATACTGGTACGACGTGGGTCTTGAGGGCCAACCAGCGGTTTCTGAAGAAACAGTCAGTAAGGTCACCAAACAACCGGTAATTTTTGATGTGGCTCCAATAAAGGAGGGCACACGGGTAGTCGGCCTGCTGGTTGGTCGAAGAGCGCCGGCAGCATAATTTAAAAAGTTCATCCGATGGGTGAACTTTTTTTATTAGATGATAAATTAAAAACAGAATCCGGGATAGAACAGAACGGTATCGGGTATATATGTATAAACTGCTTCCAGGAGGTTTGAAGCATGCCTTTACCCATAATCTATTCGCTGATATTTTATTTTGCTTTTATCGGATATACTTTTCTCGGCTTTTATATCTTGTTTAAAGATAACAGTCAGGAGCGGAAATTAACATTTTTGGGGCTCTGCTTATCATTGGGGATCTGGTCTTTTTCATTTTCCATTGCTAATTCGGCTCAGACAATGGAAACTGCCCTTATTTGGCGGCGGGTAGCTGCTTTTGGTTGGGGAAGTATGTACAGTTTTCTTTTGCATTTTACGCTGGTATTGACAAATCAGGCAAAAAAGCTTAGAGCAACTCCTTTGTTGCTGCTCTTATACCTCCCAGCACTTATTATAATTGTATTTTTTGCTTTATATCAGCCAAGTGCTCTTAATCAGTATATGCTGATTCTGTCGCCAAGTGGCTGGGTTAATCATTCGCAGAATAACGGCCTGGATATTTTTTTCAATCTTTATTACCTGACATATTCTTTTCTAAGTCTGCTGCTTTTTTTAATAACCGGAATTAGGGAGACTGGCAAAACAAGAAGAGCACTGCTTTTAATTTTTGCCACTTTTCTATTTGCTCTGATTTTAGGCAGTCATACAGATATTATTTTCAATTCCATCAGTCACGAAGCAACACCGCAACTGGCAGTAGCCATTATATTGATACCTGTTTCAGCAATTCTTTTTTCAGTTAAACATTATGATTTGATGACGGTGGAAAAAAAGAAAATTACAGTGAAAGATGGAGAGATCCTCAATCAATATACCCATCGGACGATTTATCGATATTTAATGATTGCATATTTAATTGGCGCTAATACCAACTTTATATCTGCCTATTTCTTAATGGGTTTCCCTTTGTGGCAGGCGCTGTTACCCAGCGTTTTGCTGTTGATAATGGGGATGGCTATATTATTGATTCAAGCTTCCTCAATTAAAGACGCGGATAAGGATTTACTTTTGATTGCCATTCTATCCATGAGTATTCCCTTTGTTCTGTTCTATTATCAGGCCTTTGCGGGAGTAACTGTTTGGGCAGCCCCCATCGTTTTTATTATTCTGTTAATTCCTTTTCGAAATGAAAAATACCTGATTCTGGTGGGCGCATTTTATCTGATTTCGCTCGTGCTTTTATGGATGGCAACTCCGGTCATGCTGATTAAGATTATTCCCTCAAATCATCTTAACAGGATCATCTTTGTCCTGCTTTTTTTATCAGTGGCGATCTATGTCAATCGAATTTTTCTTAAGAGGTTGAGAGAGAATGAAGAACAGATTCGCTTGCAGAAACTGATTTCCGACATTTCTTCGGATCTGATTAATATCAGTGAAGAAAATCAGGAGCATAAAGTGATCAGTCTGTTAAAACGGTATAGTGACTTTTTGAAAAGCGATAGACTATGTCTCCGTTTTTTTGATTCAGCTGAAGTGGTAGCAAAAGAATATCAATGGCATCGCCAGGATGTTTTGTCGGATTGTTCTGATCCAACATGGTTAATACCCTTGATATTAAAAGACCGGAGTATCTTTGCTCCGGATGCTGCTGAATCGCAATATTTACTGTCGCCTGAACTCAAATCGTTTTACGTTGCACCGGTCAGCAGTTACAAAAATATTGGAGCCCTACAGGTAGAATATCTTAACGAAAAGGTGATCTGGCATGATAGTCAGGTTAACAGCATAAAAATTATCAGCAACCTTTTAATTGACGCCTTTAATAAGTTGGAGTCGGAAGAGAGTATCAGGCACATGGCCTATTTTGACGCCCTTACGGGACTACCTAATCGGGTTCTTTATAATGAACAGCTGTCAATGGAAATTCATGAGGCGATTATAAAACGAGCCTCTGTTGCGGTTGTTTTTCTGGATATTGACGGTTTTAAGGCAATCAATGATACACTTGGACATAACGTCGGTGACCAGTTGTTGATTGAAGTGGGACATCGACTCAGTAAAAAAGTACGCAGAAATGATATAGTCAGCCGTTTTGGCGGAGATGAATTTCTGATTATGCTCAGCGAGATTTATGATTTAAATGATCTTGACCATATCATTGATAATATTATGTCGGTTTTTTCAGCGCCGATTAATTTGGGTGGGCAGGAACTCTATATTACTGTCAGCATAGGGGTTTCATTATATCCAGAGGATGGTGAAGATCCGGATACACTGATCAAAAATGCAGACCTTTCCATGTATCATTCTAAAGATTTCGGGAAGAATCAGGTGACAGTCTGCTCGCCGGATTTGAAGGAAGATCTAAAATTAAAGACCCGGCTGACAAATGATTTATATCGGGCCATCGAAAGAGAAGAACTTGAGCTTTATTATCAGCCGCAGGTCAGCCTGGAAACGATGGAAATTAATGGTATTGAAGCTTTGATCCGCTGGAATCATCCGGAGATGGGCTTGATGAGCCCGGGGCTTTTTATTCCCCTGGCGATGAAGCATCCGGGTTTGATGAAGCCAATTGACCGATGGGTTATTGAAACAGCCTGTCGACAGTTGAAGAATTGGCAGGAGCTGTGTTTTCAGTTGGTTCCGGTGGCAGTTAATCTTTCCAGTGAGCAGCTGGAAAATGTTGAGCTTATTGAAATTATCAGAAACAACCTGGCTGGTAACGATATTTTACCTGAACTGCTGGAACTGGAAATAACTGAAACGCTGGCATTTACAAGTGATCAGGAAACCATTTCGGTTCTTAATGGTCTGAAAGAACTTGGTGTGACCATTGCCATTGATGATTTTGGGGTCGAATATTCTTCTTTGAACCGGATAAAAAATCTCCCCTTTGATCGAATAAAAATGGATATTGCCTTTATCAGAGAACTTGATGAAAACCCCAAAAATCGGCCGATTGCCAAAACAATTATTCAGCTGGCAAAAATCCTTAACCTGAAAGTTTTGGCTGAAGGGGTGGAAACGGCTGAGCAGCTGGCCTTTTTAAAAGAGTCCGGCTGTGACGAAGTGCAGGGATATTATTTTTACCGACCGATGAAAGTGGCGGAAGTGACAAGGCTTTTAAAAAAAGAATAAAAATACTAAAAGACCAGAAAACGTTAAGACTTTTTTCTGGTCTTTCTATAGCATTTCTGAGAAAATATTTTGCAGGAGTTTAGCTAAGTGTTAGTAAATCTAGGTAGATTCCCCCGGTGTATTACTATGAATCGGCAGTGCCATTTCAACTTTGAACATCTGATTAAGATGGTAATAATCGATTCGTCCGTGATGACGTTCAATGATTCTCTGACATAGCTGGAGGCTGTCAGACTCAGGTTTTAGAGCTTCCTTAGCATAGGGCAGGGTTTTATTGCGTAAAATCATCAGCACTTCATTTTTATTGCGAATAAGGCCCAGATGAATTGGCTTTTCCTGGTCAGCAAATTTTATTATATTACCGGTCAGCTCACTGGTAATTCGTGATAGCTGCTGGTTGTCGATCCATAACGAAAAGGGCTGGTCGAGACAGTTTTCGACCACAATTTCAAATCCGGCTTCAGAAAGTACTGGGGTGATTTTTTCAATGAACTGGTCAATCAGCGGCAGTCCGTCATAAAGTTTAAACTCATAGAAGGTGGACTGATTGTCGGAAAATGCATCATTAAGAACATCTTCCACAAAGTGCTGAATTTCGACAGCCTTTTTCTGAATGGTTTGCAGATAGTGCATATCAGCGTCAGGGTCTTTCTGCATCCGTTCCAGATAGCCGTTTAAGGTTGTAATAAGAGGGTAGAGCTCATTTGAAATACTGGTAATTAACTGCCGGTTTTCACTTTTCAAATGATCGATTGATCGGGTTTGGGTATCAAGCTGCTGATAAAGGCTGTTGATAGAACGGGAAATATCGGCAAGTTCATCATTGCCTTCCACCCGCAGTGGTGTTGTTTTTTTGCCTTCGGCCAGGGCCAGACTTCCGGTCTTTAAGTTTCTCAGGTAAGTTATTCTACGAGACGTTAAACCCAGGAAGATCAGACAGCCCAGGCCGCCGCTAAAAACGGCGCCGCCAAAATAATAAATAGACTGGTTAATGCTTAAATCCGGGATAAAAACAAAAAAAATAAAAGCAAGGATCCCGGTCAGAAAAGCAATCACCAGATTTTTAACGAGTATTGCGCTTAAAGTCAGCGGTTTTCTTCTGACTTTTTCAGATTGTTTCAAAACAATGGCTTCCTTTCTAACAAATTATTTCTATTGTATCCTTTAACCCTTAAATAGGCAACTAAAAACATGGTATTAAAAATCAGGTCAAGAGGATTAATTATTTGTACGAGTTTAAAGCATAAAAAAACGCTTCCGTCAGATTTTCAGGAATAGCTGAAAATTTCTGGAAACGCATATGAACATTAGTTTAATTATTGATGGGCACCGATCTTTTTATCCATACCGGAAATATGTCGGGTCAGCCAGTCTACGACCATCTGGTTGGCATTGATAATGACAGAGATATTGCTGCCGGATTTATTGTATTCATCCTGCAGTTTACCCAGTTCGTTGATAAAAGCTTTGTGAGCTGCCTGTTGTTCAGCCAGGCCGGGATAATTAATGCTCTTCATGTAGGCTTCTTCATCATTGAAATGCTGCTTGGTGTAGTTGCCCAGAAAAGTAAGTAATTCGCCAACTTTTTCCTTTGATTTACCGGCTTTACCGGCATCGAATAATTCGTCAGCCATTTTAAAAAGTTGCTGATGCTGAGCATCAATACTGTCAACACCTACTGATAAGTCTTTTGTCCAAACAATTGCCATGTTAGTCCTCCTGAATGTTTTGTTTTTGGTAAATGCGAAAGAAATAGTGGAATTAACCAGAAATCATTTCGCTAAGATTTGCTTTAATATAATATTTTAATTATACGCTCTAACAGAGACGAAATCAAGATCGATTCTAAATTAAATGAACAAAGAAAATAAATTGCAGACTGAAGTATCAGGCTTAAGAACAAGTTGATAAAATATCTCGTGACCTGAAATATGATTTAAGGTATAATAGGCAAAGAAATCAATGTAGGAGAGATACGATGAGTTTATACGAAGAATGGAAAAATTATATCGAGGAGCATTCACAGACTGAAGAGGAACAGGATGCCTTCTGGCAACAGTACTGTTTGGAAGAAAAAGTACTGTATCAGGATATTCTAAAAAATAAAAGAGCAGTAATTGAAGGAAAGGTTTCAGAACTGGCGGCTGAAAGCAAGATGGTTCTGCCTCAGTTTATGGGCTTTCTGGATGGCATTAATGAAAGTATTGTGACGCCGCTTGACTTGGCTGAAACCCAGGAGGATTCGCAGATTAGGCTGGAAATTGATTTTGCCATGCTTTATAAGAATATGCTGGCGGTTCCGGCAGAATGGCTTTATGAGCTTGAAGAATGGGATAATATTTTTTCTCTTGCAGAAAGAGAAGACCTGACCAAAGAATTTAAACGGTCAAAAACTGTAGTAAAAGGCGAAAAAGTTGGCCGAAATGATCCTTGCCCCTGTGGCTCCGGTAAGAAATATAAAAAATGCTGCGGACGTTAGTATCAAGCTTTCAAATGGCTTTATCCATTTGAAAGCTTTTTTTAAATTAGTTGATAACTTTTCTAATACTGGTGTGAATGTTTAACAGGCATACGGCAGCGAGAATCATTTCCGGGGTGAACAGATGGGTGAACCAGGCCATTCTCTCAATTGGAAGATCATCACGCAACATTAGAAAGACAAAATATTGAACTGAAAAATGCGGGAGTACTTTATTAAGACCTGGCTTGGTCAGATTATTGATCAGTCCCGGAGAGATAAGCAGTTCACGATCATCTTCAAGGAAATCATGAAGCTGGCTTAGAATTTCATGGATCAGTGCATCGGGGCGGTAGATCTGCGTTTTTTTTATGCCCAGAACTTTTCCGGTGATTTCCAGCATGGAGGGTGCCAGTTCAAAATTTTTAAATTCTGTTCGTTTATGAAGTTCAGTCAGTTTTTTAATAATCATTTCCGGACTGCTTTCAGGTGGAAGTGACAAAAGCGAATTCATCTTTTTGTTTAGGGCAGGTGAAATCAAGTGCTGACCGATATGGATTGAAAAGTGCTCGTAGACAGGACTTTCAAGGTTTTGATTCAAATAGAATATATTGCCGGTTAAGACCCCAAGTGCTTTTAATCCTTCCAGATAACCCAGTTCAATATTGGCCTGTATGTTTTCCTCGTTAAAATTAAGCATACCACCGCGAATCTGACTGCTGCTGATATTGATTTGTTCAATTGTTTGTTTTTGCAGGGGTCTCTTGATGCCGAACACCGGCAATTCTACGGCAATAATTTTTTCAAAGCCCTGGGAGGCCATAAAATTAACCGGTACATTATCAAAAAACCCGCCGTCCAGAAAGACATTGCCGTCGATCTCCTGTTTTTTGAAGACTGGAAGTGCCGAACTGGCCAGTAGATAGTCATGAAGTTGTCCTTCCGGAATTTCCTCGATCATCAGCTGGCGAGGTTTCAGATTTGTTAAATCAACAGTTACCAGGCCGAAGCGAATGGGTGAGCTCCTGACAGCCTCTTCACTAATCAGGGCTTCCAGATTATTTCTGAGTGGTGTTATATTCAAACCGCCTTCAAAAATCAGGGATAAAAAGCCGCTGCGGAAGGCTTCAAAATTCTCGTGGGACCATTTTTCCTGATAATTCTGCTGGACCTGATTATTAAATTCAAGGACCTGAGAGACAGTTAAATTAGACCAGAATGAATAAGCCAGTTCAAAATTATTCTGAGCGATGATAGCTGCGTTGAGAGCGCCAACTGAGGTGCCAATCGCTGCCCCGATTTCAATATTCTGTTCCTTCAGGGCACGCCAGACACCGATTTCGAAGGCTCCCTTGGCGCCACCGCCACCGAGTACCAGACCGTATTGAGCGTTCATGGCAGGCACCTCATCAATATAAATAAGTATTTATATTGTTGGAGAAACCATTACTTAGTTCATTAATCAGCCCGGTAGTCCCCACCCCAATACAGGCGATACAGGCCATCATGACGATAACGGTCAAAGCCAGACCGATAATTGAACAGATCAGCCCTGCCAGTGCCATGGTGTGCGGTGCGTCGGTCTCTTTGAGCTCCTTCATTGCGATGATTGCAAAAATCATCCCGATCGCTCCGGTTAAAAAACCGCTTCCCATCAGTGGGATGGCACTAACGATAGAAATGCTCCCTAAACTCAGGGCAATAATAGATTTATCATCGATACTGCTGTAAATCGTTTGAACCTCCGATTGTCGTTCGTCATGGGCTGGGTGGTTTCTGATCGCAAAGATGAAAATAGGACCAAGAAAAGGAAAAATAATACTTAAGACCAAAAGCAGAACCGCATGTTTTTTAGCATAAATATTATACAGCCAGTACAAGGCGGTAAAATAGTAAACAGCAAAGGCGATTGACAAGAGGATTGACAGAATAGCCCCCAGATAAGGGATTAAACCAAGAATGGTGCTGACAAAGGCTAAGGCAAAAGATGAGAGTGTCAGGAATATTTTGGCATAGGGAATATGCAGTGAACCAAGTGTGACTTCATCGTTTATCAGATCGCCAAAGATATAATTACTGGCGATGGGGATCCAGGCCAGCCAGGCATGGTCGATCTGACGGTTTTTGGCCATGGTGTAGAGGCCGATTGAGTTAAAAACATAGGTAATTATACCGATAATCAGGCTGATCACGATAATTACAGAAAGAATAGATAAAAAGACCGGAAGAAATTCTAGCATAAATTCTGATTGTGAACTGTGGGGCATGGAATTGCCCATAATAGTATTGTACTCGTACATCATATACTACCTCCTTATATGTTTACATTACTAGTATACCCTTAAATGTTTAAGAATTTCGGTGTTTTATTAAAATACGCTGAGGAATATTCATAAAAAATAGTATTCCGATTATAAAAGCAATCATTCCCAGCCATTGTGAAGTTGAAAAGAATAAAAAGCCTCCTCGGGGATCATTTCTTAAAAATTCTATCAGAAAGCGAAAAAACCCATAGCCGCATAGATAAATACCGGTAGTATAACCTGGATGATGGGATTTTTTCAGATAGATGAGTAAAAAGATACAGAAGATAAACAAAAAAAAGGATTCTGTCAGTTGGGTGGGGAAAAGTGCAATACCCGATGGCGGGTAGGCGCCATCGGGATAAGTTACAGAACAGATTCCGTTATAGGGGATGCCGTAGCAGCAGCCGTTTAAAAAACAGCCGATTCGCCCGAAGGCTTGGGCCAAAACGATGCAGGGGGCAGCGGCATCAAAAAAAACAACCGGATCAAGCTTATAAATTCGGCAATAGAAATAGCCGCCCAGGATTCCCCCTAAAAGCCCGCCAAAAAACACTGAGCCGCCATACATAAGCGTCATTAAAGTGTTGAGGGGATCAGTAATCAAGGCCCCTATATTAAGCAGCAGATAGATTAACTTGGCGCCGATTATTCCACCAACCAGCCCAAATAAACCGAAAAAGATGATATCCATGCTTGGTAGCTGATATTTTCGGGCGGTTAGAATCGATAACAGAAATGCGGCGACAGAGCCGATCAAAAACAGAATCCCAAAACTGGGGATTTGCAGGTTTGAAATTTGGATAAGCGGATGCATAAGACTCCTTTAAATTCGGTTTAACCGATAAAAAAGCCAGTTAACAACTGGCTTCTAGACTGTCAAAAAAGTCAATTATTCCAACTGAGTACCGACAATTGGCTTTTCAGTTGGCTGCATCGGGGCGAACAGTTGCACAGAAATTCTGATATTTAGCCAATCCAATTATTGCAACTGTACGAAACCGCAGCAGCCTAGGAAATTCAAGGGTCTTACCCCTTGGTCATTTGTCGGGACGGTGTTTATTGACACACTGAAAGCCAGTTAACAACTGGCTGCTTAAATTTCAGAATACTGCAGACGGCGATGAAGTTAAGCCTGATATTTTTCTTTTAAATGATCGACCAGATCAAAGGCTACCCGATTGATCGTCTGAGACCCGGCAACCAGAACCAGGTCGCCTGGTTTCAAGCGATTACTGAGGTGCTTGATGATGTCGGAGAATTCGGAAATAGTCACCGTTTCGATGCCGTATTTTTCGGTAATGGCTTTTTCCAGGTCTTCGGAGTAGATGTTCCAGTCATTGCCTTCACGGTCAGAATAAATATCGTTAAGAATGACATAGTCGGCTTTGGCAAAGGCATCTACAAATTCGTCGAAGAAAAAGTAGGTGCGCGAATATGTGTGGGGCTGGAAGACCACCCAGAGATTATTATGATCATAATTAAGGGAAGCATCGACCACCACTTTTAATTCGGTGGGGTGATGGGCGTAATCCTCATAAACATTGATGCCATTGACCTGGCCACGGAATTCAAACCGTCTTTTAGCACCGCTGAAACGGCTGAGCGCATCGATTGAGGTTGCTGCTGGAATGCCCAGAAAGTCACCGCAGATAATGGCGGACAAGGCATTTAAAACGTTGTGTTCACCTGGAACAATCAGCGAATAATGGCCGTATAAAGTGCCTTCTTTGTAAACATCAAATTCTGGCTTTCCGACTTGATCGTACTGAATATTTCCGGCATACCAGTCGTTTTTTGTATCTATTCCGTAGGTGACAACTGGAGCAGTCAGATCTTTTACAGTATCAAGAACGACCTCAGAATCACCGTATGCAATCATCAGACCGTCAGCTGGCAGGATTTTGCCGAAATTATGGAAAGATTCTTTGATTTGAGGCAGGCCGTCTTTAAAATAGTCCAAATGGTCTTCTTCAATATTGGTGATAATACCAATGGAATGACTTGTTTTAAGAAAACTGTCGACATATTCGCAGGCTTCGACGACAAAATAATCTTTTCCGTCGATTAAGGCATTGCCCCCAAATTCATCAAGCTTACCACCAATACTCATGCTTGGGTGCAGATCGGCGTGAAGCAGAAGGGTTGCCACCATCGAAGATGTGGTGGTTTTACCGTGCGTTCCTGAAACCGCGATGGTTTTATCAAAAATATGAGAAAAGAGACCCAGGTAACTGGAGCGCTCGATTTTGGGTAAGCCCAGATCGGTAGCTCTGACCATATCAGGGTTGTCCTCGTGAATGGCTGCGGAATAAATGACGCAATCGGTATCAGCAGGGATATTATTGTAATCATGCCCGATGTGGACGGTAACGCCCAGGTTTTCGAGCTTTTCAGTATAGCCCGATGAGACCATGTCGGAACCCTCTACAGTAAAACCTTCGGTCAGGGACATTGTGGCCAGACCACTCATGCTGCTGCCGCCGATACCGATAAAAAAAAGTTTGTGGACAGGACGATTACATGCTTTTTCGAGTTGTGCTTTCAAATGGATAGCTCCTTATAACTTAAAATTTTCTTAATTCAATACGGGTAATCAGAAAAGAAAACGCTGTTTTAACAGTGCTTTGTAAATGCAATATGAAATCTGCAGAATTTAAGATACTTGTTTTGAAGATTTTCCCGTTAGAATGGGAAAGTTCATTTAGAAATTCTGTTGAGAATTATATCATAACTGATAAAGGCTAGTAAAGTTTAAAAATCACTTGCTTTTTTTAAAAAACACGAATAAAATTATGACATAAGGAAAAAACGTTCGGATTTTTTCGAAGATGGTGAATGATGAAAAAAAATGAAAGAATCAGTATAATTACAAAGATTTTAGCAGATCATCCTAATGAGGTATTTAGTTACAATTATTTTGCAAAGCTTCTGGATGCTGGGAAATCCAGCGTGTGTGAGGATATTGCTATCGTCAAAGAAGCATTCTTAAAACTGAATGAAGGTCGGGTACACACTTTTTCTGGTGCTTCCGGCGGTGTCGTTTATTATCCGGAAGTTTCAGAGCAGGAATCAAAACGGATTCTGTTAGAAATAGCAGAACTATTAAAAGAACCGCGTCGGCAGATTCACGGTGGTTTTGTTTATTACAGTGATATTTTGTCTAATCCCCGATATTCCAAAAATATTGGTCGAATAATTGCTTCCCGCTATTTTGAAAAGGGGATCGATTACGTTGTTACTACTGAAACAAAAGGAATCCCGACAGCCATGGAAGCAGCGCATTTTCTCAATGTGCCGGTGGTTCTGATCAGGCGGTCCAATCGTGTCACTGAAGGATCGACCATTAGTGTCAACTATATATCGGGATCTTCCAATAAAATATCCACCATGTATTTAAGCCGTCGGATTGATTTGAATCAGAAGAAAGTTCTGATTATCGATGACTTTATGAAAGGCGGCGGGACTGCTAAAGGTATGGTTAGCCTTATGGAAGAAGTTGGTGCGGAGGTCTGTGATGTTTCTGTTATTTTTGCAACCAGGACTCCCCAGGAAAAACTGATTTCAACGTTCACGCCTTTATTGATTGTTGATGATGAGCAATTAGGTGAAGGGAAATTGATGATTGAAATCTATGAAACCGGCGTTTAAGAAATTTTGCTTTTAAACTGAGCCCCCTTCAGTATAAAATTCGCAAAAAACTATGATGTTTTTGTTTCAAAATTCTTTAAATTATGGTAGGATATAGATAGAATCAGGACATATGACTTTATTTCAATAGGGGAGGCTTAAGCAGATGGAAATTACGGACGTAAGAGTACGGAAAACGTATCCAGAGGGAAAAATGAGAGCAATTGTCTCAGTAACCTTTGATGACCAGTTTGTTGTGCATGACATCAAGGTTATCGAGGGACAAAGTGGATTTTTTATTGCAATGCCCAGTCGAAAAACACCAGACGGTGAATTCAAGGATATTGCCCATCCCATCAATATGGGTACCCGTCGTCAAATGCAGGAAAGCGTACTCAGAGCATATGATCTTGCTGTTGAGCAGGAAGAAAGTAGTGCTGAAAGCATTGAAGGAGCAAATGTTGAACTGGAAGTGGACTACGAAGAAGAATAGAACACATGAACGATATTTTATAAAGGGGAAGCAGCTTCCCCTTTTTTTGTCGTTTATGATTAAATAGAAGGAAGAAATACATGAAAAATACGAAGGTTTTGATACTGGCTGCCGGCCAGGGCACACGGATGCGGTCTAAAGAAGCAAAAGTGTTGCACAGACTATGTGGTAAGCCAATCCTTGAGTATGTGATTGATAATGCCAAAACGGCAGGCGCGCAGGCTATCGCAGTCATTGTTGGCTGTCAGGCTGAGCGGGTGCAGGCTACTTTACCCGAAGAGATTAAAACATACCGCCAGGAAGAGCAGCTGGGAACGGCCCATGCCGTAATGACGGCACTGCCGTTCTTTGAAGAATTTTCAGGGAACCTGATGGTGCTGGTGGGAGATGCTCCATTTACCAGGAGTGAGACCTTGTCAGGACTCGCAGATATGCATCAGGAAAAAGGATATGCAGCGACAGTTTTAACGGCCGAATTCGCTGATCCCTATGGTTATGGTCGGATGATCAAGAATCAGGAGGGTGAACTGCTCTCAATTGTTGAAGAAAAAGATGCCAGCGATCTGCAGAAACAGATTCGAGAAATTAATTCAGGAATGTACTGCTTTGATGCTCAGGCTTTGACAGCAGCATTAAAAGAAGTCAAAACCAATAATGCTGCGGGGGAATACTATCTGACCGATGTCATTGAGATTATCAGGAAAAATGGTCGTAAAGCCGGTACTTTTAAGACGGAGGATCCCGATGATATTGCGGCGATTAATTCCAAAGTTCAACTGGCAGAGGCCGAAACCCTGATGAGAAAGCGGATCAATACAGCCTTGATGGAGTCCGGTGTGATTATGATTGATCCGGCTACCAGCTATATTGGACCGGAGGTTAAAATTGTGGCTGATGCTGTTATTTTACCGGGAACCATGCTGGAAGGTAAAACCGTGATTGGTGAAGATTCAGTAATCGGCCCCCATTCAAGACTTAGAGATGCAGTGATTGGAAATCGGGTTACCGTTGAGCAGTCAACTGTGCTTGAGAGCTCAATCGATGATGAAACAAAGGTTGGCCCCTTTGCTTATATCCGGCCCGGCAGCGCCATTGGTAAAGGCTGTAAGGTTGGTGATTTTGTGGAAGTTAAAAATTCCAACATGGGTGACCATTCCAAAGCTTCCCATTTAACCTATATTGGTGACGGGGATGTGGGCGAAGGGGTGAATCTGGGTTGCGGGACGGTTTTTGTCAACTATGACGGTAAAAAGAAATATCGCACAGTCGTTGAAGATCAGGCTTTCGTGGGTTGCAATACCAATCTGATTGCCCCGGTAACCGTTAAGAAAGGCTCCTATATTGCCGCCGGGTCAACCATTACCGACGAAGTTCCGGAGGATTCCTTGGCCATTGCCAGATGCCGCCAGGTCAATAAGGTCGGTTATCTGAAAAAGAAAAAATAACGTAAATATTAATTTGCGATAAAAATGTTTATATCACACATCAACTATTAAGAAAAAAAGAAGAGGTAAGAAAATTATGGATGGAAAGTACAGCGGTATTAAGATTATTTCAGGGAATTCAAATAAGGCATTAGCTAAAGAGATTGCAGAATATCTGGAAGTACAGCTTTGCAATGCGGAAGTCGTACATTTCAGCGATGGTGAAATTGGGGTTAATGTTTATGAATCGGTACGTGGAGCTGATGTTTTTGTGATTCAGTCAACCGGTAATCCGGTTAATGAGAACCTGATGGAGCTTCTAATTCTGATTGATTCAATGAAACGAGCCTCCGCTGGTCGTATTAATGCAGTAATCCCATATTATGGGTATGCCCGACAGGATCGTAAAGCAAAATCGAGAGATCCAATTACCGCTAAACTGGTAGCCAATCTTTTGACAACAGCCGGTGCGGATCGCGTCATCACGATGGATCTCCACTCTAACCAGATTCAGGGATTTTTTGATATCCCTCTAGATCATCTGACTGGAGGCGGGCTGATTACTGAGTATTACAAAGAAATGAACCTGGATAATATGGTTGTTGTTTCACCTGACGCCGGTAGTGTAAAGCGGTCACGTAAACTGGCTCGAAGCCTGAATTGTTCTTTTGCCATCATTGATAAGGAACGTCCAAAACCAAATGAAACTTCAGTTATGAATGTTATTGGGGATGTCGAAGGCAAGAACTGTATTCTGATCGATGATATGATTGATACGGCAGGAACGATAACGACTGGGGCTAATGCCCTGATGGAGATGGGCGCTAACTCTGTATATGCGGCCTGCAGTCATGGTGTGTTCTCGGGTCCAGCGATTGAACGAATTGAAAAATCGGCAATTAAAGAGCTGATCACTTTAAATACCCTGGATATTCCGGAAGAAAAACAGATTGATAAAATTAAGATTCTCTCAACTGGTGTTCTGTTTGGTCGTGCTATTGACTATGTACATTTTGGTCGTTCGCTGAGCAAGTTGTTTGTGGGACGTTACGTATAAGATGCAAATTATTGTTGGACTGGGAAATATAGGGAAAGATTACGAAGATACCCGTCATAATATCGGGTTTATGGTAGTCGAGGCCTATGCCCGGAAAAAGGGGCTGGAGATATCTAAAAAAGAACAGCATGGACTGACCGTTAGTTTTTTTGAAAACGGTCAGAAGGTCATGCTGGTCAAGCCTACTACCTATATGAACAACAGCGGTCTTTGTGTTGCTGGGCTACTTGATTACTACGATGCTGAGCCGGAAGACCTGCTGGTTGTTTACGATGATATTGATCTTTCTTTTGGCGATATCCGAATTCGCAAAAACGGCGGCCCAGGAACCCATAACGGGATGCGTTCAATTATTTCCGGGTTGGGCAGCCGTGATTTTGCGCGCGTTCGGATGGGAATTGGCGGTCCCAAAGAAGGACTTGATCTGGTCCATTTTGTCCTGGGAAAGTTTGCAAAAGAAGAACAGCCGAAAGTGGCAGAAGCTGTAACCGAAGCAGTCAGGGGAATCGAAATTTGGTTAGAGGAAGGCATTGATGCAGCGATGAACAAAATCAACTGCCGTAAAAAATAAGCCCGGATTATGTCCGGGCTATTGCCATTCTTGTTTGGAAAGAGGAATGATGAATCTTAAGAAAACGGAAACGTTTAAAAATATAAAAAATCAATTACAAATAGCAGAACCCTTAAATTTAACGGGCGTGAACAAAGGCTTTAAAGCAGCGCTAACGGCAGCCCTGGAAGAAAATGAGCAGCTTTTATATATCACGATGAATGATATCGAAGCCTTGAAAGTTGAGCAGGATTTAAAAAGAACTCTGGGTGATCAGGTGCTTTATTTTCCAATGGAGCCAATCCATGATTATTTCGCCGATGTACATAGTCGAGAAATCACGAATCAGCGACTTCTGGTCTTGAAAAAAATTCTGACTGGTCAGCCTTGCCTGGTTGTTACGGGAGTTGAGACAATATTTAAAAAGTTTCTGCCACGGGAGGACTTTGTCAGCCTGGAAGTGAGTCTGGCCCAGGAAGACGAAATTGCTCCTGATCTGCTCATTGACAAATTGGTGCAGCTGGGATATGAACGTGATGTTCAGGTAGAAGCCAGAGGGCAGTTTGCCCATCGTGGGGGAATTATAGATGTTTTCGTTCCTTCTGAGGAGTATGCTTATCGACTGGAATTTTTTGGCGAGACCATTGAATCGATCCGTTCTTTTGATCCCCAGACACAGCTGTCGGTTGAAAATCATGAAAGCGTTTCAATAACCGCGGCACGAGAGGTTCTTTTACCTGAAAAGGAACGGGAGCTGATGTTTAAGCGACTGAATAAAAAGTATCGCGATGAGGCCCTGTATCAACCTCTGCTTGAACGGTTGACGGAAGAAGGCTGTAATACCTGTGAGATTCTTTTTGCCTTGTCCAGAGCAGAAGGAGTATTTTTTGATTATTTTAAAGATCCCTTAATCATTTGGGATGAACCGACTAAAATCAGGCAGGCAGGAAATGCCTATTTGGAAAAGCTGGACCAGGATATTCTTAATCTTGGTGCGGAGGGGATTTTATTTCCAGAAGAAAAAAACAAGTTTTTCCGCCTTTCAAAAATAGAGAAAGAAGCCCTTTCCTATCGGGAGATAAAGGTTAACCTTTTTGGCTCGAGAAGCAAAAAAGGGACAACGATAGAAATTAATGCGCTGGAAATAGAGCCTTTCGTTGGAGCTATTCCGCGGTTTCTTGATTTTGTGGAGGAACGCTTAAAAAAAGACTATCTGCTGGAAATACACGTTCGGGACGAAGCTGGGCGCAAGCGAATCGAAGAAATCCTGGTGCATGGTGATATCCATCGTTTTACAGAAAATTTTGAAGCCGGAATTCAATTACTGGATGGAGAAATAGCAGGTGGGTTTGAGCTGACTGATGATCGACTGATTTGTCTTAATGAGCGGGATATTATCAGGGATGGTTCAGCCCGAAGACGAAGACGTCGCAAAAAAGGTAAGAAGCTTGACAGTTTTACTCAATTAAACCAGGGCGACTATGTTGTTCATGATATACACGGAATCGGAATATATAAAGGAATTGAACAACTTACAATCGATGAAACCATAAAAGACCTGATGGTTATTGAATATGCTAATGACGCCAAATTCTACTGTCCAGTTGACCAGATGGATGCTGTCCAGGTCTATGTCGGAACGGGTGAGAAAAAGCCGCGGGTTAATCAGCTGGGGACCAGTGACTGGAATAAATCCAAATCCCGGGTTAAAGCGGCGGTAGAAGAAATGGCTGATGAGCTGATTGATCTTTATGCTAAAAGACAAAAGCTCACTGGTTATGCCTTTGGTCCTGATACCACTTTTCAGCAGGAGTTTGAGGATGCCTTTCCTTATGAAGAAACCGGAGATCAGCTTCAGGCTGTGGAAGAGATCAAGGAAGATATGGAGAAGGCAAAACCGATGGATCGTCTGCTTTGCGGCGATGTTGGTTATGGAAAAACCGAAGTGGCCCTGCGTGCCGTTTTTAAGGCCGTAATGGATGGCAAACAGGTCGCTTTTCTGGTTCCTACGACAATCCTTGCTCAACAGCATTATCAGACGATTATTGAACGGTTTGCCAACTATCCGGTCCGGATTGGTCTGCTTAGCCGCTTTAAAACTAAGTCAGAACAGGAAAAAACCATGCGGGGACTGATTAGTGGGGAAGTAGACCTGGTTGTGGGAACCCATCGGCTTTTATCGAAAGATGTTCAGTTCAAAGACTTGGGATTGCTGGTTATTGATGAAGAACAGCGCTTTGGGGTAACCCATAAAGAAAAAATCAAACAGATGAAAGAAAATATCGATGTACTGACTTTAAGTGCGACACCAATTCCCCGAACTCTGCATATGTCAATGATAGGGGTCAGGGATATGAGCGTCATCGATGAGCCGCCGGAAGGCAGACGACCGGTTTTAACCTATGTAATGGAATATAATGACGCTCTGATAAAAGATGCCATTGAAAAGGAATTAAAACGCCGAGGTCAGGTTTATTTTGTTCATAACCGGGTTAATGATATTTATGAGGTTTCTGCCCGCCTTAGAGAACTTGTCCCGGGCCTGCGTATTACCGTGGCCCATGGTCAGATGTCAGGACCAGAGCTTGAGGATATCATGATGGATTTTCTTGAGTATCGTTATGATCTTTTAGTTACAACAACCATAATTGAATCCGGCCTTGATATCAAAAATGCCAATACTCTGATTATTGATAATGGCGATCATATGGGTCTTTCCCAATTGTACCAGCTCCGCGGTCGGGTTGGTCGCTCCAATGTTCAGGGATACGCATATGTGACCCATAAACAGAAGATGCTTTCGGAAGTTTCTCAGAAACGACTAAAGGCCATTAAAGATTTCACAGCCTTTGGTTCAGGTTTTAAAATAGCCCTTCGCGATTTAGAAATCCGCGGTGCGGGAAACATTCTTGGATCAGCCCAGTCAGGGAATCTGGCCAGTATTGGTTATGAACTATATTGTCGGATTCTTGATGAAGCTGTTAATATGCGGCTGGGTAAAGCGCTTCCTGAACCGGGTAGGGATGTATTAATCAATCTGGATATCAGCTCATACATTCCGGAGACCTATATTAAAGATGAAGAGTTGAAGTATGATCTTTACAAAAAGCTTTCATATATTAAAACCCGTGAAGATTATAATGAACTGGAAGATGAACTGCTGGATCGATTTGGCGCCATTCCTGATGGAGTCTATAATCTGATGGCGTTGGCGATGATTAAGTTTAAAGCAAAAATGCTGGGAATGATTGAGGTTTCACAGCGGGGAAACAGTGTCAGTTTCACTTTTGACCCTGAAGTGGCTCTGCCAATTCCGCAACCGGAATCAATGGAGATGTTTGGAAAAACCTACAGCCTCAAGTTTAATGCCGGGAAAAAAGATGAGATTAAATGGCGAATTGTGATGAAGAAAGATGTTGAACAACGTTACCTTAATAAGCTGGGTGAGTTTTTTGATCTCCTGGAGGCTAAAAAAATTAAGGAAAATTAGGTTGAGATTGTGGTAGACTGTCACAGGTATTTTTAAGATGCGACAGAAAAAGCTGTCCTAATAACATTATGAAGGAGATTTACATGATAACAGGAAAAAAACGGTTGCTGGCAGGATTCATTGTGGCGGTTATGCTGACAGGGATGCTATTTAGCGGATGCAGTCTGGTGTCGGTGGATCCGGAAAAGGATCGGGCCCAGGTTATTGCTGAAATTGGCGATGAGACCATTCTAAAAGAAAGTTTTAATAACTATATGGCTTACTACTATATGTATTACAAAGCCAGCGGGATGACATTTCCTACCGGAGATGATTTAAACACTATGAAATCGGATCTGCTAGATGATCTGGTACGGGTTAATGTCCTGACTATTCAGGCCAAGGCAGACGGTCTAGAACCGGCTGATACCACTACGGTGGATGTAGAAACCATGCTTAGCAGCCTTAAATCGTCATTGGGCGATGATGAATATGCTAAGATTTTAAGTGATTATAATACGGATGATGAATCTTTTTCAGCATTTTTGACCAGCTTAATGGAACAATATGCTTACGCTGATGCTATTCAGGCTAATTTTGAAGAAAATTTAAAAGCTAATCCTCAGGACGAGTTAGGTATTGTTGTTGGAACCATTGATGGCCAGGAGATAACCAAAGATCTGTACAATTATCAGCTGGCTAATCAGGAACTGACTTACTATTATAGTAATCAGACAGCTATGAGCACGGATGATGACACCATGGCCTCTGTTAATGAAACAATTTTTAATGATTTAGCTGAACGTCAGGTTCTGGCTGCTTACGCTGAAGAAAATGGGATTGAAATTGATGAGAATGATGTTACCGATTTTGTATCCGCACAAGAGGCTTTTATCGGATATCTTTTCTCTGATGATGCAACTTTCCAGGAATATCTGGATGCCAAATACTTAACCATTGAACAGTGGGAAGCTTTTGTTCAGGAAGATGCAACTGCGTCAGCTACCGCTTTAGCGATCCAGGATCAGATGAAGGCAGATATTGAAATCAGTGATGACGATATTGAAAGCTATTATGAGGAGAATAAAGATTCCTATGACAGCGATACGGTTTCGGCTATGCATATCCTGGCAGATACTGAAGAACAGGCTCAGACTATTTATGAAGAGGCCAAAGACATCACGAGTTCGGAAGAATTTTCAGCTATGATGGACAAGTATCAGGATCAGGATGGAATTCTGGAAGCCGCTGATCTGGGTTCCTTTGATTATGCGACAATGGTTGAGCCTTTCTCTGAAGCTTCTTTTAATGCAGATGTCAATACAGTGATTGGACCGGTCGAGACAGATTTCGGTTATCATGTAATTTTTGTCTATGATAAGCATACAGCAGAAATTCCGTCACTGGACGAAAAGCGCGACGAAATTAAAGAAACCTTGACTGAAAACGCAATAGACGATGAATTCAGTGCTTTAAAGGAAAGTTTGATGAAAGATGTTAAAATTGAGATTAACGATATTGCTGATCCATTTGATGCCTATGTGGAAGAATTAAAAACACAGATGAATGTAACAGTATACGAGAACCGGATTTAACAATCAGGTACCCCAAATTGCTAATACAAATTAATTAACACTTTAAGGCACTGATTTATCAGTGCCTTAAACTTAGAATGGAAGAGGATAGCATGTCAGGACGTACAGCAAATTACTTAAAAGGCGCCACGATATTGGCGGCAGCGGGAATATTATCCCGATTTCTGGGATTGTTTTTTAAGATCCCGCTTTATCAGATGGTAGGGAGCTATGGAAATGGAATCTATGGTAACGTAACTGCTATCTATAATACCCTCTTGATGGTTTCGACAGTAGGGATTCCGGTAGCCATTTCAAAAATGGTTTCGGAAAATATTGCAAGGGGTGAGTATGCGACAGCTCACCGGGTTTTTAAGGTATCGATGCTGGCTTTAATTGGTTTGGGAACAGCCTCGACCCTATTTTTATTTTTTGGCGCTGACTGGATTATCGAAACAGCAAACTGGACCTATGAGAGTTTACCAGCTCTAATTGCTATATCACCAGCGCCCCTGATTATCTCGGTTTTATCGGCCTATAGGGGATTTTTTCAGGGCTTCCAGATCATGACGCCAACTGCGGTTTCGCAGATTATTGAGCAGATAGTCCGGGTTATCCTGGGGGTTACCTTAGCCTATCTGTTTAGTAGTAATTTTTCGGTCGGAATGGGTGTTGGTGGTGCGGTTTTCGGGGCGACAGTCGGTGGACTGGTGGCTGGAGTCTTCCTGTTTTTTCTTTATGAAAGCTTTGCCCGGAAAAATAAACGTCTTTTGAAAAAGAAGACCCACAGACGCCAGAAATCCAATAAAGAATTAATGAAACGACTGGTTATAATAGCGGTTCCGGTCACCTTGACAGCAGCACTGGTTTCAATGTTTTCGACCATTGATTCCTTTATTTATGTGGGACGACTGGCTGTGGCCGGGATTGATGAAGTAACGGCAACGATGATGTTCGGAGATTTTACCAATGCCGAAATTTTAATCAACATTCCTCTGGTTCTAAGTGGAACTTTGGCAGTAGCGATGATTCCGACGATTTCGGAGTCTTTTATCAAAAGGGACAAGGAAGCGCTTTCTCATAAGATTCAGCTGTCGATTAGGATTATTTTTCTGATTGCTTTTCCGTCCTGTGTAGGGCTGGCGGTTTTATCTGGGGGGATATTTGATCTTCTGTTTCCCGGCTCTCCTTATGGGGCGGCGATTTTAAGAACGTTCTCGATTGCAACGATTTTTATGATGCTTTCAAATACCTTTCAGAGCATGCTCCAGTCGATTGATAAATTTCGGATACCGCTTTACAATTTGGGGATTGCCATGGTGATTCGCTTTGTAACTGGATGGATTTTCTTGTCAATTTCATTTATCAACATTCAGGGGATTGTAATCAGTAGTATTATAACCTTTGCTTACCTGACTTTTGCCAATTACAGTGCGGTAAGGCGCTATACACGAATAAAAATGGACTGGGTTCATGATATGTTAAAACCACTGATTGCATCTGTAATTATGGGTCTAATCACTTACTTTGTTTATCTGGTTATGACGAGCCTTTTCGGAATTTTCTGGGGACTTATTATAGCCATTTTACTGGCGATTGTATTTTATGGCGTAATAATGATTCTGATTAAAGGGATTACAGAGGAAGAGCTGAGTTATTTTCCGGGAAGTAGTCGATTGTTAAAAATTTATGGCCGGGTGAATGGACTTTCACAAGGCAGAAAGGATAGATAATGGCACATATAGATATTGTAGGCTTGGGCCCGGGAGATCCAGGTCAGATGACCTTAAAAACGCTGGAGCTTCTGGAAAATGAAGCAGATAATTTTTTAAGAACAGCAGTTCACCCGACAGTGTCATTCCTTGAACTGAAAGGAATTACTTACAAAAGTTTTGACTATCTTTATGAAGCTGAAAGCGCCTTTGAACATGTTTATGAACAAATTTCAGACCATCTGATAAAGGTGGCTAAAACAATTGATATTGTTTATGCAGTGCCGGGAAATCCTTTGTTTGGCGAGGAAACAGTTGTCAAACTGACTGAAAAGGCAAAACAGCAAGGAATCACTTATACCATTCATCCAGGTGTCAGTTTTGTGGACGTTACCATGAATGCCCTGGAATTTGACCCGGTTGCCGGCCTTAAAATTATTGATGCCTTTAACTTAAATGGCCTGGAATGTTCGGGGAATCTGTTAATTACGCAAGTTTACAATCGTCATATGGCATCAGAGGTTAAACTTGAATTGATGAAAATTTTTGATCCGGAGAAAAGAGTTGCTTTGCTGATCAATGCTGGCATTCCGGAAATGGAAAAAAGCATCGAGATCCCCCTTTATGAGCTGGATCGGGTTGAGGAAGTTAATCATTTGACCAGTCTTTTTGTGCCGGCTGAAGAAAATACCGGATTTGTCGGGGTTTTTGAAATTGTCAATAAATTATTAAGTGAAGAAGGCTGTCCCTGGGATAAACAACAGACGCCTGAAAGTTTACGCCCCTATCTAATCGAGGAAGCTTATGAAGTAATCGATGCGATTGATAAGGAAGATAGTGAAAATCTGGCAGAAGAACTGGGTGATGTACTATTTCAGATCGTTTTTCACGCTATATTAGGCGAAAAAAAGGGCCAGTTTAATATCCATGAAGTTTTATCGGGAATCAATGAAAAGATGATTAGACGGCATCCTCATGTCTTTTTAAGCCAGGAAGAGATAGAAGCCAAGGAAGTAGAAGTGAATTGGGAAGCAATTAAGCGGGCAGAAAAAGGTCTTGACCAGGTCGATTCAGTTCATGAGATTTCGGATGGCTTTAAAAAAGTGCCGGATTCATTTCCCGCCTTGATGCAGGCTCAAAAAATTCAGAAAAAAGCTGCTAAAGTCGGATTTGACTGGCAGAAAAAACAGGATGCATTGACCAAACTGACAGAGGAAATTGAAGAATTTACGATGGCAGTGAGTCAAAATGATACTTCGAATATGGAAGAAGAATTAGGAGATCTGCTATTTTCGATGGTTAATGTGGCCAGACTTTATCAGATAAACGCGGAATTTGCGTTAAGAAAAGCAACAAAAAAATTTGTTGCCAGGTTCAAAGAAATGGAAAAATTAGCCCGTCAAGAGGAAAAAAACTTCCAAGATTGCGATTTTGAGACAATGAATCGCTTCTGGAACGCGTCAAAAACGCAAAAACTCTCCTAAATCCCCTAAAAAAGCAAAAAAGGCTTGTAATTGAGGGGCAATCATGCTTATAATATTATACATAGAATACTGGAACAATTAGATGGAGGAAAAAATGAACAAATCAGAATTACTTGCCCAGATGGCAGAAAAATCGGGTCTGTCGAAGAAAGATTCGGAAAAGGCGTTGGGAGCGTTCATGGATACGGTAGTTGAGACCTTGAAAAATGGAGACAAGGTATCACTGGTTGGATTCGGAACCTTTGAAGTTAGAGAACGGGCTGCCAGAACTGGTTTAAACCCAAGAACTAAAGAGCCAATTGAAATTGCTGCTTCAAAAGCCCCGGGTTTTAAAGCGGGTAAAGGCTTTAAGGATGAAGTAAATAAGTAGAAAAAACCTGAAGCCAGAGCGAAGCTCTGGCTTTTCATATGCGCCAAAAATCAGGTTTAAATAATTTTAACGAAACGTTTAATAAAAAGGTGATACAATGAGAATCGATAAATTTTTAAAAAATGCACGGATCATTAAAAGACGAACCGTTGGCAAAGAAGCTTGCGATGGCGGGCGAATTTCTATCAATGATAAAGTAGCCAAGGCTGGTGACCGGGTTGCGGTCGGAGATATTATTACAATCCGTTTTGGCGAACGGGAGCAGAAAGTAGAAGTCCTTGAACTTCTGGAACACGCGCCTAAAGATGCAGCTGCAAAAATGTATAAAGAACTATAAAATTGTTGTAGTTGAATATTTTTAAGGGAGGGCTGCGGTGAATATAAAACAGAGAAAACAGCTTCAGAGAAGAATGCTGATAGTAGCAGTTATTGTGTTTTTAATTGGCCTGGTTATTTATATGTACGGTGCCAACGCCCTGACCATCTATAAGCTGGAAAAGCAAAAAGAAGAGATTCTTCAAGGGATTGAAGATGAGGAAGTCAGAAGCAATCAGCTGGATGAGGAAGTGGAACAGATGGGCAGCAAAAGCTATGTGGAATATGTAGCCAGGAAGTACCTGGGTTTGTATTATCCGGATGAAACCATTGTAATCCCAGTGATTGAGGAGAATACTCCAGAAAGTGAAAGTGAATCGATTGGATGAAATTATAAAACAGAGAAAAAAGCCGTGTGCAGTGATGGATATCGGGACAAATTCCACCCGAATGCTGATCTTCAGAGAAGACGATGGGGAACTGACAAGGATTAATAAATCTGTAAGATATACCCGGATGGGTCAGGGCGTAAATGAAACGAAAGAACTTCATCCGGATGCCCAGAAAAGAAATACTGAAGCATTGGAGGAATTTTTAAAGATCGCTGCTGATTATGAAGTGGAGGATTTTTATATTTTTGGCACCAGTGCTATGCGAGATGCCTCCAATACAGCAGAATACCAGAAAACCGTTAAAGAGCGTCTTGGTCTTGATGTGGTCGTTATTGGTGGAGAAGAAGAGGCTCAGTTGGGTTTTATGGGTGTTTCGCAATGTTTTGAAGAAAAGCTTTTGGTTTTTGATATCGGCGGCGGCAGTACCGAGTTTATTCTTGGTGAAAAGAATCAGATCAGTCAGATGATGAGTCTGAATATGGGTTGCGTTCGGGGGACTGAAAGCTTTCTGCATGATGATCCGCCAACCAGGGCCCAAATGGAAGCTTTAAACGCTAAAATAAGTGAAGAACTGCAAAATAGGGTAAAAGATATTGTTCCGACCGATACATACAAACTGGTGGGAATTGGGGGGACAGCGACCAGCCTTTCAACAATTCATCAGCGACTTGATATTTATGACAGTGAGAAAGTTCATAAAAGTCAGATTACCCGTCTGGAGCTGGAAACAATGATTTCTGAATTGTCACAAAAAACGATTGCTGAGCGGCAGAAAATTGCTGGACTGGAAGCTAAACGGGCGGATATTATTTTGGCGGGAGCGATGATTTTGCACAATATTTTAAAACTCACTGGCAAATTTTCCTTTACAGTCTGTGATTATGATAACCTTGAGGGTGCGGCTTTTAAACATTTTATCGACAAAAAATAAAAAAAATAAAAAAAGTTTAAATATTGCTTGACTTTGTTCTCTAAAGTGCGTATAATAACACTTGTCCCTTGAACAAGAGGAAAACAAAGAAGTGCCGGAGTGGCGGAACTGGCAGACGCACAGGACTTAAAATCCTGCGATTTTAACAGATCGTATCGGTTCGATTCCGATCTTCGGCACCACTTAAAAATTTAATGACGCGGGATGGAGCAGCTTGGTAGCTCGTCGGGCTCATAACCCGGAGGTCGTAGGTTCAAATCCTGCTCCCGCAACCAAAACAACTCATTTTATGGCGGCGTAGCTCAGTTGGCTAGAGCATACGGTTCATACCCGTAGTGTCAGCGGTTCGACTCCGTTCGCCGCTACCATAAGATTTATATAACAGCTTTTCAATGGCCCCTTGGTCAAGCGGTTAAGACACCGCCCTTTCACGGCGGTAACAGGAGTTCGATTCTCCTAGGGGTCACCAGTTTAATATTTTATTTTTGTGGTCGCATAGCTCAGCTGGGAGAGCATCTGCCTTACAAGCAGAGGGTCACAGGTTCGAGCCCTGTTGCGACCACCATTTTTTTACCTGATTTTAAATAATTGGAGAGTCCATGGAAAAGAAAGTTCTTAATTACATCCATGAAAACGACCTGATCACGGCTGGCGATCATGTGCTTATCGGAGTTTCCGGTGGAGCCGATTCGCTGGCCTTATTATATTTTTTGGATCATTTTAAAAAGTATTTTAAAATTGAGATAGGGGTAGCACATCTTAATCATGGTTTGCGCGGAGATGCCGCTGATAACGATGAGAAAATGGTAGGGGATTTTTGTGATTTGCATAAAATTCCTTTTTTTTCGGCCCGAAAAGATGTGAAAAAAATCTCACACGATCACAAAATATCTATTGAAGTAGCTGGTCGTCAGGTTCGTTACGCTTATTTTGAAGAAATCTGCGATCGTTATGGCTATAACCGGATTGCATTAGGGCATCATCTTGATGATCAGGCAGAAACTGTGCTGATGCGTCTGATTCGTGGAACGGGCGTCAAAGGAATATCCGGGATCCGCTCGGGTCAAAGAGTGATTAGACCTTTTTTGCCGGTTTCCAAGAGAGAAATACTGGATTACTGTGGTGAAAAAGGTCTTGTCTACCATACCGATGAGAGTAATTTTTCAGACCTTTATACTCGAAATAAAATAAGGCATGAAATTATGCCGGGAATTCTTTCCATTAATCCCAGGGCTCAGGAACACTTTTGTCAATTTGCCCAGATTGCTGCCGACTATGAGGACTTTCTTGCAGATTATGTGGTGCGTATTGAAGGTCATATCATCAGAAAAGAAAAAGACCGAGTTTCAATTGATCGCAGTCTTTGGCTGAAAGAAAGAAAACTTGTCAGAGAAGAGCTGTTGCGTCGCGCAATCCTGCTTTTTAAGGGTAGTTTAAAGGAAATTGAGTACAATCATATCATTGCCTTTGCGCGTTTAATTAAAGGCGACAAAACAACAGGAGAAGTCCACTTTCCTTTAGGGGTGAAAGGGGTTCGTCGTTATCAGTCAATTAGTATTGAGGCGGTGAAAGAAGCGCTTGAAAGAAAAGTCTTTACTAAAACGATTCTCCCTGATAAAACCTATATTCTTTCATCTTTTCGTCTGATTATTGAAACAGAAATGCTTAAACCAGACCAATGGGAAGCGAAAAAAGATGAATATTTTGCAAAAGATCTTAAAAATCATAGTGAAAAAATATTTGATTATGATAAAATAATGGATAAGCTTGTAATTAGATACCGGGAAATTGGCGACTTTTTTTACCAGTCAGGAATGACCGGAAAAAAATCGCTTAAGAAATATTGTATTGACAAAAAAATTGCCAGGCAGGAGCGGGATGAAATTCCACTTTTGACCAGCGGGAATGAAGTCCTCTGGGTTGTGGGGCATACGGTTAATAGTCGCTTGCTGGCTGAGCGTAAAACAATAAATGCAATCCGTATAAAAATTAAGTTATGTTAGGAGAAAAGTGTGAGAGCCGATATTCAGGAAGTTTTGGTGGACGAAGCTGCTTTGAAAAAGCGGATCAGTGAAATGGGTCAAGAATTAACTGAAGTTTATCAGGATAAGAATCCCTTATTGATTGGTGTTCTTAAAGGGAGCGCAATTTTTATGGCAGACCTGATCCGGGAAATGGATGTTATAATGGAAATTGATTTTTTAAAGGCCTCCAGCTATGGTAACGAGGCAAGAAGCTGTGGAACGGTTAAGTTGGAACATGATATTTCCATGGAGGTAAAAGATCGTTATATTCTTTTAGTAGAAGATATTATAGACACTGGCAATACTTTGAAGTTTCTAATGGATAGTTTTAAGACGATGGGTGCTAAAGATGTCAAAGTCTGTTCTCTCTTGGATAAACCCGAAAGGCGAGAGCAGCACGTGACTGCTGATTATATCGGTTTTGACATTCCCAATGAGTTTGTTGTGGGCTATGGATTGGATTTTGCCCAGAAGTATCGCAATTTGCCTTATATTGGGATACTAAAAAAAGAAGTTTATGAATAAATGATGAGAGGAGAGTTTAATTTTGAATAAATACCTTAAAATGATTGGCTTTTATATGGTGATTTTGCTGATTATTGTAGTAGCAGTGACATTTTTAAACCCTGTTCAGGATGAAGTCACAACAATTATTTACAGTGATCTTGTGAATGAATTGGAAAATAACCAGGTTCAGGAAATTGAAATTAACAATTCCAAAGTAACAGGGGTGTTGAAAAGTGGAGAGCAGTTCGAATCTATTGTTCCCCAGTATGTTATTGACGAGCAGGTTACACCATATATCCTTGAGAATAATTTGCAGGTAACCATTACTGAACAACAGGATTCATGGTGGATTTCACTGATTCCTTCAGTGGTGATTATTATTCTGATGGTCGTGTTTTTCATGGTATTTTCCCAGCAGTCTGGAGGCGGCGGAGGAAAAGTCATGTCTTTTGGCAAAAGTCGGGCCAAACTTCATGTAGAAGGTGAAAATAAGGTCACCTTTAAAAATGTCGCAGGTGCCGATGAAGAAAAGGAAGAGCTGGAAGAAATTGTAGACTTCCTGAAATCACCGGACCGTTACCGTAAGTTAGGTGCCCGCATTCCTAAAGGGGTACTTTTAGTGGGCCCTCCAGGGACAGGTAAGACTCTTCTTGCCCGGGCAGTTGCAGGAGAAGCGGCAGTACCGTTTTTCACCATCTCTGGTTCTGATTTTGTGGAAATGTTTGTTGGGGTTGGTGCTTCAAGGGTTCGAGATCTCTTTGAAACAGCAAAGAAGAATGCCCCCTGTATTCTATTTATTGATGAAATTGATGCGGTAGGTCGTCATCGTGGTGCCGGACTCGGCGGTGGACATGATGAAAGAGAACAGACACTGAATCAGCTTCTAGTTGAAATGGATGGTTTTGGTATCAATGAGGGTATTATCATCATCGCAGCGACAAACCGTCCAGATATTCTGGATCCGGCACTTTTAAGACCGGGTCGATTTGACCGTCAGGTAACTGTTGGAGTACCGGATGTAAAAGGTCGTGAAGAAATCCTTAATGTACATAAAAAGGATAAACCATTGGGTGAGGATGTTGATCTGCAGGTTATTGCCAAAGGAACACCAGGATTTACAGGTGCCGATCTGGAAAACCTGATGAACGAGGCGGCATTATTGTCAGCTCGTAAACAGAAGAAAATAATCGATATGGTTGAGCTGGAAGAAGCTATTAAACGGGTAATTGCCGGTCCGGAAAAGAAAAGTAAGGTTATTAATGAAGACGATCTGGTTATCACTGCATACCATGAAGCGGGACATGCTATTGTTTTGCATCTCTTGCCGCAATGTGATACTGTTCACGAGATATCGATTATCCCTCGTGGCATGGCAGCCGGTTATACTCTGTCACTGCCGGATGATGATCGCCAGCATATGAGTAAAACTAAGCTATTGGAAAATATCTGCGGTCTTTTAGGCGGCCGGGCTGCTGAGAAGATTGCTCTGGATGATATTTGTACTGGTGCCAGTAATGATATCGAACGGGCCACGAAATTAGCCCGTAGCATGGTTACAGAATGGGGAATGAGCGAACACCTTGGTCCGATGACTTTTGGTCATTCGGACAGCGGTGAAGTATTCCTTGGTCGTGATATCAGCCGTTCTCGGAATTACAGTGAAGAAGTAGCAGCCGTAATTGATAGGGAAATCCGCAATATTGTGGAGAATGCTTTTGAACGTGCCTGCTTTATTCTCAATGAACAACGGGATAAGCTGGAAGAAATTGCACAGCGTCTCTTAAAAGATAAAACTGTTACCGGAGAAGAATTTAAAGCCTTGTTTGAAGGGGTTGCAATCGAGGAAGCAGAAGTTATCGAAAGTTTGGATTCAGAAACTGAAGTGAGCGAATAAAGACAATTATTAACAGAGCCGTTATTCAATAACGGCTCCTTTTATATGGAGGAAAAATGGAACAGACATTCGAAAAATATTTTCAGGTTACCCAAGGGGACACTGCCCTTTCTTTAACCAGCGGAGGGCTTGAAGTTCTTGCTACTCCTCGTTTGGTAGCCTGGATGGAGAATGTGGCTTTTGATGGTGTTGAGCCTTTTATGGGAGACGGGGAAACAACCGTTGGAACCAGTATGGATATCAGCCATCTGGCGGCGACTGCTGTAGGTGGCCAAGTACGGGTTGTTGCCGAGCTTACAAAAACAGAGAAACGTTTATTTACTTTTCAAATTGAAGCGTATGATAATACAGAAAAAATTGCACAAGCGACCCATCAGCGGGTGAAAATCTCTATTGACCGTTTTCTTTCCCGGGTTAATGATAAGCTGAATTAGGGGGACCATGATGATACTGGTAATTGATGTAGGAAATACTAACACTGAACTGGCAGTGATGGATGGAGAGAATATTTTAAATTCCTGGCGTTTTGTGACTAAAACGCCGAGAACTTCAGACGAATACGGTGTGCTGATTAAGGGATTTTTTGAATCAGCCGGTTTCAGTATGAAAAAGATAGAGGATGTAATTATTGCATCAGTAGTGCCTAATATTATGTATTCGCTAAACAATGGAATCAGGAAATATCTGGGAATTAAACCCTTGGTAGTCGGACCTGGAATTAAAACGGGGATGCCGATTCATACCTCGGATCCTTCAGAGGTAGGGGCTGATCGGATTATCGATGCAGTAGCAGCTTTTAAGCTGTATGGTGGACCCGTTATTGTGATCGATTTTGGTACGGCCACAACTTTTGACTATGTGGATGAAGACGGTAAATTTGTGGCAGCAGTCACTACTCCAGGTATTCAGATTTCTATCGATGCTTTATGGAACAGTGCAGCAAAACTCCCTAATATCGAAATTAAAAAGCCTGAATCAATTCTGGCTAAGGATACTGTCACCAGTATGCAGGCTGGACTGGTTTATGGGTACATTGGCCAGGTGGAATATATCATTAAGCAGATTATTAAAGAAACTGGAGCTGAAAACATGAAGGTTATTGCCACTGGCGGTTATGGTCGGATGTTTTATCAGGAAACGGAATTAATTAAGGTTTATGATCCGCAATTGTCACTTAAGGGACTGAAAATTATTTATGACAAGAACAGAAAAAAATAGTAGTGTACTGAAGCAATTATTCAATAATGGAACCATCCCGCTTTTTTTGGGACCAATGGCGGGTTACACCAACCTACCTTATCGAATCATGGCAAGAAATTATGGTGCAGATGCGGTAGTCACAGAGATGATCAGTGGCAAGGGCCTATACTATAAAGATTATAAAACGGCAGATCTGATGTTAACCGAACCTGGTGAGGCTCCGGCAGGATTACAGATTTTTGGTTCAGATCCCGAAATTCTGGGTTTTGTTACTCAGGAATATCTGAATGCCACCAGTTTTGATTTTCTCGATTTTAATGCCGGTTGTCCGGCACCTAAAATTACTAAAAATGGTGAAGGATCGGCGCTTTTAAAAAATCCCGACCTGCTTTATAAAGTGATTAGCGCCCTTGTTGAAAATTCTCAAAAACCGGTAACCGTCAAAACCCGAATTGGCTGGGATGATGATTCAATTAATATTTTAGAGGCTGCAAAAGGAATTGAAGCTGCTGGTGCCAGTGTTTTGTTTCTCCATGGAAGAACTAGAGAAGCCTATTACTCAGGAAAAGCTGACTGGGATATCATTGGCCAAGTGAAGAAAAATTCTAAGATACCGGTGGTTCTAAACGGAGATATTAACTCTGGTCCGGCTGCAAAAGATGCGCTTATGCAAACAGGCGCTGATGGTCTGATGATCGGCCGGGCAGCTATTGGCAATCCTTTTGTTTTTAAGGAGGTAGCACATTTTTTAAAAACCGGTCATTCATTGCCTGAACCTGCGCCTGAAGAACGCTTGCAGGCAGCACTGGCTCATATTGAACTCTTATCACACCTTAAAAACGAAGAGGCTGGTCTTAGAGAAATGCGTAAACATTTAGCCGCCTACATTAAAGGTATGCCCCATGCTACCAGTCTAAGAGATACTATTTTTAGGGCACCGGATAAGGCGGCAGTGATAGCTTTGCTAGATGATACGATTGAAAAAATAAAATCATAATGAAAAGAACCTGATTTTCCTGCAGAAAATTGGGTTCTTTTTTTATGAAGATTAAACATATTTAAAATGTCTTGACAAATAATTCGTAAAAAACTATAATATAAAAAAACTGAACACGTACAGTACGCAGTTGTTATGACTCAATAAAGGTAAAAAATTTTAAATTATTGGAACATAATTACATCAGATTTAGTTAACTGATAGCTTTTATGAAAAACTGGAGATTGCAGCCATACGCTAGGCAGTTAATGTTGAAAATATTTTAAATAATCTATAAGGAGAAAGGTATGTTAAGTAAAAGAGAAAACTTATTGGAAACGATTAAAGGAGGAAATCCTGAACGCTTTGTCAAACAGTATGAATTTTTGAATATGATCGCGGAAGCTGCCTTTTCAATGCGGGGAATTCCCATGGTACCGGGTCCGATCAGTAAAGATCTATGGGGCATCACCTGGAACTTTATGGAAGGCCAGATTGGCGGTTTTCCAGTCCATGATGATGAACATGTGGTGATTAAAGATATTACAGAATGGAAAAAATACGTCAAAAAACCCTCTATTCCGACTGATGATGAATCATGGGCACCAGCGATTGCGCATGCAAATGAAATCAATCGCAAAGAAGAATTTGTTACGGCGATGTATGCACCGGGTGTTTTTGAAATGACCCATCATTTAATGAAAATGGAAAACGCCTTGATGGCATTTTACGAAGAGCCGGAAGCCATGCATGAGCTGATCGAATATATCACTGAGTTCGAACTGGAATTGGCTGAACAACTGATCAAACATCTTCAACCTGATGCACTCTTTCATCATGATGACTGGGGAAGCCAAATTTCATCGTTTTTATCGCCAGAAATGTTTGATGAGTTTCTAGTTCCTGCTTATAAAAAAATATATGGCTACTATAAGGATAACGGGGTGGAACTGATCGTTCACCACAGTGATTCTTATGCAGCAAATCTGGTTCCTTCAATGATTGAAATGGGTATTGATATTTTCCAGGGTGTCATGAACACCAATAATATTCCAGAGCTGATTGAAAACTATGGTGGACAGATTTCCTTTATGGGTGGTCTTCATAGTGGTCAGCTTGATTTTCCCGAGTGGACACCCGAAATTATTGAAAAAGAAGTTGAACGGGCCTGCCGGGAAAATGGCAAACACTTTTATATCCCCTGTATTACCCATGGCGGTCCGATGAGTCATTTCCCTGGAGTTTATGAAGAAATTAATAAACAGATCGATCGTATGAGTCAGGAAATGTTTTAAATAGGTAATGTGTGTAGTAATTACACAAAATAGTTTTCATTGATTGAAATAAGAAATGAGAGTAAATATGATCACTAAAAGAGAAAATTACTTAATGGCTGCTCGAGGAGAAAACCCCCATTGGGTGCCATCATTTGTCGAAGAAGCAAATGTTTTTATGCCGGATTTCTGGGAAGAGGTCGATCCGGTGACAGGGACAGATTTTTGCAATATCAAATGGATCGAAAATGATGCCGGGAAAATGCCGGATGAGCGCTGGCGGGCAATGGAAAACCTGGATCAATGGCGAGAAACCGTTAAATTTCCTGATATCTCTACCCTTGATTGGGAAGGGATGACCAGTCGCTTTAAGGCCATGAGTGATCCTGACAAAGTAAATATTGCCATGCTTAATACCAATGGCATCTTTCTGATTCCAATTGATATGATTGGCTGGGTCGATGGCCTATGTGCTATCTATGATGAACCGGAAGAACTAAAAGAATTTATTTCAGCCATTACCGATTTTTTGGTTGAGATTGTCAAATATATGGGCAAATATATCAAGCCGGATATTGTCTTTACCGGTGATGATCTGGCGGCTGCTAACGGTCCCTTTGTCTCAAAAGAAATTTGGGACTCCATGTATAAACCCTATTTCAAAAAAATCATTGATGCCATTCATGAAATTGGTGCCCTGGCAGAATTTCACTGTTGTGGAAACTGTCAATTTCTGATTGATGAATTTATTGAAGTCGGTGCTGACATCTGTCAGTTACCAGAACCTAATGAAAGTCTGATCCAGATGAAAGAAAAACACGGCAATCGCCTGGTTCTGACAGGTGGCTGGGATCGTCATTCAGAGGCTGCTTTCCCCGGTGCATCAGAGGAAGTTGTTAGAGAGTCAGTTCACCAGGCGATCGATGTATATGGTAAAAATGGTGGATTGATATTCTGGGATGGTGGTATAGTTGGAAGTAGCGAAGATTCTAAAATAAAGATGGCTTGGGTTCTGGATGAACTGAATAAATATGGAAAGACTGTTTATCAGCAGTAAAGGAAGCTGTAAACTTTGCCAAAGGTGTCTAAAAAAGTCGTTGGCGGAAAAGGCTGTTTTGCCCGACCGAGCATTTTTACGGTTTGTTTAGTCCAGTCAAGGCTATCATCTTGAGCCTGGGGTAGATGAACAACAGCAATTGCCTTTGGCTTTATGATATCACGAATAATTTTCTGCCCCCTAAATGTTGAAATGTAGGGGAAAGGTGCAATCAGCAGATCGACCGGGTTTGGGGTAAAATCAGGGTGATTGAAATTTTCCGGGATTAATTCTGCATCACCTAAATACAGAATCCTTTGATTATTGATGCTGATATAGTAGGAAAAATGTTCAACATTTTTATATTCTTTACCCATATGAACAGTTGAAAGAGGTTGAATTACCAGGTTTTGATCTGAAAAAGTAATCGAAGAATTAACATTAGAAGTGAAAAATTTATTTTTTACTTCTTTTTTAATTACCGAAGTATCGGCTTCAATGGTATTTATGACATCAGAACCTGCAACCAGAGCGGAATTCGGATTATAAAATAAAAAATCCAGGTTTGACATTTTGGAAAAGTGATCACTGTGACTATGGGTATAAAGAGCAGCAGTAATTTTTTCTTCTGAGTATTCTGAAGCTTTGATTTTTTCGGCGATAGCTTTAGGTGTGGCTGAGTAATAAAGACCATCAGAGCCGCAAAGTCCATCGACCATTAAAGTGACATCAGCAATATTTATTAGAACGCCGGCATTGGAAATGTATGTTAGATTGATTGCTGGTCCCATTGATAATCCTTTCATAAAAATTAGTTATAGAAAAAGCGTTTCGTAGTGAAATAAGAACATCACGAAACGCTGGTGTTATAAAATAACTAAAAAAATCAGTAATATGCTTTACTGGTTTAAGTTCAATAGGTTTCTGATATGCGTCCGGGATTCGCCGATCATATAGAGGGAACCGACAAATACGTTAACTGCTTCAACGTCAGAAAGATCAATGCTGTCAACGGCTTCTTTGATGGTATCGTGGAAAGTCACAGCTTTCTGATAGGTATCTTTAATTAGCTTAGCCATTTCCCGAGCTGGCAGAGCACGATCGCTGTTAGGGGTTAAGGTGTGGATGTTTTTAGCCATGGGAACCAGATAAGTCAGGGATTCTTCAATATCCTTATCTTCCAGCATTCCAAAATAAAGATTAATGTTTCGGTTAGGGAAATAAAGATCCATATTCTTTACAAAAGCTTGTATACCGTTTGAGTTGTGAGCACCGTCGATTAAAATCACCGGTGATTCACTAAAAATCTCAAATCGGCCAGGGAAAACGACAGTGGATAAAGCTCTGGTGATGGCATCATCAGAAATCTCATAGCCCTTTTGCTTAAGCAGAGCAATAACTTCCAGAGCGGTCAGGCAATTAAGCGCCTGGTGGCTGCCTAAAAGTTGTAAGTCAAAGGATTTGAGATTTAAGTGTTCGCCCAGATAATTCAGGGTTTGGATGCCAGTATGATGGTCGAGAATTTCGATGTCAGCTGGATTGACATAAACTACATGGGCATTTTTACTTGCGGCAAAATCCTTAATGGCTTTTAAAGCTTCTGCTTCTTGGGGATAGACCACGACATCAGAATTTTCTTTGATAATTGAGGCCTTTTCAAAGGCAATTTCTCCCAAAGTATTTCCCAGATAATCAGTATGATCCATGCTAATACCCATTATAACGACTGCTAAAGGATTGTCGATAATGTTGGTCGCATCCAGCCTTCCGCCCATACCGACTTCAAGAACGACGACATCAACCTGTTCCTGATAGAAATACTGAAGTCCTACAGCCGTAACCATTTCAAATTCCGTTGGATGGGGCTGTCCCTGGGCAAGCATTATTTCAATTCGTTCTTTGACAAATTCGGTGGCAGAGACCAGACCTTTATCATCGATGGGGGTATTATTAATTTGAATTCGTTCGTTGAATTTTTCCAGAAAAGGGGAGGTGAAAAGACCGGTCTTATAGCCAGCCTCTTTTAAAATGGTGGCTGTCATCGTAGATGTTGAGCCTTTTCCGTTGGTGCCGGCGATATGAATAAATTTAAGTTTCTTTTGGGGATTGTCCATGGCTGAAAGGAGTTCGGTCATGCTTTCCAGCCCCAGACGGGTGCCAAACTTGTGTGTCGATTCAATATATGAGATGGCTTCGGTAACGTTCATTTATACCTCCGGAACAGAACAGCAGTCATTAAAACAGGATTCGGTGACCATATAGTCAACACTTTTATCATGGGGATCCATAGGGATCTTCTCAAAAACAAAATCATCACGAACCAGGGCTACCGTTTTGCAGTCGGGGCTGATAGTCTCCAGAAAGCGGTCATAATAGCCGCCGCCAAAACCCATTCGGTGACCTTCGGGAGTGAAGGCGCAACCTGGCACCATAACAAGATCAAGTTGTTTAGGGTCGACAACCCGGACTCGATCGGGCTTCATTTCCAGAATCCCGTAATGTCCTTCCTGCAGATCATCAGGGAAGTCTTTAATTTCTGACAGAGTTAACGTATGATCACAGGCGTTACAGATTGGAGCAACCACATGTTTGCCGTCTTTAAGTGCCTGTTCGATCAGTTTGTGGGTATTAATTTCGGTTCCAAAACTGACATAGACCATTATCCAGTTGGATTCTTTATAAAGATCACTTTTTAAAAAATTATCGACCACCATGGCATCGGTATTAGTACAGTAAATTTCTTTACGGCGAGTCAGCGTTTCTTTTCTAAATGCATTTTTATCCATAATATTCTCCTAAACAATAAGTTTTGACAATTACATATAATTAATTTCTTTTTCATGTAATTGCCTATTTAAGAAGGTTAAGTTAAAAGTATTATAACACAGGCAGAGGCGCTGAGAAAAATAAGTTGATGGGAAATTTTGTACGATAATTCTTTTAAAAACAGGCTAATCAGGTTATACTTAATAGACAAGGTAAATAATTTTACTCTAATCTATTTTTGGGAGAAATGAATGAAACGATTGCTGATTGCCTGTGAAACGCTGAAAGATGAAGTTGAACTGGCAATAAAAAATACCGGCCAGGAAGTTGAAGTCGTATGGATGTCTAACTTGCTTCACGATTCGCCAGAACGTTTGAGTTCAGCGCTGCAGGAAGAAATTGATGCAGTTGAAGAAGATTATGATCAGCTGCTATTTGCTTATGGAAATTGCGGGAACGGTCTACTGGGATTAAAAAGTGAAAAAGCTCAGTTGATTATTCCAAAGATTGACGATTGCATTGGTATGTGTCTAAGTAATAAAACAGATTTGGCCCGGATCAGAACAAAAACATATTTTCTGACCGCTGGCTGGTTACGCAGCGAAAAATCATTGAGTGCGGAACACGCCCATCATCTTGAAAAATATGGGGAAGAACGGACTAAAATGATTTATGAAATGCTCTATAAAAATTATCAGGATTTAATGCTCATTGATACGGGCGCTTATGATATAGAGGAATGGCTGGAGGAGACAAAAAAAATCGGCGAGAACTTAGGTCTTAACATTGTCATTGAGAAAGGAACGGTTACGCCGTTGGAAAGATTGGTATCTGGTGATTGGGACGAAGAATTTTTAATCATCGAATCGGGACGTGTAACGGTTCAATCAGATTTTATGGATTTTTAAGCTGGAGCTGACGCACTACAAATTTTCAAATCAGCCACAATATTTAAATCGCAGGTTTGATAGTTTTCCGTGCTTGGGCTTGTTTAAACAGTTAAGACTGCAAACGCTATGGGTTATTGAGTACAGGAGAAGTGATGAAGTCTTTAAGAGAACCAGTAAACGCAATGACACATTTCACGGGACTGATTTTATCAGTGATAGGAATTGTTTTTATGCTAATAATGGTTACAATCCGACAGGATGTAAATTTGTTGACCATTATTTCGATTCTATCTTTTGGTGCGGGACTGTGCGCCCTTTATCTGGCGAGTTTTCGTTACCATGCTAAAATTGCCGGAAAAGAAGAAATTGTTAAGCTGAAAAAAATGGATCACGCGATGATCTTTGTATTAATCGCCGGAACTTATACGCCATTTTGTTTGCTTGCTTTATCTGGAATGCGGGGAATTATTCTCATGATCGCGGTCTGGTCAGTGGCACTGATTGGGATTGTCTTGAAAGTTAAATGGGTCTTTATGCCCCGATGGCTGGGAACTGCCTTTTACATTTTTTTGGGATGGTTTGCTATTTTTGTTATTAAACCGCTTCATCAGGCATTGCCGCCAAACGGTTTCTTTTTGTTGGTAGCGGGCGGAGTAATGTATACGGTTGGCGGGGTGATTTATGCCCTTAAAAAGCCGAATTTTGCAAAAACTTTCGGCTTTCATGAATTGTTTCATATTTTTGTGATCCTGGGTTCATTCTGTCATTTTCTTTGCGTTCTTCTTTATTTGCTTTAAGAAAAGCTATTGGCAGAATACTGGGAGAGCGCAGTTTTATAGTTTTTTTGAAGGATAAACAGGGAGATAAGTAACCACAAGCAACATAATTTAAATGTTTGGTTGTAGTGGTCAAAGTGGAGTCTTTTTAAAAGTCAATTTGAAAAAAACTTTACAGCTTGGGCAAAAAAGTGATTGTGTTTTTTTCAAAAAGCGGTAAAATATAAGATGTATTGCTTCACTGCAAAAAAAAAACTCATTTTTGCGGTGTTTTTTTATTTTAATTTTAATTATTCGACCGCTAAATGCGGTCTTGTTTCTTGATACTGATGATTCGGTATGGATAATGAAAAAAGGAGAAGTTGTTAATGCAGACAAAGTATATTTTCGTCACCGGTGGTGTGGTTTCTTCATTGGGTAAAGGAATTACCAGTGCATCATTGGGGCGGCTGCTAAAAGCTAGAGGTTTGAAGGTATCGATTCAGAAGTTTGATCCCTATCTAAATTTTGATCCGGGTACGATGAGCCCCTATCAGCATGGTGAGGTTTTTGTGACCGATGATGGCGCAGAAACTGACCTGGATTTGGGCCATTATGAACGGTTCACAGATGAAAATCTTTCACGTTTTAGTAATGTAACGACCGGTAAAGTGTACTGGAACGTTATTTCTAAGGAAAGAAAGGGCGATTACCTGGGGGGGACTGTACAGGTTATTCCCCACATTACTGATGAAATCAAAGAGGGAATTTTAAGAGTTTCAGAGCATAGTCATCCGGATGTGGTAATAACTGAGATTGGTGGAACTGTCGGGGATATTGAAAGTCTACCTTACCTGGAAGCCATTCGTCAGTTTAAAGGTGATCTGGGTGCGGAAAATGTGCTCTATATCCATGTGACCCTGCTTCCATTTCTTGGCAAGGCTGGCGAATTAAAGACCAAGCCGACACAGCATTCTGTTAAAGAACTCAGAAGTATCGGGATTCAACCTGATGTGATTGTTCTGCGATCAGAAAAAGAAGTTGATGAAAGTCTGAAATCAAAAATATCCTTGTTTTGTAATGTCGACAAAAATGCCGTTGTCACGAACATGGATGCCGCAGAGCTGTATGAAGTGCCGCTGATGCTTGAAAAAGAAGGCCTGGCTCAGCTGGTTTGTGATAAAATGCATATCAACTGTGCAGAACCGGATTTAACTGAATGGAAGGATCTGGTAAAACGTGCAAAAAATTTAGAGAACAAGGTAACGATTGGTCTGGTAGGCAAATATGTCGAACTTCACGACGCTTATTTATCCGTCGCTGAAGCCCTGCGACATGGTGGAATTGCCAATAATGCAGAAGTGATAATTAAATGGATTCACTCTGAAGATATTAATGAAGAAAATGTTGAAAGAATTTTTAAAGATATCAATGGGATTATTGTACCTGGCGGTTTTGGGCATCGCGGTGTCGAAGGAAAAATCCAAGCCATTCAGTATGCCCGTGAACATAAAATTCCATTCTTAGGACTTTGTCTGGGACTACAACTGGCAGTGATTGAATTTGCCAGAAATGTGGCTGGTTTGACTGGTGCTCATAGTATTGAATTGGAGCCGGAAACACCTTATCCGGTTATCAATCTGATGGAAGAGCAGAAGAAAGTAATTAATATGGGTGGAACAATGAGATTAGGTCTGTACCCTTGTGAACTGGCTGAAGGCAGCAAAGCCCGTGAAGCTTATGGTGAAAGTTTGATTGAGGAACGTCACCGCCATCGCTATGAAGTTAATGATGAATATCTGGATACATTAAAAGAGAATGGTCTGGTATTTTCCGGAATGTCACCTGATCGGGTTCTGGTGGAAATGATCGAAATTCCTGACCATCCCTGGTTTTTGGCAACACAAGCGCATCCGGAATTTAAATCCCGTCCTAATAAACCTCATCCACTATTTAAAAGTTTCGTGAAAGCTTCTCTGGCAGCTAAATAGATGGTAATGAAAAAAATCGAGATCGCAGATCTTGATTTTTTTTGAGATGAATCTGAGGATTTGGGGACAAATAAACTGTGGATAAATTCATTAATGTGGATAAAAGTATTGAATAAACTGTGGAAAAAGCATCGATAATTGAAGTAATTGTGGATAAAACTGTGGAAAAGTGGAAAGAATGGCTAAAAATCCACAATTTAAAAATGAGGTCTCGGGGCTTAACCTGTGAATAAATTGATTGTGGAAACTGGGTATAATGTGGAAAACTAGTTTGGCGATAATCAATTTCGTGATTTTAAATGGAAATTACAGAAAGTGAAAGTAGATAACTTTAGGTGAATATTATGCATGAATTTGGGTTAGTACGCGTAGCTTGTGCGATCCCCCGGTTAAAGCTGGCAGATTGCCAGATGAACAGTGAAACAATTATTGAATTGGCAGCAAAGGCGTATGAAAAAAATGTTGAGGTAGTTCTATTTCCGGAATTGGCAATTACAGGTTATACCTGTGGTGACTTATTCTTTCAGAAAACCCTCCAAAATAGTGCAGTAGATGCACTTGGAAAGATTTGTGACTGGAGCAGCGGTAAAGAGATGCTTATGGTAGTGGGAATGCCGCTATCGGTTGAGGGCTGTCTTTACAATACAGCGGTGGTTTTAAACGATGGAAAAATATTAGGGATAGTTCCTAAAACTTATCTTCCCAATCAGCAGGAATTTTATGAAAAGCGCTGGTTTCAGTCGGCGACAAGCCTGAAAAGCCAAGCGATAACCATCTTAAGTCAGCAAGTACCAATTGGTACAAGGCTTTTATTTGAGCATGAATCGCTTAAGGAATGCGTTCTGGCTATTGAAATCTGCGAGGATCTTTGGGTCCCGATACCACCTGGATCATTTCACGCCCTGGCCGGAGCGACAATCGTTTTAAACCCTTCTGCCAGCAATGAGGTCGTTGGTAAAAGTGACTATCGTCGAGAGCTGATTCGTTCCCAGTCAGGTCGTTTAAACTGTGGATATTTATATGCCTCTTCAGGTTTTGGGGAATCAACTTCTGATTTAGTTTTTGGTGGTAACGCCCTGATTGCAGAGAAGGGCATCCTGTTAGAGGAACTGCAGAAATTCAACGAAGGCAATGAACTGCTTATTACCGAGATCGACGTGGAAAGTCTTGTTCATGACCGGCAGATGCTGCAGGGGTATGGCGACTGCAAAGCACTACTGGAAGGACAAGATTATCGGCGTTTAAGTTTTAAAACCAAAGCGTGTCAGACGATTACCAGAAAAGTTAATCTCTTTCCTTTTGTACCGGGAGACGAAGCCCGCCGCAGTGAACGCTGCGAGGAAATTTTTAATATTCAGACAATGGGTTTAGGCAGTAGGATTAAACATATTGGCAATCCCCAGATGGTTGTCGGGATTTCCGGAGGATTGGATTCCACCATGGCACTACTGGTTTGTCTCAGTGTCTGCGACCGATTTGATATTCCCCGAAAGAACATTCATGCAGTGACCATGCCGGGATTTGGAACCACAGACCGGACTTATGACAATGCAGTGGCACTCATTAAAGGCATTGGGGCTAGCTTTCATGAAATTTCGATTGTTGAGGCCTGTAAAAAACATTTTGAGGACATTGGACATCCGATGGAGGTTCATGATGTAACCTACGAAAATGTTCAAGCCAGAGAACGAACTCAGATCCTGATGGATCTTTCAAATAAATTAAACGGCCTGGTGATTGGTACGGGTGATTTATCAGAACTGGCTCTTGGATGGGCAACTTATAATGGGGATCATATGTCCATGTATGGAGTGAACGGGAGTATTCCCAAAACCCTGATACGCTATCTGGTAAAATGGGTAGCTGATCATGAAAAAGAAGAAAAAATTAAAGAGATCCTTTACGATGTCTTGGATACCCCGGTATCGCCGGAACTTCTGCCGCCTGATCAGGACGGAAATATCCGACAAAAAACAGAAGAGACAGTCGGACCTTATGAATTGCATGATTTTTTTATTTATCATATGGTCAGACAGGGCTTTTCCCCTAAAAAGATTTATACGCTGGCAGTTAATGCTTTTGAGGGGACTTATGAAAAGTCAGTAATTCTGAAATGGTTAAAAAATTATTATCGGCGGTTTTTTACCCAGCAGTTTAAAAGAAATTGTCTGCCTGATGGGCCAAAGGTCGGGTCGGTCTCTTTTTCACCCCGCGGTGACTGGCGAATGCCTTCTGATGCCCAGTTTAAATGTTGGTTGGCTGATTTGGAAGGTATTGAAAGTGGGGAAAATTATTAGAAGAGAATGCCTCTCAGCGGTTAATATTTATGGAGCAGAGCGATAATCGGAACTAATAAAAAACAGCAGATCAGTGAAATATTTCACTGATCTGCTGATCATTTTAAAACTGTTTACCAGGTTAGGATTCTTTTTTATACTGCTGTAAAAGCACATCGTGTTTGAAATTGATAAAGTCAAGAATTTCCCGTTTGGCTTCCTCGCTAACCATGGCATATCCGAAAAGACCAAGAAGATCTTTCATTTCCAGCTCCTGTTTAAGCTGTTCATGGGTTTTTAGACTGCCTTCCTCTTTGAGTTTAGCGTCATTGAGAGAGGTCGGATTATTGGTCCGGCAGAGCAGATAATCCACTGATACATTAAAGTAGTCAGCGATTTCCAGCAGTAACTGGTTTTCGGGAAGATTTTTATCTTTCTCATATTTTGAAATTGAACTTTTGTTCAGATTAAACTCTTCAGCAAAGTCCTGTTGTGTCATATCCATATTAATACGCAGCCGTTTTAAACGGGTTCCAAATGTAGACATTCGATACCTCCTTATTAACTGTTCATTGATATTCATTATACACTAAATTAGTATCTTTGTGCCATTTTTTTCAGAAAAGTGAAAAATTAGCAACAAAACTTAAAAGTCATAGAAATTCCATGAACTCATGTTTGAAATAAATCTGAGGTGGTAAACTCCATTTAAAGGAATACAGATCGCATAAGAATTATCTAAAAATCAGACCTTAAAGAAATGATAGTTTTCTTAATTAAACAAAAATCAGATTGCTATTCACAGTTAGATCATTTACAATAAGATGTTGGGTTCACGAAATGCTGAATTCACGAAAGGATAATAAATGAAATTTACAGAATTAGAAATTAATGAACAATTAATGCAGGGAATCGAAAAAATGGGTTTTGTCGAGATGACTGAAATCCAGGAGCGGGCTATTCCTGAACTTATGGAAGGGGTTGACCTGATTGGTAAATCCCAGACCGGAACCGGGAAAACAGTTGCTTTTTCCATTCCCGCGATTACCAAAATAGATCCTGAACTAAGAAAAGTTCAGGCGCTAATCTTGTGTCCGACCAGAGAACTGGCGGTACAGGTTTCTGATGAAATCAGAAAACTATTAAAATACAGCAAAGGGATTAAAGTACTGCCGATTTTCGGGGGAGCTTCTATCGAAAATCAAATCAGAGATCTCAAATCGGGCGTTCAGATCGTAGTTGGGACACCTGGTCGAGTAATGGATCATATGCGTCGTAAAACCTTGAAGTTAAATAATATTTCAATGGTTGTGCTTGATGAAGCAGATGAAATGTTAAACATGGGCTTTAGAGAAGATATTGAACTGATCCTGGACGAAATTGATCATGAAGTTCAATCAGTCCTGTTCTCAGCAACCATGCCAAAGCCGATTTTAAAAATTGCTGAAACTTATCTGAAAGATCCTGTTATGGTAGAGGTTTCACCTAAAAATATGGTTGCGCCGAGTATCGAACAGAAGTATTTCAATATCAGCGATCATCACAAGTTTGAAGCCTTGACGCGACTGATTGACGTGTATAAACCAAAGCGTTCGCTGGTCTTTTGCAACACCAAGAAATATGTGGATGAGATCACGGATGATCTTAAAAAATTGGGCTATTCGGTTGATAAAATTCATGGTGATATGCGTCAGATGTCAAGGATGGCGGTTCTTAATCAGTTTTCCAGAGGACAACTTAATATTCTGGTAGCAACTGATGTGGCTGCCCGCGGAATCGATGTCGATGACGTTGATATTGTTTTTAACTACGATGTCCCAGATAATGAAGAATATTATGTACACCGTATTGGTCGTACAGGAAGAGCTGGAAAAAGTGGTTTATCACTGACTTTAGCCAGAAGCCGTGACCAGTTTAGACTTAAAAAAATCACTGATTACACAAAGAAAAGCATCGAAAGAGATCTGATTCCAACCAGTGAAGTCATCAATGACATCAAGATTGCTCATTTCCATGAACGATTTGCTCTGCGAGCGGAAAAAGACGAGAGCCTTGATAATTATTTTAAAATTATCGATGAACTAAAGGAAAAGGGATACACTGCCGAAACTATTGCCGCAGTGCTTTTAAAGGTCCAATTGCCCTTATCAGAACTTGAAGATCTGAATATGGTGGAACGACGGGGTCGCCGGCAGGATTCTGGACTTAATCGTCGCGGAGTAAAAGGTCGTCGAGACGGACGGGATAGTCGCGATGGCGGACGGGGGAAAAGACCTGGTCCGGAACGAACGAAGCGACTGTTTATTAGTGTTGGTGAAAAAGATCGTGTTCAGAAGCGTGATATTCTTGGTGCCGTTTGCGGTGAATGTGGAATTCCTTCGTCAATGGTTGGAAATATCGATATGTACGATAAATTTACATTTGTTGATGTAGATGAAGAAATGGCCAAGAAAGTTGAAAAGAAACTAAACGGAAAAACCATTAAAGAACATAAGGTCACAGTAGAAGTTTCAAAAAAGAAAAAGAAAAAATAAACAATTAAACTTTGGAGTAATGAATGAAAAGAACTGAGAATAAACTGGGAGTTATGCCCATCCCAAGACTTCTCTTATCTATGTCGCTGCCAGCAATGCTTTCAATGGTGATTCAGGCCCTATATAATGTTGTGGATAGTATTTTTGTCGCTCAATTGGGTGAATCTGCCTTAACGGCTGTGTCACTTGCTTTTCCAGTTCAGATTATTATCATTTCATGTTTTGTCGGAATGGGAGTGGGGATCAATTCAGCCATTTCCAGACGGTTGGGTGAACATAAAAAAGCTCAGGCTGAAAATGTTGCTGAACATGGTTTTCTGGTAGCTGTCATTTTGGCTGTGGCATTAGGGGTTATGGGCTATTTAGTGGCAGAACCATTTATCGCTCTCTTTACAGATGATGCTGGAATTATCAGCCAGGGGCGTGATTACATCATGGTTGTGACGATCTTTTGTTTTGGAAGTATCCTAACTCAGGCGGGTTTCGCGACACTGCAGGGGAGCGGTGAGATGGTCAAACCAATGATCGGCCAGATGATTGGGGCGATCAGCAATATTATCTTAGACCCCATTCTGATTTTTGGACTCATGGGTCTGCCGGCAATGGGTGTAAAGGGTGCCGCAATTGCAACGATTATTGGTCAGATTCTGGCTATGATCTATATTTTGCTGGTTGTTTTTAAAGGAAAAAATAATCTGTTGAAATTGGATTTTAGAAAATTTTCTTATCAATCGGCAATGATCAGAGATATTGTGGTTGTCGGCCTTCCGGCGGCTATCATGCAGGGGCTGGGATCAGTTATGATCACGGGTTATAATCTGATACTGGCTGGATTTGGCATGTCGGCAGTAGCTGTATTTGGTGTCTATTTCCGGATTCAATCCTTTATCTTTATGCCAGTCTTTGGTTTGGGTCAAGGTGCCATGCCAATTTTTGGCTATAATTTTGGAGCCAAAAATCAGAAACGATTTAATGAGACCTTGAAAGTGGCATCAATTACGGCACTGGCGATTATGCTTGTGGGAATGATTATTTTCTGGATTTTCCCCCAACAGCTGTTGATTCCATTTAATCCTTCGGATGAAATGCGTGAAATTGCTGTTCACTGTTTTAGAAGCATTAGTCTGGGTTTCCCGATTGCAGGAGTATCGATTATGATCAGTACTGCTTTTCAGGCAATGGGCAAAGCCTATGTCAGTATGATCGCTTCTTTTATCAGACAAATAATCTGTCTTTTACCGATATCATTTCTATTGGCGCAGATAGGTGGTTTGGACCTGGTCTGGTATGGTTTTGTGATATCGGAAGTCGTATGTATAATCTATCAGGTCTGGATGCTGAAACGGACAAAAGTTCAAGTTATGGATCAGTGGCAATTGAGCCTGATTATATAGTGAAGTCTTTTTATGAAGTCAAAAATCCGCTGTTTCGATCGAAACAGCGGATTTTTTTATTTATCAGTATAAGTCCAATTCAAGCCGATGGAAAATGCCATGTGAAGATTTTTAACTTCGGCCATTAATTAGATTGATGCCATTAAAACAGAGCCAGTCCAATCGGTCATGAGCACCTGTTAAATAGAGATAGCCGACCAATGCCTCAAAACCGGTAGCATAGCGGTAATCACATATTTTAGCATTTTTGGGGACATGGGAACGAGTATTTCGGCCACGTTTGACGATTCGCAATTCATCTTCATTTAATTCGTCTTTAAGAGAATGGATGATATAGGCTTGGGCATCCGCTCTTACATAGCAAGTCGATGCCTTGGTCATGAAGTGGACATTCTGGTGATCGCTGCCGATTAAATAAAGGCGGACGAAGTTTGAAAAAACTGAATCTCCCACATAAGCCAAAGCTAGTGGATTCATGGCCATCACTTCCTGCGGTTGATATTTTCTTTTGATAGCAGTACTTACTTTTTCTATGCCCGTTTCCATTTAACGCCTTCTCTGGTATCTTCAAGGATGATTCCCTCTTCAAGCAGCTGATCGCGGATTTCGTCTGCCCGTTTAAAGTCCTTGTTCTTTCTTGCTGCCTGTCGTTCGGCAATAAGGGTTTCAACATGAACATCAAGACTGGTTTCTTTCTCCTTAACGGCAAGACCCAAGACATTTGTGAGCTCTGCAAAGACAGCTTTTCCACCAATAATTGCTTCTTTAGACGAGCTGTCATTGAGATTGGAATTCAGGTTTCGAACCAGTTCAAAAATAGCGGCAATGGCATCGGCTGTGTTCAGGTCATCTTCCATCGCAGCAATAAAAGAATCACGGTATTGTGAAAGGCTGTTTAGCCAGCTTTGTTCATTTTCACTGGCAGCTTCCAGGGAGGTGTTTTCAAGCAGATAGTCAAGCTGATATTTTGCTGTGTAGAGACGGTCCAAGGCATTTTTAGCCTGTTCCAGCAGTTCATCACTGAAATTGACAGGACTTCGGTAATGGGCCATCAGCATAAACATTCTGACCACTTCAAGATCGAAGTGCTTGGCAATGTCTCTGACGGTGAAAAAATTCCCCTTGGATTTAGACATCTTCTCATTATTAATATTGATGTAGCCATTGTGCAGCCAGTAATTGGCAAAGGGTTTGCCGCAGCAGCCTTCGGATTGGGCAATTTCATTTTCGTGATGAGGGAAAATCAGGTCCTGTCCACCACCGTGGATATCGATGGTATCACCCAGGTGTTTTTTGGACATGGCCGAGCATTCGATATGCCAGCCCGGACGGCCCTGCCCCCAGGGGCTTTCCCAGAAAGGTTCGCCTTCTTTTTTCTTTTTCCAGAGGGCAAAATCGAGGGGACTTTTTTTCTCGTCGTTGACATCCACCCGAGCACCGGCTTTTAAATCTTCCAGAGACTGTTTGGACAGTTTACCGTAATCATCGAATCCTTCAACCGAATAATAGACATTTCCGTCAATATTATAGGCTAGTCCTTTTTCTTCCAGGGTTTTAATCATATTAATAATTTCTTCAATATTTTCGCTGACTTTTGGATGGGCCGAGGCTCTTTTAATTAAGAGAGCATCGGCATCTTTAAAGTATTCTTCGATATATTTTTCGGAAACGGCTTGGGGTGGGATACCTTCTTCAGCGCTTCTTTTAATGATTTTATCATCCACATCGGTAAAATTCTGAATAAAGCTGACTTCATAACCCTGATACTCCAGAAATCGCCGCAGAGTATCAAAGACAATAAAGGGACGGGCGTTGCCGATATGAAAATAGTTATAGACAGTTGGACCACAGGAATACATCTTAACCTTGCCTTGCTCAATTGGGACAAAGGTTTCTTTTTTTTGTGTTAAGGTATTATATAATTTCATGAATAAACCTTTCATTTTATTTTTGATATGGTATAGTAATATATTATACACTACTAAGGCGTCGATGACGTGACATTGAATAAAATTTTTCAAAAAAAATTCATAAGGGTAAGGATTGTAGGGTAATAAAATGGAAGCAAAAAGAAATATTTTAGCTAAAGCTTTTCTTGCGCTTTCTTCGGAAGCGGAAGTTAATTCATTTTTTGATGATTTGTGTACGATCCGCGAGGTGGAAGAAATGGCGAATCGCTTTGAGATCGCCATTTTGCTGTCGCAGGGAAAAACATTTACAGAGATAGAGAAACAAACAGGTGCCAGCTCGGCAACGATCAGTCGGGTTAACCGTTGTCTTAAATATGGAAAAGGATATCAGCAGGTGATTGAGCGGATCAATCTGGAAGATGCATAATTTTTTTATAGAATCGCTTTACGCCGTTTAGTTTTTATGTCGAAAAATATAGTGAAATTAAAGGAGTTTTCGGATATAATAATAAATCAGATAAATTTAATATAAAAGGAGTTGAGTGTAGTGACGAAAGCTGTTAAGAAGTCAAAAAAGTTGGACAACGTTTGTTATGATATTAGGGGACCGGTGGTTGACGAGGCGGATCGTATGGTACGTGAAGGCGTAGACATCATTATGCTCAACACTGGGAATCCGGCACCTTTTCGGCTAAATGCTCCAGATGAAGTCATTCGTGATGTGCAATATAATCTGCGTGATTCAGAAGGATATTGCCATTCCAAGGGGATTTTTCCGGCGCGAAAAGCTATTGTCCAGTATTACCAGACCAAAGGACTTATGGATTTAACCGTGGACGATGTTTATATCGGAAATGGTGTCAGCGAGCTGATTCTTTTTTGTATGCAGGCTCTTTTAAATGATGGTGATGAAATTCTGGTTCCTTCTCCGGATTATCCGTTGTGGTCGGCTGCAATTAATCTTGCCGGCGGAAAAGCTGTTTTTTATACCTGTGACGAGCAGTCGGACTGGTATCCGGATCTTAAAGATATGGAAAGTAAGATTAATTCTAACACAAAAGGGATTGTTGTGATTAACCCCAATAATCCCACAGGAGCCCTCTATCCTAAAGATATTCTGGAAGGGATTGTCAAACTGGCTGTTGAAAATGATCTGATTATTTATGCTGATGAGATTTACGACCGGATTATTTATGATGACCAGGTTCATATCCCTTTGGCTTCTTTAACTGACGAAGTGTTGGTCGTGACTTTAAATGGCCTGTCTAAATCCCATCGAGTAGCAGGTTTCCGCGTTGGCTGGATGATTCTTACCGGGAATAAAGCGGGTGCTAAAGACTATATTGAAGGGATTAATATCCTGGCATCCATGCGGCTTTGTGCAAATGTTCCGGCTCAGCATGCGATTCAGACTTCGCTTGGCGGATATCAGAGTATCAATGATCTGGTCAAACCAGGCGGTCGGCTTTATGAACAACGAGAAATTGTACATAAACGGGTCAATTCGATTCCAGGACTTTCATGTGTTAAACCTCAGGGAGCTTTTTACTGCTTCCCTAAACTTGATATTGAGCGATTTAATATTAAGAGCGACGTTCAGTTTGCTTTGGATTTTCTTAAACGGGAACATGTTTTAATGGTCCAGGGAACCGGTTTTAACTGGCCCTTGCCGGATCATTTCAGAATTGTATTTCTACCCCATCCAGAAGAATTGATTGAAACGATGGATCGGCTGGAACGCTTTCTGGAAAATTATTATCAGGAATAGGTGAAATGAAGAAACATTTAATTAGAAAAAAAGACAACGCCATTCTGGCGGGTGTCTGTTCAGGTTTGGGTGATTATTTTGGAATTACCCCCTGGATTTTTAGAATTATTTTCATTGTCCCGGTACTACCCTTTTTTATGGGCTTCTGGGCTGGAGTGATCAGTATAGTCGTTTACTTGCTATTGGCCTTTAATATTCCCGGAAACACAAGGCGTATTAAGGATGGAGAGATTGTGGAAGTGGACTACGAGATCATCGATGATGAAAATGATCCCAATGAATAAAGAAAAATTTCCAGCGGAGGCGAGTGATGACCATTTCGTTCGAATTTGAGTCGCAATCCGACAAAGATACTTTAGAATTTGGCCGGCAACTGGGGAAAATGCTCGGCTTTCCTTTTGTCATCCTGCTAAAAGGGGAGATGGGAGCCGGAAAAACCCTGATGACCAGAGGTATTGCTGCTGGCCTGGGAATAGGGGAAGATGCGGTTTCAAGCCCAACCTATACCATTGTCAATGTTTATAGTGATAAACTCTACCATTTTGATCTGTATCGATTAAGTGATCATGACGAACTGTATGAAATGGGTTTTTATGATTATCTGGATCAAAAGGCGGGACTCATTATCGAATGGCCCGATTTAGTAGAAGCAGAAAAATTTGACCGTTGTCTGGAAATTAGGATAGAAAGCAAAGACTATCTGAGTAGAAAGATCACGTTTGCAACGGACGACGACCAGATTGCTGAAGCGCTTAAAACGATTGGGTGACGGCATGCATAGAAAATATATCAGTGCGATAATCCCAGCAGCCGGTCAGGGCAGACGAATGAATGCTCCGATTAACAAACAGTATCTGACCCTTAATGGCAAGCCAATACTGGCGCATACATTGGAAGTTTTTGAAAAATCTGAGCTGATTGATGAGATTATTCTGGTGGTTAACGAAAATGAATTTCGTGTCTGCCGACAACAGGTTTTGAAACCCTATCATTTTCAAAAGGTTAAAATGATTCAGGGGGGAGAAACCCGTCAGGAATCGGTCTACAAGGGTATTCTAGCCAGCAGTGAAAAAGCTGATTTGGTGATGGTTCATGACGGTGCAAGACCTCTTGTGCAGGAAAAAATGATCTTTGAAAGTATTTTAGAGACCATGGAATTTGGAGCAACAACGGTAGGTGTACCTTCAAAGAACACTATCAAAGTGATTGATGAAAAGGGCATGGTGGTGAGTACCCCTAAACGCGAGACATTGGTCGAAATTCAGACACCGCAGACTTTTCTTGCTGATTTGCTCAGGAAGGCTCATGAAAAGGCGATTAAGGATGATTTTTCTGGGACAGATGATGCTTCACTGGTAGAAGCATTGCCCCATCCAGTTAAAATTGTGACTGGCCATTACACCAACATTAAGATTACAACCCCTGAAGATTTGATTATTGCAGAGTCTATTCTTAAACAGTTTGGTAGTCTGAAAAACAGGAAAACTTAGGAAAACATTAAAGAATGCGTCAAAAACTCCAGATAGTTTGTGATTTTTGTAGCATTCTTTATTTTTTGTTACAAAAAGGATATAATAGACAGAACTTTATTGACATTAAAAAACAGGAACGCAGTTCCTTTAAACGTTTTATTAATTCACACCGGAATGTGGAGGAAAATATGATTGAATTATCAGAAGAAATTTTACTGAAAATTTATTTCAGAATGAATCAGGCACGGTTTTTTGAAGAAAAGATTGATTATCTTTTTTCCAGAGGACTAGTACACGGGACGACTCATCTTGCCATGGGGCAGGAAGCTTCAGCAGTTGCCTCCTGTATGGCATTAGAGGAAGGCGACTTGGTTTCACTGACTCATCGGGGACATGCTCAGGCCATTGGTTTTGGACTTGATGTTAATCGAATGATGGCTGAATTTTTAGGAAAGGCAACTGGATACTGTAAAGGAAAAGGGGGTTCCATGCATATCGCCGATGTGGAAAATGGAAACCTTGGTGCCAATGGCGTTGTTGGCGGCGGTTTTTCGCTTTCCTGCGGCGCAGCCCTAACCCAGAAGTACAAAGAAACCGGTAAAGCGGTGCTTTGTTTTGCTGGTGACGGAGCAACCAATGAGGGCTCTTTTCATGAATCACTGAATCTGGCGTCAGTCTGGAAACTGCCGGTGGTCTTTTTTATTGAAAATAACGGGTATGGTATGTCTACCCCGATTAAAAAACATATGAATATTGAACGGATTGCTGATCGCAGTCAGAGCTATGATATTCCGGGACTGACGCTGGACGGCAATGACTTTTTGGAAGTCTATAATGTTACAACTAAGGCCCTTCGTTATGCCAGGGCCGGAAAAGGTCCGGTATTGATTGAATCAAAAACATATCGATATAACGGACATTCCAAAAGTGATGCTCAGGTCTATCGCAGCAAAGAAGAAATCGCCGAGTGGAAGAAGAAGGATCCAATTCTGAAGATGAAAAATTACCTTCTCAATCGACGAATTATGACCGAAGAACAGATTGAAGCACTGGAAACAGAGGCCAGAAACTCTATTGAGGCAGCCTATAAATATGCCCAGGAAAGTCCGGAACCTGAAATTACATCGGTTCTTGATGACGTATACGCTTAAGAGAGGGATAAGATGATAAAACGATCAAAAAAAATGACTTACCGGGAAGCGATTCGTCTTGCCATGTCGGAAGAAATGCGTCGGGATGAGAATGTTATCTTTTTAGGTGAGGATATAGGTTTATATGGTGGTTCATTTGGCTTATCGGCCGGAATGCTTGGTGAGTTCGGTGATGACCGAATCATGGATACCCCAATCAGCGAAGGGGCGATAGTCGGAACCGCAGTGGGTGCAGCAGTCACCGGTCTGCGTCCGATTTGTGAAATTATGTTTATGGATTTTATGACCCTTGCCATGGATTCGCTGGTCAATCAAGGGGCTAAAATGCGATATATGTTTGGTGGACAGTCCCAGGTCCCAATGGTGATGCGTTTGCCGGCAGGTTCTGGGACCGGAGCGGCAGCCCAGCATTGTCAAAGTCTGGAGGCTTGGCTGTGTCATATACCGGGAATCAAGGTGGTTACGCCGTCAACTGCTGAACAGGCCAAAGGTCTGATGAAGGCGGCTATTCGCGATAACAATCCAGTCTGTTTTATGGAGCATAAGCTATTATATAAAGAAGTTGGTCTGGTCCCACTGGATAAGGATTTTGTGATCGAGTTGGGTAAAACGGTGGTTGAACGGGATGGTAAGGATATAACGATTGTTACTTACGGAACAATGCTAAAAAAAGCAATGGAAGCTGCTGAGTTTCTAAAAGAAGAGGGAATAGAGGTAGAAATTCTGAACCCATTGACGCTCTATCCGATGGATATGGGTCCGATTATTGAATCCGTCATTAAGACTGGAAAGCTGATAGTTGCCCATGAAGCTGCAAAAACAGGTGGAATTGGCGGAGAAATCGCAGCCAGGGTGGCCGAAAGTGATGCCTTTGATTATCTTGATGCTCCAATTGTGAGACTAGGTGGTCTGGATGTGCCGATTCCTTATAATCGGGAACTGGAAGCAGCAGTGGTGCCTCAGAAAAATGATTTTGTCCACGCTGTCTATAAGCTTTTGAATCGCGAATAAAGGAAGTGGATTATGGCGCAAGAAATAATACTTCCCAAGTTGGGAATGGATATGAGTTCAGGAACCATCATCGACTGGTTGGTAGAAGAAGGGGATAAAGTTAAAAAAGGAGAGCCAATACTGGAGATAATGACCGATAAGGTCAGTATTGAAGTAGAAGCCGAAGAATCCGGAGTGATTCTTAAAATCCTGGGCGAAGTAGACCATGAATATCCAGTCTATTCGGTCATCGGTTATATTGGTCAAGAAGGCGAATGGATTCCAGGAAACGAAAGCACCGAAGCGTTTGTGGATCATTTGGCAAAAATTGGCCTGAAATCTCAGAACGAAGAGCCAGCAGTAAAAGAAGCTGAACCACAAATGGCTGTTAAACCGGTTCGCCCACAGAAAGTTGTTCCTCAGGATGTGGTAGTACCTCAAAAGAAAGGATATGATTTGTCTATAGACGACAAATTACCTGACCTTGAGAACTACTTTCAGAATGACTATTATGTTGAGGGTGACCATGTGCTGCATGAAGTATCGGTAGCAGAGAAAAAGAAACTTTTTGAAGAGATTAAGACTAATAAATCGTTGATAACTGAAAAAAAGTCAGAAAACTTACAGAGAGCAAGAATGTCTCCAGCAGCCAGGCGTTTGATGCGGGAGGCCGGAATTGATTTGAATAATGTTTTAGGAACTGGTCCCAACGGGCGGATTCAATTAGCAGACGTGGAAAAAACAATCAGTGCCATCAAAGCAAAAGGAACGGCACCAGTGTATGAAACGGCTGAGATAGAGACTGAGTTGGAGTCGCTGGTTGGCCATCCCGAAAACCGCAAAAAAACGAAAAGTACTTTACGTCCCAAAAATCAGAGTATAAAGGAAATGACAAGAAAGAATATGACAGAAGAAAAAAATGAAAATCGAGCCAGTAGAAAATCTAATCTTGATTTTGTCCCCTTTGTTGAAAATGGAGAAGCCAATCTGCGTGATGAAATTATCGTCAAACCGACACCAATTAAGGACGAGGAAATCAAACTGAATTCCAGCGAAAATCGACCAGAGTGGGAGATGCCAGAGAACTTGAACGCTGAACCGCTAAAAGAGGAAGTGGTGGATCAAGGGGGGATTTCAGAAGAAACTGACAACACCGTAGAAGAAAGTGATGAGAATCAGGGAGTTGAATCAGAGGGTGTCACACCAGCTGATAAAGAAACTGAAAGAACTTTGACGACAGAAGCCGAAAAAGCTGAAGTTCAGAAAGCTATTGAAGAAGCGCAGGCTGAAAAAATTAAAATGATGGAAGCTATTAAAGCAGCTGAAGCGGAAAAAGAAGAAATGATCCGCCTCTTAAATGAAGAAAGAGAAAACAGAGAAGTTCAAGAGCAATTAGAAAATGCAAAGGCTGAGCAGGAATTAGAAGATGTGTCGGAAAAGAAAAATCCGAACCAGTTACTTGCAGACAAAAAACAAAAGCTGAAAGAAGAGGAAGATGAATTGGAAGCACTGATTCAGGAAGCGCGGAAACTGGCGCGGGAACTTTTGGCTGAAGAAGAAAGCAAGTCACTTCTAAATTATAAGGAAAATGCAGATCCGCATAGCAAGGTTATGGAGACAGAAGAGAGTGATGCGGTTCAAGGCAGTCAGGAAGCAAAAGCGGAGATCCCGGTTGTTGAAAAAGAAGCTATTGCTCAAGACATAATTCCAGAATTACTGATACCTGAATTGATTGATGACATAGAGCTTATCAAAAATGAAAACCTAGTGGAAGTGGCTGAAATAAATGATCTGCAGTCGGAGGAAGGAGAAACGCGCGAAGTAATGGTCGATCATGAGAATACTGAAATAGAGAAAAATTTAGCGTCAGAATCTGAGCCGGTTATAGACGGCGAAAATCTTCTAAAGAAGACAGATGTTGAGCAGTCACAAGCAGATGAGTCCAGAAAAAGTATTCCATTGTCAGGAAAACGAAAGATTATTGCTGAACGGATGTTTAAAAGCCATCAGGAAAATGCCGTCATCACTCTGACGGTAGAAATTGATATGAGCGAAATAAAAGAATTACGACGTAAAATTACCGGCAAAGTCGAAGAACAAGCCGGATATCGCTGTACCTACACGGATTTTCTTTTGATTGCTACATCCAGAGCCTTGCAAAAACATGAAATGATGAATTGCAGCCGTCAAAATGAACAGATATTTATTAACGAAGAAGTCAATATTGGTCTGGCGGTTGGGCAGGATGACGGGCTTTTGGTACCGGTTATTAAGCAATGTCAAACCATGAATTTTGTAGAAATGGTCAAAGCGCGGGGTGAAACGCTAAAGAAGATCAAGAGTAAGAAATATACGCCGGAAGATTTAAAAGGGAGTACTTTTACCATTACAAATCTGGGTATGTATGGAGTTGAGAGCTTTACGGCAATTATCAATCAACCTAATGCCGCAATTTTAAGTGTTGGTGAAGTAGTTTCAAGAATGCGTGTTATTCACGGAGAAGCAATGGTCCGTTCAGTTATGAAGATAAGTCTTAATCTTGATCATCAGGTTGCGGATGGCATGGCTGGTGCTAAATTTCTTGAAGATGTAAAAGCTGATATGGAAAATCCATCGCTGCTTTTATTCTAAAAATGATTAAAGGAAGTCCGCTTAAATGGGCTTCCTTTGTTTGTATAATCCCAAAGAAAAGTTTGTAGCTAAAGATAACGTTACCAGTAAAATAATTATTGTCATGATTAAGGTAAGTATGGTAGACTTATGAACAGAATAATAAGGACAGGAATATAGCAAGCAAGAAGCAGATGCACAATGGTCAGTTGTCTGCTTTTTTTGTATCTGAATGTGATTTAAGCATTTACAAAAAATTACTGCTTTAGAGTCTGTCAAAGCAATGAGAATCACTGACAATTATGTAATGATCCGTTTAAAACAGTCATTAAAGGCTGTTAACAATAGAGTGTAATAATCTGGATCGTGATTAGCCTGAAAGGAGTAAAAGGTTGGAGAAAATTTTAAAAGAAGGTATTACTTTTGATGATGTGTTACTGATTCCGGGAAAATCGGAAGTATTGCCAGGAGATGTGGATACAGGAACACGGCTGACTAAGAAAATTTCATTAAAAATTCCGATTATGAGTGCCGGAATGGATACCGTTACAGAAGCCCGTCTGGCCATTGCCATGGCTCGTGAGGGAGGAATCGGTATTGTTCATAAGAACATGACTATTGAAGAACAGGCTTTTGAAATTGATAAGGTCAAGCGTTCGGAAAATGGGGTTATTGTGGATCCTTTCTACTTATCTCCGGACCATAGCGTTGGTGATGCTCTGGAACTGATGGCACGTTATCGAATTTCGGGAGTACCAATTACAGTTGATATGAAACTGGTAGGAATTATTACTAACCGGGATCTAAGATTCGAAAATGACCCTAAGAAAAAAATTAAGGATGCAATGACAAAAGATAACCTGGTAACTGCTGAAGAAGGAACTACTCTGGAAGAAGCGGAAGCAATTCTTAAAAAGCATAAAATTGAAAAGCTGCCAATCATTGACAGTGAAAATACCTTAAAGGGCTTAATTACCATCAAAGACATTGAGAAAAGCATTAAATATCCTAATGCCGCTAAAGATTATCGCGGACGACTTTTAGTAGGCGGAGCCGTAGGTATCAGCAGTAATACTTTGGAACGGGTGGAAGCGCTTATAAAAGCTCAGGCTGACGTTATTGTGGTGGACACCGCTCATGGCCATTCGGCAGGTGTTGCAAGAACAGTTAAAGAAATCAAAGATAAATTCCCTGAAGTTGAACTGATTGTCGGTAATATTGCCACCGGTGCTGCCGCTAAGGATTTGATTGAAGCTGGTGCTGACTGTTTAAAAGTGGGTATTGGACCAGGATCTATCTGTACAACTCGAGTAGTTGCCGGGATTGGTGTACCCCAGATTACAGCAATTCTGGATGTAGTTGCTGTTGCTAAAGAACATGATATTCCAGTCATCGCTGATGGTGGAATCAAGCATTCAGGAGACGTAGTTAAGGCCATTGGAGCGGGTGCCGATGTAGTTATGATCGGTAGTCTGTTTGCCGGAACTGAAGAAAGTCCGGGTGAAACCATCATCTATCAGGGCCGAAGCTTTAAATCATACCGAGGCATGGGCTCATTAGGTGCCATGAAGGAAGGAAGCTCAGACCGTTATTTCCAGGAAGGTCAGAAAAAACTTGTTCCTGAAGGGGTTGAAGGTCGAGTGGCATATAAAGGAACCCTGGCTGATACAGTTTATCAGTTAGTGGGTGGACTGCGTTCAGGAATGGGCTATTGTGGAACCGGAACAATTAAAGAACTGCGTGAAAAATCACAGTTTGTAAAAATTACCAGTGCCGGACTCATCGAAAGTCATCCGCATGATATAACTATCACGCAGGAATCACCGAATTACAATAGCGCGCGCTATTAAGGAGCATTCATGACAGATAAGCATTACCAAAGTGAAGTAATCCTGATTATCGATTTTGGGGCTCAGTATAATCAGCTGATTGCCCGACGAGTCAGAGAAGCAAAAGTATATTCGGAAGTAGTTCCTTATGATATTAGTCTGGAAGAAATTAAAGCCAAAAATCCTAAGGGGATTATTTTTACTGGCGGACCTTCCAGCGTCCATGAAGAAGGCGCACCGCAGTGTGATCCGGGCATTTATGACTTGGGGGTTCCAATTTTGGGGATCTGCTATGGGGCTCAGCTGATGGCTGAACAGCTCAAAGGTAAAACGACCTCGGCAGATATTCGTGAATATGGTAAAAAAGCCCTGGAGATTAAAGTCGATTCCTGCCTCTTTAAAGGTGTTGAAGATGGCTCGATCTGTTGGATGAGCCATACGAATTACATCAAGGATATTCCCGACGGTTTTACGACTACGGCTATAACTGAAACCTGTCCGACGGCTGCTATGGAAAATGCCGACCGCCAACTGTTTGCCGTTCAGTTTCATCCGGAAGTGGAACACTCTCAGTACGGAAAAGAACTGTTAAGCAATTTTATTTATGATGTCTGTGGTTGCCAGGGACTTTGGACGATGCACAATTTTGTTCAGGAACAGATTGAAGCCATCAAAGAACAGGTTGGAGATAAAAGAGTTCTTTGTGCTTTAAGTGGTGGGGTTGATTCCTCTGTTGCGGCTACCCTGGTCCATCAGGCTATTGGCGATCGGTTAACCTGTATCTTTGTGGATCATGGTCTGCTTAGAAAAGACGAAGGCGATCAGGTGGAAGCGATTTTTAAAGACCGTTTCCATATGAATTTCATCCGGGTTAACAGTGAAGAACGTTTCCTTAGTAAACTCGCAGGAGTATCTGATCCGGAACGAAAACGAAAAATTATTGGTGAAGAATTTATCCGTGTCTTTGAAGAAGAATCCGGTAAATTGAATAATATCGATTTTCTGCTTCAGGGAACGATTTATCCCGATGTAATTGAAAGCGGAACAAAAAATGCGGCAGTCATTAAAAGCCACCATAATGTTGGTGGTCTTCCGGAAGATGTTGATTTTGAACTTATTGAGCCGCTCAGAAACCTGTTTAAGGATGAAGTACGAGCCGTTGGTGAAGAAATCGGACTTGATCATGACCTTGTCTGGCGTCAGCCTTTCCCAGGACCGGGTCTGGCTATTCGTGTTATGGGTGATATCACCAAAGAGAAACTGGATATTCTAAGAGACGCCGATTTTGTCTTCCGTGATGAAATTGCCAAAGCTGGTCTTGATGAAGAAATCTGGCAGTATTTTGCTGTCCTTCCAGGAAACCGAAGCGTTGGGGTTATGGGCGATGAAAGAACCTATGATTATACGATTGGTTTAAGAGCCGTTACATCTGTGGATGGCATGACCTCTGACTGGGCACGAATTCCTTTTGATGTGCTGGAAAATATTTCCACCCGTATCGTTAACGAGGTAAAACACGTCAGCAGAATTGTTTATGACATTACCAGTAAGCCACCTTCAACGATTGAGTGGGAGTAGGTTTTGAGATTTTTGTTAAACTAGATAACAAATATATAAATGGCTATATAAAGCGATTTTCAAGAATTATAATCTAACAATTAAATATGTGAGCTAAGCCTTGGGTGGTTATGATGTAGAGCATGGAATTTTACAATCATAGCCACCTATTTTTTATGAAATTTTTAATTTTTGGAGGTGAAAAAAGAAGATAAATGAATGTTTAAAGATCCTAGTTAAACGCAGTTTTGCTGTGAAAATCAATTAAATTATTTGGAGGTTAAAACAATGAAACGAGAAACACGAAAAATGGTTTTACTTAATCAGATTGATTTAATGCGTGAATTAGTCGATGCAAATCCAGAGTTCACAGAGGATGCTATACAACAATGTTTTGGAATGCTACGCTATTCATGTGCTTTAACTGATATAGATTATGAATTTGAGATGAGTTTTCGAGTGATAATAAGAGACTATCTTCAAAAGTCCAAAGGGTATAGAAGACCATATATAAAACAGAAATCATAAGCTCATCCCCAAAAAAAACAAGCCCTCCATTCCCTAACCAGTGGTAAAATGCCACAAAAGCCCAATTTACAACTTGTACAACCTACACAACCTAAACAAGATGCTCAAGTGGTGCAAGATGTAGAACAATTGAATGACCTGCAAATATTCAACAATGTGGAATTTGGCAATATTCGTGTGATTGAGATTGATAATGAACCATGGTTTGTTGGGAAAGATGTTGCAGGATGTTTGGGGTATAGTAAAGCAAGAAATGCTATTGCAACTCATGTTGATGATGATGATGCCCTAAAACAGGGCCTCATAGATAAACTAGGAAGAATGCAAGATACTATCTTAATCAACGAATCCGGTCTTTACTCACTCATCATGTCAAGTAAACTACCCTCAGCCAAACGCTTTAAACGATGGATTGACGATGATGTGATGCCACAAGTTAAAAACATCAACACCACTCAAATGGCTTTAAATGGGGATTTTAGCGATTTAATGAACTTTGAAAATTCAGAATTTGGCGCTATTCGGGTGATTGATCAAGATGGTAAAACGTACTTTTGTGGAAGTGATGTGGCCAGTGCGTTGGGGTATGCAAGACCACAAAATGCAATTAACATTCATTGCAAGGGTGCCCTAAAACAGGGCATCCCTACCAATGGCGGAGTCCAACAAATGCTTTTCATTCCTGAAGGTGATTTATACCGACTTATTGCAAGCAGCCAACTTCCTTCAGCCATAAGATTTGAAGCATGGATATTTGATGAGGTTCTCCCACAGATCCGCAAAACAGGTGGTTACATTCCAGTGGATCAAGGTGACAGTGATTTGATGATTATGGCAAAGGCCCTTAATATCATGCAAAATACACTGGCAGATAAGGACAGTATCATTAAAGCCTTGCAACCTAAAGCCGATTTTGCTGATTGTATGCTTAAGTGCAATAACAGTATAAGTGTTGGGGAATTTGCGAAGGTGATTTAAAACAATTAAAATAAAAACTTGAAAGAGGTAATTAAATGAACGAATGTTGTAATGGAATTAAAGAGAAAATCGAGATATTTTGTGTGAGATTATCCGATTTGTTTGACAGTGGTGCAATATCTGAAGATGTTACAAGGTGTCTGGTTGGTGAACTATTGGAAGTTGATGACCAGTTAATCATGAACTTAGGTGGTGATATCAGCAGATATAATTTATTCTGTGAGGATATTGATGATTACTTTATTAAAAAGTTCAAAAATGAAGAGGTTCAGGATTTTATTGTAGTATAAAGGAGTTAAACACAATGAAAAAAGGGTGGAAATCTACAGGCAAAAAGAGAGTTGGTAATATTGAGATTGAAAAAATGACTTATAAAGAACTAGTTGATCTATATGAAAAGGAGTGTATGCGAAAAGGAACATCGGATATTACATTTAAAGGTTATGAGTATGCCAGTAAATATTTTATGGACTTTGCAGGTAAGAATGTTAAATGTTGTGATATAACGCAAGAACTTGTTGATGATTATGTTATTTGGCTTGCAGACAAAGGGATTAAGGACACTTCAATCAATTCCTATCAGTATAAGATTTCCCCTATTATCAATTATGGAGCGAAAAAGGGCTATATACCAAATAAAATTGAATTTAGAAAGGTGATCGAACAGGAAACAACGAAAGAAATCTATTCAAACAGTGAACTTGAAGCATTGTTAAAAAGACCGGCAAATAAATCATTCTCAAACTATCGCACCTGGGTTATCATCAATACATTAATCTCAACAGGTATAAGGTCAAAAGAGTTACGAGAACTAAAAATTAAAAATGTTGATTTAGAAAATAACCTAATATCTTTAGATCATACAAAGAACAGGAAACCCCGTGTGATTCCTATCAGCAGTACCTTATTTGTTGTGCTTAATGAATATCTGAAAGCTAGAAATGGTCTGCCAGATGAGCCGCTATTCTGTAATATATTTGGGGAACCTTTAGCAAGAACCACATTACAGGCAAGTGTCACAAAGTATTGCAAAGAGCATGGAGTTAGTAAGACATCAGTCCATTTGTTTAGACATACATTTATTACATTGAGCGTGAGAAAAGGTGTTTCACCACTGGTATTGAAAAGAATCACAGGTCATAAAAATCTGACAATGCTCAATCATTATTATAATTTTGATGTTAATGATATCGTTAATATTGTGGATGACATAAACCCTCTGGAAGATTTCAGTATTAAGAAAAAACATGATTTTGGTAAGTATAAGACAAGATAAATCAATATATATGAAATAAAGAGATATTAAAATGAATTAACAGCATTATAATGGCAAAATAAAGCCCTGAGAGGCCGTCAGACAAGAGAAAATTAATTTTAGGTGTTCTTATATACCCTGAAATTTTAAAGAGTCTGACAGGTTCAAGAAAACACTATATTTACTATGAAAAGCCTGTATCAAGGGCTTTTTTTAATGAATAAAAGATGTTTGACAACGATAATGAATGCAACGGTAACATGGGAACAGCTTACCAAATTTTTTTAGTTTGGTGATCGAGCATCGGTCAATTATTTCCAGATTGTAGTGTTAGGGAACCCCGCTGTGTCAGGGAATTCTAGCACTTATTTTTTTAGTAAACTACCCCCTCTAAATATAATGGTATTGATTTTGAGGTTGTGTCAGGTTGTTATATCCATATAAATAATAAAGAATTACAACGGGAACAGATATTGGTAGAGTATTGCATTTGAGTATCATTAGGGCATAGTCTAGTGATACTAAATATATGTGGTGATTTACGTTTCACAAGAACTGGATATACAATAAAGAAACGTATCGATATAAAAATATATCCTATTGACACGTAAAATGATTCATGCTATTCTATAGAAGATTAAACGAATGGAGGTCAGAGAAATGAAGGTAGGATATGTGAGAGTCAGTACAGAGGAACAGAACGAAGCAAGACAGATAGAAATTCTGAATTGTTTGGGTGCTGAAGAGATCTATGTCGACAAAGTATCTGGCAAGGATACTAATCGACCACAGTTCAAGAAAATGATGGAGTACCTCAGAAAAGGTGATACCTTAGTGGTGGAATCCTATTCCAGATTGTCACGGTCAACAGTTGATCTTATTAAAACTGTTGAAAGACTCAATGAAAAGGGTGTGGATTTTATAAGCCAGAAAGAAAAGATTGATACAACAACAGCACAAGGCAAGTTAATGATGACTATTTTCGCAGGTATTTATCAGTTTGAGCGTGAATGTATGCTTGAAAGACAGAAAGAAGGTATTGCCATTGCTAAAGCTGAAGGTAAATATAAAGGACGTAAGCCCATTGAAGTTGATCAAAAGCAGTTTAAAGAGGTTTATGACGAATGGAAGGCTGAAAAGATCATGGCTGTTGAAGCAATGGAAAAGCTAAATTTATCGAAACCCACATTTTACAGGAAAGTTAAGGCTTATGAAGCTAAACAAAACAAAGGTGGTGATGTGATTGGAGGCAATTAAATATAAACTAAAGTCTGACTACATCATGGAAGACACTGAACTTATGGAATTAATTAAAGATACGGCTGAAAAGCATCAGGTTATCTTATTGGTAGCACCACAGGGAACAGGCAAGAGTTATTATTTTCAGAATATTGAAACCCCCAGTATCATCATTTCACCAACAAGGGCATTAACAAACCAATATTTCTCAGCATCTATAAAAGACAAATATGGCGATACAAAAGCTTTACCCAATACATTCTTTCAATCTGTTGAACATATTCAAGAGAATGCGAATGACGTTGATTTTCTGGTAATAGATGAGATCCACAAGGCTGTTCAGTATAGCAGTTTCGCCTATCAACAGACAGATAACATCATAAAAGCTTTTGATGAGTTCAAAAAATCAGGTAAGCCAATCATTCTGACCACAGCGACACCGGATATTCTTAAGTGTCTGGAAGGTTTTCCAATATATGATGATATTTGTGCCAGAATTGAGATCATTACAGACAAAGAATATGTTAAAGAAGTTCGTGTGATGGAGGGATATGCTGAAAGTAAGGTTGAAGATCTTATAAAAGAGCGATACAATTCAGACAATGATTCCATGCAGGTTGTTTTGATTAACAATACTAAAAGAGTTGAGAAATTGGCAGAAAAATTAAACAATACCGGAATTAAATCTATTGGGATAAGTTCACAGAACAGAGATCCATGCAGTGATGAAGAACGGATTTTTAAAGAACTGACCAAAAATAACCAAATTGATTACAATGTCCTGATTGCTACATCATGGGTAGATGTTGGGATCAACTTTGTTAATGAAAATATTACAGATATCTATTGTATGTTTGATGATGAATATAGAAGGGGAGACTTTACCCTGTTATGGCAGTTCATGGCAAGGGCGAGAAACGTTAAGCCAGTATTTTATATTACCAGACCAGTTCTAACAGAATATGAAGAGGGTTTAATAAATAATGCTGCATCACATTTTAGTCTGACAAATGAAGACGTTAAAGAAGAGTTCATGAGAATGTACAATGATGGCATTGAAAGCAAGGTATATTCATATCTGTATAAACATTTTTGTGATATGGCACAATATTTGATTGAACAATATTATGATAGATTCATTATTAAGGAAACATTGGAGTCAGTAACAGGGATATATTTTGGTCAATACCAACCTGATATTGCCAAATTCTCACCAATTCCTGTCAGGTATTTGCTGTATAAAATACTGGAAAAGGTCAGTTTGGAATTGTCAATAATAGTTCAGTCAAAACCTGCAAGGAATTATCCGAGTCCCTATGGGATAACCAGCCCTCATCGTCGGGAACAGCCTTCACAATTTTAAATGCTATGCAGCGAGCTGTTGATTGTCGATAAAAAGCCCCCGATAAACCAGCGGTGGATACCCATTATTTGTGCTGTAAATTCGTCGTCGATTATAATAATGGATATAGCGGTAAACAACCGTTTTGACTTCAACCATGGGCATACTTTTGGTATTAATTTTATAGAGCTTCTCTTTTTTCAGCGTTGCGAAAAAACTTTCCATCCGGGCATTATCATAACAACGCCCGGTGCCACTCATACTCTGGATGGCATTTGCTTTTTTCAATACATTTCGAAAGCGTTGGCTGTTAAACTGCGTGCCTCGATCGGAATGAAGGATCATTCCTTCGGCACCATCATCTCTGCAGGCCTTCTGAAACGCTTCAACACAAAGGTCTGCCCGCATGTTGTCATCCATCCTGAAGCCCCGGATACTGCCGTCATAACAATCAAAAATGGGTGCCAGATAAAGTTTTCCATCTTTACAGGGGATTTCCGTGATATCCGTAAGCCATTTTTGATTCGGCGCTTCCGCTGTGAAATCCTGTTTGATGAGGTTTTCAGACTTTTGCGCTTCGGCATCGGCTTTCGTGATCCCATTGGGTTTACGCTTCATGCAGATCATCAGATTATTTTCTTTACAGATCCGGTAGATCGTCCTTAAACTCCCATGATAGTCCCGATTTAATCGAAGATAATCATAAATACGTCGAACACCATAATTGGCGTTTTCTTCGTCTTCCTGAATTAATTCATAGATTTGCGCCAAAAGATTCGCATGCTTATCTGGTTTACTATTTGATCGCAGAAATTTATAGTAACCTGATTCGCTGACACCAAGCGTACGACAGAGCAGGGCAACCGGCCAACGGTCCCGGCGGTCGGTAATATATGACATCCGCTGCTGTTTTGCTATTTCTTTCGGCGCTTGACAAAAAAACCAAGCGCATCCTGAAGAATCTCAATCTCTTCTTTTGCTTCCCGTAGCTCTTTTTCGAGCTGCTTTAAACGATTGGGATCTGTTGGAGGGATATTCCCTGGATCATCACAAAAACCAACCTTTCCACTTTTAGCTTTGCTGATCCATGTGTATAATGTATCGATTTTTATACCTAATCGCTCTGCTGCCGCTTTGTTGCCAATCTCATTTGCCAGTTTCAACGCTTCATAGCGTTCTTCAGCACTATATATTTTTTTCATTATTAGTCAGTCCTTTTTATTTCTATTTTACCTCATTTCCTTGCAATTTGGGACTGCACTTTTATGATAACACTCCAGTTTCAGCCATGAGCTGATTGAAGACAATACAAACTGTTTTACAATCAACAAGTGTAAAAGCCAAAATCCTTATTATGGACTGTGTTCATATGAGGAAGAGCGAAGGATTAAAAGCCATCTTGAAAGGCTTGCATTTAGCAAAGCTAATTTTACAACACAAGATGAAATTGCTGAATTGATGAGTCTATCAGATAATAAGCTTGGGATAACAACTCAATTGAAGCCATTTATCAAACAATGTGAACTTGACTTAGTGATGATTGAGACAGAAAGAACCAGTAGCAAACGTTCTTACAGCTTGTTTCATGATTATGACATTTATCAAGTATGTGAATGCTGTGATAATTATGGAGTTAATTTTGCTAAATATGGTTATGCTAAATACCCGATTGAATCAGCTAAGAAGATTTTGAAATTAAAGCCAGATATTGAAGTGATACCAATTAATGAGGATGAGTACTTTATAAATATTTCCTGTTTAGATAATCTTGAAACACTTACAGATGATAAGGAATTATATAGTCTGTTGATGGATCTTAACAATATCGAAGCCCATAATTCGTAGGACTTATGGGGTTCAAAGATCATTGATGACTGTCAATGAGCTTAGAATACAATGACAAAGAAATATTCTATATAAGTAAAAAAATCTTTGTCATTGCTGAATAACATTAAAGTAGCAGTAATTAAAAGGTGACAAATAGATATTCTTTATATAGGAAAAAGTGATTTGTCACCCATGATATTAGTCTCTAATTCTTGGAGAACGATCTAATTATGGTGATTCTTGTCATCAATTACCCGTATTCTCGTAATATGATGACAGGCAACTTCTTTACAGTCAGTTGCTAATGTTTGTTTTACAAATGGAATGCTAGAAGGGTTTATATAAAAGGGTGAAAAGATTGTTCTTATATATAGAGAAATAAACTTCTCACCCTAATTAAAAGTGGTGATATTTAGGAATCTGGTTACATGAGCCATATTCACGAACAGCAAGATATCACAAGAGCAACCATACATATCACTTGTCGACTCATGTTTATAATTAAGATCTTGACACTTCGGTGAATGAGATTGGTGTTAGAACACAATAATCTGAATTTTCTTGAATTACTCAGTATTAATTGATAGAATTTAACAGTAATTAAATTTAGAAATTGGATCAATTGTATGATCTGCTGTAGCTAAAATTTAAGGAGCTGAATGATGAAAATAAAAAATCCAATTGAAAGTGATATTTCACTTCGTGCGCAATTTTATCTTGAGCTAATAAAGCATGTTATTAAAACGAATATCTTGCATCCAAAAACAAAATTTGGTGATGGGGATGGATTGATTGTATTTTTGAGTACAAATATTTGTTTTGATAGTGCAGTGTTTATCTATGAATGCATTCAGTATTTTGAAGAACATAATGAGGAACTATATACTGAAATATTTGAGCATCTGACTGTTGAGAGCTATGAAAGAATAAAAGATGTTAGGAATAATATGCATCTATATAACAAAAAAGGATCATATCAAAAAAAAGCTAACCAAATTATTGGTGATAGAATAGATGAATTTGAAGCTTGGGCTGATGAAAATAATGATCTTACCAATGATGATATCAGCTGTATGTATTACAATGACGGAAAGCAATCTATTTTTTTAGGATGCAGTTACTTTGTTTACCATTTTGCACAAGAGTATAAAGGCGAAGACTTTAAAGAATTTGCTGAAAATATTAGCGGAACTTTATCATGTATAGTAAATTTTGGTATTAGCAAGGTTAAATTGCCTTCAGTACAAATTAGACCCCTCAACTTTGAAATTTCATTATCTGATGAAAAGAGTGATGACTTTTTAAATAAAAATGGTATTGATGTTAGTACGAACTTTAGGATATTGTTATGTCTTGCTGTTGCAAGTTGGACATATATTCAGTATTTTAAAGTTATAGATGGTGATAAGCTATTCGATAATTCTAAGTCTAGATGGATCGTTTTAAAAAATCTTTCTATTAAATATGACGAAATATTTGATAGTATCGAAAACCTTTTAAAGTATTCTCAGTCAAAAAGCAAGCTCAATTATATTTTTGCAGATTCACAAGTTGATTTTGATAATGCTAGTTATCGGGAAGTGATTCAAGCAATACGAAATACAGTTCATTATAATCATGATGATTTGGAAACAGGTATGGATTATTACAACAGCTTTAAAACAAGGCATAACCTTACAGTGAGTGATTTCAATAAAATGTTTATATATATGAAAGAAAATTTAGAAGCACTTATTTTAACATTGCAGTATTTTATAAATGTGTAAATCATAACTGGAGGGAATATGCAAGGTGAAGATATTTTTGTGATACTTAATAATATTAATAATATGATAATGCTATTGATCAAAAAGTACAGCGGGGAATCATTAAAAAAGAAAGATTTTTACTCATGTTTCTTTTTTTGTGAGTTAGGATTGATTATTGGTGTATTCCTTTCCTTGATTAGGAATACATTTCCTATTAGTTTCTCAGAGGAATTAAATAATATTTTGTTATTTAGTATGGGAAATAGAGATGTATATGTAACACCATATTTTATCGGGTTTTCACCAGCTGAATTGAAATTAATTTTAAGTAGTGTTGGAATTGTTGGTATTGCTTTAATATTATTAAAATTCAAAATAAAGAGAAAAAGTATTTTTGTCATAATTGTAGCGATTCAAGGAATTTTACTTTTTTTAATGTATGAAGAGACTAAATTTATTATCTTCATAATGGTTGCTGTTTTTATTGCATTAAGAATATTTGTTCCTTTTGGAAAAGGAAAGTATTTTGAGTTAATTAGATATGGAAGTTATTTCAATGACATATATGTATATCATGGGCATAAAAACAAAATTTGGACAAGTATAAAATTGATTTTAGGTTGTATTGGATTTGTAATAGCATTTAAATATTTGTTTCCAGTTTTTTCAGGGGTGCTTTTAACGATATTATTTTTTTCAATAGTATTGTTAATATGGATCAATTCATCAGAAAATATGGTGACGAATATAATAAGAAAGATACTTGTATATGCAATTATTATTCCATTTGTATTATTGAACAATAACACTTTTAATTTGAGTATCCTAAATATAGGATTAGTCTTAGTTGCAGTGTTTTTCTCAATAGAACGAGTAATAAATTTATTTAAAGAGTTAAAAAACAAAATTGAAACGGAAAGCAACAGATTTCTACTAAATGAGGTGACAGATTGTGATAAGTTGATTAAAGAGGTAATAAATATTACAACTGAAATGAGTGAATCAATATCTGAAAAATTATTGATTAGACAGATTATTATATATTGGAAACTTGAGTTATCAGAAATAAAAGAATTATTAAAAATATATAATGATAAACAGTATCAAAAGGAAAGTATGCTTATCAATGGAATAGACTATTTTGTACATATTGATAAATACGAATCTTTGACGGAGAAAGCTAAGTATTTAGAAAAGATTAACAAGAGATCAGATAATGAAATGTTGTTTTATGATGTAGTCGAAGAATATGCAATAGTGTTATTCATGTTAGGGAAGGATTACGGGAAAATAGAATCGCTTCTCAATAATGATTTGTGGCTTTTTATGACGGATGATTTAAAATACATCTTATACTATGCGAGTTTAAAAGTGAATAAGAAAGAACAAGCAGAGCTATTAAAAAGAGAGATTAGAAATTTTAATAAAGTTCACTTATGTATGAGTGAATACATTAATTAATTGAAAGTCCAAATTGATAGAAATCAATAATTGTGTTGATTGTTGTTGTTTAACGGGTAACTTTGGGGTTGTATTTTGGTATACTATAATTAAATTATATCAACTATTGGTTTAAAAAATTTATCTCAATCCCATATTGTCATAATTTAAAATTCATGTTATGATGATTAAAACGTAGCCAGTTATCGGCTTTACTTCGTAGCCAATACCGGCATTCCTAATTGAAAAATCGCATAACAGAGCCGTTTGCGTAAGCCCTTTCGAGGTAAAACACGTCAGCAGAATTGTTTATGACATTACCAGTAAGCCACCTTCAACGATTGAGTGGGAGTAGCGACAAAAATACCCGAAAACCTTGTAAACACAGGGGTTTCGGGTTTTATTTTTGTCTTTTGACTGACTTTTGACTCCAAAAACATTTTTTAGTCTTTATTTCTTTCCTTGTATATCAATTTCTTTTGATTCTCTGCAATGCTAAACGGATATCGAGTTTTCCACTCTAAATAATCTGATTCAATTTGCTCTTTATTTTCTTCACTGTCCTTTAAATCACTTTTCTTTTCTTGATAGCGATTGTACCACTGCTCCAATCGACTGTTCATTTTTAGGTCGTTATAGGTAATGGCGTATCCTAGACGGGTCTTCTGTCAAGATTTAGTACAAATTAAAATGAGAAGTTTATCCTCATTTTAACCAGCTAATTGCAAATCTGATTTGTTCAATTTTGTAAATAGTTTTTCAAAATCATCGGGCGACATAAAATCGCAATGACTGTGAATCCGTTTTGTATTATAAAAGGATTCAATATATTCAAATACAAGCCGATAGGCATGCTTGAAATCACTGATTTTAAAGCGCTTTATCCATTCCCGTTTAAGGAGGGAATGAAAAGATTCAATACATGCATTGTCACAGGGAAATGCCTTTTTAGAGTAGCTTCGTTGCATTTTAGCCGTTGCCTTTCGATACTCTTTTAAAACAAATTGGCTGCCGCGATCTGAATGCAAAATCAATGGCAGTTCAGTACAACGCCGTGCTTTTGCTTTATTAATCGTATCAATTACACAAGATACTTCCATCGTTTTTGAAAGCGTCCAGGCAATGATTTTTCGGGAGTAGAGATCCATAATACTTGTCAGATAGACAAAACCATAAATTGTCCAGATATACGTTATGTCGCTGCACCAAACCGCGTTTGGGCGTTCAGGATTGAAGCGTTCATCCAGAATATTCTGAAGTTCATGACTAAAATCTGAATCTCTAGTTGTCGTTGTCCAGGGTCTGATCCATTGAGCTCTGATGCCCATTTCTTTCATATATTTACCGACAGTGCGTTCTGAAATGGTTTCACCGCCCTTTTGCAGCTCTATCCTGATTTTAGGCGCACCATAATTCTGATGGGAGTCATGATAGATTTCTTTGATTTTACTTTTTACGGCTTCCTTACGTTTCTGTAAATCAGAAGGCACATGGTTAAGCCAGGCCCGGTATCCGGACCGGGAAACGCCTAAAATTTTCAGCACTCCGGAGACAGAAACTCGGCGGTCTTCCTTATGGGTAATTTTTGCCTTTTCAGAAACCTCCTGATAGATGGCTTCTGTTATTTTCCCAGAATGCCGATGGCTTTTTTTAATACATCAAGCGCATCCTGGGTATCACGTAATTCACGTTTTAATCTGGCAATTTCTTTTTCTTCATCAGAAGCATAATTACCAGATCCCCGACATTCAATGTCGCCAGAATCTTGCAGCTCTTTCTTCTATCTGGAAAGCGTCTGCTGACTGATAGCAAGATTCGATGCACATCCCTGTAATCCAAGATCGTTGTGGTCCTGATAGTATTGAACTGCATCGAACTTAAACTGTTTATCAAAGTGTTTTGCCATAATGAGATCCTCCGTTTAATGATAGATTTATTGTATCATGTTTTTCTATTTTGGACTTTCTCATTTTCACTTGTACTATTTATATTCTAACAGCAGCTATTGTAATTTTTCTATGAGCGATTATTTAAGAAGTGTTAGTGTAGATGGCTACATAATAAAGCATGATTTACATGGATTAAAGGAGGTCAATGCTATTGGAGTTAATATAAATCAAATAGCAAGGCAAGTGAATTTTCAGAATGAAGTTACTGAACGTGATGTTGATGAATTGAGGGTTCAATATGAAAAGCTTTTTGAAGTAGTAAATGGACAGATTTTGAATGGATAATTCTAATCAGCCTATTTATATTACTAGGCAAATGATGTATAATGAGAATGGTATGCAATGATTTTCGGGAAAGTTTTCTTGACAAAAGATGCATAATGTTCTATGGATTGGAGTTAATGATATGAAATACAATAAATTGGCTTCACCAATACTTAAATGGGTTGGTGGAAAGAGACAATTGTTACCTGAAATACGAAAGTACATACCGAAAAAGATTACTTCTTACTATGAGCCTTTTGTTGGTGGCGGTGCAGTATTATTTGATATTCAACCACAAAAAGCAATTGTAAATGATGTCAATAGTGAGTTGATTAATCTGTACCAAGTAGTTAAAGATGATGTTGAAGCATTAATTGAAGATTTAACTAAACACAAGAATGAAGCAGATTATTTCTATGAGATACGTGCATGGGATCGAGACCCTTCAATTTATAATAAACTTACAAGTGTTGAGCGTGCTTCAAGAGTTCATTATCTGAACAAAACTTGCTATAACGGATTATTTAGAGTTAACCAAGCTGGGCAATTTAACTCTCCCTTTGGAAGATATAAAAATCCAAATATTGAGAACCCAATCACATTAAGAGCAGTAAGTAAATATTTTAATGAAGCTAAGGTTGAGTTTAGGAATACAGACTTTGAAGATGCAGTAAAAGGAATTAGGCAAGGTGCTTTTGTTTATTTTGATCCACCTTATGATCCTGTTTCAGATAGTTCCAATTTTACAGGATACGCTAAAGGTGGTTTTGACAGAGATGAGCAAATTCGGTTGAAAAGATTGTGTGATAAATTGAATCAAAGAGGAATAAAATTTCTTCTATCAAATGCATCAACTGATTTTATTCTTGACTTGTATAAGGATTATACAATTGAAATTATACAAGCAAAGAGGGCCATTAATTCAAATGGTGATGCTCGTGGTGAAGTAGACGAAGTATTGGTGAGGAACTATGAGTAATAAACCGAAAACCCTCAATGATAAAGCATGGGAAAAGATATTTGATAAGTATAATATCATTAGATGCGTTGAGGAAAGCGGTCTTTATGAAATTACAGCAAAACAAATAAATGAGTTTAGAGAGGCAAGGCTTATGACCAAATTTGATCATAGAAGTAACTTGCCTATTCTGTTTGAAGAAAATAAATTATCTATATTGCCTATCACACGTGGCAGTTATGTAATTGCTAATTTTGAAGCCTATCATGATTTTGAATCACCTGTCACAGGAATTAATAAAGTGGTTGCTCCTGACTTTATTCATAGTATAGATTTTGAAAATATAACAAGTGAAGCAACAGCAATTAATGTTGCTTATCTATCAGGAATTTTAGCGGATTTTATCGGAGAGGAAACATTATTACCTACTGTCAATGGTAGGATGAGTTCTGAAAGGTTTGACTTTAATATTTATAATAAAGTATCTAGGCAACTTCAAAATATTGCTGTTGTAAACTCGCAGATTGAAATTGACGGTGGATATGAAGGATTTGATTCGCTTACATTGATTGAAGCTAAAAACTCGCTGTCTGATGATTTTTTGGTAAGGCAATTGTATTATCCATTTAGATTGTGGCAAGGAAAAGTAAGAAAACCTGTTAAGCCAGTGTTCTTAACCTATACAAATGGTGTATTTAATCTTTGCGAATATGAATTTCAGGATCCAAATAACTATAGCTCACTAGTTTTAGTAAAACAAAAAAACTATACACTCGAGCAAGAAGATATTCAAATAGATGAGATTATTTCTATGATGAATCAAATTTCAATTACCAATGAGCCTGATGGAATTCCTTTCCCACAAGCTGATAGTTTTAAAAGAGTGATAAATATTTGCGAGTTACTAAATGAAAATGAGTTTTTGACTCGTGAAGAGATAACATACAATTATGATTTTGATATAAGGCAAACGAATTATTATACTGATGCATGTAGATATTTGGGATTAGTAGATAAGGAACGAGAACGAATTGAAGGGGTTAAATACTTTTTGACAGATAAAGGAAGGAGTATTTTTAGATTAAATCTTAAAAACAGAAATCTTTCGTTTGTTAAATGTATATTGGAAAAAAGGGCGTTTAATGAAGCATTTAAAGAATATTTATCTGAACTTGAACTTCCATCAAGAAATGATATTGTAAAAATTATGGAAGAGTCAGGATTATATAATGTTAATTCAGAGTCAACCTATAAACGTAGAGCATCAACAATATCAGGTTGGATTAATTGGATTTTGGATTTAGCTAGATAATAAATGATTCTTGGGGGTGAAAAAATGACTTATGAATATGATGTTGCTCTTTCTTTTGCGGGAGAAGATAGAGATTATGTTGAAAAAGTTGCTGATGTATTATAAGAAATGGGAATTGAAGTTTTTTATGATAAATATGTGGAAATTGATTTATGGGGTAAGAACTTATATACTCATCTTGATGAAATTTATCAAAAGAAATCTAAATACTGTGTAATGTTTATATCAAAGAACTACAAAGAAAAGTTGTGGACTAATTATGAAAGAGAGAGTGCTCAAGCAAGAGCATTTGAAAGTAGAGAAGAATATATTTTACCTGCTAGATTAGATGAAACTCAAATTCCTGGGCTAAGAAAAACAACTGGTTACATTAATCTTAACAATATAAGTCCCGAAGAGTTTGCTTATCGAATAGCAAAAAAAGTTAATCCTAATATTGACATTGACGATATGGTCAGTTACTTAAAATCATGGCTAGGTGATTATAAGATTTTTACAAGTGGAACAAAGGTTGTATTTGAATCTGAAATAGAAGAGTACTATGGTGAATTTTCACTAAGATTGTTACTTGAAATGTATTTGATTGGAGAGTTGGAAAGAATGTTTTTATTACCAGCCATAGTACCAAATTAGTTGTAAAATATCTTAGCGGAAGCTAAAAGATATTTTTCTTCCACTAAGAAATTAATAAAAGACGCAGGGACATTTAGACAGTCTCTGCGTCTCTTATTTTAGCAGTTTACTTGCACATTGCATCTTCGCAGTCTTTTATCTGATTCTTGAGTTTTTCAATTTCTGTGTCAAATTCTTCCATCTGTGATGAAATTTTACTGCTGGACACATGGACTCCGGATTGTTTAGTCATAAATCCCCGCTCCATTTCTACATCCTGCAATTCTTCTTTCAGGTTTGTCAGCATATCTTTTAATTCTTTGTCTGATAATTTAGTTAGATCTTTCATTTTTTCCTCCTGTAGAAGTAATAACTTCTGTCATTCAAGCCAGATTATTGCTCTTGAACCAGATTGGCTTGGATGAATAGAAATTTAAGTATTTTAAGTATATCACGAATGATTATAATCTTCAATCACCATTGAGCATTAAGCAACGATATTAGGAAATGATAATATTGGATATTCTGATTGATTGGGCCTGTATGGCTAAAATGAGAATGGAAAAAATGATTCCGCAAATTAAAGTCTGATTTGTTTAAAGTTGAAAAATTCCTGTTAGTAGATAATTATTTCGCCTGTATGGTCGTTGACACACTTGTCCTATCATGATAAGGTTTTCATTAGAAGGCTATAGCAGGTTTGTTTTAAATGAAGATAACAGACCAGTAAAAAATGAAGGAGGCAAGTGATGGCGGCACGTATTTTATTAGTTGGTAGTGTGATGATGGATCTGATTCTTCGGTGCGAACGCGCACCAGAACCAAGTGAAAGTGTATTAGGCCATGATTACCGCAATGCACCTGGGGGAAAAGGCAGTAATGCAGCGGTAGCTGCTGCTCGTACAGGCGCAAAAGTCTCTGCTTATGCGACTGTTGGAAATGATTCCAACGGCGAATATCTACTGGATTGCTGGAAAAAAGAAGGGGTAGATACGACTCATACAATCATTAAAGATGGTGCGAACACAGGGTTTGTTGCAATTACTCTTGAAGACAGCGGGCAAAACCGTCTGATCATTTTTCCCGGCGCTAATATGTTAACACCACCGGATCAATTGGAAGAAGCATTTAAAGATGAATTTGATGCAGTTCTGCTGCAGTTTGAAATTCCCTTGGAAACCAATGCAAAGGCCATCGAAATTGCCAATAGCAAAGGGATCATAACGGTCTTGGATGCTGGTCCGGCACAAGATTATCCGTTAGAAAAACTTCCTCCAGTAACAATTCTTTCACCGAATGAAACAGAAACAAAAGCGCTGGTTGGGATTTTTCCTGCTGATCATGAAACATGTCTTGAAGCATCGAAAAAACTGATGGAACGTAATCACTGTAAGTATGTAGTCCTTAAACTCGGTGAGCGAGGCTCCTATATTTATGGAGAAGGGCTGGATATAATGGTACCATCTTATAAAGTTGATGCCATTGATCCTACCGCAGCCGGGGACGCTTTTACCGGGACTTTAGCAAAGGCTTATGTTGAAATGGGAGATTTGGTTGAAGCAGTCAAATACGCCAGTGCTTCCGGAGCGTTGACTTGTACACAACTAGGTGCACAGCCATCGTTACCAACCGCGGCAGAGATTGAAGATTTTCTGGTCAAGCAAAAGTAGCCTTAAGTTAAAATTAAATGATATAAAAACCGCCTGATTTTCGAGACGAATTTCGGCGGTTTTTTTATATGGTTGAACAAATTATTTAAGCGTTGTAATTAAATATTTGAAAAGTAGAAGTATATGATAACTTCAGCCAACGAATAGCAATTACGCCAGGATGTAATGATAATTGTTTAGTGTAAGCTATAAATACAGAAAGTTGCAAAAGCAAAATCCAGAGTATTGCAAGCTGCAAAATCCAGAATAATGCAAAAATCCATTGCGGGCAAAACTCAAATCAAATATCCTTGTATCTGACCAAAGAACAAGGAGGAAATGGAGAATGCTCACAATGGATCAAATACATGATATCAGATTTCGGTTTTATGAGAAAGGGGAAAATATTTCACAAATCGCTGAAGCACTGCACATGGACTGGCGGACTGTCCGCAAATATATTGATCAGACGGATTTCAACGAACCGGCACCCAGGCCGGCAGTTGAAAAAAAATTCTGTCCCAAGTTAGAACCTTATAAAGCGATCATCGATGAATGGCTGCTCAATGACAAATCTGCTCCCAGAAAACAGCGTCATACCGCCAAACGGGTGTTTGAACGTCTGCAGAAAGAAACACCCGGTTTTGACTGTTCCTATCGGACCGTTGCCAGTTATTATGCAGAAAAACACAAAGAAATTTTTAAACAGAACCCAAAAGCATTTCTGCCACTGGTACATCAACCAGGCGAAGCGCAGGTCGATTTTGGCACTGCTGAATTTTATGAAAATGGCCGCAAGCTGACCGGAAAATACCTGGAGGTCTCTTTTCCGTACAGCAACAAAGGTTATCTTCAGCTGTTCTACGGCGAAAACATGGAATGCCTGCTGGAAGGACTTGATGCCATCTTTCGGCATATCGGGTGTGTTCCGGCTGAACTCTGGTTTGACAACACAAAAGTTATTGTTACGGACATTATCCGTGGCGGTGGGCGTAAACTCACCGAAAAATTCGAGCGTTTCCGGGAACATTACGGTTTCAAGGCAGTCTTCATGAATCCAAACGAAGGCCATGAAAAAGGCAATGTTGAGAACAAGGTCGGCTATCAGCGCCGTAACTTTCTGGTGCCGGTTCCGCACTTTCTGTCACTGCCGGATTATAATCGTGGTTTGTTTAATCAATGCGAGGAGGATGCACAGCGGGATCATTACCGGTACGATGAGACGATTGAATCGCGTTTTCAGGCTGATCTGAAGGCATCGCGCGAATTGCCGTCTGTTCCTTTTAATCTTAATGGGCATAAGACCCTGAAAGCCGACAAATGGGCAAAGGTTTATCTGAATAAAGGCAGGCATGCCTATTCAGTGGCCCCTAAATATGCCCAGTGTTCGGTTCATCTGGTACTGACGTCAGCTGCTGTTATCATTCAGGATGAAAACTTTAGAGAAATCGTCCGCCATCGACGATTATACGGTGACAGCAAACAGGAACAGATGGACTGGCTGCCCTATCTGAAGCAGTTATCTCAGCGACCACGAGCGGTCAAATATTCGGGAATTTATGAAATGATGCCCGAAACCATGCGGTCTTTTTTGGCCTCCTGCTCAGACAGTGAAACCGCTCAGGTCATCAGACTGCTTTCAGAACTGACCAATCGATCCGGTTTTGAGAGCGCTCTGAATACAGTCGATCATGCCATTGCCTGTCAGGTAAAGGATGCTGACAGTCTTGCAAGTCTCTACCGGAGGCTGTATGCCGATGTTCCTGAACTTCCGGCCATGAATCTGCAGCCCGGAATTCCTCAAATGCAGCCGCTGATGCCGAATCTGGATGCTTATGACCGGCTACTTAATCAGAAGGAGGTTAGCCCCCATGCTTGACAATGAAATCTCTGAATGCTGCCGGAAACTGCGTCTCAGCCGGAACCTGGCCGAATTGGCTCAGACTGCCGAAGGTGACAGTCATCAGGAATATCTGTACCGGATTCTCAGCGAGGAACTCCAGTATCGGGAGATCTCCCGGACTGAAAAGCTGGTCAACAGTGCCGGATTCTACAGCCGTCAGACTTTTGAAGGCTACCGCTTTGACGAAATCACGCTGCCTGCGGATCTGACCCCTGAAAGCCTGAAATCACTTGCTTTTATTAATGACCACAAAAATATCATCATGTACGGCGGTACCGGAACCGGTAAAACCATGTTGTCAACCGCCCTTGGTGTGGCAGCCTGCCTTCAGGGTATACCAGTTAAATTTTTTCGAACAGCGGCACTGGTCAATAAGCTTTCTGAAGCAAAAGCAGCCGGAACATTGACTGCTTTTCTTAAAAAACTGAATAAAGCTGAGTTGCTTATTCTCGATGAATATGGCTATGTGCCGCTGGATCGGACGGGCTCCCAGCTGCTGTTTGAGATTATCTCCGACTGTTATCAGAACAGAAGTATTATTCTTAATACCAATCTGGAATTTTCCCGATGGGTCAATGTCCTTTATGATGAACAGATGACGGCTGCCATGCTGGATCGGTTGCTGCATCACTGTCATCTGATTTTATTCCCGGGTCCCAGTAACCGGATGCGAGAATCCAGCATTAATGACTTATATCGATCGATTTCGGAGAATCAGCCGAAAAACTGACAAACATTGCCTGCAATGCGGTAATTTCTGCTGAAATTGCTTTGTATTTCAGTTTGCAAAACTATGGATTTTCCAGAATGCAACATTCTGTATTTTTCACTTGCAACTTTCTGCAAAAAGAACTTGCAAAAAACAATAATCTTTTCGGTGTCGACAATGATTTCATTTGGGGTTTGTAACCATCTTATCCTGCTAAGGGTGTTAAAAAAGATATTAGATGTTATTTAGATATATACAAAATTTAAAAAATATGCTAGGATAGTGTAACAGTAATGAATACTACTTTAGAATGTAATAAAACAAGCCTTTCTATTCACTAGAATTGATTAGGGGAATTTTTGAAATACATAGTTTTAGGGTTCGTAATGCATTTTGAGAAAGTGAAAAAACATTAAAAAACAGGAGAAGTTGATTTGAAGTTATCAAAGAGTATTTTTCGAGATTTATCAATTTATATGATAGGTTTCGGTGTATTAATTGGGATTGTTTTCCCTTTATTTACCATTTTATTTGGTATAGATCCACAAATTGCATTTTCACCGATTTTTGTTTTTGCTTGTATAATAGCAGGAGCATTAGTAGGGTTTGTAAACATTTTTTTGACGAAAATTATTGTCAAAAAACAAATGACTGTAATGGCAGAAAAGATGGAAATGATAAAAAACAAGTTTACAAAGGCAGCTCAGGGATTTGAAGTTGAGCAGTGTGACATTACTTCTTGTCATTTGGATACTAGTTCGATGGACGTTTTTGGAAACAATGCTCAAAATTTTAATTCATTGGTAGATACATTGTCAATTACCATGAGTGCGCAACAGCTCAATAGTTTATTGGAAAAAAATGCCATCTCTAATCAAGCATTGATTCAAATTATGAAAAGTACAACTGCAGAAGCGGGTGCTATTTTTCTTGAATTAGATGGAGCCTTAAGCGTTTCAGCAAGTTTCGGGCTAACTGATCCAGAATCTTTGAGTAAAAATAAAATTCTATTATCAGTTGCGGCTGATTATCGATCAGTTTATTTGGAATATCCAGAGGACATGAAAATGGATGGAATAATTACAAAATTTCAGCCAGCTTCTGCATGTATCGAGCCATTAGCCTTTAATGGCAGTAGTCTTGGTGTATGTCTGGTTGTTTCATCTCAAAAATTTGATGAATTTGAACTCGATAAAGTGCGTCTTAATTTGAGAGCTCTGTCTTTAGCACTACATAACGCAATTATTCATGAACAGGTCCAAAAGCTAGCAGCGATCGACCCATTAACCGGTGTACTTAATCGTCGTTTTGGGATGGATAGGCTTCGTGAAGAGTATGCAAGAAGTGCCCGGACGAATATTCCAATGGGAATTATGATGCTGGATCTGGATCATTTTAAAAGAATCAATGATCAGTACGGACATCTGGCAGGGGATCGTGTGTTAGTTACCTTCACTAAACAGCTAAAGGAATTACTTCGTGAAGGGGATAATTTAATGCGCTATGGCGGTGAGGAATTCATTATTGTTTTACCTGGAGCCTCACAAAAAGATACAGAGCTGATTGCTGAAAAAATTAGACGGGTAGTCAATGAATTGAAAGTAAGTTATGGCGAATTTCAAATTATGGTTACTTGCAGTATTGGTTATACATCTATCCCAGAATGTCAGGTCAACAGTTTTGAAAGGCTGATAAAAAAAATTGATGAGGCTTTGTACTTTGCAAAAGAAAGTGGTCGTAACACGACTAAAGCTGCGTAATAAAAAATAGTTGACTTAAAATAACAGTTGATATTTTGATGTTTTGTTTAGAGTGGATAATAGGGCCCTTAACTTGATAAGAAAAGACTGGAAGCGCAAGGATTGTCAAGAAGACTTAGCGTAAATAGTTTATAATCTGTTCAGGAGGTGAGAAAAGTGGATGAGGAAGAGATTTTTCGAGCTGTACAGAGAATGCAGGATTATATTGAAGGGCATCTGAATCAAAGAATTACTTTAAAGGACTTAGCTAATGAAGCAGGATATTCACCATGGTATGCAGCCAGGCGATTTAAGGAAATAACTGGGAAAGCACCTTTTGACTATATCCGAGCGCGAAGGCTTACAGTAGCGGCTCTTAGATTGAGAGATCAGGAAGTCAAGATTATTGATGTTGCATTGGATTTTGTGTTTGACTCGCATGAGGGATTCACCCGGGCTTTTTCAAGAGAATTTGGGATGTCTCCCAGTTTATATGGAAAAAAGACGCCGCCGATTGCTCTGTTTATGCCTCAGAAAGTTTTCGATACCTATCAGTTTATGAACAAAGGAGGTAATCAAATGAATGAAGCTCAAAAAACGAAAACGGTTTTTGTTCAGATGATTGAAAGACCGGCACGGAAGTTGCTCATAAAACGGGGAATCAAAGCTGAAGATTATTTTGACTATTGTGAGGAAGTCGGATGTGAAATCTGGTCGGTGCTGTGCAGTGTTAAGGAAGCACTCTATGAACCCATCGGAATGTGGTTGCCAAAACACCTTATACCGGATGGGACTTCCCGATATGTCCAGGGGGTTGAGTTACCGCTGGATTATTCCAATCAGATTCCTGATGGTTACGAATTGATTCAGCTTCCCCCATGTACAATGATGGTTTTTCAGGGTGAACCCTATGATGATAATCATTTTGAGGAAGCGATCAAAGAGATGTGGGCGCATGTGAAATCATATGATCCAACACTATATGGTTATGAGTGGGACCAGGAGTCTGCGCCGAGGTTCCAGCTGGTACCGATGGGCTATCGCGGATATATTGAAGCATGGCCGGTAAAAGCGGTAAATAAGAACAACTAAATAATTCAATTGAGAACAAGTGAATGTGTTATACTGTGAAAATGGGTGACATAATCACTTGTTTTAATTTTTAGGGGGAGAATGTTATGAATCAAGAACATAAAGAGATTCAAACCGACAACGGTACTGTCCATTACTGGATCAGCAAAAGCGCTGTTAAAGAGGCGCCCTGCCTTCTTTTTACCCATGGTCTGACAGCTGATCATACCATGTTTGAAAAACAGGTTGAGTATTTTGAAAAAAGCTGTACAGTAATAACCTGGGATGTGCCGCTGCATGGATTATCAAGGCCCTACAGCAATTTCTCTTATGAAAACACAGCAGTAGCACTAAAAACAATTCTTAATCGCGAAGGTATTGAGCAAGCTATTCTAGTGGGGATGTCAATGGGTGGCTATCCCTGTCAGGAATTTGCCAGCCGCTATCCCCAAAGTGTAGAAAAATTGGTGATGCTTGATACCACCCCGTTTGGTCTTGAATATTATTCTAAATCAGATTTATGGTGGCTAAAACGGGTTGCACCCCTGGCAAAACTATACCCGGATCGAGTTCTAAGAGAAAATATGGCCAAATCCGTTTCTAATACTGAATATTCCTATCATAAAATGCTTGCAATGCTTAAACCATTCACCAAAGATGAAATCATCGAACAGATGGATATAGCCTATGGTAATTTTGCCCGTGAAAATAAAGATATGAGTTTTCAATGTCCGGTTCTTCTACTTCTGGGAGATTCAGATAAAACCGGAAAAGTCCGGCAATATAACCAAGACTGGGCCAGGAGAACAGGATATCCTCTACACATTATAAAAAATGCCGCTCATTTTTCCAATGGCGATAATCCCAGTCAGGTAAATCTGGAGATTGAAAAATTTATAGAAGAATCATGTACATAAGCAAGTATGTCTGAATAGCATCAATGCTCTTTGATAGTTGTATAAAGGCAATCGATAGCTTGGGCAAGGCGCTTTTTTTATACATAGTTTTTCAAATATTAAATGCCAATCCATATGATTGTAAATAAATATGGATTGGCATTATTCTCGTGATGATTAAACCAAAGAAAAGGGAACGATGGTAATCACTTTTGATTACTAAAATTTTAAAAAGTCAGGTCAGTCTGTTCTTTACCCAGTTTGATAAAGCTGATAATCCCAAGTAGGATCACACCAGCCCCACCAACAATACCCACTGGCAATGGCCCAATAAAGGGGCTGACATCACCGATGGTAAAAAAAACTGAGATTGAAGCGAAACTGTTAACTGAGCCATGGGCGATAGAAGCTGGTAGCCAGCTCTTTGTTTTGATGGTAACAAATGAAAAGAAAGCGGCTAAAACAATGCACCAGAGAATCATGGCAAAGATGCCGAGCCATGGAAAAAAGGGATAATCAAGTCCGTAATTATGGCCCATGGCAATAACGGGTGCGTGCCATAGTCCCCAGATGGCACCGGAAATGATGACCGATAGCCGAGGGCTGAACTTATCCATTAGCTTGGGCAATAAATAGCCTCGCCAACCGATTTCTTCGCCGGAAGTGGTTATGATATTAAGGGCTGGTCCGAGCAGTAACCCCATCGCCAGCTGGGAAATAAAGAGTGCTGTCATTGAGCCTTCCGGTAAAGCGACTCCCTGGGCTTCATACTGACTGACCATCTGACTCATGGTCGGGTCAAAATGCTCAGGAAAAATCAGGAAGTAGAGGATGGCACCTAAACCGATGAGAATTGAGGGCAGAAACCAGGCTGACAGATACCAGCGGACATTTCCTTTAAGATGAGGTCTTATACCAAAATTTTTAAAGCCTTCTTTGGTAATAAGTCGGGTTAGGATGGTCGAAATAGCAGGAATTAACATGACGGCTGAGAGCATCAGCAGTCCAAAGGTGGAAGATAGCCCTCCATTAGCCATCATAAAGAATTCCAGAGACCAGGTCAGGGCAAAGCAGATGCCCAGGAAAATATAAATACGTTTCATTTCTTTTCTCCTTTCAGATTTTTAAACTGTAAAACAATTTTTTTAAATTCTTTTTCGTTTTTAAGTGGTTCAAAAGCCGGGTTATGCAAGAGGGATTCAACCATACTGTCGATGATTACAGCATCACTTCTTGGTGCGCTGGTAGAAATTTTCAACTCTTCAAACCAGCCGTCAATCTGATCGAAATAGTCATCACCATGGATTGAAAAGGGGAAAAAGTTGGACTGACATACACTGGCGTAAGCCGCTAGCATCTTGAGCGAAAGCTCCTTTTTTTGATGCACAGCGTAATGATGGGCAGCGGTGTAATAAACCTGGGCCATGGTATTGGGATGGAGAGATTCCAGATTATAAATCTTAGAAAGGTCCAGGGTACGACTAAGGATTTCTTCAAATTTTTCCGGCTCATCTGTATGCATCATCAAATAGGAGGGCGCGGTACCAACCAGAATAATCAGGTGCTGATACATACTGATCTGGAGGATTTCTTTAGCTTTGGGAATATTGCCAAGCAGTTCATAGGCCTTTGAAATCATCTCAGTATCCAGCGGAAGCAAAGAAACGGTTTCGCCGAGCAGATCAAGTACGGCATGGGGCTCGGACAGCATCAGATAGGCAGTGGCTTCCAGATTAATTGCTTCCTTCATGTGCTGCAGGTCATCAGATTCAGTTTTTACCCGTTGACACAAGTTTACAGCTTCATTCAAAATTGCTTTTCTTTTCTCGGCATCTTCAATCAGCATATGATGATTAATGAGCAAAAGGGCCATTTCATTTAATAAGGGAAAGCAGGAGTAATACTCTTTGATCAGCTTTTGACAGCTTGCATAAACAACTTCAAAAGGTTTGACAGCAAAGTCTTCAGCCAGTTGACGATAGGCTTTTTTAATATCCTGGCTAGTCATTTGCGGCGCATAACCTAGCAATTCGTCAATGCTGATATTAAAAAAAGCGCTGAGTTCTGGCAGCAGCAGGATATCAGGATAACTCTGCTGGGTTTCCCATTTTGAAACGGAAGCTTTTGAAACACCAAGAAAATGTGCCAGTTCTTCCTGGGTAATACCTCTTTTACGACGTTTATCTAAAATATTTTTACCGATGTTTAATGCGTTCATTTCATCACCTCGCTTTGATTATAAGACCTTTATGGATATTTAACAATGGAGTAGCAATCGATTTTAATGGAATTTGTTAACTAATGGTTGATTTTCATGGGGCTTTCATGCTCGCAAGGATATTTATACAGAGAATTCTAAAAAGAGGAGTAACAAATAAATTTTCTAAAACTTGTAGATTCAAATAAAAACATAATTCTCTTTTGTAAACTAATAATATTTGTTAAAATGGGTATAACTAAAAAATACATAATTATGGATAATTAAAGACCTGTTTTTAGATTTCCCCAGAAACCGCCGAAGAAGATATTAAATAATAGCTTATCTGAAACCAGCTGATAGGCTCCGAGGAGAACAAGGATGAAAATACTGGCAGTTGATGATTCTGCAACAGATCGCTATTTGATACAAAATATTTTAAGTGATTATCAGCTTGTTATGGCTGCTGATGGCCTGGATGGACTGCAAAAATTATTTGAAGATGACGAAATCAGATTAATTATTTTGGATCTGAATATGCCGGTAATGGACGGATTTCAGATGCTTAAATCAATGAAATCAAATCCGCGATATAAAGATATGCGGGTTATTATTCTGTCCAGTTTTGATGAGATCGAAAATGAACTGGCTGGTTTAAAACTAGGGGCAGTAGACTATATTCGTAAGCCCATCCATCCTGAAACCCTCCGCGTCAGGATAGACATCCACGTTCAGCTACTTGAAATCCAAAAAACTCTGGAAGAGCGTGTTTATAATCAGGGATTGACTTTTGATATCATGTTTGAACAGTCACCAATTGGGGTGGCGATTTCAGACAGCAATCAGATGGAAAAGGAAATTGCACTGCCGGTTTTTGATATTATGAATCCGATGTTTGAGCAGATTATCGGCAGAGTTGTTAAGGAAGCCAGACAAGTGGACTGGAAGAAAATTACCCATCCAGATGATCGGCAAGAAGAACAGGAGAATTTCCGCCTCCTATCTGCCGGTCAAACCGAACGCTATTCTATGGAAAAACGTTACTTTAGACCAGACGGCTCGATTGTCTGGGTTTTTATGGTGGTAGCGTCTTTGAATGTACTGGGAGAAAGCGGGAGACGGTATGTTTGCCTGGCACAGGATATTACTAAAAGAAAAGAGGCAGAAAATGCCTTGGCCGAGAGTGAACGAAGTAAATCAGTGCTGTTGTCACATCTGCCAGGATTGGCATATCGTTGCGATTTTGTTCCCGATTGGACCATGCGTTTTGTATCGCAAGGTTGCCTGAAGCTGACTGGTTATCCGGTTGAAAGTCTTTTAAATAATCGGGATGTTACCTATAATGAGATTATTGCTCCAGAGTACCGGGAACCTGTCTGGAATGAATGTGTTCGCTGTGCACAGGAGCATATTTCATTTAAATTTGAGTACGAAATTTTAACCGCATCCGGGAAGAGGAAATGGGTCCTTGAGGTCGGGGAAGCAATTTTTAATGATCAGGATGAAGCTTATGCTTTTGAAGGTATTGTGATTGATATCTCTGAGCGTAAAGTTGTTGAAAACAAACTGAAATACAACTATGAGCATGATATCAATACCGGTCTTTATAACAGGGCAGCTCTCGAAGCTTTGCTGGAGAATGATTGGCATGAGTCACATCAGGAAAAGCGGGCAGTGATCAGCATTAACCTAAATACTGTACAGTCTCTGTCAGTGGTTTATGGTCATCACTATACACTGGATTTAATTAAGCAGGTGGCGGAGATACTTAAACCTTTTTCTTCCGATAACTATTTACTCTTTAGTACCTATGTTGATCGTTTTGCTTTTTATGTCAGGGGGTACAGGGACAAGCAGGAGCTTCTGCGCTTTTGTGAAAAAATTGCCGAAGATCTAAAAGCCTTTTTGATTTCAGAAAGACTTGGCGGTGGAATTGGGATTATTGAAATAAATGATGATAAGCGCTGGAATACAGAACGGCTTCTAAAAAATCTTTTAATTACCTCAGAAAATGCAGTACGGCTTCAGGAATTTGCGATCCGATTTTATGATGACCAGGTGGAAAAGCAGATTGAACGTGAAAAGGAGATTGAAAGAACCCTAAACCGGATTATCAATAAAGATTTGCATGCGGAATTCAGTCTTGATTTTCAGCCGATACTTGATCTCGAAACAGGACAGGTTTGCGGTTTTGAGTCCTTAGCCAGGATGAACAGCCTAAATTTGGGAAGGGTAGCCCCTCTCGACTTTATTCCGATTTCCGAGAAAACCAAGCTTATTGTGCCCCTTGGTTATAAGATTTTTGAGATGGCTTTTCGTTTTTTAAAAATTATCGAAGCGCAGGGGTATACGGAGCTTCGAATTGGAGTTAATGTTTCAATTATTCAGTTTAGAGAGAAGGGTTTTATAAAAGGCCTGTTTAAGCTGGTAGAAGAAATGGAAATAAATCCCCAAATGATTACTATAGAGATTACTGAATCTTTTTTTGAATCCGACTTTAACGCGATGAATAAGATCCTAATGGCATTAATGGAAGCTGGTTTTAAAATTTCAATTGATGATTTTGGAACCGGATACTCAACACTTTCAAGAGAACAGGATCTAAATGTAAATTATCTAAAAATCGATAAGTCTTTTGTTGATAAACTGATGACTTCCCCCCCTGAAAAAGTAATAATCGCTGAAATTATTTCAATGGCCCATAAACAGAGACATCATGTAGTAGCCGAAGGGGTTGAATATGAGACTCAGCGTGAGCTTTTAAAAAAATTTGGCTGTGATATGATCCAGGGCTATCTTGTCAGTAAGCCTTTGTCTGAAATGGATGCGCTTGCATTTCTGAAAAAGATTGAGTTTGATAAGAACTCCAGTCAGAAAAGCTGCTGACCTGATGCGCTTTAAAATAAAAAGGAGGATAAAATGCCGGTAAATAATGCGGCCAGATGGTTGCTGTTTGCAGTGATAATGACAGTAGCAGGTGGATTAATGATTGTATCTGGAATTATGCTGGATGATTATGATTTCTATTGGATGATTTTAGTGGGGTTGTTGGTTTTTCTGACATTCTTTATTTTGATATTTGTATTTTATGGACAGTACAAACTGCTTAATAAGATGTTTGCTGGCGAAGAGGTGCTTGCTCACTGGATATTCGATGGCGATGAACATCAGAAGAAAATTAAGGAAGAATATCAGGACCGTAAAGCCAACAATAAAAGTCTCTTTGGGATTATGACCTTCTTTTTTGTTGTGATTACTGCCTTATTCCTGATTTTTGGCTTTGATGACGGGGAAGATGCGCTATTCTTTTTTCTCATTATGTTAGGTGTCTTTGCTATTGTTGCACTTGCAGCTTTTTTGGCCCCGACTGCAGGATACAGAAAAATGAAGAAGTCTCTTGCTGAAGTATACATCAGCTCAAAAAGTGCCTGGGTTATGGGGCAATACATCCAATGGGTAGCGCCTATGACGGAAATCAGTGAAGTTATTCTTGCGGATTCAGAAGATGAGAGTCCTCTGATCATTGTAGAGTTTGTCGTTTTTCAGCGAACCGGACCTCAGCCACAGACTTGTAGGATTCCAGTTCCGAAAAACAGGGAGGAAGAGGCCAAGCAGGTTGCAAAAGAAATTGCAGCGCTTAATTCGGTGACATTTTCAGTTAGACGGAAAAATCAGGGTAGGCGGATTTAGCTTTATTAATCGTCAATATTTCTGATATAAATACTAAAAAAAGGGTAAAAATTAGTGTGCCGGAAGTTCAGTATGAATAATGGCTGGAAACTGATAGACAAAGAGAGTGAGGGAATGAAAATGGGGAGAATTTGTCCAAATTGTCAAAATGAAGTTGAGTCAGATGCACACTTTTGTACACAGTGTGGATATAAATTTAATGAAGAAAATGGAAATGCAGAAAATAGTCAACCAGTGCATCAGGAAAATGTTCCGGTTACAAATGAGAAACCATCGGGGAATTCCAATAAAGCACTGATTATTGTTGTTTCAATAGTTGGTGCGCTAATTTTGATTGGGGTAGGGATTCTGGTGGCATTACGGTTGACCGAAGGTTTTATGACTAATCCTGAGACTAAGGATGAGCAAGAGAGTGAAACCTCTGCAGTAGTACTTCAATTACCGACATATTCACTGCCGGGGGGACCTATACCGGAGAACAGACAGTGGTGATCAATAAACCTGAGGGACAAAACATTTCTCTTTATTATTCCATTGACGGGTCAACCCCGAGTGAACAATCGATTAAATATGAGTCACCCGTGATCATTTCATCCAATACAACGCTACGCAGTATTGCCATTGATGAAAGCGGCAATAAAAGTGAGGTTAAAACGGCAGAATATGTGATTGCGGCAGTGCAGACACCAGTTGTTGAAACGCCGGTAGTTGATACGACCGCATCGGAGCGGGCGATCTTCGAAGATAATATCAGAGGGACCTGGGTAGTCGATGATGGAAGTGGGTATCTGATCTATTATGATTTTTATGATGGTTATTTCTATGCTGGTGATGGGGGTGCTTATGGATATGAAGGGTCTTATACATTTAGTATAGAATCTGGAACTAACGGAACTATTGGGACTGTTTATGGCGGTGGTCAGACCATGTATATTGACTGTAATCCGATGGGAGACAATGCGATTTATATTAATGGCTATTACGCATCATATGTTACGTATTAAGTAAAAAACTATTTACCAGACTTGCTGCAGGCCCCATGATAAATGAATCATGGGGCCTATTTTTAAGAAATAGTGCAACTATTTTGGATTAAAGCAATAATCTGCAGTTTTCTATAAAAATTGTTGCAGTTTGTGTGCGAAATTTGGACGAAAAATGGCAACAAGGATAAAACACAATGCAACAGGTCCAATTAGTCTCTTTTCTTTTAAGGACCAATACGCGATAATAAATATACAATCCCGTATGTCATCTGGAAAGGAGACAAAATGTCAGTAAAGCAATTGCAAAAGATCATCAGTGACTCTGATAATATCGTTTTCTTTGGAGGTGCTGGTGTGTCCACGGAAAGTGGCATTCCTGATTTTCGAAGTGAAGACGGATTATATAATAAAGAATATGATTATCCTCCGGAAACGATTTTATCCCATACTTTTTTTATGGGTCATCCGCAGGAGTTTTTTAAGTTTTATCGGCAGAAAATGTTATTTCCTAAAGCAAAGCCAAATGCGGCCCATCTAAAGTTGGCGGAGCTGGAAAAAGCAGGAAAACTCAAAGCTGTGATTACCCAAAATATTGACGGACTACATCAGAAAGCGGGCAGTCAAAAAGTATTGGAACTTCATGGATCGGTTTATCGCAACTACTGTATGAAGTGCCATAGCTTCTATGAAATGGAAGCGGTTTTAAACGGCGAGGGTATTCCAACCTGTTTCTGCAAAGGAATGATCAAGCCTGATGTGGTGCTTTACGAAGAAGGTCTGGATACTGAGGTCATTAATGCCAGTGTTAAGGCTATTTCTCAGGCAGATACTCTGATAATTGGGGGAACTTCATTGGCCGTTTATCCGGCTGCTGGTTTTGTTCATTATTTCCAGGGGAATAATCTTATTCTGATTAATAAAAATAGAACAGAGATGGATTTACAGGCAGATCTGGTTATTCACGAGGCGATAGGAAAGGTGTTTAAAGAGATCGAGCTTTAATAGATTTGAAAGTTAAGCCAAGAAGAGCGGGAAAATAAAAAAGACCCATAAGTCAGATTCATCGATCTGACTTATGGGTTTTTCGTTTGAATTGATAGTTTCTCAGGCTAGGCTAAAAGTGCACGGTCGTTGGCGAACTCTTCACCACTGACCTGTCCGAACTGTTTCAGTAGGTCCTCAACCGTCAGCTTTTCTTTTTCTGGACCTTTAATATCCAGGATAATTCGGCCCTCATGCATCATAATCAAGCGGTTTCCAAATTCAATGGCGTGTCGCATATTGTGGGTAACCATCATGGTTGTCAGTTTACCTTCTTTGACAAACCGGTCACTTAACTTTAGCACCTTGTCGGCAGTTTTAGGATCAAGTGCCGCTGTATGTTCATCGAGGAGCAGGAGACGGGGTTTTTTAAGTGTGGCCATTAGGAGTGTAAGGGCCTGTCTCTGACCGCCGGAAAGCAGACCGACCTTGGCATGAAGCCGGTTTTCAAGACCCAAGTCCAGGTGACTCAGTAATTCTTTGTAGATTTCTCGTTCCTGATTACTGATCCCCCAGCGCAGACCACGAGATTTTCCCCGGCGGTAGGCCAGTGCCAGATTCTCTTCAATACCCATATTGCCGGCAGTTCCCAGCATCGGATCCTGAAAGACGCGACCAATATAAGAGGCTCTTTTATGTTCAGAAAGCTTTGTGACATCAATAGAATCGATAGTAATAGAACCCGAATCCACAGGATGAACACCTGCTACGCAATTGAGCAGGGTTGACTTGCCGGCGCCGTTTCCGCCGATTAAGGTCACAAAGTCTCCTTCATTTAAAGTCAGGGACAATCCGCTTAAGGCTATTTTTTCATTGACAGTTCCAGCGTTGAATTTTTTTGTAATTTCTTGAATTGTCAGCATTAGAGATCGCCTCCTTTAACAGATTTTTTTATAGGTTGCAGGTATTTCTTAAAGACTGGTAAGGATAAAGCGATAACTACGGTGATCGCGGTAAACAGCTTTAAATCGTTGGCTGGCATACCCAGTTTTAAAACCAGGGCAATAATGATTCGGTAAGTAATGGCTCCCAGTACCAATGAGACCAGGCAATTGAGAAAATTACGGGTGCCGAAGATGACCTCCCCAATGATAACAGATGCCAGACCAATAACGATGGAACCAATCCCCATCTGGACATCGGCAAAGCTCTGGCTTTGGGCAATTAAAGACCCTGACAGAGCAACCAGACCATTACTTAAAACAAGCCCCAGGATAATCATGTTATTGGTATTAATCCCTTGAGCCCGGGCCATTTGCGGATTATCTCCAGTAGCCCTGATCGCACAGCCCATTTCCGTTCCGAAAAACCAGTAGAGAATAGCAATAATAACAACTACACTTAAGAAACCGAATAACATCACAGCATTTGTGGAACTCAGTCCCATTTTTTCAAAGACGGTAAAGACAGTATCCATGCGTAAGAGGGAAAGGTTGGCCCTTCCCATAATACGCAGGTTAACAGAATACAAAGCAATCATGGTCAGAATACCGGATAAAAGTGCCGGTATTTTAAGTTTGGTGTGAAGAAGGCCTGTTACAAGTCCGGCCAGCAATCCTCCAATAAAAGCGTAAAACGTCGCCAGAATTGGATTCGTTCCGTTGACGATAGAGAATGCGGCAATGGCAGCGCCCATGGCGATACTTCCTTCAACAGTTAAATCAGCTATGTCCAGGATTCGATATGTAATGTAAACGCCGATTGTCATGACTGCCCAAAGAAGTCCCAGAGAAATCGCGCCTAAAAGTATTTGTAACATTAAATTTCCTCGATTCTAAAAATTACTCGGTTGCGGCAACATCAGATGGTGTAATCACATATTGCTGCATATCTTCTGGGATAGTGATGCCAATTTCATCGGCGACTTCACCGTTAATTACAAAATCGAAATTTTCAGAAGATTCAATTGGCATGGTTGCTGTTTCTGCTTCGCCACTGAGGATTTTAGCACCCATGATACCGGTCTGATAACCAAGATCATAATAATTGATTCCCAAAGTAGCCAAAGCACCACTTTCAACCATTCCTGATTCACCAACAATCACTGGTGTTTTAGATTCGGCTGTAATACTTCGCACCTGAGGCATAGCCGAGGCAAAGACGTTATCAGTTGGGATGTAGATCGCATCACACTGACTAACGATTGACTGAGTTGCCTGCTGGACATCATTTGAGTTGGTTACAGTTACCTCCACATAGTTTAAGCCAAGCGCTTCAATGGCTTGTTTAGCAATCTCAGCCTGAACAACTGAGTTGTCTTCGCTTGATGTATAAAGCACACCAACAGTTTTAGCGTCAGGCACCAGTTTAACCAGCAGATCAATTTGTTCAGCTATTGGATTCATATCGGTGGTACCGGAAACATTTCCGCCAGGAGCTTCATTAGAGTCGACCAGACGGGCACTTTCGTAATCGGTGATAGCGGTTCCCAGAATTGGAATCTCTGTTGTTTTACCGGCAATTGACTGAGCAGCAGGAGTAGCAATCGCCAGAATCAGATTGACATTATTACTGATAAAACGGTCACTGATTGTTGCTAGATTACTCTGATCAGCCTGAGCGTTTTGCAGATCAATAGTGATGTTGTCACCGTCAACGTAACCGTTATCAGCCAGTCCGTCAATAAAGCCGTCACGAGCAGCATCCAGGGCTACATGATCCACATACTGGATAATGCCTACAGTAATGTCACTTGTCGAAGCGTCATCAGCGCTTTCACTTGAACAACCTGCACCAAAAATGGCCAGGGCAGACAGTAGAAATACTGCCAACAATTTCTTTTTCATTTCTTTTCCTCCATTGGATATATTCAATTTAAAACCTGAAATTTCAGAAAACAGACCGATATTATCGTACCGGTTGGTCGGTGGGGCAGGCCCACTGACCAACTGGTGTTGGTATGAAAATACTGGTTGTAATCTGGAAAAGGTCAGGTAAAATTGCTAGTTTTTAAAACTGTGAATCGGGGCTGGAATCTGTCCGCCGCGATTGATAAAGACTGAACTGTCGTGGGGGTTGACCGGCATGATAGGAGCTCGACCAAGAAGCCCGCCAAATTCAGCAGAGTCGCCCACTGTTTTACCGTGTACTGGAATAATTCGCACGCCGGTAGTTTTATTGTTGATTACACCGATTGCAGCTTCATCAGCAATAATGGCAGAAATAGTAGAAGCTGGAGTGTCGCCGGGAATAGCGACCATATCGATACCAACTGAGCAGACGCTGGTCATTGCTTCCAGTTTATCAAAAGAAAGTGCGCCAACTTCGACGGCCTCGATCATTCCTTCATCTTCACTGACCGGGATAAAAGCACCGCTAAATCCACCGACTGAGGTAGAAGCCATAATGCCACCCTTTTTAACAGCATCGTTAAGCATTGCCAGAGCGGCTGTGGTACCGTGAGTTCCACAGTGGGCCAGTCCCATTTCTTCGAGGATTCGAGCCACACTATCGCCAATTTCTGGTGTAGGAGCCAGTGAGAGATCAAGAATTCCGAAAGGAACCCCTAATCGTTCGGCTACAGTCGTTCCCACCAGGTGACCGGCACGGGTGATTTTGAAAGCAGTTTTCTTAATAATTTCAGCCATTTCGCCAAAAGAGGCATCCTGAGCCTTTTCCAGGGCCCGTTTTACAACTCCTGGACCGCTGACGCCGACATTTAAGACAGATTCAGCTTCGGTAATACCGTGAAAAGCACCAGCCATAAAAGGGTTGTCATCTACCGCATTAGCGAAGGCAACAAATTTGGCACATCCGATAGAATCGGCATCACGGGTCAGATAGGCAGTCTGTTTAATTAACTCGCCCAGCTGTTTGACGGCATCCATATTAATGCCGGTCTTTGAAGAACCCAGATTAACAGATGAACAGACATGTTCAGTGCAGGCTAAGGCTTCAGGGATAGAATTAAAAAGGATTTGATCACCCTTGGTAAAACCTTTGGGAACCAGTGCTGAGAAGCCACCGATAAAGTTTACGCCCACTTCTTTAGCAGCTCGGTCTAAAGTTTTAGCATATTCGACATAAGAGTTGTCATCACTGGCACCGGCAATCAGTGAGATCGGGGTGACAGAGATTCGTTTGTTGACGATTGGAATTCCCAGTTCGGTTTCAATGCGTTCACCTTCACTGACTAGATTCTTGGCCAGGCCGGTAATTTTATCATAAATTTTCTGCCGGCTTTTTTCGCCTGAAGAATCGACGCAGTCGAGCAAGGAAATCCCCATGGTGATGGTACGAATATCCAGTTTCTCTTTTTCGATCATCCGGACGGTTTCGAGGACGTTTTTAAATACTGTCATCTTCCCCCCCTAAATCTTGTGCATGGCATTGAACAGATCTTCGTGCTGAATACGGATGGACATGCCAATTTCTTCTCCGCATTGTTCCAGAGAACTCTTCAGATCGTTGAAATGAATGTTCATGTTACTTAAATCAACCAGCATAATCATGGTGAAAAAATCATTCATGATGGTCTGGCTAATATCTTCGATATTTACTTCATGTTTGGCCAATATTTCAGAAACCCGGTAAATAATGCCGGTGCGGTCTTTTCCAATAACCGTTAAAACTGCTCTCATTTAAATTACTCCTTAATGTTCATTGTGCTAATAGTTTAAACCAAAATCAGAAACTGCACAAGTAAAAGCTGTGGTTAAAGACCGTCAGGAGAAAAAATCTTATCAATAATAAGGCATGAGGGTAAAATAACAGCAGCTTTAGTGAAAACTTGTTCATAGAATACAAAGATTGTTGGAGTTTGTTTAAAAAAAGTAACAGAATTTTTACAAATTATCCTGATTATTTTTACTTAAGCAGGAGGCTCATATCTTGTAGAGGGTGGTGGACTGTGGTATAATGTGGAGCATAATGGAAGAGAAAGAGTGAAAGGGGGGAATTGCGAATGTTTTTTGGAGAACATATACATAATATCGATGATAAAGGACGACTAATTATTCCTTCTAAGTTCAGAGAGTCTCTGGGTGGACAATTTGTTCTTACCAAAGGTCTGGACTGTTGCCTTTTTGTTTTTTCCATGGCTGAATGGGAGGATTTTGAAGGTAAACTTAAATCCTTACCAGTTTCAGATAAAAACGCCCGTGCTTTTACCCGCTTTTTCTTTGCCGGTGCGGCGGATTGTGAATTAGATCGACAGGGGCGGGCGACCATTCCGGCATCACTCAGAAAGTATGCTAAAATATCCCGGGAAGTTACCATTATTGGAGTATCCAATCGGTTGGAAATCTGGGATAGTCAGTGCTGGGAAAGCTATAACGAATCGGAGGATCTGAATTATGAAGAAATTGCCGGAAATATGGCAATGCTTGGGATATAGTTATGACTGAAGCGATGTCACATTTTTCAGTACTCTATGAAGAGAGCCTTGAGGCCTTAAATATAAATCCTGATGGGATTTATGTGGATTGCACACTTGGCGGCGGCGGACATTCCAGCGGCATCTGCCAGCGACTTAGTGAAGAGGGCTTACTGGTCGGAATCGATCAGGATGATTTTGCGCTGTCCTATGCCCAGGAACGGCTTAATGATTTTAAATGTCAAAGACAGTTTGTCAAAAGTAATTTTGCCAGTTTAACTGAGATTTTAGAGGGCCTCCATCTCTCTGAAGTCGATGGTATTCTATATGACCTCGGGGTTTCATCATTTCAATTGGATGATGATACCCGAGGCTTTTCCTATCATAGGGAGGGGCCTCTTGATATGCGAATGGATCAGAGTGGGTCACTTTTGGCCAGTCAGGTAGTTAATACTTATTCATACGATCAACTAGTCAGGATTTTAAGGGTTTACGGTGAAGAGCGTTTTGCTCCTTATATAGTTCGGGCAATCATAAAAGCCAGAGAGAAAAAACCACTAGAGACAACAACTGAGCTCAGTGAGATTGTCAAAAACGCTTACCCGCCGAAAGAGCGGTTCAAAGAGAAACATCCTTCCCGAAAAACCTTTCAGGCGATCCGCCTGGAAGTGAACGGAGAACTTAAAATATTGGAAGATGCCCTGCAGCAGGGTATTAATGCGTTAAAACCAGGGGGCAGAATCTGTGTGATCACTTTTCATTCCCTTGAGGACCGCATTGTTAAACAATTATTCAGAGAACAGGCAAATCCGTGTACCTGTCCGCCTGATTTTCCTCAGTGTGTCTGTGGGAAAACGGCATCATTGAAGCTGGTGACGCGAAAACCTATTCTTCCAGGCAACTCTGAACTGACCCAAAATAATCGTTCCCGTAGTGCAAAACTACGTATTGCTGAAAAATTAGGGTTGTAAAAAGGAGTGCAAAATGTCAAATATCAGAAATAAAAACAAACCTAAAGGCGAGAAAAAGCTGACCATGTCATCCTTTGTGATGATGGGAGCCATTATTGCCTTTTTTCTTATGTCCGGACTTTTATTTCAGCATTCGAGAATCAATGAAATCAATACCGAGATCAGAGAACTACAGGAAACACTGAATTCTGCTATTCAGGCTAATGACAGTACTGAGGGGCAGCTGGTAACCAACATGGATCTCCAGGCCATTGAGGCTGAAGCCCGAGGTTACGGGATGGTTGAGCCGGTTCAGGATCAGTATCGCCGGGAAATCGTCAATCCCGTTGAAGAGCAGACTGCTCAGACGGAGACAGAAGTTGTGATAGAATGGCTACAGAGTTTATTTTAAGGTTAGATCAAATGATGCTCGGTATAATAGTGCAAAAACGGGAGAACGTGCGTGAGTAATATAAAAAAAAGGCCAAGGGAGATTAGACCTGAGGCGAAACAGAATAAAATATTGGGAGCTATGGCAGTTTTATCAGTCTGTCTTTTGATTGTCATTGGGAATCTTTTCTATCTTCAGATCGTCAGTTCTGAGGGAAAGTATGAACGTCAGGTGGACCAACTGGTGGAAGAGGTAGCCATCAAAGCTTCTCGAGGGGATATTTACGATCGCAACGGAAATGTCCTGGCAAAGGATTCGTCAGCAACTGCCCTTAATATCATCCCCTATCAGGTAGAAGAACCAGAACAGCTGGCAAAGACCCTGGCTGACAATCTGGGGCTTGAATACACAGAAGTTTTAGAGAAACTTTCATCTTTAGAGGATGATATCGTCGAGGTTAAAAGCGGAATCAGCAGTGCCCTTGAAGTGGTAGTGATGGGGCATAATTTTGATGGTGTAGAAGTGATTGACGGAACACTTTATGTGGTGCCGGATGAAATTTTAGATCCGGCTGTTGTGGCGGCCGCGCTTGCTAACGATCTGGAATATGATTATGAATCGATTTATGATGCAGCTACCAGAAAGGAGAATCAACCACTTCTGATTAAAAGTAAGGTAGACAATTCCTTGGCTTTGGCAATAAAGAATTCAGAAGCGATTTATGATGAGGATGGCGACATAGAAAGTTATAATGGGGTTGAGCTTCTGGATGATTATCGCCGTTATTATACCAACGGAAATTTTGCCTCATATATATTAGGTTTTACCGGCTCTGATTATACCGGTCTTTATGGGGTTGAGGCAACCTATGATGATGTCTTAAGCGGTGAAGATGGGGTTGTTTATTACCAGAAAGACGCGGATGGAAATCAGATAGCCTCTCAGACTAAAATATTAAAAGAGCCGGTTCAGGGGGAAGATATTACCCTGACCGTTGATTCAAATATTCAGCTGATTGCTGAAAAGGCGGTGGAAGCAGCGGCTGCGACCTGGCAGACAACAACGGTAACAGCTATCATTATGGATACAGATACGGGAGAAGTATTGGCCATGGCGACAACGCCTGATTATAATTTAAATGATCCTTATACACTGGATCCCAATTTTTTGGCGGCAAACAAAGAAGAGTTGGAAGACATGACGGAGGATGAACAGCTTTTGGAAATGTACCAGAATCCGGGGGTCAGTTTTATCTACGAACCGGGATCAACCTTCAAGGCCATTACCGGCGCAGCGGCCCTGGAAGAGGGTGTGGTGACGCCAGATACTACTGTGTACGATCCTGGGTATATTCAAATCGGTGAAGCGGTGATCCATTGTGCGACTGGCCCCCATTACACCGAAACGGTATCCGATGCCATTGCAACTTCGTGTAACCCGGGTCTGGTTCAGATTATTGAAAAATTAGATCCGGATGTATTCTATCAGTACGTTTACAATTTTGGCTTTGGAAAAACTACCGGGATTGAATTAACCGGTGAAGAAGCTGGTATTATCAATCGTCTTTCAACCGAAAACGGTGGGATTAATGAGGTTGATTATGCGACCTTTTCCTTTGGACAGGGTTTGGCAACTACTCCGATTCAGATGATTACGGCACTTAACAGTGTTGTTAATGATGGTTATTATGTGGAACCAACAATCATTTCGGCAGCTACAAAAGGTGAAGAAGCTGATTCACCTAAACAGATTATTTCCACAGAAACTTCATCGGCCATGCGTGAAATTATGCGAAAAGTGGTTCTGTATGATTCAAGTATGACGGCGCTTTCTGAAGGTTACTCAATTGGTGGAAAAACCGGAACCGCCGAAAAATTTATTGACGGAGAATATTCATCAACTAAATATGTTACTTCTTTTTATTGCTTTGCACCAGTGGAGGATCCGCAGTATTCAGTGTATGTCGTCCTTGATGAACCTAAAGCTGGGGCATACGGATCAACCAGTGCGGCGCCAACAGCTATTAGTTTAATGAAACAGGTGCTTGATTATAATTCCGCGGCATCTTCAGTAGATATGGGGGAAACCCAGGAGATTCAGACAGGAGCGGTAACGGTTCCGGATCTGGTTGGTCAGGAGCTTGAGTTTGCGGCTTCTATTTTAGCTGAAAAAGGTATTCCCTATACAATTGATGAAACGACATCAGGCAGTGTCATTGCAGCTCAGAGCCTTGCTAATGGAACAGTCTATGACGGAAGTCAGGAATTGGTGCTGGCCCTCACCGATGTCAATCTGGAAGAAGTTCAAACTGTGGTTGTGCCGGACCTGAAAGGTCTTTCCATTCAAAGTGCCAATGAACTTTTAACTGGCCTTGGTTTGAATATAAAAATATCTGGCAGCGGTTTTGCCAGCAGTCAGACACCTGCGGCAACGACAGTTGTGGAAAAGGGTAGTGATGTGACAGTTTTCTTTTCAAATTGATAAGCGGTTATAAATAATCCGATGATAAAAAATATTGATGCCGGCTGGATTTTTCAGTCGGCATTGATTTGGGCTAAAGGTGCAGATAAGCTTTAAATTTATTTAAAACTTTGGTATAATGACAGGATGTTTTTGAAAGTGTGGTAATATATTGAAAAGTTATAGTTTTACGGAAATTATGGAAATTTCCAGTGGGCGACTGATAAAGGGTAGCCTGGAAGGCAGTGTCGATGCTGTTACGATAGATAGTCGCAAATGCGATGAAAATTCTTTGTACATTCCGATAGTAGGAGACAACAATAACGGTCATGACTTTATAGCTTCGGCCGGAAAAAACGGGGCAAAAATCACCCTGACACAGGAAGTAAATCGGGAATTTCCCGAACAGATGACAGTTATTTTGGTGGAGTCGACGTTTAAAGCGCTTCAAATACTATCAAAGTATAATCGAAACCGCTATGACATACCGGTAATTGCGATCACTGGTTCCAGCGGAAAAACAACGACCAAAGATCTGCTTGCTTCTGTTTTAGGACAAAAGTTTAAAACTTTAAAGACGCAGGGGAACTTTAATAATGAATATGGGATTCCCCAGACTCTTTTACAGCTGGATGAAAGCCACCAAATGGCAGTGATTGAAATGGGAATGGATCATCTTGGCGATATTGAAAAGTCAATTGGACTTGTGAGACCTGATATTAGTGTGATTACAAATGTGGGTTTGACCCATATCGAAATATTAAAAACGCGAGAGAATATTTTTCGAGCAAAAAAAGAAATTCTGACAACGCTGGGTGCAAAAGATATTGCTTTGGTAAATGGCGATGATGATTGCTTGAAGACCCTGGCGGATGAAAAACATCCATATTGCCTTAAGTCCTTTGGAATGACAGAAGATTCCGACCTGTATGTCAGTTGCTGGCAGGCAGATGCTGCCGGACTGCAAATGAAAATGGTATCAGATGAAGAGTCTGAAACCTATACTTTTAAGATACCCGGGGAGCATAATGTATATAATTGCTTAGTTGCGGTATTTCTGGGCAAACATTTTGGGTTGTCAAAAGCAGAGATTCAGGCAGGTTTAGATGCCTTTGAACCCAGTGCCAACCGGATGGACATTTTTGAATTCCAGGAAATGATGGTGATCAATGACTCCTATAATGCCAATCCAGATGCAATGAGAGGCGCTCTGGATGTTCTGGACACCTATAGCGGCGGTCGTAAAAGACGGGTTGCGGTATTGGGTGATATGCTGGAAATGGGTGAATATGGTCCGCCAGAGCATCTTAAGATTGGCCAGTATGCCCGTGATAAGGCTGATATCCTGATTACGGTGGGTGATCTGAGTCAGAAGATAGCCGAAGGTTTTAATCATCAGGGAATGGCCTATCATTTTAATAAGGTCGAGGATGCAATTGAGCCTTTTCTAAAGCTGATTAAAAAAGATGATGTGATTCTGATCAAGGCATCCAGGGGAATTCACCTGGAACGGCTGGTCGTTGCGATAAAAGAAGGGAAGTAAGATGGAAGAGGCGATAAAATCGGGTTTAGTGGGGTTGTTATTAAGTTTTGTATTGGTGTTTTTCTTGACTCCTTGGATCATACCACTGTTGAAACGCTTGAAATTTGGACAGGCGATTAGAGAAGAAGGACCTCAAAGCCATCTGGCAAAATCCGGGACTCCGACCATGGGTGGTATCGTCATTGTTATAGGAATTGTTATTACGGTACTGGTCTTTGCTTTGATTGCTGGACAGTTTGAAATTTTACCGGTAGCCATGGTTTTGTATTTTGGATTAGTGGGTTTTATTGATGACTATATCAAAGTCGTTAAAAAACATAATCTTGGTTTGCGGGCCTGGCAGAAACTCGTTCTGCAGTTTATGGGGGCGCTGGGTTTTTCTGTCTTTGCTTATCTGAGCCCGGACATTGGAACAGACATGCTTATTCCCTTTACCGGAACGCTTGTTGATATGGGTGTTTTAGCGGTACCCTTTACTTTTTTTGCGATTGTAGCCGTAGTTAATGCAGTTAATCTGACTGATGGTCTGGATGGACTGGCCTCGGGTGTAACGCTGATTGTTTCAATATTTTTCTTTGTCGCGGCAGGAATGGCGGCACAAAGCGGGTCTTCAATTTTTATCGGCAGTGTGATGGGTGCTTTGATGGGATTTTTAAGGTATAATTCCAATCCGGCTGATATATTTATGGGAGATACTGGCTCGATGGCTTTAGGCGGAGCTGTTATTGGCATGTCTATTGTTATGCAGATGCAGTGGTTTGTCCTGATAGCCGGAGCACTTTTCGTGATCGAAGCCTTATCTGTGGTTATCCAGGTGTCTTACTTTAAAATGACAAAGGGGAAGCGTTTTTTTAAGATGGCTCCCATTCATCATCATTTTGAATTAAAGGGATGGAGTGAAACCAGGGTCGTTACCGTATTTTGGATGGTAACGGGTTTGTTCGTGACAATTGCCTTTATAGCCTTTATCTAAGTTAGGAGATTTAAACGATGCATAAAAAAATTCTGATAATTGGAGCCGCCAGAAGCGGTGTGGCAGTAGCAAAACTCCTGCTTGAGCGAAATGAGGCAGTTATTTTAGGTGATACCAGAACAGAAGCTGCAGTGGTTGAGGCTTTCCCACAGATTAATACATTCCGTGAGAATCCTCTGTTCGAATCAATTTTTGGGGGACAGCCAGATATAAAAGTACTTGAATCAGTTAAGGAAATTATTATTTCACCTGGAGTGCCTTTAACCATTCCTGTTATTAAGGAAGCCAGAGCTAAAAACATTGTTGTGACGGGTGAGGTGGAATTGGCCCATCGACTTACCGAGACTCCATTTCTGGCAATTACTGGAACCAATGGAAAGACCACAACAACTACTCTACTGGGCGAGATTTTCAAGGCTACAGATAAAAAAACCTTTGTGGTCGGTAATATTGGTGATCCAATTTCCAACTACATCCTGGCAGCAGCGAAAGGCGATGTTTTTGTTACCGAGATCAGCAGTTTTCAGCTTGAAACCATTAATGATTTTCGGCCAGCAGCAGCAGCTATTTTAAATATTACGCCTGATCATCTGGATCGACATTTGACCATGGAGAATTACATTAAAGCAAAAGGACGGATTTTTGAAAACCAGACATCAGATAATTTGCTGGTTTTGAATGCGGATGATGAGCTGGTGAAAAAACTTGGTGAACAGGCGGTTTCAAAGAAAATCTGGTTCAGCTATAAAAAAATGCAGGAGCCAGGTGTTTTTTGCGAACAGGGACTGATTTACATCAATGATGAAACGGGTACCCGTGAAGTCATGAAGGAAAAGGAACTGGGCATTATTGGTCCGCATAATACCATGAATGCTATGGCAGCCTTAGCGATGGCATATTTTCAGGGTGTAGATCTGGATATAATAGTAGCGGTTTTAAAACGCTTCAAAGGCGTTTCCCACCGGTTGGAGTTTGTCGCTGAATACGATGGGGTAACCTATATCAATGATTCCAAGGGAACCAATACCAGTGCAACGATCACTGCTATCAATGCTTTTGATGGACCGATTATCCTGCTGGCAGGTGGTTATGATAAAAAAGAAGATTATTCGGAATTGATGGAGCTGATTAAAAAGCGGGTTAAAAAGCTCCTTGTACTGGGAGCTACAGCAGATGATCTGATTCATTCGGCTGATAATGCAGAATACGAACAAGTGCAAAAGGTTGCTGATTACAGCGAGGCCGTAGCAACGGCAAAAGCTTTATCAGAACCGGGAGATACTGTGCTCTTATCTCCTGCATGTGCAAGCTGGGATATGTTTGAGAATTTTGAAATTCGTGGGGAAACCTTTAAGCAGCTTGTCAGGGAAGTAAATAACTGAGGTGAAATATGAAACCTGGGAAAATTGATCGGGCCTTTATCATCACACTGATGATTATTGCCGGTATTGGCGTGATCATGGTCTTTAGTGCCAGTATGTATTCAGCTACCTACAGTGGAGAAAAGGGTTATACTCTTTTTCTTAGACAGCTGATATTTGTCGTACTCGGGGTAGTTTTAATGCTTGTCATGAGCCGAATCGACTACCGGATTTATAAAAAATATTCTAAAACAGCAATGATTGTTGCCGCTTTTTTGCTGGCAATTGTTCTGATACCCGGGATTGGTCTCAAGGTTAATGATGCCAGACGATGGCTTAATCTGGGATTTACCACTTTCCAGCCTTCAGAATTTGCAAAAGTTGCCGGAATTCTGTACTTTTCAACACTGATCGCAGATGAACCGCGGTTAATGCGAAACCCAAAATCGTTTTTCCAAAAATTTATCCTGCCAATGGGAGTAATTTGTGGTTTAACGGCAATCGAACCTTCGCTGAGTGCGGCTATGGCTATTGCGCTGGGGATGTGCGGTGTTCTGTATTTTGGTGGGATGCGGTTGCGTCAGTTTATGCCCTATATGGGGATGGGGGTTCTCGCAATTATTGGTCTAATGATTTTGGAACCCTGGCGATTGGACCGTTTCAACGTGTTTTTGGGTAAAGGCGGTTATGACTATCAGATCACCCAGTCGCTTTTAGCGATCAGCACGGGAGGAATTTTTGGAAAAGGTTTGGGGAATGGTAAGCAAAAATTTTTGTTTTTACCTGAGCTTCAGAACGATTTTATCTTTTCCAATATCGCTGAAGAATTTGGCTTTATCGGTTGTATATTGGTATTGGGGCTTTTTGCATTTCTGATTTTTCGGGGCTTTAAAATTGCTCAGAAGGCACCAGATACTTTTGGGTATCTCTATGTCAGTGCTGTAATGCTGCTGCTGGCCTTCCAGGTATTAATTAACATCGGTGTAGCTTCAGCGGTTATTCCGGTAACAGGAATGGCGCTTCCGTTTATCAGTGCCGGCGGCTCGTCGATGATCGTGCTATTTGGGATGATGGGGCCGATTCTGAATATATCGCGCTATGTGGAGACGGATCTGAAAAAGTAGGAGGTTTCAATGAAAATATTAATTGCAGCGGGTGGTACTGGCGGACATATTTATCCGGGACTGGCTATAGCCGAAAAAATTAAATCCAGAAACAGTGAGGCTGAAATTATTTTTATCGGATCTCATGTAGGGATGGAAAAGAATATTGTTCCCCAGGCCGGATATCCGATTGAATATCTTCGAGCCCGTGGCTTTGAAAAGGGATTTTCATTTGAGACTATTGCAGCGGTCAAAGGTATTTTTGACGCGCTTTCAGATGCCAGAAGGGTGCTGAAAAAATATCAGCCTGACCTGGTAATCGGGACAGGGGGCTTTACGGCTGCCGCCCTGCTGTATGTAGCGACCCAAAAGCGTATTCCCACTCTGATTCATGAACAGAATGCCTATCCAGGCAGAGCCAATCGGATGCTGGGAAAAAAGGTTGACCGGGTTGCGATCAGCTTTAAGGAGGCGCAGGCTTATTTTCCTGTCGGTAAAACTGTACTATGTGGGAATCCGGTTCGGCCGGAATATATTGGCTCTGACCGTAATAGCTTGAGAAACAATCTGGGATTGAACGAGAATAGCCAAATGATTTTGATAATGGGTGGAAGTCAGGGGGCTGCTTCAATTAATCTGGCAGCTCTGGATCTGATGGAAGCTGTCAAGACACAAAATAATGTATATATTTATCATCTGACGGGAAAAGAACAGATTGAAGAAATCATGCAGGAAGTTGAAAACAGAGGTCTGAGACAGTCAAAAAACCTGGTTATTCAGGCATATCACCAAAAGCTCTATAATCTCCTTGGTGCTGCTGATCTGGTAATCAGTCGAGCAGGTGCCATGTCGGTGGCAGAAATTGCGGTCGTTGGCGTTGCTTCGATCCTGGTGCCTTATCCATTGGCTGCTGGCAATCATCAGGAGTTCAATGCCAAAGTCTTAACCGAATGTGGAGCTGGAATTCTAATTAATGATGAAAAACTATCAGGTGCATGGCTGGTTGAAAATGTAAAAGATTTACTGGAACATCCGCAAAAACTTGCAAAAATGAGGATTAAGACCAGAGAAAAGGGCATTCCTGATGCGGGCGATCGGATCTACGAAGAACTTTTAAAGCTCATGGAGAGATCATGAAAAAAAGAAAAAGTAGTCGAAAGAACACAAAGCCGGAAAACAAGCCTCAAACGACGGAAAATCTGGAAGACATATTGTCGAAACCGGAGAAGGGTCAGAAAAAGACGGTGAAAAATCAAAAGAAACCTCAGCAGTCTAAAACCCTAAGCCGGGAAGAGCGACGGAAGCAAAAACGTAAAGAACTTAAATCGCGAAAAAGAAAACGAATTGCCAGATGGCTTATGACAATCATCACTATACTTGTCGTCTTGGGGCTGATAGGGTTTGGGTTTGTTCAGGCTATGCGGCTGGGCGTTTTTGATATTGCTGAAATTGAGGTCGTTGGCAATGAAATAGTTGATACAGATGCCGTTGTTAATGCGTCGGGAATTAATCTGGGTGATAGTATTTTTTTCGTGGATTTGAATCAGGCTAATTACAATATTAATGAAATTATGGGTTTAGATGAATTGGAAATATCAAAAATATTCCCCAATAAAATTCTGATCAGAATGGTCGAAAAAGATCCTATCGGGGTAATAAATTTTGACGACAAGCTGTATTATCTTGATCGGGACGGTAATCTTATTGAAAACAGCGAATATCTGAGAAAAACCGATATTCCAATTATTTATGGGGTTGGCACGGTTACAGCAGATTCTATTGGGAGAAGTGTAGAAGTTGATCCATACTGGCGGTTTAATATAGTTTTGCGTATTTTGAATGAACTTGACAGTCAGGGGTATTTATCGAAAATTTCTGAGATTAGGATTACAACTGATAATACCTATGAAATCCTGACTAAGAGCGGGACGGTTTTCATAGTTTGGGATTATAGCAATTATCAGGAGAATGAGGCTTATATCTATACGAATCTCGATAAGAATACAAGTAACATGAGCATTAATCTGACGACTGGCAATCAGCCCATCGTTAAAGCCAGATAAAAGTTAAGAAAGAACTCAGAAATAATAAAGTATTTTTATGTATAATCCTTTAGATAAATTTTATTAATTTTCGATTCAACAGTTGAAAAATTTGCAATTACAGGTTAATATAATGGAGTGAAGCTTTTTTTAAGATTTCAACAGCTAGAAAGAGACTGAGGTGTATAATCCGCTCTTTCGTTCAATGATTTAAGAGGCGAAACCACGAAAGATGACAATATAATAATGAAGAAGCTAATATAATGCTGTTAGTGATGAGGAGGATAAAAAGTGTTTGAATTAGATGGAAATTATGATAATTTCGCAAAAATTCGAGTTGTAGGAGTCGGTGGCGGCGGAAACAATGCGATTAACCGGATGATCGAAGCGGGAATGAAAGGTGTTGATTTCATTGCCGTGAATACGGATAAGCAAGCGTTGGCTTTGGCCTTAGCTGAAAAGAAACTGCAGATCGGAGAAAAAATCACCCAGGGTCTTGGTTCTGGAGGTAATCCGGAAATTGGACAAAAAGCAGCTGAAGAAAGCAAGGACGCTGTAGCTGACATGATTAAAGACACAGACCTTCTGTTTTTGACAGCTGGAATGGGTGGTGGTACTGGTTCTGGTGCTGCTCCGATTATTGCCCGAATTGCTAAAGATATGGGCATTTTGACTATTGGTGTAGTTACTAAGCCCTTTTCTTTTGAAGGCCGGGTGCGGATGCGAAATGCGCAGATTGCCAGTGAATTTTTACAGGAAAATGTAGATTCGCTAGTGACGATTCCCAATGACCGTTTGCTTAGAATGGCTGATAAATCGACATCTCTTAAAGACGCCTTTAAACTGGCTGATGATGTACTGTTACAAGGGGTGAAAAGTATTTCCGACCTGATTGCCATGCCTGGTTTAATCAGTCTGGACTTTGCCGATGTAAAAACGATTATGAAAGATACTGGGCTTGCGCATATGGGTGTTGGTACTGCATCTGGCGATAACCGTGCCGAAGAAGCTGCAAAACAGGCTATTTTAAGTCCGCTACTGGAAACTCAGATCGACGGTGCTACTGGAGTCCTCTTGAATATTACGGCTGGCGAAGATCTGTCACTGTTTGAAGTGGATAAAGCGGCCAGCATTGCACGTGAAGCTTCTGATCCTGATGCCAACGTTATTTTTGGCGCAACTATTGACGAATCACTGGGTGATGAAATTAAGATCACAGTAATTGCAACCGGATTCTTATCAGGCGGAGAAAAAGAGAAAAAAGCTGCGATTAAAAAAGTTGTGAAAACTGCCAATACGCCAGAACAGGCCGGTGAATTTTCAATTCCGGATTTCTTAACACGAGAAGATTAATATAAATGAAATGTCCTTTTTGCGCCCATGACGAAAGTCGGGTTGTCGATTCCCGTCCCAGTGACGAAGGAGCGATGATTCGTCGCAGACGTGAATGTCTTTCCTGCCGAAAGCGCTTTACCACCTACGAACGAGTCGAAATGGTTCCCTTGATGGTAGTGAAGAAAAACGGTCAACGAACACCCTTTGATAAAAATAAGGTGCTCAATGGTATGGTAAAAGCTTGCGAAAAACGACCGGTTCCTTTGGATGTTATCCGAGATTTTGTGGATGACCTGGAAAGAAACCTTTATCAGAGTGAAACGAAAGAGATCACCTCGCATTATATTGGTGAACGGGTGATGGAAGCTCTAAAAAAAATGGATGAAGTTGCATATGTTCGTTTTGCTTCTGTTTATCGACAATTCAAAGATGTCGATTCTTTTATGGACGAGTTAAATCGTCTGCGTCAGGAAAAAGAGTCGGAGGAAAGGTCATGAAACAGTTTGAAGAAATAACAAAAACAGAGTCGATTTTTAGAGGTCGAATTCTTGATCTCAGCGTGCATGATGTGCGTTTGCCTGACGGGAATACCGCAAAGCGGGAAGTAGTTTCCCACCACGGTGCCGTAGCTTTACTGCCAATAGTCAAAGGTTCCATTTATTTTGTCAGGCAGTATCGGATTGCAGCCGGAAAAATTATGACTGAAATCCCGGCAGGCCTTCTTGAAGATGGAGAAGATCCCTATGATGCAGCAATTCGTGAATGTCGTGAAGAAATTGGCCTTCGTCCACTTGAACTTTTCAAATTAGGTGAATTTATGCCTACCCCAGGCTATTGTACGGAGAAGATCAGCTTATTTGCGGCAACCAGTTTTGTGGAGGATCCCTTAAAAGAAGATCCTGATGAATTTCTAAAACTGCTACGAATTCCAATTAGGACTGCTCGGGCTTTGTTTTTAAATGGCCAGTTTACTGACGGAAAGACAACTGCGGCGCTGGGTTATTATTTTACAGCTAAAAGCATCAGCCGAAAAGGTTAATAATTTTCAACGGAAAAAGATGATTTATTTCGATGCCGGGCATTTAAATGAATCATCTTTTTGATTGAGTAAAGCTTTATGACAAGTCCGAAATGGTAGTCATCAAGGCCAAGGAGAGTAAATTTATGAATAAAATAGAATCATTTATGGAAGAAAGACAAGTAAATAGAGACAGTAAACGAAGGTGGTGTCAAAATGTTTAATTTTTCAGCAGACTATTTTTTGAGTCTCTTGCTGAGTATGCCGGGAATTCTTCTGGCGATTTCCTTTCATGAGATGGCTCATGGTTTTGCAGCCGATGCAATGGGAGATCCAACTCCTAAACTTGCTGGCAGGTTAACCGTTAATCCATTAAAACACATCGATCCGCTGGGTCTTTTATCGATGGTTTTGTTTCGTTTTGGTTGGGCAAAACCTGTCCCGGTAAATCCACTGAATTTTAAAGATCGCAAAAAGGGGATGATCATTGTCGCCTTATCAGGAATTTTGACCAATCTTTTACTTGGATTTCTGGGTATGGCGACCTATTTACTGGTCGTCCCCCTGCAGAATGATATATTAATGACTATTTTATATTATATTTATATTTACAATATTGTCTTTGCGGTATTTAATCTGTTACCTATTCCTCCTCTAGATGGATCTAAAGTGCTTCTGGTATTTTTGCCTAATAAGGCTTTACCGACCTTTTATGAGTTTCAGAAGTATGGGATGTTTATTATTCTAGGTCTGGCAATTACAGGTTTACTTAGTATGATTATTAATCCTGTAATCAACGGAATAGCTAGTTTATATTCGTTTATGCTTTCACCGCTTTTTATGTTGATTTGGTCTTAAAATGAGTGTTGATGTTAATTTAAATGGATTTGAAGGACCATTAGATCTTCTGATTCATTTGATTCAGAAGAATAAGATCAATATATGTGAAATCTCTATCTCAGAGATTACTGGTCAGTATCTGAAACAGATGAAAGAATGGCAGGAAATGGACCTGGAGATTGCTAGTGAATTTGTTTTAATGGCGTCAAGACTATTGGAAATTAAGGCTAAAGCCCTGCTGCCCAAGACGAAGACCGAAGAAGAACCCGAAGACCTTGAAAAGAAGCTGGTTCGCCAGTTAATGGAATATAAAATATTCAAGGAAATTAGTGCTTACCTGAAAGAACGTGAAGAGTATGAACTAATGGCTATATACAAAGATCCTGAATATCTGCCAGTAAAGAGTCAGCCGATTGATCTGTCGATTGACCCCTTTGCGTTAGCCGAAGCCTTAAAAAAAGTACTGATCAAAAAGGAAGCTGTATCGGATACTTCAATTAAAGAACAGGAAATTGCCAAGGAGATTTACAGTATTGAAGATAAAATTGTGGAAATTACGCAAGTGTTAAGAGAAGCAGGAGACAAAGGATTGAGTTTCACTGACCTGTTGCGTCCGGAAATCTGTCGAGAAGAAGTAGTGGTGATTTTGTTATCGCTATTGGAGATGGTGAAATTCAAGGGTATCAGATTGTTCCAGGAAAGGTTGTTTTTTGATATTTCGATCCATGAGGAGGCGTGTTAATGGATAGTGATGAACTGGCGGGAATCTTAGAGGGGATATTATTTGGAGCGGGTGATGCAGTTTCATTAAGCAGTCTTGTTAAAGTCCTTGAAGTACCGGCGGCAGATATTCGTTTTGCGATGGAGGTTTTACGACAGGATTATCGCTCAAAAGCCAGAGGAATCCGCCTTATCGAGGTCAAAGAGACTTTTCAGTTGTCAACTAAACCGGAACTGCACCAACAGATTCAACAGATTATGGGTCAGGAACAGAAAAATGGGATTTCCCGGGCCGCCATGGAAACCCTGGCAATTATTGCCTATCGGCAGCCGATAACCAGGCAGGTAATTGATGAAATCCGTGGTGTTGCCTCCAGTAAGGCAATCCAAAGACTTCTTGATCAACAGCTGATTTGTGAAAGTGGACGGCTGGAAGCACCAGGCAGGCCCTATCTTTACAAAACAACTAACGAGTTTTTAAAAGCAATGGGTTTTAAGGATTTAAAGGAGATGCCGGATTATGAGACCTTCTCCGAGGGGCAACAGCAGATATTTAGCTTTGACGAAGCCAATGAAGTCAAAGCTATGCCTGGATCAGATGAGTTTGTTGAGGGAGAAACTAAATGAGACTGCAAAAATATATGGCAGCCTGCGGTGTTGCTTCGAGAAGAAAGTCTGAAAACCTGATACTTGATGGTCGTGTAAAAGTAAATGGCCAGCTTGTGAACGAGTTGGGCAGTCAGATTGATCCTTTTATCGATAAGATTGAAGTGGACGGTCGCATTTTAGAAAAGCCAGGTCTGGTCTACCTGTTTCTTAACAAGCCTAAAGGGGTTGTAACAACGGTTAAGGATACTCATGACAGACCCTGTGTAATGGATTTGTTTCCCCAAATACCTGGCCTGCATCCGGTGGGACGACTTGATATGGATACAGAGGGGCTGTTGCTCTTAACGAACGATGGTGAGCTGACCTTTTTACTGACCCATCCTAAACATGAGTTTACAAAAACATATCAGGGCTGGGTAGAGGGATGTCCATCGGAACGAGCCTTACAGGAGTTTGCAAAAGGGATGCAAATCGAAAATTATCAGACATCGCCAGCGAAAATTCGGATATTGGCTTCTCAAAAAGGCAGAACCTTACTTGAAATGATTATTCATGAAGGAAAGAAACGGCAGATTCGAAAAATGTGTCAGGCCATGGGGACACCGATAATCAGTCTAAAGAGAACGGCTATCGGAAAACTTGAGCTTGGTACACTAAAAAGCGGTGAGAGTCGAAGGCTCAAAGAAGAAGAAGTGAATTACTTGAAGGAGATAAATAAATGGTAAAAATTGGCTTTCCCCGGGAATTTGATAAAATTAGCTTTCTTTTTCCCGAAAAAGAAAAACAAAAAGACCTTTATATTGCGGCTGAAGATACTGAAACGGATGAAGTTTTAGGGGCAATCCGTTTTTATTATGATGACGCTCAGGTTAGCATTTATGAAATTAAAATGCCTTGTCAGAGTGAAAACCGTCTTTCAGTTCTTGATGGAATCGTACGAACGCTTTTTTATAAGATGGCTGAGATGGAATTCAAAAAAGCTCTGGTAAAACCATCGGGAAATGTGTTTGACGAATACTTTTTAGGACATAAATTTATTAAAGGCTTAGATGGACTGGTAAACGAGGATTTTCCGGCAGAGTTTTTCAAACCATGTGAGGGGTGCCGTGGTCAATAATTCGCTGCGAATTACCGATCTTGTCTGGAGATTTCTGGAACCGGTTATTTGCACTGGCGATAAGGTCTTGGATGCGACTGCCGGGAATGGCAATGATACACTAGGCTTAGCCCGTGCAGTAGGGGAAACTGGAAAAGTATTTGCGTTTGATATTCAGAAATCAGCTATTGATAAGACGCAGCTGCTTTTAGAACAAAATGAATTAAGACATCGGGTAAGGTTGATTCAGGCAGAACATAGTAACTTTGACAAATATCTGGAAGATGATGGAGTCAACAGTATAAAAGCAGTGACGATCAATTTGGGTTATTTGCCAGGTGGTACGCAGGAAGTAGTAACTAAAACTGAAACGACCATGGTGCTTTTAAACAAATGTCTGTGCTTTCTTGAAGCAGGTGGCTTGATGACGGTTTGTCTTTATCCAGGTCATCCCGAAGGACAAAAGGAAACGGCAACGGTACTTGACTGGGCGAGAAATCTCGAAAAACCCTTTGTTTCACACCATTTTCAGACTCTGAATCGAAATCACCCACCGACCCTTTTAATCGTTCAAAAAATGGGGGTTATATGAAAGAAGCAGAAGTAAATCGTAATGAAAATCGAGATACTTTATCCTATATCAGAAAAATATATCAGCAGCTTAGCAAGAGTCATAAGCGGATTGCGGACTTTATTCTTGAGTATTATGAAAAGGTTCCAGAAATGTCTGCCATTAAAGTGGCTAATGAGGTGAATGTCAGCGAAGCGACGGTAGGCCGTTTTTCGGTTGCGATTGGCTATGAAGGGTATCCGGAATTTCGCCGGGCGTTAAAGAATGAAATCAATAGGAAACTGACAACACTGGAAAGAATCGAGCAATCCATTAAACTTGAAGAAAAAGAAAAAGCCTTCCAGGAGACGGTTCAGAATGTCTTGAAAACCGATATGCGAAATATTAATTCGACATTCGAAGAATTTGACTATGATCTATTTACTGAGTGTATTGATTTGATTTTAGCAGCCAGAAAGGTTATTATCATCGGCTTTCGAACAACCACCCTACTAACGGAACATCTGGGTTATTATCTTAATCTAATCCTTGATAATGTCAGGGTTGTTAATTATGGGGTTTCGGATATCTATGAGCACCTGATTCATGTAAATGAAGAAGATCTGGTGATTGCTATCAGTTTTCCGCGATACGCTCAGAAAACTTATGAAGCGGTTGAATTTCTTGAAGCAAAAGGGGTACAAATCATTACGATTTCCGATAGTAATACTGCACCAATAAATGATTTTACCAGATATCGGCTAATTGCCAAAAGCAACGTCTATTCATTTGTGGATTCGCTGGTAGCTCCCTTATCGCTGATCAATGCATTGGTTATTTCTGTTGGACTTCGAAATATTAGCAGAACAAAAGAAGCTTTTAATGAACTGGAAACAATCTGGAAAGATCATTATATTTATACTGATGAAGAAGTGAGTCAGAAGGAGAAAGATGAGTAAGATAGGAATTGTTGGTGGTGGTCCGGCGGGGATGATGGCGGCTGTTATTGCGGCAGAGGCTGGACATCAGGTGGATTTATACGATCAGAATGAGAAGTTGGGGAAGAAACTTTATATTACCGGCAAAGGGCGATGTAATTTAACTAATGCCTGTGATGCTGAGCAATTTTTGAAGATGATTATAAGTAATCCGCGTTTTATGTATTCTGCCCTAAACAGGTTTAATAATCAGGATTTTATGGCTTTTATGGAAGATGCCGGGGTCGCTTTGAAAATTGAAAGGGGAGATCGGGTATTTCCGGCTTCAGACAAATCAAGTGACGTAATCAAAGGGTTTGCAAAAAAACTTGAAAGAAATAAAGTAGAGGTTTTTTTAAATCAGAAAGTCACGGGTCTTAGAATTGAAGATGGCAGCATATTGGGACTTGAATTGAACAGCAAGACAAGTAAATGTTATGATGCTATAATTCTGGCAACGGGGGGGAAATCATATCCTTCGACGGGATCCGACGGAGCTTTTTTCGAAATTCTAAGCCAGGCGGGTCATACTGTTACGCCATTAAGACCGGCGCTGGTACCAATGAATACTCGTGAACAGTGGCCTAAAAGCCTTCAGGGCTTGTCGCTTAAAAATGTCGAATTGACTCTTCTGGAAAGAAGAAAAAAGATTAGCAGTGATCTGGGAGAAATGCTGTTTACACATTTTGGCGTTTCCGGTCCCCTTGTTTTATCGATGAGTTCTCTGATGAGAAAAGAGCCTGCTGACTATTCTTTGAATTTGGATTTGAAACCTGGTCTTAGTGAAGAACAGCTGGATAAAAGAATCAGTCGTGATTTTTTAAAGTATCAGAATCGGGATTTTTCCAATAGTCTAAATGATTTATTGCCAGCAAAAATGATTCCGGTAATAACTCAGATGTCAGGGATAAATCCGAATCAGAAAACTAATCAGATTACCAGAGAAAATCGACAAAATCTGGCTAAACTTATGAAAAACCTTGAAATAAGAGTGGAATCTCTTCGCGGTTTTAAGGAGGCTGTAATTACAGCAGGTGGGATATCTGTTAAAGAAGTCAATCCCAGCACCATGGAATCCAAGCTGATAAAAGGACTGTATTTAGCTGGTGAAATGCTTGATATTGATGCCTTTACCGGTGGATTTAATATTCAATTAGCTGTTTCAACGGGATTTCTGGCCGGACAAAATGTTTAATGGAGGAAAAGAATGCAAATAGCCATTGACGGCCCGGCAGGGGCGGGAAAAAGTACCATCGCCAAAAAACTGGCTGAAGTTTATGGAATCACCTATTTGGATACAGGAGCTATGTATCGGTGTGTTGCTCATTGTGTCCTGAAAGAATTGGGAGACTGTTTTTCAGATGAGGAAGAGATTATTCGCATTGCCTTGAATTCAGTTATTGAATTCAAGGCAGAACGGGTGTTTTGTAATGGGGAGGATGTTACCTTATTGATTAGAACTCCTTTGGTATCAAGACATACATCAGATGTGGCTAAAATATCAGCGGTCCGAAATATCATGGTAAAGCAGCAACAGGCTTATGCAAAAAAGACATCAGTTGTAATGGATGGTCGGGATATTGGGTCGGTAGTACTCCCTGATGCCCAGTTTAAATTTTATCTTGATGCTGATGTAACAGAGCGGGCAAATCGCCGGCATAAGGAAATGACTGGTAAAGATATGGAGAAAAGTCTGGAGCAGATAAAAACAGAAATTGAAATCCGTGATGAAAATGATAAAAATCGGGAAGTTGCACCTCTTTGCAAAGTTGAGGATGCTGTTTTAATAGATACGACTGGTCATAGTATTGACGAAGTGGTTGCAATGCTCTGTAAGGTGATTGATGGAGCGGATTTATGATTTATAGTATTTGTCGGGTTATCGTTTATTTTATTAATTTGTTGATTTTTAATTTTAAAATCCGTGGGAAAGAAAACATTCCCAAGACAGGCAGCGCACTAATATGTCCTAATCATGTGAGTATATATGATCCGTGTGTCATTGCGTCTATAACGCCACGTTATATTCACTTTATGGCCAAAGCTGAGTTGTTTAAAAACCCCTTTTTAAGATGGCTGTTGACGCACCTGTATGCCTTTCCGGTTAATCGGGGAAATGTAGGGATGGAAACCATTAAGACTTCCTTAAAGGTTCTGCGTGAACAGGAATTGCTGGGTATTTTTCCGGAAGGCACCCGAGTGAAGGAGGGGGAAAGGATTCCTCCGGCATCGGGATTTGTGGTTTTTGCACTGAAAACTAAGTCGCCGATCATTCCCGTTCGAATTGTTGGTAAGTATGGATTTCGCCGGAAAATTGAAATTGTTGTAGGAGAACCTATATACCTGACAGAATACTATGGGAAAAAACATTCTGAAGAAGAATTAAAAAAAATAAGTGAAGAAATTATGGATCAGGTTTATGAACTTAAGTAGGATATAAGATGGAAATAATTGTTTCAGAGAAATCAGGATATTGTTTTGGAATTAAAAATGCAATGAAGTTGGTTATGGAAACTCTTCAGGAAAATGATCAAAAAATATATTCGCTGGGACCGGTCAGTCACAATAAACAGGAAATTGAAAGACTTAAAAAAAAAGGCGTCGAAATTATTTCTGAAGATAAAATCGAATCGTTATCTGAAGGTTATGTGATTTTAAGATCTCATGGAGTTAGTAAACAGATAATAGAAAGACTCGAAAAAAAGGGGCTGACAATTGTTAATGCAACTTGCCCATATGTTCGGGCGGTTCAGAAAAAGGTTGAAGAGTATCACCGTCTTGGCTATCAAATTCTGATTGTCGGCGATAAAAATCATCCGGAAGTCATTGGCGCCAACGGCTGGTGTGAAGAGCAAGCTTTAATAATTAATAAAATAAATGAGTTGGAAAAGTTTGAAAACTATGATAAAATATGTATTGTGGCTCAAACCACTATTGTGGAAGCTAAATTCACAGAAATTTGTGAAACAGTAGCTCCAAAAGCCCGTGAAATAGTTATATTTAATACTATTTGTAGTGCCACAGCTGAACGACAGGCAGCTGCGAAAAACACTGCAGAGGAAGTAGAATATATGATCGTAGTTGGAGGATATCACAGTTCAAATACCCAAAAACTGTTTGATATCTGTAAATCCTTCTGCGAAAAAACTTGTCATATAGAAACCATCCGGGATTTAGATATGAATGAGGTTATGCAGTATCAGAGAATAGGCATAACGGCAGGCGCATCAACACCGGATTGGATCGTTAAGGAGGTATTGGAAGGTATGGAAGAGCAAAACAAATTTGCTGAAGAAAATGCAGTCGAAGAAGTTACGAATGCAGAGGTAGAAGTGGAAGCTGGTGAGGCTGTCAAAGACGAGTATGATGATGCTAACTTTGATTTTGCTGCCGAAATAGAAGAGTCATTAAAGACAATTCGACGTGGTGCAGCAGTAGAAGGTGAAGTTATTCATATTGATGAAGATGAAGTTATTTTAAACATCGGATACAAAGCGGACGGAGTCATCAAGAAAAGCGATTTTACCTGGAAAAGTGAAGAATCTTTATCAGAACTTGTAAAAATGAATGATAAGATTTGGTGCATCGTTACTGATTTGAATGAAGGTTCTGGAAATGTTAAACTTTCAAAAATCAAGTATGATAATCGACTGATTCAGGATCAGCTGCGTGATGCTTTTGAAAATAAAACAGTTCTGGAAGGAACAGTAAAAGATATTTCAGGAAATGGCCTGATTGTGGATATTGGATTTACTGATATCTATATGCCGGCTTCACAATATCATGTTCGTTACGTTAAAGATCTAAAAACGCTGATTGGTGAAAAAGTCAAAGGCTTAATCATTGACTATAATCCAAAACGTCGTCGTGCGATTCTTTCGCAGAAAGTAATTCTTGAAAAAGATATTAAAGAAAGACGTGAACAGGCTAAACAGGTCAAGGACAAACGATTTGATGAATTGAATGTTGATGATATCGTAAAAGGTACTGTAAAAACTATTACTAGTTTTGGAATTTTTGTTGATCTTGATGGTATTGATGGATTCGTTCACCGTTCAGATCTGACATGGGAAAAAATTGGCGATCCTAAAGACGCTGTTGAAAAAGGTCAGGAAATCGAAGCCAAAGTTATTGGCAAGAACGATGAAGACAAAAAAATCAAATTAAGCGTAAAAGTTTTAATGCCACGACCATGGGATGCATTTATCAGTGAGTATAAAGTTGATGATGAAGTAGAAGTTACCATCACTAATATCCTTGATTTTGGTGCTTTCGCTCGAATTATTCCAGGTGTAGAAGGTCTGATTCATATTTCTGAAATCAGCTACAGCCGTGTTGAATCGGTTGCTTCAGTATTAAGTGTTGGTGAAACGCTGAAGGTTAAAATCATTGGTATCAATGAAGAAAAAGAAAAAATCAGTTTAAGTAAAAAAGCGACAGAAGAAGCTCCGGAACGTCCGGCTCCTAGAAGAGAACAGAGCAGCAACCGTGGCGAACGTGAAAGAAGTTCAAGTTCTGCACCAAGAGCTCGTAAACCGCGACCACAGGGGAATGAAAACCGTAATACTACTGTATACGAAGAAAATGCTGGCGTAACACTGGGTGATTCATTCGGTGATATGTTTAGTGGATTGTTTGACGATAACGAAGAATAAGATGGTCTGAAGAGTTTGTATTTCAGGTGAACTACAAAATAGCAGTAGTTTGATGATCTGATAAAACAAACTTTAAGATTCAGAAAAAGCCTGTAACAAAGTCATTGAAAATGAACTTTGTCACAGGTTTTATTTTTTTTTGTTGCATTTTTTTTTGAGCGTGATATAATACTATTAAATCCAAGCGGAATACTTGGATTTGAATAGGAGGCTTATTTTGAAATTATCTACAAAAGGACGATATGGAGTGCTGGCTATGGTTGAATTGTCACTGCACTATGGGAAAGGTCCGATATCTATTAAGGAAATAGCAGAAAAACAGAGTTTTTCTGACTCATATATGGAGCAACTGTTCTCGGCTTTAAAAAGAGCTGGTCTGGTTAAAAGTATTCGCGGAGCGAGAGGTGGCTACATCTTGTCGCGTGATCCGGATGAAATTATCATTGGCGATATTATTAGAGCGCTGGAAGGTCCGATTGAGCTGGCAGATTGCATCGCCGGATATAATTGTGAGAAGTCAGCTGAGTGTCTAACCAGAGGATTGTGGACAGACGTTATGGCTAGTATCAGTCAGGTTATCGATAATCGGACTTTACAAGATTTACTGGATGGAAAAGAGGCGTAAAATGAAAAGAATTTATTTAGATCATGCGGCAACCACACCTGTTGATCCCCAGGTATTTGAGGTCATGTCTAAGGTATTAACTGAAGAATACGGAAATCCTTCATCAATATACCAAGAAGGGCGGCGTGTGAAAAAGTACGTGGAAGCTGCCAGAGAACAACTGGCTAAAGCTATTAATGCAGATATTCGTGAAATTTATTTCACTGGTAGCGGATCAGAAGCGGATAATTGGGCTATTAAAGGCGTAGCCATGAAGAATCGTGCTAAAGGAAACCACATCATTACAACTCAAATAGAACATCATGCAATTTTACATACTTGTGAATATCTCGAAAAAGAGGGGTTTGATGTGACCTATCTACCTGTTGATGAATTTGGTCTAATTTCTTTAGAAGATCTAAAACAGGCTATTCGCAAAGATACTATTCTGGTTTCGATTATGTTTGCTAATAACGAAATTGGTACAATTGAACCAATTAAAGAAATAGGCGAGATTGTAAAGGAAAAGGGAATTATTTTTCATACTGATGCCGTACAGGCTTTTGGTAATGTGCCAATTGATGTCAAGGAGCTCAATGTTGATCTTTTGTCGCTGTCGGCACATAAAATTTACGGTCCTAAAGGAATGGGAGCACTTTTTATCAGAAAAGGTGTCCTGATTGAAAATCTGATTCATGGAGGTGCCCAGGAGCGTAAAAAAAGAGCCGGGACTGAAAACACCGCGGGTATAGCGGCTTTCGGAAAGGCTGCAGAACTGGCTGTCGCAGATTTGGAAGCTAATAGCAATCATGAAAAGAAACTCAGAGACTTATTGATTGCTGGCGTGATGGATAAAATACCTCAAGTTCGGTTAAATGGTCATCCGACAAAGCGACTACCAGGTAATGTGAATTTCTGTTTTGACTATATTGAAGGTGAATCGATTTTATTAAGTCTTGATCTGGCAGGTATTGCAGCTTCAAGTGGCTCGGCTTGTACATCGGGATCGCTGGATCCTTCCCATGTTCTGTTGGCCATTGGTTTGCCAGCTGGTGTAGCCCATGGGTCATTAAGACTTAGCATTGGAAAGCACACCACAGAAGCAGATATTGAATATGTGATTGAACAGCTGGTTGTTATTATTGAAAGACTTCGAAAGATGTCGCCAATCGATGTGAATTGTCCTATTGATGATGCCGTATTTGAGAATGCCGGCCACCATCATTAAGGTTAGAAAAGGAGATAAAAATGGATTATACAGATAAAGTAATGGAGAACTTTCAGAACCCCAAACATGTTGGTGAATTAGAACAGGCAAATGGAGTGGGACAAGTAGGTAGCCCGGCTTGTGGTGATATCATGAAGATATTCCTGCAGATTGATGATGAGGGAATCATTCAGGACGCATCTTTTAAAACATTTGGGTGTGGAGCGGCTATAGCCAGTAGCAGTATGGCCACGGACATGATTATCGGGATGAATATTGAAGAAGCTGCAAAACTAAAGAATTCAGAAGTAGTTGAAGCCCTGGGCGGACTCCCTAACGAAAAAATCCATTGCTCGGTGCTGGCTGCTGAAGCGATTCAGGCTGCTATCGAAGATTATAAAAAAAGTATCACGGAATAATTAAAAGCCTTTAATTGGAGTCATAGTCTGCAATTAAAGGCTTTTTTATAATATTATCGGTAATAAACATCAAAAATTGATGTGAAATTGGAGGCGAAATGGATCAGAACGTTTTGTATCAATTTTCTACATTAGAAGCATTTACCAACAAAGGCTATGATGGGAAACTGACTATTGAAAGATTAAAAAAGTTTGGTGATACCGGGCTTGGAACTTTTAATGGACTGGATGGTGAATTAATGCTGATTGACGGTCAAGTTTATCAGGCTGATGGAGATTGTTTCATAAAAGCAATTAATAATCAAAAAAAGATTCCTTTTGCAGTGATGGGATTTCTGGAAGTATCAGAAAATATAGTTCTCAAGTCTTTGCCTGGGATGAAAGAGTGTGGCCAGGCATTGGATCAGGCGATTGCTGGTGATGATCCGATCGTTCTGGCTGTTCTGCGAGGAGACTTTCCTGATTTAATCCTCCACAGTGTCTGGCCTCAGGAGAAGCCATACCAAAGTCTTTCAGAAATTGTTTCAAAACAGAAAGTTGTTAAACTAAAAAGGCAGAAGGGGACGATGATAGGAATTCGCTGTCCGCTATCGGCAAAAGGCCGAAATGTTGTTGGTTGGCATTTTCATTATATTTCAGATGATAAAACAATCGGTGGTCATGTCAATGATTTTAAAAGTAGCAAATTAACGATTAAATATTCGATTAAATCACAAATGATTGAGCTTTTGGCTAATTCTTAAATAGAGGTTGACAATTAAAAGTTTTATGAATATAATCAAGTTTGTGAATTAATAAAAAGCGTTGAAGGCGAAGACTCAAACAATGGTTATTGCAGAGAGAAAGAAGCTGGTGGAATTCTTTTATAAGTATGTTTTAGTTGCCGCGCCCGAGCTGCAGAGAAGAACTAAGTATTTTTTGCCGGGAAACCGTTATCCAAAAAAGAGAGCAGTGCTTAGCACTGCTAATTTGGGTGGTACCGCGGAAAAATAACCGTCCCTTGCGTGATGCAGGGCTTTTTTTGTTTGTATGAAAATGTCAGCTTCTGACATAATGTAAGAATAAAGGAGAAAGAATGAAACCATTAGGACTTAATGAAATTAGAGAAAAGTATTTGGAATTTTTTGAAGGGAAAGATCATTTGCGGCTCAAAAGCTTTCCCCTGGTTCCAATCAACGATAAAAGTCTGCTTTTAATCAATTCGGGAATGGCACCAATGAAACCCTATTTTACCGGTGATGAAGTACCACCAAGAAATCGGGTGACTACCTGTCAGAAATGTATTCGTACACCTGACATCGAAAATGTTGGCAAGACAGCCCGACACGGGACATTTTTTGAAATGCTCGGAAATTTTTCGTTTGGCGATTATTTTAAAAAGGAAGCCATTCCATGGGCCTGGGAATTCTGTACTCAGGTGATGGAAATGCCAGCTGAAAAGATTCATATTTCAATTTATTTGGATGATGATGAGGCTTATGATATCTGGCATAATGATGTCGGAATTCCTGCTGAGCGCATTGTTCGACTGGGCAAGGAAGATAATTTCTGGGAGCATGGTTTAGGACCTTGTGGTCCCTGTTCAGAGCTCTACTATGATCGCGGTGAAGAATATGGTTGTGACAGCCCCGACTGTGGTGTAGGCTGCGAGTGCGACCGCTACATTGAGTTCTGGAACCTTGTTTTTACCCAGTTTGACAAAGATGAAGCAGGAAACTATAATCCACTGGAAAACCCTAATATTGATACCGGTATGGGTCTGGAGCGTTTAGCCACGATAATGCAGGGCGTGGGAACCATTTTTGAAGTGGATACCGTTGGTCATGTTTTAAACTATATCTGTCAAAAAGCCGGTGTGAAATATGGCGAGAATACTGAAGATGATATTTCGATTCGCGTCATCACAGACCACATCAGAAGTGTTACCTTTATGATTGCTGATGGGGTTATGCCGGGCAACGAAGGTCGTGGCTATGTTTTGCGACGACTGTTGCGACGGGCGGTTCGCCACGGGAAATTATTGGGTATCAAGGGGCTGTTTCTGTATGATGTAGCGAAAGAAGCGATCCGGGTTTCTGAAGGTGCCTACCCGGAACTTAAAGAAAAAGAGTCTTTTATTAAGAAACTGATTACCATCGAAGAAGAGAAATTCAAGCAAACCATCGATCAGGGACTGTCGCTATTAAACAAGGAAATTGGTGAATTAATAGCAATGGAAAAATCGGTTTTTCCTGGTTTTGGTGCCTTTAAACTTTACGATACATATGGTTTCCCTATTGATCTGACAAAAGAAATTGTTGAAGAGAGAGGGTTGATAGTAGAACTTAGCGAATATGAAGCTGCAATGCAGGCTCAGAGAGACCGCGCTCGACAAGACCGGGCCAACAGTGACCATGCCGTATGGGCTGATGATCCTTTTAATCCTTTAGGTCCTGATGCCGTAAGCCGTTTTGTTGGCTACGATAATCTGACAACCGAAGGCGAAATTCTTGGTCTGGTAGTTAAGGAAGAGTTGGTTGATGAAGCAAAAACCGGAGATGAAGTGATCCTTCTCCTTGATGAAACTTCTTTTTATGCCGAAAGCGGTGGACAAACCGGAGATAAAGGTTTAATCCAGAGCGGCAGTGGAGAAATTGAGATCACTGATTGTAAAAAGGGAAGCCTCAATCGACATCTGCATTTCGGGATTGTTAAATCCGGAAGTTTTAAAGTTGGTGATACGGTTATTACGGAAGTCAATAAAAAACTCAGAAAAGCAGTGGAAAGAAACCATACTTCCACGCATATGATGCACCGGGCATTACGAAAGGTTTTGGGAGAACATGTAGAACAGGCGGGTTCTTTTGTATCACCGGAAAGATTACGTTTTGACTTTAATCATTATCAGGCGATGACCCATGACGAAATCAGACAGGTTGAAGAAATCGTTAATGAAGCAATTCTGGAAGCTTATGATGTAGAAATATTTGAAACGTCTATTGATAAGGCTAAAGCTTTGGGTGCGACAGCATTATTTGGCGAAAAGTACGGCGAAATTGTCCGGGTTGTTAAAATTGGCGATTACAGTACAGAGTTGTGTGGAGGATGCCACATGACAAATTCTGCCAAAGCCGGAATGTTTAAAATAATCAGCGAAGCTGGTGTTGCGGCAGGCGTAAGACGAATTGAAGCAGCGACTGGTTTCAATGCAGTTAACCTGGTTGAAAAAATGGATGATACGTTGCTGGAGGTTGCAGGTGCTTTAAAAACCAATCCTGAACAGTTGTTAGAAAAAGTCCATGAACTTTCAGAAAGTAATAAACACAAGGAAAAAACCATCGCGGATTTGAAACAGAAATTTGCCGGAAATATGGTTTTGGATATCCATCAGAAAATGTCAATCTTTGCCGGTGTGCAAATGACGGTGGCCGATGTCGAAAATTTAGGAATGGATGAGTTAAGAACTGTCGGTGACCTTTTAAAAGACAGAATGGGTTCGGGGGTTGTATTGCTTGGTTCGACTAAAGATGATAAAGTGAATTTTATTGCCATGGCAACAAAAGATATTGTCAAGCGGGGCTTCCATGCCGGTAAGGTAATTAAGGAAGTGGCGGCAGTGGCTGGCGGCGGCGGCGGTGGCCGTCCTGATATGGCGCAGGCTGGAGGAAAACAACCCGAAAAGCTGTTGGAAGCATTGAAAAAGGGTGAGAGTCTGATTCAGGAACAGTTAAATTAATTATTGTTCAGGGCAAAAATTATCTCATTTAACTTGTATTTTTAACGGCTATGATGTAAAATAAGTACAGTTGATTGTGAAGGAGGTCAGACGACGATGGGAGAAAATACGATGATAGATCGTGGGACAATAATGTTTGAAGTCGACAGTGATAAATCTGAGAAAATTGACAGCGTCATGCGTAAGGTACATGAAGCCTTAATGGAAAAAGGTTATAATCCTGTCAATCAAATTGTAGGATATGTCATGTCAGGAGATCCGACCTATATCACAAGCCATAAAGAAGCGCGAAATGCAATACAAAAAATAGAACGGGATGAATTACTGGAAGAGCTGGTAAGACGTTATTTAAACAGCATTCAGTAAAATATTTGAAGGCTGTCTCAACCGAGGCAGCCTTTCTCTTTAACAACTAATTTGAGCGATACTTGCATAAATGAGCACAAAAGCGTATAAAGCATGATTATAAATTTAAGGTAAACTATGAAAGAAAATCAGCTTGGACAAACCGGTATTATGGTTTCCCGAATGTGTTTTGGCAGTTTGACGTTGGGACCGCTGCAAAAAAACTTAAGTCTGCAGGAATCTCGTGAGATCATTGCCAAAGCGCTGGATTATGGCGTTTATTTTTTTGATACGGCAGATCTTTATAATAACTATGATCATCTTAAACAGGCGATTGACATTAAAAGAGATGTGGTGGTTGCCACAAAATCTTATGATTATACTAAAGAAGGCCTGGATCAAAGCTTAAACCGGGCATTAAAAGAACTAAATCGTGATTATGTTGATATCTATATGCTTCATGAACAGGAATCAGCTAAAACGATTGAAGGGCACTGGGAGGCCATAGAACGATTGCTTTACTACAAGGAAAAAGGTGCAGTAAGAGCGATTGGAATATCGACTCATCGAATTGAAGGTGTTCTGGCAACACTTAAGTATCCCGAAATTGAAGTGGTTCATCCCCTGATCAATTTAACCGGAATCGGAATTGAAGATGGTAATGTTGAGGAAATGGAATCAGCAATTGCTTTGGCCCGTCAAAAAAACAAGGGTTTGTATGGGATGAAACCATTGGGTGGAGGAAATCTTCTGGCTCAAAAACAAGCCTGTTTTGACTATATTCTTGGACTTGAAACGCTTGACGCGATTGCCATTGGGATCCAGTCTGTTGATGAAGTTTTATATAATATCAGAAAATTTAATGATGAGATAATTGATAATGACCTTGAAGCGCGGGTCCAGAACAGAGAGAAACATCTGATGATCAGTGACTGGTGTACAGGATGCGGCAAATGTGCAGCCCACTGCAGTCAAAAGGCAATTCAAGTGGTTGACAGTCAAGCGATTATTGATAAAAAGCGCTGTGTGCTTTGCTGTTATTGCAGTGCCTATTGTCCTGATTTTTGTATTAAGGTAATATAAGGTAAAAAAATGAAAAGAGTTTTAGGTATCGATGTGGGTGATAAGCGCATTGGCATCGCGGTAACAGATCCGCTCTGGTTTACGGCTCAAGGTGTGATGACCTTAAAGCGCAAAACCCGGGATGACGATCTTTTAGCGTTTAAGGAACTGATTGACCGATATGATATTAAAACCATAGTGGCTGGTTTGCCAGTTAGCATGGATGGCAGTGAGTCTGCTCAGACAAGAAAAACAATGAATTTCTGTCAGTTTATAAAAAAAAGGCTGGGTGTGGAAATTATCTATGAGGATGAACGATTGACTTCTATTAGTTCCGAAGAAGTATTGATTGAAGGAAATGTTTCGAGAAAAGATCGCAAAAAGTATGTTGATACTTTAGCCGCACAATTAATTTTACAGTCTTATATGGAGCGCGTTAAGGAATAAGCGTAGATTAAGTTAAAAGGAGTATAATTAAACTTAGCTGTCACAAGAACGAGAACAAATTATAGGAACAATAACGCAGATGCGTAATAAAATAAAGAGAGAGAGAATATGGAAGATAAAATAGTATTAATTGATGAAAATGGTGAAGAACGTGAATTTGAAATGGTTGTTAGTATGGACCTTGAAGGAAAAACCTATGTGCTTCTATCTGAAAATGAAGAAAGTGAAGATGTTTATCCTTTTGTAATTACCGAAGATGAAGATGGTGAGGTTCTGATGCCAGTTGAAAGTGAAGAAGAATTCGCAATGATTGAAGAAGCTTACGAGCAGTTAATGGAAGAAGAGGATGAAGCTGAGTAATCAGCCACTGGTTGAAGGTGTTTTTATAAGTCGTCTTAATCGATTTCTGGCTGAAGTGCTAATCGATGGGCAAAACAATGAAGTTCACGTACCAAATACCGGACGAATGCGTGAACTTCTGCTTCCAGGGGCAGGGATTATCTTATCATATAATCCCTCAGTTAAGCGAAAAACTGATTACACCCTGCTGGCAGTATCATACCGCGGCATTTGGGTGAGTGTCGATTCCGGGCTGGCCAACAGTTTGGCTGAAGACTATCTGCAGGAGCGAACAGATATTACAGATGTCCGGCGCGAAGTGGTTTATAAAAATAGCCGATTTGATTTTTTCTGTCAGAAAAATGAAAAGCCATGTTATTATGAAGTGAAAAGCGTAAATCTGGTTGTTGATGGAATTGCTAAATTTCCTGATGCACCGACAAAAAGAGGCAGCAAGCATTTACTGGAGCTGATGGATGCCAATAAAAACGGTTTTTTGGCCGGCGTCCTGTTTTTTGTAATGCGATCAGATGCAAAGGCTTTTTCACCGAATGTAGAAACCGATAGTGAATTTTCGCGTTTATTGGGTCAATGTCATAGTCTGGGATTGGAGCTCCGCTCTCTTTCCTGTGATATTGATGGAATAAACATAAAAATTTTAGAAGAGCTTCCGATTCAGTTTGTTTAAACACTTAAGGTAAATGAGATGGAGTATCAGCAGATTGTAGAAATACTTAGAAAAAGCGGGTATAAATTAACTCCTCAACGGCGAAGAACAATAAAAGTTCTGCTAACAAAGGGAAATGACCATTTCAGTATTGACGAATTGTATCAGGAAGTAAAACGTGAAAGCCCAGAGCTAGGAGTATCCACCATTTATCGAACGGTGCAGCTATTGGAAGAAATGGGGATCATTACCAGAAGGAATTTTGATGACGGGTTTGCCAGATTTGAACTGTGCGAGCTTGAGGAAAAGCATTGGCATCATCATTTGATTTGCCTAAAATGCAAGAAAGTCATTGAAATGCAGGACGATTACCTGGAGACTCTGGAAAAAGAAATTGAAGAGAAAAAAAATTTTATTATAATGAATCATGAGCTAAAAGTGTACGGATACTGCAGTGATTGTTATAAGAATATGAAAGGAGTCAAATTTGACTGAAAACAACAACTTAATAACGACAGATACGCAACGGATAAGCGGGAGAAAACCCCGAAGGAAACCCTATACGAAGAGAAATAAGGATAAATTGAGGGTCATTCCACTGGGGGGACTTGGCGAAATTGGAAAGAATATCACCGTGTTTGAGTACAAAGACGACATTATCCTGGTTGATTGCGGTCTCAAGTTCCCGGATGATGATATGTTTGGGATTGATATTGTGCTGCCTGATTTTAATTACATTCTGGAAAATCAGGACAAGGTAAAGGGGGTTGTTATTACCCACGGCCATGAAGATCATATTGGCGGCCTTGTGTATCTGCTTAAAAAATTGAATATTCCTATTTATGCGACAAAGTTTACAATGGGGCTGATCGATAAAAAGCTAAAAGAGCATGGCCTTTTGACAAAAACCGAAAGAATTATTGTTAAACCGGCAGAAAAATCAGATATTGGTGCTTTTAATGTGGAGTTCATTCGTGTCAACCACAGTATTGCTGACGCAGTAGGTCTTTGTATTAAATGTCCGGCAGCAACTGTTTTGCATACGGGAGATTTTAAGATTGATTATCACCCTATTGGTGGAGAAATTATTGATTTACAACGATTTGCAAAAATCGGATCCCAGGGTGTGGATTTGTTAATGTCTGATAGCACCAATGTTGAAGGCGAAGGATTTACGCAGTCAGAAAGCACCGTAGGACCTACATTGTTTAACCTCTTTAGAGGGGCGAAGGGGAGAATTATTGTGACCACTTTTGCCTCGAATGTCCATCGAATTCAGCAGGTTATAGATGCAGCAGTGGAATATAACCGAAAAGTTGTTATCTGTGGCCGAAGTATGGAAAATGTTACAGAAGTGGCAAGAGATCTGGGTTATTTAAATATACCGGAAAATGTCCTGGTGGAGCTTCGAGATATCGGTAAATATAAAGACCGTCAATTGGCGATTATTACAACCGGCAGCCAGGGTGAGCCGATGGCAGCTTTGGGAAGAATGGCCTTGGGCGAACATCGTCACCTGACAATCAAAAAAGAAGATACAGTCATAATTTCAGCTACGCCGGTACCCGGTAATGAAAAAATGGTAGCTGAGGTTATCAATAAACTGGTTGAGTTGGGTTCTGATGTAGTTTATGGAAAATTTGCGGAAATTCATGTTTCTGGACATGCCCGTAAAGAAGAACTCAAATTGATGCTGACATTGATTCAACCAAAAAACTTTTTACCAGTCCATGGTGAAGCGCGAATGCTGATGCAGCATGGTGATTTGGCACAGTCAGTGGGGATGAATAAGAAAAATATTCAGATTATTGATAATGGAACAATACTGGAAGTTGATCGACGTTCAGTAAAAGTGGTGGGTAAAACCCAGGCGGAACCTGTTCTGGTGGATGGTCTTGGCGTTGGCGACATCGGCAACATTGTTTTAAATGACCGAAAACGTTTGGCAGAAGATGGACTCTTTATTGTGGTCTGTACCATGCATAAGGGAAAATCTGTTTCAGGACCTGATATCATTTCCAGAGGATTTGTTTATGTTCGAGAATCCGAAGAATTGATCAATAATGCCAGAGATGAAGTGAAAAAAGCCTTACTGGCCTGTGAAGAAAAAAATATTGTTGACTGGAATTCGATTAAGAATGCCATTCGCGATTCATTGTTTAAATACTTATATAAAGAAACCCAAAGAAAACCGATGATCCTTCCAATTTTGATGGAAGTGTAAATCAGTAAGAAAAGGAGCGCAGGATGAATATTTTTGATGCAGCCAATGATTTTGCAGCGGCTTTAAAAGAGACCGAAAGTTATCTGGATTTTATTAAGGCCAAAGAGGCACTGATGGCAGACCAGGAAAAGTATGCCATGGCCAAAGACTATATGGAGAAACAGATGGCTATTCAGTCTCTGCAAATGTCAGGCGAAGAACTGACTCAGGAACAGGTAGATGAGTATAATAACTTAGCCGATATGATTATGACAATCCCGTTAATTGCGGCATATTTCGAGGCGCAGGTGAAGTTTTCGATTTATTATCAGGAAATTGCGGATCAGATTGTTCAGTCAGTAGAATTGCAATTGGACTGAAATTAAATAGTTGAATTTATTGTAGAAATAGAGGGGCAAACCTTTTCGAGGTGCCTCTTTTTCTGATTTTAAGACATCAATGAAGTGGTTTGTAGTATAATGAAAAAATGGAATAAATACGCGTCTAGGAAAAATCTTGATCTATCAATTTGAAAGGAAGTGAAAAATGGATAATAGAAAGAAGAGTCCTGCTGCAATCAGAGCAGAGAAAAGAAAGAAGGTCAATCAGCGAAGGGTGGTCATCATTCTATTCGTTTTTTTGCTTCTTTGTACAACGGTGGTCTTCAGTTTTTCCTTTTTTATTAAAAAGAATTTGGAGCCAGTAGGTGCCGGAGATATCGTTCAGGTTGAGATTCCACCAGGATATACTGTTACCGAAATCGCAACCCTTTTAAAATCGGACGGACTGATTAAGGATACCTTCGCTTTTGAATATTATGTGCGTCGGGAAAATGCAGCAAGTTACCTTCAATCCGGCCACTATGAGATTAGCCCGGAACTGTCAGTAGAAGACATCGTCGATATGTTAATGACAGGGGATGTTTACAATACGACGATAACAATCCCGGAAGGCCGAAATATTTCTGAAATGGCGGTAATCCTGGAATCGGCGGGAATATGCTCCCAGGAGGATTTCATTGCTGAGACCCAAAAGGTCGCTGAGTATCAGGCTATTTATCCGATTCTTGATGGGATATCTTTGGAAGAAAAGGATGGTGTCAGCCGCTCCCTGGAAGGTTATTTATTTCCGGATACTTACCTTTTAACACCTGATGCAACAGCGGAAGATGTAGTAATGGCGATGTTAGAGCGATTTGAGGAAGTTTACTCGGAGGATTACCTGGAACAGACTGACAAAATGGGAAAAACAGTGGATGAGATTGTTATCATGGCTTCGCTAGTTGAAATGGAGTCAAAATACGATGAGGACAGAGCTTCTGTTGCCAGCGTATTTTATAATCGGATTGCCGCGGATATGCCGCTGCAGTCAGACATAACAGTCGATTATGCCAGAGGTGAAAAAACAACGGTATTAACAACCGAGCAGACACAGATTGAGTCACCATATAATACCTATATAAATCTGGGGTTGCCTTTTGGTCCGATCGCATCCTTCGGTGAATCTTCACTGCAAGCAGCACTTTATCCGGACGATACGAATTATCTCTATTTCGTGGCTGATCTGGATACTGGCAAGATTATTTTTAACGAGACTTATGATGAACATCTGGCTGATGTTGAAACTTATTTAAGTGATTATACTGCCGGCGAATAAAGAAAAGAAGGCATAAATGTGAATGAAATTGTTAAGGATTATATAGAAAATTATCTAAGGGAATTGCTGCCAGCAGGAAACGAAAGACTGGCAGCGTTAAGACGAACTGCAGAGGAAAATAATATTCCCATTATCCATTCGGAAGTGGAAAAGCATATAGAATTGCTGATTACGGCAACAAAAGTTCAAAGAATACTGGAAATTGGAACTGCGGTCGGTTATTCAGCCTCAGCTTTTGCCCATTTTATGGGCGAAGCAGGAAGCGTTGACACCATCGAGCGTAGTTTTAGCATGGTAGTTGAAGCCAAAGAGAATTTTCGCCGGATGGGACTTAATGAGCGGGTTAATCTGCTGGTTGGCGACGCCCAGGAAGTGATTAAGGAGCTTTCAGAGCCTTATGATATGATATTTCTGGATGGAGCAAAAGGGCATTATATCCATTTGCTGCCTGATTGTCTGAGATTATTAAAACCAGGGGGTCTGATTGTTTCAGATAACGTTTTGTTTAAAGGGATGATTGCCAGCAATGAACTGGTGATCAGGAGAAAAATCACAATCGTCAAAAGGATGCGGCGTTATTTAAAAGAGATTTCTAACCATCCTGAACTGCTGACTTCGATTTTACCACTCGGTGATGGTCTGGCAGTGAGTTATAAAAAATAATTTATCTGAAAGAGGCTTAAAGCTTTCGTTGATATTTAGGGTAAATTGACATGCTGTAAGAATATAATTTGAGCTTTTGATTTAAACTGGAAAGAGAAAATGATGAAAAAACCTGAGTTACTGGCACCTGCCGGAAATTTTGAGAAACTAAAATTTGCCCTTCACTACGGGGCAGATGCCGTTTATTGCGGTGGAGAACAGTTTGGCCTACGGGCCAAGGCCGATAATTTTGACCTTGAAGGATTGAGGGAAGCGGTTTCTTATGTTCATGCAAAGGATAAAAAAATTTATGTGACTTTAAACATGATTCCTCATAATGAGGATCTGATTGGACTACCCGAATATGTAAAAGAACTGGATAATATGGCTGTGGACGGCGTGATTGTAGCTGATCCCGGCATTTTTTCGGTAGTCAGAGAAGTGGCGCCGGAATTAAAAATTTCTGTAAGCACACAGGCCAATAATACTAACTGGCGAAGTGTTGCGTTTTGGCATGGCTTAGGGGCAAAACGTATTGTTCTGGCTCGAGAACTGGGAATCGCGGAAATTAAAGAAATAAGAGATAAAGTATCAGCTGATATGGAAATCGAAACTTTTGTTCATGGAGCTATGTGTATTTCCTATTCGGGACGATGTCTTTTAAGTCATTATATGACTGGTAGAAATTCCAATCAGGGTGATTGTGCCCATCCTTGCCGGTGGAAATACCATTTGATTGAGGAAACCAGACCTAATGAAACCTTTACCATTGAGGAAACAGATAAAGGCTCTTTTATTTTCAATTCAAAAGATCTTTGCCTGATCAATGAGATTCCGATGCTTATGCGGGCAGGTGTGGATAGCTTTAAAATTGAAGGACGAATGAAAAGTCTTTATTATGTGGCGACAGTGGTTTCAACCTATCGAAAAGTTATTGATGATTTGTTTGAAAATCCTCAAATAAGTGAGGTCGATTCTTTTTATTATCAGGAGCTGACAAAAGTTAGTCATCGGAATTATACTACCGGTTTCTTTCATGGAAAAACAGATGCATCGGATCAGAACTACGGGACTAGTTCTTACACCCGGCCCTATGATTTTATCGGGGTGATATTATCATATAATGAAAAGAGCCAAATGGCAACGATCCAGCAGCGAAATAAAATTGTCGCTGGTGATGAAATTGAAGTGATGATTCCGGGAAAAGGTTACTTTGTCCAAACAGCAAATTATCTGCTTGACGAAACCGGCAATGAACTGGAGTCGACACCTCATCCTAAGATGATCTATCAGATGAAAATGGATCAGTCGGTATCACCAATGGACATTCTGAGAAAAAAAGATTAAGGTATAGGCTCAAGGGGGAATTATGAGAATTTATATAGCTGCATCCTGGAAACACCAACACGCAGTGGAGATGCTTACAGATTTGCTGGAAGAAAGATCGCACAAGGTTTTATCATGGATACGTGAAGGTCGACCGGAAGAAGCCTTTCTATCCCAGAAAGAACTGACTCACTTTATCGAATCTGATGAAGGGCTGCGGGTTTTTGACTTTTGTGTGTCATCGGTAAAATCTGCAGACCTGCTGATTTATATCGGTCCTTCAGGTTGTGATGCCTGGGCTGAAATAGGAACGGCATATGGTTCGCAAATTCCCATATTTGGACTAAAAGCTAAAGCAGAGCAGGTCGGTTTGATGCGTCATATGATTAAAAACTGGTTTTCTTCGATTGCGGAATTATTGCAGGGTGTAGAAGCGATTGAAAAAGAACTTTTTACAAGACGATGAATTACAATTTAGTTCGGAGCAAAAGAAAAACCATTAGTTTAAAAATAACAGAATCCTGTGAGTTGGAAGTTCGAGCACCTAAGCGTATGGCAACTGACCAGATCGAAAATTTTGTCAGAAAACATCAGGCCTGGGTTGAATCGCGTATACAGCAGATGCGTCAGAGTCAACAGAGAAAAGACGCTTTTCAGGTAGCCTTTGGAGAAAAATATTTAATGCTTGGCGATTACTATCCTTTGATACCTGTCAAACAATCTGACTTTGGTTTTAATGGAAAAGGCTTTTATGCTGATGAAGAATTTACGAAAGACCAGTTAAAAAAAGGTATGGTGTCTTTGTATCGGGATCTGGCAAGAAATTTATTGATTAAAAAGACCGTTGATTATGGCCAGAAAATGGGTGTTTTTCCCCTCAAATTGAAAATCAATAAAGCGCGAACCCGTTGGGGCTCCTGTTCATCGTCTGGTAATCTTAATTTCTCCTGGTATCTGATTATGGCAGAGGAATCAGCCATCGATTATGTAGTAGTACATGAACTAGCGCACTTGATCCAGATGAATCATTCAACAGAGTTTTGGGAGATTGTAGAGGGATACTGTCCCGACTATCTTGGAGCAAAAGAAAAGCTCAAATGTTTACAAACTTTGCTTGCAGATCAGAATTGGGAATAAGAAGTATCAGTTTGAATATATAGGATTAAAACGTATAAAGGACATTTTCGCGATTGTGGAATTTTATCGCTGAAGATGTTTTTTTATTGCGAAAAATCTTGACAAAAGAGCATATTGTATATATAGTATATATACAATATGCTGATATGGGGTGATGAATTGGAAATTGTGATCAGTAATGCTAGCGAAAAACCAATTTATGAACAGATTGCTAGTCAAATCAAAGGAAAAATTATGAGTGGAGATTTAAGTCCGGGGGAGATGCTTCCCAGTATGCGGCTTTTAGCAAAGGAACTTAGGATTAGTGTGATTACCACTAAAAGAGCTTATTCGGATCTGGAGCGGGATGGATTTATTGAAACGGTCACTGGAAAAGGGAGTTTTGTAGCTGCCCAGAATATGACCTTTCTCAGAGAAGAACAGCTAAAACAGGTCGAAAACTGCCTTATCAAGGCTGTTGAACTGTCAAAGATCAGTAAAATCGATTTGCCGGAACTATTAGAAATGATGAAAATTCTGTATGAAGGAGAGTAAAATGGAATATGCATTAAAGATCGAGAAGTTAAACAAAAGTTATTTGGATTTTAAATTGGATGATATCAGCTTTTCTGTTCCCCAAGGCAGTATCGTTGGTTTAATTGGTGAAAACGGAGCGGGGAAAACAACGACCCTAAAAGCCGTACTGGACCTGGTAAAAAGAGATAGTGGATCAATATCTTTCTATGACCAGAATTTGGATAAAAATTCTGAGAGTCTCAAAAACGATATTGGTGTAGTGCTGGATGCGCCCTGTTTTCATGACGCACTCAGAGCGAAAGATATCAGCAGGATAATGCGAAATATCTATGTGAATTGGGAGAATGAGAACTTTTTTAAAATGCTTGATAAATTTAAACTGCCAAGAGATAAAGCAGTTAAAGAATATTCAAAAGGAATGAAAATGAAGCTGCAAATTGCGGTGGCTTTGGCTCACAATCCCAAAATTCTGATTCTCGACGAAGCCACCAGCGGACTGGATCCTGTTGCGCGGGAAGAGATGATGGATGTATTTCAGGAGTTCATTCAGGACGAAGAAAAAGCAGTCCTAATGTCTTCTCATATTACCAGTGATTTGGACAAAATTGCTGATTATATCGTCTTTATGCATAGGGGAAAAGTTTTATTTCAGGAAGAAAAAGAAACCTTGTTAGCCTCTATGGGAATCTTAAAATGTGGAAGTAGTCAGTTTGAAAGCCTCAATTACCTGGATTACCATCGTTATCGGAAAAATCAGTTTGGTTATGAGGTACTGGTGAAAAACCGGGTTGAAATGAAAAATCTTTATCCGGATGTAATCATTGACCCGGCAACAATCGAAGAAATGATGGTGTTTTTTATCAAGGGGGAAGCAGCGTGAACGGGTTACTCTACAAGGATTTTATTAATTTAAAACCAACGTTTAAAATCTACTGTCTGATTGCTTTAATCTGGGCTGTTATTTTTATACCGGATGGCAACTACAGTATTTTTGGATTATTGATGGTAATGATGTCAACTTTAGTGATTACAACCCTTAGCCTGGATGATCTGGCAAAATGGGATGGATATGCGTTGACTATGCCTGTGAACAGAAAAGAAGTGGTTTATGCAAAATATCTGTTACTCTTGTGTTTAGTTGTCATCGGTGGAGTAACGGCTCTGTTAATTGGTGTGGTCGGAGCGCTGATGGGATTTTTTGATTTGTTGGAGATGCTATTTGTAATGGTAAATGTATTTATGATTGCCCTGATTTTTGGCTCAACCATGTTACCGCTAATTTATCGCTTCGGAACCGAAAAAGCCAGAACAATGATATTACTGGTAGCAGGAATTTTTAGCGGTTTAATACTTGTGGCAACTATATTAATTCCACCTGAAACAATTAAGGCTTTAGCAGGGTATTTGCAACACCCTTTTATGGTGATGAGTGGTTGCAGCATTTTAACAGTGATATATGTGTTTACTTCCCTTAAAATTTCAGTTAGCCTCTATGAAAGTAGAGATTTTTAGAACGGCAATAATTATTAGGATTGTACATTTTTAAACAGGGTTTAATCGCTCAGGCATTTTAATCCCTGTTTCTTTGTGTTAGAATTAAGTCTAAAGTAAAGGTCAGGAGACGACGATGCTAAAAATAGAAAATCTATCCAAAGCCTATGGGGATAAAAAAATAAAAGCGGTTGATCATATCAGCCTGGAAGTAAAACCGGGAGAAATTTTTGGTTTTATGGGACCTAATGGGGCGGGGAAAACCACGACCATTAAGATGATTGTCGGGCTTTTAAAACCGGACACCGGAAAGATTACCATTAATGGAATTGATAACCAGGCTGAGGTGCTCAAAGCTAAGAAACAGTTTAGTTATGTACCCGATACGCCAGTACTTTTTGATAAAATCAAAGCGATTGAATATCTGAAATTTATGGCTGATGTTTATGAAGTGTCAGCCGGTCAGCGAGAGCAGGTTTTTGAAGAATACACTGAACTGTTTGAAATCAAAAAAGCGATTAATGATCCGATCGGCTCGTTCTCTCATGGGATGAAGCAGAAACTGGCATTGGTGGGAGCGCTTTTACATGATCCCGAACTATTTATTCTGGACGAACCGATGGTAGGACTGGATCCTAAATCATCCTTTGAACTGAAACGAATTATGAGAGAGCGTTGTGATCAGGGAAAATCGGTTTTTTTCTCAACCCATGTACTGGAGGTTGCTGAAAAACTGTGCGACCGGATTGCTATAATAAAAGGTGGTCGAATCATTGAAGTTGGGTCTATGGAAGAGTTGCAGAATAAAGCCGGCAGCCAGGAATCCCTCGAAGAAATTTTTCTGGAGTTGACGGAATCATGAAGGAATTAATCGGATTAGCCAAATTATTTATTAATGAATCCTGGGGGATTTCGCAATTTTTATATAATAAGAATCACAATCAAAAAGCTTTTTTCAAACAGCTGGGCTTAATGGTTGTCCTTTTGGTCGCCTTATTTCCATCCTATTTAATGTATATCTCCTTTATGGGAGCTTTTTATGCCGGTCTTTCTTATGTGGGGCAGACCTCAGCTTTTCTGGTGTTTGGCTTTGTCATGACCACAATGCTGATTATCATTTTTGGGATTATGCAGGTTCTATCGGAATTCTATTTTTCTAAAAACATCGAAGAGCTTATTCCCCTCCCATTGTCTCCGGAGAAGCTGATACTGGGGAAGTTTACAGCTATACTGGCATCGGAATATATTTTTACCCTAATCGCATATCTGCCGGTATTGGTGATCTACGGAATTGCTCAGGGAATGGGGCTTCTGTATGCACTGCTTTGCCTGCCAGTGATTATTGCCTTGCCGATTATGCCACTGGCTCTGCTGACAGCACTTTTCATGCTGATTATGAAAGGTTCATCGATTAAGGGGCGGCAGGATGTTATTCAGATGCTCTTTTCCATTTTTTTTGTGGCAGCGATTTTGGGCCTGCAATTTTATTTCTCCAGTCAGCTGAGTACTTCGTCGGATGGTGATATCCAGGAAATTTTAAATACAATGCTGGCAAACAGTCAAATGCTCTTAAATCAGATTGCCTATTTGGTGCCGGCAAGTTTTCTCGTCGCCTGGGGACTTAATGCTATTACGCCAATGTCCGTGGTTTGGATTGTTTTGCTTCTTTTGCTTGCAGGGGTATCACTTTTTATTCTGGTACAGGTGGGTAAGCGCTTTTATCTAAGCAGTCTGGTTTCAGGGACAATTACCCAAAAATCTAAGGTCCTGTCAGAAGAGCAACGTCAAAAAAAGATACATAAAAATCGTTCGAAGGCGTTGGCGATATTTTTCATGGATATGCAAAATATGTTACGAACACCGATATTTCTTTTTAACAATGTAAGTGTTGTGGTGATAGTTCCAATTTGCCTCTTGTTGGGCTTAACCTTTAGTGGACTGAATCAGAGTGATCTAGCCGAGTTGCAAAATTTTTACAATGAGATGCCTTTTATTGCGACCTACATTTTGATTGGGATTTTCATCTTTTTTGGAGCGACTTCAGCGACTACCGCGACTTCCTTTTCCCGAGAAGGAAGGGCTTCCTGGACAACCCGGGTGATACCTGTTTCGGCTAGAGAACAGATTATTGGCAGAACGCTATCGGCTTTGCTGATTCAGGGACTGGGTATGGTATTTACGGTTGCTGTGGTCTGTTATATTCTGCCCCTGAAGGTTGAAACTATCATTCTGGCCCTGCTTCTTGGTCTGGTTGGGAGTGTGCCCATTCTATTTCTCGGGCTGTTTATTGATGTCAGCCGACCGCTGATCGACTGGGATAACCCCCAGAAGGCCGTTAAGAATAATATGAATGTTCTGATTACATTATTTGTCGGGATGCTTTATATGGCGATTGTGATTGGCTTGTCGCTGCTGGCAGGCTCTTTGACAAATTCATGGCTGGGTTATTTGCTTTATTTTATCCTTAATTCAGCGATTTCGGTACTTATGTATCTGCTTTTAAACCGACAGCTGGAAAGAAAGCTGATTCAATTTGATAACTAGGAGGAAGACTTGGAAAATATAAATTCTGACAAAAAACATAATCTGCTGATCTTTGAGAAAAGCCCCTATCTGTTGCAGCATGCCTATAATCCGGTAAACTGGCACCCCTGGTCGGAAGAGGCTTTTGCCAAAGCCAAACATGAGAGCAAGCCGATATTTCTTTCAATTGGTTATTCTACCTGTCACTGGTGTCATGTGATGGAAAAAGAAAGCTTTGAAGATCAGGAAGTGGCAGCGGTTTTAAATCGATATTTTATCTGTATTAAGGTAGATCGTGAGGAGCGACCGGATATCGATCAGATCTATATGACATTTGCGCAGATGAGTCGTGGCCAGGGAGGATGGCCCCTAAATGTATTTCTGACATCGGACCAGAAGCCCTTTTATTCAGGGACTTATTTTCCCAAATATTCCCGGAATGGTAAGATGGGTCTTCTGGATGTTCTGAGGGGGATTGCTTCACAATGGGAGGATAAGCGTTCGGAACTGACCAACTCGGCCCAGCGTATTACCAGACTTCTAAACGAAATGGAAACCACGCACAAGCGGACTGAAATGAGCGATACAGCGATGCGGGATGCCTATAACTATTATCGGGAAAACTTTGATCCGGACTATGGTGGTTTTAACAAGGCGCCGAAATTTCCCTCCCCTCATGTGCTTTTATTTCTGATGCGTTTTTATCGGGTGACCCGAGAAAAGGAAGCCCTGACAATGGTTGAAAAAACGCTTGAGCAGATGTATAAAGGTGGAATCTTCGATCATGTGGGTTATGGCTTTTCCCGCTATTCAACGGATTCCAAATGGTTGGTCCCGCATTTCGAAAAAATGCTTTACGATAATGCACTGATGATTATGGTTTATACCGAATGTTATCAGATTACGGGAAAAAGTCTTTACCGAGAAATTGCTGACAAGGTGATCAAATACCTGATCAGGGATTTGAAATCTTTGGAGGGGGGCTTTTATTCGGCTGAAGATGCTGATTCGGAAGGGATCGAAGGTAAGTTTTATCTTTGGTCCAAGCAAAAAATCGAAAAGATTCTGTCGCCTGAGGATGCATCTTTCTTATTTAGATACTATCCCATGGATCGGATTGGAAACTTTCAGGGCTTAAACATCTTGAATTTGATTTCCACTGACCTGAGGAGCCTTGAAAAGCCAGGCATTAAAGAGCGGTTGGACGGAATTCTAAAGAGCCTTTATGAACAGAGAAATAAACGGGTGAAGCCGGATAAAGACGACAAGATTCTGACGGCCTGGAATGCTTTGACAGTGACTGCCTTGTCGATGGCAGGACGGATCTTTGATAATGAAACGTATATCGGCTATGCTAAAGCGACCATGCACTTTATTGAAAAACGAATAACCGATGATTATGGCAAACTGATGGCCCGTTATCGCAAAGGCGAAGCCCGCTATCCTGCATATTTAGATGACTATGCCTATGTGACTTGGGCTTACGTGGAACTATATCAGGCGACATTTGATACCCGCTTTCTGGAAAAAGCGTTTGTGAAAATGGAAGAAATCATGGATAACTTCGGCGATGAAGAGGGGAGTAAGGGTTTTTATATTTATGGACGAGATGGTGAACGCCTGATTGCCAGACCTAAGGAAATTATTGATAATGTAATGCCTTCAGGCAATGCCATTACACTGTTTTTACTTATTAAACTGGGGAAAATAGGGAATCGCCGGGATTATCTGGAGAAAGCTGACAGTATGCTGACTTACTTTGCCGGTAAAATAAACGAAGCCCCGATGGTATATACCATGATGCTGACAGGAAAAATGCTGATGGACTTTGGTAAACAGGAAATTGTCATGACCGGAGATTTAAATGATCCCTTAACCCAGGAGATGATTAAGGAAATCAATAGTCACTATTTGCCGCTGGCATTTGTACTCCTCAATAAAAGTGAACAGGATTTTGCCAGTATTAATCCGGTTTTAAAAAGCTTTAAGCGGGTTGATGACAAAACCACAGCCTATGTTTGCGATGTGACTGGCTGCAAGCCTCCGGTTAATGATCTTTCTGGTTTAAAAGAAATTCTTAATAAGCATGATTAAGATATCATTAACCTTGGCATGCTTTAATAAATAGAGAATCTGTTTTGTTAAAAGGTTTAGATTAAGACGATGATTCTCATATTTTGGAGATTTGTGTTTTTTCTAAAACTTAGGTTATGAATGTTTTTATCTGTATCCGGCCCGTTTAAATTGCGAGTGACTAAAATTGGTCATGTTATGGAGGAAGAGATGAAATACTATAAAAAAGAAAAAAGCCAGCTGGCAAAGACCTTAACCAAAGAACAGTATGCTGTGACCCAGGAAAATCAAACTGAACCACCCTTCAAAAACGAATACTTTGATGAAAAGAGAAAAGGTATTTATGTGGATATCACAACTGGCCAACCGCTCTTTATATCGACAGATAAGTTTGATTCTGGATGCGGATGGCCCAGTTTTTCAAAACCAATCGAGGATGATCTGATTGCCGAAAAATTTGATACTTCTTTTGGTATGCGGCGAACAGAAGTTAGAAGTAAGGTTGGAGATGCCCATTTGGGCCACGTCTTTGATGATGGGCCAGTGGAGGCAGGCGGCTTGCGGTATTGTATCAACAGTGCAGCCCTTCGCTTTATCCCTTATGAAGAGCTGGAAGCTGAAGGATATGAAGAATTTAAGAATAAGTTTTAAAAAAGATCTGATTGTGGACTTTTGAGTTCATAATCAGATCTTTTTCAGTTTTAATGTAATGTAAAATGCCGTCCTGAGACAGAAACTACGCCTTCTTTTGCAAGCGCAGACAAAACCCGAGAGAGCGCACTGCGGTCAACACAAAGAAAATCTGCCAGTTCATTTCGGTTAAAAGGAATGTTAAAATCTGAGCTGCTGTTTTTTTCGGCCTGCATGGATAAGTAGGATAGAACCTTTTCCCGGATACTGCGATGGGAAAGAAGCTGATTTTTATCGCTTAACTGGATGTTTTTGCGGGCCAGAATTTTTAGCAGGTTTTCAATCAGACGATTATGAAAGCTGCAACTGGAGGAACAGGTGTTGATAATCCTGCTCACGCTTATAAACAATATTTTTGAGTCCGTTTTTGAAAGCACCGAAACAGGGCTTTCCAGGATGCCGGCACAAGCCAGGGCTTCACCGAAAATTTGGGTAGATCTTAGTTCGGTCAGAATGGTCCGGTTGCCGTTATAATCTTCCTGTATCACCTGAAGTTCCCCCTGCAGCACGATCCCTACTGAATTGATCGCTTGTCCGGAAACGAAAATAAGATCGCCTTTATGATAACACTTTTCCTGCGAGCCCAGACAATCAAGCATGGCCGGCAAATCATTGTCGATACCGCTGAAAAGTTTTACGTTTTTTAAGAGTTCAGTATATTTTTGCATTTTTTTTGCTCCTTGTTGCATATGCAACATATTTTTGGGTTTAATTATAGTATGATAAGACTATAAAATCAAGTGGAGGACAAATAGATGATTCGTAAGATAATATCAATAGATGAAGAAAAATGTAATGGATGTGGTTTATGTGCAGATGCCTGCCATGAAGGTGCAATTGGAATGGTTGATGGAGTGGCCAAGCTTTTAAGAGATGATTATTGTGATGGTCTGGGGGACTGTTTGCCGGCCTGCCCGACTGGGGCGATCACGTTTGTAGAACGGGAAGCAGCAGCCTATGACGAAGAGGCAGTGAAAAAGAATATGGCGTTAAAAAAACAGGTTTCTGGATGTCCGAGCAGCCAGGCAAAGGTTATCGAAAAAACAGAAGACAAATTGCCGTGCGGATGTCCGGGGTCTTCTTCAAAGGCAATTGTCAGAGAAGAAGCTGAGGTTCAGGTAAAGAGTCAGCAAGGACCAGACTCCCAGCTTCGGCAATGGCCGGTTCAGATCAAACTGGCACCAGTCAACGCCCCCTATTTTAATGGGGCCCACCTTCTGATTGCAGCTGACTGTACGGCCTATGCTTACGGAGATTTTCATAACAAGTTTATTAAAAACAAAGTGACTCTGGTGGGCTGTCCTAAGTTGGACGCGGTGGACTATGCCGACAAACTGACGGAAATTATCCGACTTAATGATATCAAAAGCGTGACGGTGGTGCGGATGGAAGTACCCTGCTGTTCTGGAATTGTGAATGCCGTCACGACCGCCTTGAAAAATTCTGGAAAAATGATTCCCTGGCAGGTTCATACCATTTCAACCGATGGCAAAATATTGGAAGACATCTGAACAAAATAATTGCTTATAGAATAGGGTGCAAATAATTTAAGTCTATAATCCCTAAGGGATAATAAGATAGAAAAGAGAGGTAGAAGTAAAATGAAAGATATGTTTTGTTTCCAATGTGAACAGACGGCAAAAGGATCTGCTTGTGAGGTTGCGGGGGTTTGCGGAAAAGCGGCGCCGACAGCTGGTTTGCAGGATGAATTAATTGGGGCAGCGATTGGACTTTCCAAAGCTGTGATAAAAAATGGAGCTACAGAAGCAACCGATGCCTGCATTAAGAAGGCGCTGTTTACAACGGTTACTAACGTCAATTTTGATGATAATAGTATTAAAATTATGGTTGACTGTGTTGATAAAATGAAAAATGAACTGGATCCATCGATTGAGGATTACAATATGGGAAGCCTTTGGGCGGAAAATGAAGATATCAGATCTTTGAAAACCCTGATTCTACTAGGGGTTAAAGGGATGGCTGCCTACGCCCATCATGCTGCGATTTTAGGCTACCACGATGCTTCGGTTGACAGCTTTTTCTATAAAGCTTTAGCCGCTGTGGGATCAGATATGGGTATGGACGAACTGTTGCCGATCGTTTTAGAAACGGGAACCGTTAATTTAACCTGTATGGAACTGCTGGATAAAGCTAATACCGAAACTTATGGAACACCGGTTCCAACAGAAGTAACCTTAACCATCGAAAAGGGACCTTTTATTATCATTACCGGTCATGACTTAAGAGACCTGAAGCTGCTTTTAGAACAGACAGAAGGAAAAGGCATTAACATCTATACTCATGGAGAAATGCTTCCTTGCCACGCCTATCCGGAATTAAAAAAATATCCTCATCTTAAAGGAAATTTTGGGACTGCCTGGCAGAATCAGCAGAAAGAATTTGCTAATGTGCCGGCTCCAGTTCTTTTCACCACTAACTGTATTATGCCGGTAAAAGAATCATATGCTGATCGGATCTTTACCACCGATTTGGTCCAGTATCCGGAAATGGTTCATATTGGCAAAGATAAAGACTTTAGCGCGGTTATTGAAAAAGCTCTGGAACTGGGTGGGTATGATGAAGATAAGCATTTGACCGGAATCAATGGTGGTCATAAGGTGATGACTGGCTTTGGTCATGGAACGGTATTAGGGGTTGCTGATAAAGTGATAGAAGCCGTTAAAGCCGGTGATATTAAACACTTCTTCCTGGTCGGCGGATGTGATGGTGCTAAAACAGGTCGTAACTACTATACAGAATTTGTTGAAAAAACGCCGGAGGATACAGTCGTCTTAACCCTGGCTTGCGGAAAGTATCGATTCAATGATCTGGATCTGGGCACCATTGGGGGACTTCCCAGACTGATGGATATGGGGCAGTGCAATGATGCTTATTCGGCTATAAAAGTCGCAGTTGCTTTGGCCGATGCCTTCCAGTGTGATGTTAATGAACTGCCTTTAAGTCTTGTATTGTCCTGGTATGAACAGAAGGCGGTCTGTATTTTATTAACACTCTTGTCGCTGGGAATAAAAAATATTTTACTGGGACCAACACTTCCGGCATTTGTATCGCCGAATGTTTTAAATGTACTGGTTGAAAACTATCAAATCGGACCGATCACAACGGCAGAAGAAGATCTTAAAAAATTATTGAGTAAATAATATGTTAAGGAAGTAATGTGACAGATTCCGAATTTTGAGTGTTTTCAAGACCGTAAAAATCAATAGTTTGTTCTAAGAAATACAATTTTGAAACCGAGTCCTTGCCATTGTGGAGGAGTCGGTTTTTTTATAGAGTTGTATTCAGAAGTCAAAAGACGATGAAAATATAGGAAACTAGAGTTTCCTCTTTAATAACAGTTAAAAGCGGTTTTTAAAAATGAGTATTGGTAAAATTAAATGACAAAAGATTAACAACATAAGCATAAAAACGGAATCGTTGAATTAAAAGTTTTCTTTTTATGTAAAAAAAACGCAGTCTATATTGTCCTATTGAAAATTGAAAAAGAGTATGTTATGATATGCCTGTCGATACTTATATATACAAGTTAGAGTTCAGGTGTAACGTGTTATGTAGAAGTATATTGTGTGAAATAAACGTTACAGGGGGAAAAAATTATGTCTTATAACATTGCAATTGCCGGAAAAGGTGGCGTTGGTAAAACCAGTTTAACCGGTATGTTAATTGAATATCTAGTGGAAGCGGGTTTAGGCCCGATTCTAGCGGTGGATGCTGATGCCAATGCGAATCTTAATGAGGTTCTTGGTGAAGAAATTGAACTGTCCATCGGTGAAATTAAAGAAGAAGTCAACCATGCAGAAATGGACGGTGTGCCATTACCATCAGGGATGACTAAAACAGATTTTCTAAAATTTCGTTTAAACCAGGCAGTGGCTGAAGGGAATGGTTATGATCTGTTAGTAATGGGTCGTAGTCAGGGAGCTGGTTGCTACTGTTATGTAAACGGAATTTTAAAGACCCAGCTTGATTCTCTGGGAAAAAATTATAACTACATTATAGTTGATAATGAAGCGGGAATGGAACATTTAAGCCGAGGAACGCTGGGAAAAATTGATATGCTGATTTTGGTCAGTGATTGTTCTCGCCGAGGTGTTCAGGCAGTTGGTCGAATCCGTGACCTGGTAGATGAACTGAAGCTGAAGGTGCCAACTATTAAATTGATTATTAACCGGGCTCCTGATGGCGTCTTAAATGAAGGTACAGCGGAAGAAGTTGAAAAGCAGGGGCTGGATTTAATTGGTGTTGTACCACTGGATCAGAATGTCTTTGAATATGACGCTTATGGAAAACCGTTAGTGGACTTACCGGTTGAAGCACCTTCGAAAAAGGCACTTCGCGAAATTGTAGACAAACTGGAAATCATTAAGAATAAATAGTTTTTTAAAGGGGCGGCAAGGCATAAAACCCTTGCCGTTTTTTATGTGATTGGAAAGGGGGAGGCATTTATGCAGAAAGTAAGATTCATGGTCAAGGGAAAAAGGACCATCGAACTGATTGCCCGTGATCATGAGAATCTTTTGGAGGCGGCGCGTAGAGCCGGTGTGATGATTGATTCGCCATGCAGCGGAAATGTAACTTGTGGAAAATGTAAAGTACAAATTATCAGGGGGGCGGTGGAGACCACCAAAAGTCGGCACATTTCGGAAGATGAAATGGCAGCAGGATTTGTTCTGGCATGTAATTCAAAAATCATTGAAGATATTGTGGTGGATGTGCCTGATCTGGCCTCGTCATTTGTAAACGAAATGCAGATTACAGATCTTTCTCAGAATGAAAATAAAAATATCAAATATGTCCGTAATAAAATGCTTAAAATGGGTATGACAAATGCCAGTCGACTTTGGTCTCAAGAAATTGAACTTGGGGAGCCAACAATCGAAGACAGTCAGGCTGATGAAGACCGACTGAAGTTTTATTTTAAACATCAACTTGGTTATGAGGATATTATTATCAGTCTGGATGTGTTGAGAAAACTTCCGGATGTGTTTCGGGCTAATGACTTTAAAATTGAAGTGGTTTATTTAAAACGCCGGGAAATTGCTGAAATACTTGATGTAAAACCTCTTGACAGTATAAAAACACCACTTTACGGTGTAGCCTTGGATATAGGAACGACCTCTGTATCAGCTTGTCTGGTTAACATGGATAATAACGAAATTGTAGCCAAGGCGTCAATGGGAAATGCTCAGGTCAAGTTTGGTGCGGACGTTATTAACCGTATTGTTTATTCGGTTAAACCTGGCGGACTTGAAAACTTACGCAAGGCTATTGTTGATGAAACCATTAATGCTTTGATTGGGAAGATGGTTAAAACCGTTGGAATTGACAGAGAAGATATCTATGAAGTGTGTGCAGCAGGAAATACCACGATGAATCATCTGCTTTTAGGAATTAATCCGGATTATTTGCGTCGTGAACCCTTTATTCCTGCCATCAACGATATTCCGGAAATGAAATGCAGAGAAATCGGTATTGAGGTTAATCCAGAAGGTAAAATATATTTGGCCCCTTCAGTAGCTTCTTATGTTGGGGGAGACATCACAGCAGGTGTTTTTGCCGTTCCGGTCTGGATGCGTGAGGATTTTACGATGTTGGTGGATCTGGGAACCAACGGCGAAATTGTTTTTGGTAATAAGGATTTTATGATGACCTGTGCCTGTTCGGCAGGACCGGCCTTTGAAGGCGGGGAAATCAGCTGCGGAACCAGAGCCGTTCCGGGAGCTATTGAAGAGGTCAAAATAAATGACGAAGATTTAAGACCCTTCTATAATACAATTGGACAGCATAGTCCAGTGGGGATTTGCGGTTCGGGAATCATCGACTTGATATGCGAAATGAAACGGACTGGTATTATTGATGGTAAAGGCCGGATGAATAAAGAACTCAATCATCCGCGGATTCAGTTTGATGAATATGGAATCGGTCAATATTTTCTGTATTCAAAAGAATTAGATAATGGGTCTAAAGATGTTTATATTACAGAAGTAGATATTGACTCTTTTGTTAAGGCAAAAGGTGCGGTTTTTTCAGCAATCTATACCTTGATGGAAAGTCTGGATATGTCAATTGATGTCTTGGAAAATGTTTATGTTGCGGGTGGGATTGGAACTAATCTGGACATCAAAAATGCTATTGCCTTGGGGATGCTTCCAGATATCCCGGTGGAAAAATACTATTATATTGGAAATTCTTCCATGCAGGGATGCTATCTGGCACTCACTTTAACCGAAGGCAAAGATACGATTCGCGAAATTTCCAATAATATGACATACATGGAATTAAGTGTCTATCCCACCTATATGGACGAATTTGTATCAGCCTGCTTTATCCCTCATACCAACTTGAATCTGTTTCCCTCGCTGCAGGAATAAAGGAGAAAAAATGGAAGCAAACTTGCGGGACGAAACCGCTATTGAAGAACAAAGAAAAGATAAATTACCTTATGAGCATTACAAATCACTGTTAAAGGATTTTAATCCCCAGGAGATCGAAAAATTAAGTGCCTGTTCCTTTGACACAGAAAAAAAAGTTTTCACCGTACGGGTAATGGGATCAGACTATTTGGTTTCCTTTCCGGATGGCGATGTTAAAGACCATTCAGGACAGGAATTTGATAATTATAAGTTAAAAACGATGATTCTGCGCTTTCTGATGAATGCTAAAGGCATTAAATCAACTGGTCAGGATATGGTTTATCGGGATATGTCGGGAGGAAATGCCTATTATGCCTGTTTTGAAGGTCGTTGTCTGAAACGTTTTGCCTTCACTTTTAATTATAATCCTGACGGCCTTAAAAGAGCCATGACGGCTATTGGGGCCCAAACCCTGGATAAGGGGGATTTATCCTTCAGATTCGAATTTATAAATGATATGTTTATGACCGTGATATTATGGCTGGGAGACGATGAATTTCCGCCAGCTGCTCAGATTCTTTTTGACAAAAACTTTGAATCTGCTTTTTCAGCCGAAGATATGGCGGTGATGGGTGATATTTTTATTCCGATTTTAAAGGGTCTGAGTAAGTAACCATGAAAAAAATACCAGATATTGACCCTCATTTCTCAGAACAAGGTTATGAGGTGAATCAGGCGGTCTTTAAAAATTATGCCCCTCATATTATGGCAAATAATTCAGGGATTGCTTATGATCCTGAAAATCAGTGTTTTACTATAGAAGTGTTGGGTGAACGGTATCAGGTAAAATATCCTGAGGGTCAGATTGTTTTTGAAGATGGTAGTGAAGTTTTAAATTATTCGGTAAAGATGATTATTCTGCGCTATCTGATGAATGCTAATGGGACGGGTCCTACAGGGAACTTTAAAAGTTATAAAGAATTTCCCGATGGTCCCTTGTACTACGCGAACTTTTATGCACGAAGTATAAAGATTTTTGCTTTAATTGGATCAGAATATCCTCAGGCTTTAGATAGCTTTATCAACGAGATGGAGACCCAGTCGATGGACAAGGGAGATATTTCCTTTTCACTGAAAGTGATGCCCGGTGTTGAAATGGCTTTTATTCTCTGGTATGGGGATGATGAGTTTGAAGCAGAGGGCCAGATTCTCTTTGATTCTAATCTTATCGAGATCTTTACAATTAAAGATTTGGCGGTTTTAGGTGATGTTTTGATGTTGAAAATGAAAACCTTTACCCAGGCTTAAAAATGGACTGATAAATTTTTGAGAAATTGCGAAAATCAATTGACAAACTTTTAACCAGTATAGTACAATTTGTGTATACTTATATATACAGGTGAATCGCGGTTCGTTTGCATATAAAAAAATTCCTATGGTTTTGAAGTGTAAAGCTTTAAAATAAAATATTTTGAAAAAAGGTAACCGGTTAGGAGGTAACGAAGAAATGCCATACAAAAAGGTAGAACAAAAGTTTAATGGCAAGATCAACGTATGCGAAATGGGTGCTGGAGATGCAGCCGTTAGCATCGGTGGAGAAAAATCATTACCATTTTTAGGTAGTGAAGGATTTAAGCCAGCAGTGGGGATTGCAATCACAGATACCACTGATGAATGGGCACCATGTTTCACTGACATCTATGGAGATGCCATGAAAGATGCTGCAGCATTCGCAAAAGCAGCTGTAGAAAAATCAGGCGCTGATTTTCTGCTAGTTAATTTAGCTAGTGCTGATCCAAACGGCGCAGACAATTCTGTTGAAAACTGTGTTGCAACTGCTGTAGCTGTAGAAGCTGCAATCGATGTACCATTAGTTGTTCAGGGATGTAATAATGCTGAAAAAGACGCTAAATTACTGGAAGAAGTAGCTAAAGCTTTAGAAGGTAAAAATGTTGTTCTTTTCTCAGCTGTAGAAGATAGTTACAAAACTGTTGGTGCTGCAGGTGGAATGGCTTACGGCCAAAAAGTCGGAGCTGAATCTTCAGTAGATATCAACTTAGCTAAACAATTAAATATTTTATTAACTCAATTGGGAGTTAGAGGACAGGATATTATCATGGATGTTGGAACAGCTGCCGTAGGATACGGTTTTGAATATGTTGCTTCAACCATGGACCGAATTCGCTTAGCCGCTCTTGGCCAAAACGATGACACATTACAGATGCCAATTATGACTGATGTTTCTAGTAGCTCATGGGGCGTTAAAGAAGCCGTAGTTATTGAAGAAGAAGTTCCAGAATGGGGTTCTTTGGAAGCACGTGGAATTGGTATGGAAGTATCGACTGCTGCATCAGTTGTAGTTGGTGGATCCAATGCTGTTATTGTTAGACATCCGGAATCAGTAAAAACCATTAAAGCAATGGTTGCCGGATTAGTCGGTTAAGAAAGGGAGGCGAATTCAAATGGCAGTAAAAGGATTAGATATCTTTAAACTCACACCAAAAACAAACTGTAAGGAATGTGGATTCCCGACCTGTATGGCATTCTCAATGAAAGCGGCTACTGGTGCAGTTGATATTGAAAAATGTCCATATATCTCAGAAGAATCAAAAGCGGCTTTATCAGAAGCTACAGCACCACCGATGAAAACAATTAAAGTTGGTACTGGTGAAATGGAAAGAGCCCTGGGTGGCGAAACAGTTCTATACCGACATGAAAAAACATTGGTTAACAAAAACCTGTTTGCTGTTGAATTATCAGACGCTATGAGCGATGATGAAATTAAAGCAGCTTGCGATAAAATCGAAGCAGTTAACTATGACCGAATTGGCGAAATGATGTTCGTTGAAGTGGTTGCTGTTCGACTGGTGGCTGATGTTGATAAATTCGTTGCTTTAGTTGGTAAAGTAAAAGAAGCCGGCAAAATTCCAATGATCGTTACTACTGACGCAGAAGCTGCAAAAGCTGCCGCTGCTGTAGCTGGTGAAAAAGCAATCATCATGGGCGCAACTAAAGAAAATGCTGCAGCAATGGTAGACGTTGCAAAAGCAGCAGATGCTGTTTTGGGCGTATCTGCTGATAGCATTGAAGCTTTACACGATTTAGTTGAAGAAATCGAAAAATCATATAAAAACCTGATTCTAAATGTTGGCGAAACCTCTATCAAAGAAGCATTCGCAAATGCTGTTGATATTCGTACAGCTGCTATCAAAGGAAATGATCGTACTTTCGGTTATCCTTCAGTTGTATTTACTAACAAACTGGCTGCTGGCGACATCAATTTGCAGATTGCCTTAGCTTCAGCATTTGTACAGCGATTTGGATCAATCATCGTAATGGAAGAAATGGACTACAATGCAGCTCTTCCACTGTTTGGTCTGCGTCAGAATATCTTTACAGATCCTCAGAAACCAATGCGAGTTGAACCAAAAGTTTATGAATTCAACAAACCTACTGGTAATGACCCAGTTCTGGTAACAGTTGACTTTGCACTGTCTTACTTCGTTGTAGCTGGTGAAATTGAGCGTTCTAAAGTGCCTGCATACCTGGCAATTCCAGATGCTGGTGGTTACTCAGTTCTTACTGCTTGGGCTGCTGGTAAATTTGGCTCTAGCGTAATTGCTAACTTCATTAAAGAAAACAATGTAGCAGATCTGACAACTTCAAGAAAACTGATTTTACCTGGTAAAGTTGCTGTTCTTCAGGGAGATTTAAAAGAATTATTACCTGAATGGGACGTTATTGTTGGACCAAACGAAGCAATGCAGTTACCAAAATTCTTGAAAGATTTACAAGCTTAATCTAAAGATTAAATTTATAACCGGTACCCGAAAGATTCGGGTGCCGATTATATAAAACAATATTTCCAACTTGAAAGGGGAAAATTATGTCTAAATTTATGGTCATTGGTGAAAGAATTCACTGTATTTCTCCAGCAATGCGTGAAGCGTTTGCTGCACGTAACCCTGAACCAATTCTTCAACGAGCTAAAGAACAGCTGGATGCTGGCGCAGACTATCTTGATTTAAATATCGGACCTGCTGAAAGAGACGGCGAAGAGTTAATGCAATGGGGTGTAAAACTGCTGCAGGAAAACTTTGACAATGTTCCACTGGCTCTTGATACCGCTAACATGAAAGCGATTGAAGCAGGTATTCAGGTTTATAACCGTGAAAAAGGAAAACCAATCGTAAACTCAGCTGATGCTGGTGATCGTATTGGATACCTGGATTTAGCAGCAGCTAACGATGCTATGTGTATTGCGCTTTGTTCTAAAGAAGGTGTTCCAGCTAACAATGACGAACGTATGGAATTCTGTCAGATTTTACTGGAACGCGGTATGGAACATGGCATGGACCCAGAAGATATTTTGTTTGACCCGTTATTCCTGGTAATTAAAGGAATGCAGGATAAACAATGTGATGTAATCGAAGCAATTCAAATGATTACAGATATGGGACTTAAAACAACTGGTGGATTAAGTAATGTATCAAACGGTGCGCCAAAACATATTCGTCCACTGTTAGATTCTGCTATGGTAGCAATGGCTATGCAATGCGGTTTCTCGTCTGCAATCGTAAATCCTTGTGATAAACGATTAATGGAAACCATTGTTGCATGCGATATCATCAAAAACAATATTCTTTACGCTGATTCTGTACTGGAATTCTAATAAAACCTTACTAAAAGGTGTTTGAAAATACTAAAATAAAAAAAGCCCCTGATATAATTCCTTTTCTTTCTGCACTGGAAAAGGATATCAGGAGCAATAACTATGTATAATGTGTCACTCAACTAGTATTGTATACCATAATTTGCGTTTTGTAAAGTTAAAAATATAACAAACATAAAAAATGTAAATATTACGAATATACGAAAAGTGGTTGTCTGCATAAATTATAAATTTAGAGAGGTAGAAAAATATGAGCAATAATATCAATGAATTGTTGAAAAGTGATGTTACAGCTGAAGCTTTACTCGCAAAAGCTCAAAAAGATGGCGCAGAAACTTTATGGGATCGTAAAGCGGCGCAGAAAACCCAGTGTGGTTTTGGAGAAGCTGGTGTATGTTGTCGAATTTGTGCAATGGGACCTTGTCGTGTAAGTCCGACTCCTGGTAAAGGGGCTCAAAGAGGTATTTGTGGCGCTAACGCTGATACCATTGTAGCCAGAAACTTTGCCCGTATGGTAGCTGGTGGATGTTCAGCCCACTCTGACCATGCTCGAGATATTGTTCATGCTATGCATGCTGCAAAAGCTGAAGGTCCTTTCAAAATTAGAGATGAAAAGAAACTTCGGGTTGTTGCTAAAGAATGGGGAATCGAAGACGCTGAGACTAGAGAAACTTATGCACTGGCTCATGAAGTAGCAGAAATCGCTCTGGAAGAATTCGGAAAACCTTTTGGAACTCAGAGATTCCTTACTCGTGCACCTAAGGCTCGACAGGAAATTTGGGAAAGAGAAAATATTGCACCTCGAGCAGTTGATATGGAAGTAACAACTCTGATGCACTCTACCCATATCGGTTGTGCTTCAGACTATGAAAGCTTATTCCGACGCGGCATGAGAACCGGGATGGCTGATGGCTGGGGCGGTTCCATGATCGGTACTGAATTCTCTGATATTTTATATGGAACACCAACAGCAAAACCAACAGAATCTAACTTAGGATGTATCAGCGGTGATCAGGTTAACATTTTGATCCACGGACATGATCCAAACCTTGCCGAAATGATTGTTTTAGCTTCTCAGGATCCTGACATGGTTGCATTAGCTAAAGAAAAAGGTGCTAAAGGTATTAACCTTGTTGGTATGTGTTGTACAGGTAATGAGTTAACAATGCGTCACGGTGTTAAAATTGCCGGTAACTTCTATCAGCAGGAAATGTGTATCATTACTGGTGCTATCGAAGCTGCAGTAGTTGACGTACAGTGTATTTTCCCAGCTCTTCCAGCGCTGGCTAAAACTTACCATACCCGATTCATTTCTACTTCTCAGAAAGCAAAAATTGCTGGCGATATGTACATTGAATTTTCTGAAGAAACTGGTCTGGAAAACGCTAAAGAAATCGTAAAAATCGCGATTGAGAATTACCCTAACCGAGTTCAGGAAAAAGTTGAAATTCCAGATTTCAAAATGCCTACAATGGTTGGATATTCAGTAGAAACAATAATTGATCATTTAGATAAAGTAGTAAACACAAACACTGAAGATGAAATGGGTGGTGTTAAACCATTAACTGACGTTATTTACGCAGGTGTTCTTCGTGGAGCCGCCGGTGTTGTTGGTTGTAACAATCCAAAACAGACACATGATGTAGCTCATATCAGAGTAATGGAAGAACTGATCAAACGCGATGTAATCTGTGTTGCTACAGGTTGTGCAGCTCAGGCGGCAGCTAAAGCAGGTCTATTAACTTTAGAAGCGAAAGAACGATGTGGACGAGGACTGAAAGAAGTCTGTGAACGTGTAAACATTCCTCCTGTGCTGCATATGGGTTCTTGTGTTGATATCAGCCGAATCCTGGTACTGGTTAACTTATGTGCCGAAGAAAAAGACATCGATCCAGCTTTACTGCCAGTTGTTGGTATTGCCCCTGAGTGGATGTCAGAAAAAGCTGTTTCAATTGCTAACTACGTTGTTGGTTCTGGTATCAATACATATCTGGGTGTTATTCCTCAGGTTCTTGGTTCACCAAACTTCACAAAACTGTTAACTGAAGATTGTCATGAATTCCTGGGAGCTCATTTCGTATTCGAAAAAGATCCTATGGTAATGGTTGACAAAATTATGGAAGATATTGAAGCTAAACGAGTTGGTTTAGGAATTTAATTAAGATTTTAGAATAGACAGGTGATATAAATGAAAATAGCATTAACCGGAAAAGGCGGAGTTGGAAAAACGACCATTTCTGCTTGCTTAAGCCGATACTTTGCAGACAAGGGATTCAATGTTTTAACGGTAGATGCTGACCCCGATGCCAATTTAGGCCTGGCTCTTGGAATGAGTGAAGAAATGATTGACAGTATCGTTCCGATCTCCGAAATGCGAGATCTGGTAGAAGAGCGAACTGTTGCTGAAAAAGGTACCTTCGGGTCAATGTTTAAAATGAACCCGGAAGTTTCTGATATTCCAGAGCGCTATGCCAAAGAATATAATGGTGTAAAACTTCTTACAATGGGAACCGTCGATACTGGCGGATCCGGATGTGTCTGTCCGGAACACGTGCTTCTTAAAATGCTGATGAACCATCTGGTTTTATATCAAAAAGATGTGGTCATTATGGATATGGAAGCAGGTATAGAACATCTGGGACGAGGAACTGCCGGAGCAGTCGATGCCTTTATTGTTGTAGTGGAACCGGGAGTCAGAAGTATACAGACATTTAATAAAGTTAAATCATTAGCTACCGACATTGGTGTCAAGCAGGTTTATGTTATTGGAAACAAAATCCGAAATGACTCGGATATTGCCTTCCTCAATGAAAAAATCGGAGCCGAAAATATTATCGGATTTTTAAATTATCGGGATGAAGTGATTCAGTCCGATCGCAATAATAAATCGCCTTATGATGATCCTGTCATGAAGGCAGATATAGCAGTTCTTGGTGAACGCATCCAGGAAATTGTGCAGGAAAAACAGAAAAAGTAGTTTTATTCTTGGTTGAATAAACAATTTTAAGGAGGAAAAAGTCCATATGAATATGAATCTTTTTGATATAATCTACGACGGTCAGGCTCAATACCAGAAACGGGCAGAAGAAGCCGTAGCAAAAGTCGTTGCTGAAAAAGGAAAAGAAACCGCGGTTAAATTCCCTGGAACTGCTTATGCACTTCCTTGTATTTATGCTATTACTGGTGAAAAAATCACTAATGTTGGTGAACTTGAAAAAGCTCTGGAACTGGCAAAAGAAAAGGTACACCGTACCCCTTACCTGCAGGATGCATTAGACGCTGGTACTGCTTCAGCAATGTTTGCTGAAATTATCGAAGCAGTTAAATTTGTTTATGATGAAGCACCTTATGCTGGACGTAAAGTTGAAGATATTAATGCCGAAGGTTTAAATACCGGTGCTGACCGTTACTTAGGTAACTTAACAGATGCTGAAATCCGATCTTTCGGTGTACCACTGGTAACTCAGGATATCCCAGGTGTAGCCGTTATTATCGGGGAAGCAAAAGACTCTGAAACCTTAGCAAACATTGTTAAAGATTATCAGGGAAAAGGTCTTCTGACTTTCATGGTTGGTAAAGTAATCGACCAGGCTGTTGAACAAAATATCAAAATGGGTATTGACCTTCGAGTTATCCCATTGGGATTAGAAATTGAATCAGTAATCCACGTTGTTTCAGTTGCTCTTAGAGCAAGCTTGATTTTTGGTGCTACACCTCCAGGCGACTTCCTGAAACACCGTACTTATACAAAAGATCGTGTTAAAGCATTTGTTAATGTATTTGGCGATTGGGATAATAAAATCATCGCTGCTGGTGCAGCTGCGATCGAACTTGGTTTCCCTGCAACTACAGAAACATATATCAACGAAGTTCCAACCCTGTTATTAAATCAACCAGATTATGACAAAGTTGTAGCAACTTCTTTAGAAGCTCGAAATATTAAAATTAAAGTTACAGAAATTGATTGTCCAGTTGCTGTTTCTTCAGCTTTCGAAGGTGAACGAGTTCGTAAAGATACCATGTTCGCTGAATTCGGCGGAAACAGAACAGAAAGCTGGGAATTGGTTACAACCGGCGATTTAGCAGAAATTGAAGATCATAAAATCACAGTTATCGGACCTGATATCGATGAAAACCTTGAAGAAGGCAAAGTTGTTCGTTTGCCTTTAGGTGTTAAAGTTGAAGTTGCTGGTAAAGCAATGCAGAAAGACTTCGAAACTGTTCTGGAACGACGTATTCACTACTTCATGAACTATGTTGAAGGTGCAATGCATGTTGGTCAGAGAAATATCGTATGGATTCGGTTAACTAAAGAGGCTTTTGAAAAAGGTTTCCGTTTAAAACATATTGGTGAAGTACTTTACGCAAAAATGCGTGATGAATTTGACAAAGTTGTTGATAAATGTCAGGTAACCATCTACACTAATCCAGAAGACGTTAAAAGACTTGGTGAAGAACTGGTTAAACCAATTTACGCTGAACGTGACGAACGTATGGATGCTCTGACAGATGAAAGTGTTGATGAATTCTATACCTGTCTGTTATGTCAGTCATTTGCTCCTAGCCACGTTTGTATCGTAACACCAGAACGTTTAGGTCTTTGTGGTGCGGTTTCCTGGTTGGATGCTAAAGCGACTAAAGAACTTGACCCAACCGGACCTAACCAGCCTGTTGTAAAAGGCGAAGCAATTGATGAAAAACTGGGTCGATGGGCTTCAGTTGACGAAGCAGTTGCCACAAACTCTCAGGGTGCCGTTGAAAATGTAACATTGTACTCAATTCTTGAAGACCCAATGACTTCTTGTGGATGTTTCGAATGTATCTGTGGTATTATGCCTGAAGCGAATGGCGTTATCATTGTTAACCGAGAATTCGGCGATACATCTCCAGTTGGTATGACATTCGGTGAACTGGCCTCTATGACCGGTGGTGGAGTTCAAACACCAGGTTTCATGGGTCATGGTCGATTCCTGATTGGTTCTAAAAAATTCATGGCTGCTGAAGGTGGTCTGTCTCGAATTGTCTGGATGCCAAAAGAACTGAAAGATGATGTTGCAGAACGTTTAAATAAAGCAGTTAAAGAATTGACTGGTATTGAAAACTTCGCAGACATGGTTTGTGATGAAACAATTGCTTCTGATTCTGAAGGCGTTTTAGAATTCCTGGAATCAAAAGGACATCCTGCTCTGGGCATGGATCCAATTATGTAATAAAAACCATAAAACAATGCTTGAAGGCAGAACCAAGGTTTATACCAGGTTCTGCCTTTCTTTCGTGTAAGCTTAAGCCGTGCGACTTTTGAGGGGAAAATATCTGTCAGAAAGCTCGCTTGCTGACAGATATTTTCCCCTCAAAAGTCATAGGGCGCAGCCCGCGACGAGTGCAGCGTTAGCGAAACGAGTGCACGGCATAGTTTGGTACTATGCAAGTTGGAAAACATAGGTAAGCGTCAATTACAGACCACATACCAACCAAATAAAAAAACTGATACAATTCTTTCAAACTATTAAAGGAAGGATTGTATTTTTTATGGAGAAAAGTGAAAATCGGATACTCTGGGAAGAGCGGATCAAAGCACAATTGGCAAGTGGACTGACGCAGCGGCAGTGGTGCGAAAAGAATAATCTTGCTTTGAGTGCATTCCGATACTGGAAACTGAGAATCAGCAAAGCAAACCGGGATCTAAATGATCTGGAACCCCAGGAGTTTGCCGAAGAAACAGTCAACTTTGCCGGAATTGTTATTGCGCCGGAAATATCATTTAAAAAACCTTTATCTGGAACCCCAAAAGTAATAGAAATCCGGATTTCAGATGTGGTTGTTATGATACCGCCTGAATTTTCAGAGAATCATCTTACAAATATAATTAGCGCAATCAGAAAGGCCTGATCCATGTTGACAGGCCTCAACTCCGGAAATGTGCATATAGCTCTGGGAGCCACCGATCTCAGAAAAAGTATCGATGGACTGTCCCTGATTGTCAGGGAAGTTCTGAAAGAAGATCCCTTTTCCATGCACCTGTTTGCATTCTGCAATAAACGCAGGAATCTGATTAAAATCCTGGTATGGGATCAGACCGGCTTCTGGATTCATTATAAACGTCTGGAAAACGGCTGTTTCCAGTGGCCGGAAAAAAGTGGCGCCCCTTCCATTGTTGTGACTGAAAGAAGTTTCCGGTGGTTGCTGGATGGACTGACCCTTGATGAAAAACAGGCGCATCCGCCAGTGAAACAGCGGATTTTAATCTGAAAAATAAGGTTGAAAAAGCTTTTTTTGTCAGCTGATCTATGGTATAATAGCATCATAAAACGGCGATATTATGCCAATCATAAGTAATTGGAGTGGATAATGACAGGAAAGCGGTATAAGCATCAGATGGGTAAAGAAAACAGTTTAACAGAAACAGAAACACAAGATCCGGCACTGGATTTTTTATCTGTCATCACTGAACTTCAGAGTGAAAACACTCGGCTGAATTCAGAACTTGAAGAAGCGCAGGCAAAAATTAAATGGTACGAAGAACAGTTGCGTCTGAATGCCCAGAAGCGCTTCGGCAAATCCGCTGACACTGTCATAATTGAAAACCAGATCTCTTTTTTTAATGAGCCGGAGGTGACGAAACGCCCTGAGCAGGAAGAACCATCCATCGAAGTGGCTACCCACCGCCGTAAAAAGCGGGGACTGAACCGGGATTCTTTTGATGATCTGCCGGTTGAACGCATTGTTTATGATCTTAATGAAGATGAGAAAGTATGCCCTGTGTGTGACCATTCACTGCATCAGATGAAGGAGGAAGTGCGCCAGGAGCTCAAAGTGATTCCCGCCAAAGTGGTGCGGGTGGAACATGTCAGAAAAGTGTATGCCTGCCGACACTGTCAGGATCATGAGATCAAAACGCCGATTATTACAGCTAAAGCGCCCAATCCGGTTATTTCGGGCAGCTTTGTTTCGCCAAGTCTGCTTGCTTATATTCTATACCAGAAATTTGCGGCAGCCCTGCCTCTTTACCGGCAGGAGCAGACCTTTAAACACTTTGGCATTGAACTGTCCCGCGCGACGATGTCCAACTGGATCATCAAAGGCAGTGAGCGTTACCTTGAACCCCTCTACCGGCTGATGAAAAAACATCTGGAAAAAGAAAGCTTTCTGATGGCTGATGAGACATCACTGAAAGTTCTGACTAAAGATGGGGAAGCCTGTACCAGCAAGGCCTATATGTGGCTGTATCGTCCCGGGAAATACGGAAAACCCATGGCGTTGTTTGAATATCAGCCGTCCCGGAGTGGCAAACACCCCAAAAATTTCCTTGAAAATTTCAAAGGAATCCTTCAAACGGACGGTTATGACGGCTATAACAGCGTAACCGATATTACCCGGGTCTGCTGCTTTGCCCATGCCAGACGTCAATACACTGATGCGCTAAAAGCATTGCCAAAAGGGACTATAAAAACCGAAACCGAAGCCTGGCAGGCCGTTCAGATGATAGGTGAAATGTTTGTCTTTGAGAAAGCGCTGTTAAAAGAAGACCTGACCCCGAAAGAGCGTAAGGAGCGACGGGAAAAAGAGCTTAAACCGCTGATGACAGCTTATTTCGCATGGGTAAAATTAATGTCGCAGAATACCCTTCCCAAAAGCGCCTTTGGAAAAGCGCTCAACTACAGTCTCAAACACCAGACTGTACTGGAAAACATTTTGCTTGACGGCCAATGTGAACTTTCCACCAACATTGCCGAACAACAGATCAAGCCTTTTGTTGTGGCCAGAAAAAACTTTCTTTTCTGTAAAACAGCCAATGGTGCCAAAGCTTCCGCCACTGCCTTCAGCCTGATCCAGAGTGCCAAACTTAATGAGCTCAACCCTTATGAATATCTCAAATTTCTCTTTGAACGTCTGCCGGATATAAACTGCGATGACGAGGTCGCACTGGAACCTTTTCTTCCCTGGTCCGATCAGCTGCCCGAGATCTGCCGCCAGTCCTTGGCCCAAACTAATCAGCATCAATAAACCAATAAAGAAGTTCGACTTGCGAGATGATTTTTATCATTATCTCATATGTCGAGCTTCTTTTCTATGTGGTTTGTATTTGACGCTTACAAACATAGGTCGCAGCCCGCGACGAGTGTAGCGCCAGCGAAACGAGTGAATGGCTTAGTTTGGTACTATGCAAGTTGGAAAACATAGGACGCAGCCCGCGACGAGTGCAGCGTTAGCGAAACGAGTGAGCGCACGGCGGCATGCAAAAGAATGATTTTAAAGCATTTATAGACTGCATAAAAATAGGTCTTTATTGGCGGTTTTTACGTGTCAATAGCCAATATAAGTGTTATAATGAGTATAATTTAAAAGTTTTAGGAGGTAATAATTATGTGTCAAGATAAAAAAAATTGTTGTGGCAGTGAAGGCCATGAACATACAAAAACACATTCTCACGAGGGGTGCTGCGGTAAACATAATCATGCCCATGAACATAGTCATGAAGAACATTCTCATCAACATGAGCACGTTCATAGCCATTCTCATAGTGATGATCACGAACATGGTACAGACCATCATCATGATCAGGCGCACGAGCACGAGCATAAACATAGCCACGCTCACCCTCATGCCCATGATGAAGGACATCAACACAACCACAATGGACATTCTCACGATCACGGTCATGATGGTCATAGCCACGAGCATGGACTGGAAGGCGCCGATGAAAATAAGGATATAGAGATTCTTACACTGCTTTTGGATCACTGGGTGGCTCATAATAAGGATCATGCCATGGAATATAACCTATGGGTTGAAAAAATGAATCGAATGGGCAAACAGGATGTTGCCGAAGAGCTGATTGAAGCCATTGCCCTGATGAGCGAAGCTGACAAACATTTACAGGAAGCAAAAAAACAGATTTAACAGTAAACATTGTGTGAACCGGGAATCCATTAAAAATGAACATAATGTTTTATAGTAGCTATATGTAAGCTTTTAAAACATCATCTTAAATGGATTCTCATTTACTATACAGATACCTGAAGGTATCAAATTTCTTTGGAAGGGAAGTAAAATAATGAGTTTAACTGATTTGATTTATGCGGGTTCTAACGCTGTTGCGGGGTTGACAGAAGGGGCTGTAAAGGATGCCATTGAAAAGTATGGCGCCGACAAGGCGGTTATCTATCCCGATACAGCCTATTGTTTGCCGATTATATACGCGGCAACAGGTGTAAAAATTAAAACTCTTGGCGACCTACCAGCTGCAGTAGATATTTTAAAAAGTCTGATTACCAATAAGGACGATCTGGGTGAAGCTTTAAACGCTGGTTTGGCAACTGCAGTAGGGGCAGAGATCATCGAAGCAATCCGATATCTTGATGGAGATCCCTATGCCGATGATGCAGGGATTGGTTTTGTTCCTGATCCGATTATCAGATCCCTTGGTGTACCTCTGGTAACCGGTGATATCCCAGGGATTGCCGTGCTGTTAGGTAAGTCAGATGATGCGGCTTCACTGGCAGCAATTGTTAAATCCTATCAGGAAAAGGGTCTTTTAACCTTTATGGTTGGCGATATTATTGAACAGGCCGTTGAAGGTGGTGTCAAGATGGGTCTTGACTATCGAGTAATTCCGCTGGGACATGATGTGACTTCTGTCATTCATGTTGTGTCAGTGGCGATTCGTGCAGCCCTTATCTTTGGCGCTGTTGAACCTGGTAAATTGCCAGACTTCCTGACTTATACCAAAGATCGAGTTCCGGCTTTTGTCAATACCTTCGGAGCAATTGACGAAGTGGTGGTATCAGTAGGTGCAGGTGCCATTGCTCTTGGTTTCCCGGTCATTGCCGATGTAGAGGTACCAGAAGTTCCCGGCGCTTTAATGACACAGGCTGACCACGAGAAAACTGTAGAAACTTCCCTGGAAGCCAGAGAAATTAAAATAAAAGTAACTAAAATCGACGTTCCTGTTTCTGTGGCATCTGCCTTTGAAGGCGAACGTGTCCGAAAAGATACCATGTTCGCCGAATTTGGTGGAAATCGAACTGAATGCTGGGAGCTGGTCAAAATGATTGACCTGGCAGATGTGGAAGACCATAAAATTACAGTTGTGGGACCTGACATTGATGATGCCCAGTTTGCAGACCTTGATGTTGTTCGGTTGCCGTTGGGAGTCGTTGTTGAAGTAGCTGGAAAAGCAATGCAAAAAGATTTTGAAACCGTTCTGGAAAGACGTATTCATTACTTTATGAACTATATTGAAGGGGCAATGCACGTTGGACAGAGAAATATTGCATGGATTCGTCTGACAAAAGAGGCTTTTGAAAAAGGTTTCCGCTTAAAACATATCGGGGAAGTCCTATACGCCAAAATGCGGGATGAATTTGATAAAGTAGTGGATAAATGTCAGATAACCATTTATACGAATCCTGAGGACGTCAAACGCTTAGGCGAAGAAATGGTTAAGCCAATCTATGCTGAACGAGACGAACGTATGGATGCCTTGACCGATGAGAGTGTTGATGAATTCTATACTTGTCTTTTATGTCAGTCATTTGCACCAAGCCACGTTTGTATTGTAACCCCGGAACGTTTGGGCCTTTGTGGCGCAGTTTCCTGGTTGGACGCAAAAGCGACAAAAGAACTTGATCCAACCGGTCCTAACCAACCAGTTGTGAAAGGCCAAGCAATTGATGAAAAATTGGGTCGATGGGCTTCAGTTGATGAAGCAGTGTCACGAGACTCTCAGGGAGCTGTTGAACAGGTAACACTGTACTCCATTCTTGAAGATCCAATGACATCCTGTGGTTGTTTTGAATGTATCTGTGGAATTATGCCGGAAGCAAACGGTGTTATTATCGTTAACCGTGAATTTGGCGAAGCTTCACCGGTAGGTATGACATTTGGCGAACTGGCTTCAATGACCGGTGGTGGCGTTCAGACACCGGGCTTTATGGGACATGGCAGGTTTTTGATCGGTTCCAAAAAATTCATGGCAGCTGAAGGCGGTTTGTCACGAATTGTCTGGATGCCAAAAGAACTGAAAGATGACGTTGCAGAACGTTTAAATAAAGCGGTTCAGGAGATGACCGGAATCGAAAATTTTGCTGACATGGTTTGTGATGAAACTATTGCCTCTGATTCAGAAGGTGTTCTTGAATTCCTGGAATCAAAAGGACATCCGGCGCTGGGCATGGATCCAATTATGTAATTTAAAGAAAAAACAATCAGTTAAAGCAAAAAATTGTCTGAAGGCAATCCTGGAAAATATTTCTGGGATTGTCTTAATCTTTTTTAAGCTGTTAGCTTTATCTGTTGGAATCGGTTAAAGCTGTGATATAATGATAGTAGGTATTTAGAAGCATTAAAAAAGCAATAGCAAATAAGCCAAAACAGTTGTGAACAGGTGTAGTAGTTTTGCAAAATTGCAGATTGAAGCGCATCTGAGACCTGACCATTATGAAAAACGAAAGGAGGCTGAGATCATGTGTGAATCATCAGCATATTTACTGACTCCTGAAGGAGAAACTAAAATTATGGATTACGTCGTTGATATTATTCCTAACGACGATGGCAGTTTGACACTTTCAGATCTTTTGGGCGGAACTAAAATCGTACAGGGGAAATTAAAGGAAGTTAAACTGTTAAACCATAAAATTATTATTGAGGAAAAAGCGGTTTAATTATGAACATTGTTGTACTTGACGGGATGGGAGGCGGCATCGGTTCCCGGATCGTTGGTATTTTAAAAGAAGAAATGCCGTCTTATATTGAAGTGTATGGGCTGGGTACGAATGCTCTGGCCACGGCGGCAATGCTTAAAAAAGGTGCCAATAAAGGGGCAACCGGTGAAAATGCTATTTCGGTATCAGTAAAAAAAGCAGATTTCATTATTGGTTCAATTGCGATGACAATTCCTAATTCAATGATGGGTGAAGTGACGCCTAAAATGGTAGAAGCGATTGGTAACAGTGAAGGAATTAAGATATACATTCCGATTTTACCGGAAAATCATCATATTGTGTCACTGGAGGAAAAACCACTGTTGCTGCAAATTAGAGAAGCAGTGACCCTGATTAAGAAGGAATTGAATCTGGGTGATGCCTGATGGAAGAACAGTTGAAATTTGAAAAAGATCGTGAAATATTTAAGGTTTTACTGGCTCATTGGATTAACCATTCTGCTGGTCATATAGAAGGTTATGCTGAATGGCAGCAGAAGCTCGAAGGAACTGATCTTGATGATGTGGCAAAAGAGATAGCTATAGCTATTGAGAAAATGGAAGAGTCTCGAAAGCATCTGATGAAAGCAAAGATATTATTTAAATGATAAGACTGAACAGAACATTAATTGTTCTGTTTTTTTGTGGTCAAAATGGGAATAAAAAGGTATAATATGGATAAAATCAAGAAAAAGAAGGTCCCAATATGAGAATTGTCAATCGTAAAAAATTTCTGATCACAACGATTGGATTATTATTAATAGTTTTGCTGATTATTACATTAATAACAGTGAACGTATATAACAGGATGTCGCAGGCTAATGACCAGGTCGTTGCAGAAAGTGAAAATCAGGCTAACGAGAATAAAAATACAACTACAATAACTACTCAGACTGAAGCAAACTCACAAACAACAGAAAACGCTGAGGTAAACGAGACTACTCAAACAGAGACTCAGGTACAAACATCCGATACGTCCTCTGGCAGTTTGGGGGCATCTGGGATTTTTACAGAAGGCAGTATTACCCAGGTTGCCAACAAGCAGTACGCTTTATCTTCGAGTTATATACCTGATGACCTCACCTGGCTTGATCTTCCGGCGACAAGAGATACACAAATGCGGGCAGAGGCAGCAGCTGCACTGACTGAACTTTTCAATGCGGCTCAAAATCAAGGGATTACCTTATACTGCTGTTCGGGATATCGTTCATATGAAACCCAGGCTGACTTATACCAGTGGAATGTGGATACTTATGGGCAAGCCGAGGCAGATCTGGTCAGTGCAAAGCCGGGAACCAGTGAACATCAGTTGGGCTTGGCTATGGATGTGACCAGTGAGTCAGTCGGTTTTGACTTGCTGGAAAGTTTTGGACAAACAGAGGAGGGTCAATTTGTAAAGGCGAACGCTTATAAATATGGTTTTATTATCCGTTATCCCCAGGGAAAGACTGGGATTACCGGTTACTCCTACGAACCCTGGCATTTGCGTTATGTGGGGGTTGATGTGGCAACCGATATTTATAACAGTGGCCTGACCATGGAAGAATACTACGGACTGGTATAATCTATTGAGTGGTGTTTTCTCAAATACCCGTTAACAGTGAAGGGTCAGGTTTACCGGGACCGGTCAAGTAGAGCGGCATTTCAGAAAAAAGATTTACAAAGCCGAGAAATTTGTTATAATAATGATATTGTGCGCCCGTAGCTCAGGTGGATAGAGCAGTAGTTTCCTAAACTGCGTGCCGGAGGTTCGAATCCTCTCGGGTGCGCCATACATAAAACTGCCAATGAAAATTTTTAAAGTTCTCATTGGCAGTTTTATGTTTTTTGAGATTGCTTTAGACATTATAATTGAAAGGATTAAGATAATTTTAAGCATAAAGGCTATAATATAAATAGAAGTTAGCACTCGCTTATATAGAGTGCTGATAAAAATATAAAGGAGGCGTTTTTAATGTTAAGTTTAACCCCGTACAGAAAAAACAGGGTCGCTACCACTGATGATGTTGTTAACTTTTATGACATGGTTGATCATTTCTTTAACGACGTCCAAGCCCCATTTAAGGGTTTTGAAGAAAAAACCTTTAAAATTGATGTAAAAGAAAACGACAATGAGTATCTGGTAGATGCCGAATTGGCCGGGTACGATAAAGATGAGGTGCGGATACGCTTTGATGATGGTCGATTGATTATTTCAGCTGAAAAGAAGGCTGAAATTGATGAGCAGAAGGAACACTATATTCATCGAGAACGATCATTTGAATCCATGCAGCGGGTCATCAGACTATCAGATGTTCTTGAAGAAAATATCAAAGCCAGCTTTGATAATGGAGTCTTGAAAATTGTAGCACCAAAATCCAAAGATGTGGAAAAACGAAAAGAAATACCGATTGAGTAAAGTATCAGAAGCCCGGTGGTCCCGGGCTTTTTCTATGTTAAAGAGGATTTTAATTCCGAGAGCTAGTAATTGAAATTGAAGAAATTGATAAACTGGGTATTGGGGAATCCCCAAAAGGAATTATACTATCGATTGAACTGTTTTAAAAATTAACCAAAAGTGGTAAAATAAAGCAAGTGTAGTGAAAGTACTAAATCAAATTACAGAGATCAGGGAGATGTCATGAAGGATAGAAAATTTTACATTCTGATGCCAATTTTTTTATTGCTTTTTGTTCTGATTTCCCCTATTATTATAGCCTGGTTGGGTATTGTTTTAGCTCCGATTATCAGGTTACCGGTTTTTGTGGCAATATTATTTGTAATCACGGTAGTCATTGCCTGGGTAGGGCGAATTGGAAGAAAATGATAACTGATAATTTATGCTCGGGAGTAGAACGATTGAAAATAAGACGTGTTGAACAGAAAGATTATCAGCGGGTGCTGGATATTCTGAATAAAGCAATTAAAGACCGGATTTTTACAGCACTTTTGACGACGACAACGATGGAAGAAAGAAAAGACTGGTTTATTAAGCACAGCCTACCTAAACATCCGATGTTTGTCGCTGAAATTGATGATCATGTAGTGGGATGGATTACTCTGGGGAACTTTCGTGATGGAAGAGAGGGTTTTTTGTGTACCTCTGAATTAAGCTATTACATCGATGAAAATTATAGAGGGCAGGGAATTGGCTCAGTGCTGATGGATACAGCTATTGAGGCAGCTCGTGAGATTGGCTATAAAAATCTTTTGGCAGTGGTTTTTGATACGAATATTGGCAGCCAGAAATTGGCAATTAAAAAAGGATTTAAGCAATGGGGTCATCTTCCTGATGTGATTGAAATTGACGGCAAAACTCATGGTTGCGATTATTGGGGATTAAAACTATAAAACCCTTGATTTAGAACAAATAAGATGGTATAATATTTGCGTTGTTCAAAAGGCTTCGGCCTTTTTTTATTGTTAAAAATAGAAATATATCTTTATTAGTGTATTTAATTATTGACAGAAATAAGGAACCTGTGTTATTCTACGATAGTGACTATTGATAATAGGAAACGTGTGTCTGATGTTTGTACAGGTGTTTATTTAAAAATGTAGGAGGTGCTGAAATGAGAGTCAAAGTTACTTTAGCATGTACAGAATGTAAGCAACGAAATTACGATACAATGAAAAACAAAAAAAACAATCCAGATCGTTTAGAAATGGAAAAGTATTGCAGATTTTGTAAAAAGCATACAACTCACAAAGAAACAAAATAATTGAATTGAGGATCGATGATGGCAACTAAAAAGAAAAAGAATAATGCCAGTAAACCCCAAAATGAACAAAACACACCTGTTCAGGCTGCGAAAGATACCGATAAAGGGTCAAATCTGGTAAAAGAAGAGAAGAAGTCTGCTGCAAAAAGCGAGAAGAAATCTTCTAAAAAATCAGTTGATAAAAATAAAAAACCCAACATATTTCAGCAATTGGTTGCATTTTTAAAAGGTGTTTATTCCGAACTGAAAAAGGTCACCTGGTTAAACAGACAGGAACTTGCTCAGAAAACTGGACTAGTTGCAGGAATTGTTGCAATTTTCACATTACTGGTATGGATTGTTGATACCGGATTAGGAGCACTTGCCGCGTTGTTTTTGAATGTTTAGGTAAGGGAGAGTCATGGAATACAATCAACAGGATCAGGCGCAATGGTATGTTGCCCATACTTATTCCGGTTATGAGAATAAGGTGAAGGCAAGTATTGAAGCGACTGTCGAAAATCGAAATATGGAAGATCAAATTCTTGAAGTTCAGGTTCCTGTTCAGGAAGTGGTCGAAAAAAAAGACGGGAAAAGTGTTATTAAGGAAAAGAAGCTATTCCCGGGTTATGTCATGATCAAAATGTTCATGACGGATGATTCCTGGTACGTGGTACGTAATACCAGAGGTGTGACGGGGTTTGTTGGTCCTGCCTCAAAACCGGTTCCTTTATCCCAGCATGAGTTAAAAAGTATGGGAATTCGTCAAAAACGAGTCGAAATTCAGATTGAAGTTGGCGAGGAAGTTAAGGTAACCGAAGGGCCTTTTGAAGGGTTCACCGGTATTATTGAAGAAATTCACGAGGAAAAATCACTTGTTAAGGTCAATGTATCCATGTTCGGACGTGAAACCAGCGCCGAATTTGGCTTTGAACAAATAGAAAAATTAAACACTTAAGGAAAAACTATTCTTCATGCGTCTCGAAAGAGCAAACCAAACAATAATAAGATGAAGGAGGTGTTAACATGGCAAAAAAGGTAATTGGACTAATTAAACTTCAAATTCCTGCCGGAAAAGCGACACCAGCTCCACCAGTTGGACCCGCTTTAGGTCAGCATGGTGTTAACATTATGGGATTCTGTAAAGAATTCAATGCAAAAACTGCAAATGATGCAGGAATGATTATTCCTGTTGTTATTACGGTCTATCAGGATCGATCGTTTTCTTTTATTACAAAAACTCCGCCAGCTGCGGTTTTACTAAAAAAAGCTGCTGGAATTGAATCAGGTTCAGGAGTTCCAAATAAAACAAAAGTAGCGAAAGTTACACAAGATCAGGTCCGAGAAATTGCAACAACAAAAATGCCCGATCTTAATGCTGCATCGGTAGAATCTGCAATGCGAATGATTGCAGGAACAGCCCGCAGTATGGGGATCACTGTCGAAGAATAATTTAAAAAACCTTAAGTGGGAGGAAAAATCCGTTATTACCACAAGGAGGCAAAGATGAAAAGAGGAAAAAAATATCAAGAACTGATGAAGTCATTTGACAAACAGGAAGTCTTTGATATTGCAGAAGCTGTAGCACAGGTAAAAAAAATGGCGACAGCAAAATTCGATGAAACAATCGAATTACATGTAAAACTTGGTGTTGACTCACGTCATGCTGATCAGCAGGTACGTGGAGCTATCGTTTTACCCCATGGTACCGGTAAATCTGTAAAGGTTCTGGTTATTGCTAAAGGGGATAAACTTAAGGAAGCTGAAGAAGCTGGAGCAGATTTCTTTGGTGAAGATGATATAATTGATAAAATCCAGAAAGAAAACTGGTTTGATTTCGATGTAATGATCGCTACTCCTGATATGATGGGAAAAGTTGGCCGCTTGGGTCGTGTTTTAGGGCCAAAAGGTTTAATGCCAAACCCAAAATCAGGTACAGTAACGATGGATGTTGCCAAAGCTGTTACTGATACAAAAGCTGGTAAGGTTGAATACCGTTTGGATAAAACCAACATCATGCACGTTGTAATTGGTAAGGCGTCTTTCTCGGATGAAGCTTTAATTGAGAATATGAACGTGTTACTGGAAACAGTTAAGAAAGCTAAACCTGCTGCTTCAAAAGGACAGTACTTCAGAAGTATCACACTGGCTAGTACCATGAGTCCTGGTGTTAAAGTCAATAGTGGAAAAATATAAGCTAATTTGACTTGACTAGACACAATTAAAGTGATAAAATATAAATGTTGTAAAAGTTTATTCATCCAAAGACAGTAGGTGTCCATAAATCCTACCGAGGCTGAAGAGATATGCTGAAATTATGCCCTCTTCACATTTGGAGAGGGCTTTTATTATACAAATCTAGAGGAGGTGACAATCGCACATGGCAAAAGTTGAAGAAAAACAGGTCATTGTTCAGGAAATTGCTGACAAATTCAGGAACTCTCAGACTGCAGTTCTGGTAGACTACCGTGGACTGAACGTTGAAGAAGTAACTGAACTACGTAAAAAAGCAAGAGAAGCTGGCATTGATTATAAAGTATATAAAAATTCAATGATGCGATTTGCCGCAAAAGAAACGGGTCTGGAAGGTCTGTTGGATGTAATGGTTGGACCAACAGCTGTCGCATTCTGCGAAACTGATCCGGTTGCTCCGGCAAAATTATTAAGTGAATTTGCTAAAACTCATAAGGCACTTGAAATTAAAGCTGGTATGGTTGATGGTAAAGTTCTTGATGTCAAAGGCGTCGAGGATCTGGCGGAATTACCGCCACGAGAAGTATTGGTTGCAAAAGTATTGGGTGGTTTAAACGCACCAATTACAGGATTTGTCAATGTATTAAATGGCAATATCCGTGGTTTGGTTGTAGCGCTTAATGCAATTGCTGAACAGAAACAAGCATAATAAAAGAATATTTGGAGGACAAATAAAATGGCAAGTGAAAAAGTAACTCAATTAATTGAAGATGTAAAAGGTTTAACAGTATTAGAACTGGCTGATCTGGTTAAAGCTCTGGAAGAAGAATTCGGCGTTAGCGCTGCTGCTCCTGTAGCTGTTGCTGCTGCTCCTGCTGCTGGTGGCGCTGCTGCTGCAGAAGAAGAAAAAACTGATTTTGATGTAATCCTGGCTTCTGCTGGCGATCAGAAAATCAAAGTTATCAAAGTTGTTCGTGAATTAACTGGTTTAGGACTGAAAGAAGCCAAAGAATTAGTTGATGGCGCACCAAAACCATTAAAAGAAGGCGCAACTAAAGAAGAAGCTGATGAAATCAAAGCAAAAATTGAAGAAGTTGGCGGAAGCATCGAAGTTAAATAATTAAGCATCATACTTTAAAATCACTTGCTTGCGCAGGTGATTTTTTTGTTTAAGCGATGAGCACAACAGACGAGGTCTGGGAAAGAAGAAAAATGGGAAAGAAAGATAAAAATCAAGTCAAAGAAATCACACCAATGGACGTTGATTTTCCACAGTGGTATACGGATGTCATCTCAAAAACTGAACTCTGTGATTATTCTCCGGTTAAAGGCTTCATGGTCATTCGTCCCTATGGTTATGGCATCTGGGAGCTGATGCAGAAGCATTTTGACAAACGTTTTAAGGAAACGGGACATGAAAATATGTATTTTCCACTCCTGATTCCGGAAAATCTTTTAACAAAAGAAGCAGAACACGTTGAAGGATTTGCTCCTGAAGTGGCATGGGTAACCCATGGCGGAGAAAAGGAACTGGCAGAGCGATTAGCCGTTCGACCGACTTCTGAAACGATTATTTGCAGTATGTATTCTAAATGGTTGAATTCTTACCGCCAACTACCTTTTCTTTACAACCAATGGTGTTCAGTTGTACGTTGGGAAAAGACAACCCGTCCCTTCCTGAGAACTTCGGAATTCCTGTGGCAGGAAGGTCATACAATCCATGAAACCGCTGAAGAAGCTCAAGAAGAAACGATGAAAATGCTGGGAGTCTACAAAGAAGTCGCTGAAAATATTTTGGCCATGCCAGTGTTGGTTGGACTGAAGAGTGAAAAAGAAAAATTTGCTGGGGCTGATGCCACTTACACGATGGAAGCGCTGATGCATGATGGTCAGGCCCTGCAGTCGGGGACATCCCACAATCTTGGGCAACATTTTACAAAAGCTTTTGATATTACATTTCTGGATCGCAATAATGAGCAGGCTTATCCTTTTCATGCTTCCTGGGGGGTATCCACCCGCTTAATTGGTGGTATTATTATGGTCCATGGAGATGACAATGGTCTTGTTCTACCGCCTGAAATCGCTCCAGTGCAGGTTGTTATCATTCCGGTTGCTCAGCATAAAGAAGGCGTTCTTGATAAAGCCTGGGAAATCAGCAAAGAACTGGGAAAAGATTTCCGGGTTAAAGTAGATGACCAGGATGGTTATTCACCTGGTTGGAAATTTAATCAGTGGGAAATGAAAGGTGTACCGATCCGACTGGAAATCGGCCCTAGAGATATCGAAAACAATCAGTGTGTTTTAGCACGACGGGACACTGGCGAAAAGGTTTCAGTAAGTCTGGATGGTCTCGAGAAAACGGTAAAAGACCTGCTGGCAGAGATTCAAAACAATCTGTTCGAAAAGGCGTTAAAAATGCGTGAAGAAAAGACGTCTACAGCAGAAAATATGGACCAGTTTAAAACAGTACTCAAAGAGAACCCTGGTTTTGTCAAAGCGATGTGGTGTGGCGACCGGGCTTGTGAGGATAAGGTTCGAGAAGAAACGGGCGCATCCATTAGGTGTATCCCATTTGATGAAGAACAGGAAAATCTATTTGAGGGGAAATGCGTTTGCTGCGGGAAGCCAGCAGAAAAAATGGCATATTTTGCCCGCGCATATTAAGGTGTAATCCGCAATGGAAATCATTGAAATGCTGGATCTGGGCTTTGAGCTGGATGAAAAAAAATTTTACGAACTGATTCGGATGGAACAGGGTTCAAAACGAGCCGCTCCGATAGAGAGAATTCTTTCGGTAGCTAAACATATTCCCAGTCCTAAGGTGATGTATGGTGTTGCTCAGGCGAAAATTATTGATGAATCAAATTTTTCCATCGACAATGTAGTTTTTAATTCAAAGGGCGCAGTGGAAAAAATTAAAGAGTATTCGATGGTGATTCCTAATATTGTTACTTCCGGACGGGAAATCGAAGAGTATTGTTTAACGATGGATAATGTTCTGGATCAGTATATTGTCATGGAGATTTGTAATTTTTCCTGTGAATTTGCCAGAGAAGCGATGATAAATGACTTAAAAAATCGGGTCAATATCGATGTTTTTGACTTTTTATATCCAGGGGAAGACGGATTTAATTTGGATTCAGGTAAAAAAATATTCCAGTTATTTGAAAATGTCGACGAGAAGATTGGCGTCAGTGTTTCAGACATGGGATTGCCATCTCCCAGCCGTACCGCCTATTCCTTGTGTTTTGCGTGATAAAAAAAGATCTGCCGTTGGCAGATCTTTTTTTAAGCTTTTTGAAGGGCCTCAAGAAGTTCGAGCATATTTTGCTTTTTAACCGGGTGAATAAAATAAGGTGCTATTTCAGTTAATGACTGGAGAACAAAATCACGTTGTGCAATTCTTGGGTGAGGCAGGATAACATGAGGATCATTTGAAATCAGGTCACCGTAAAAGAGGATGTCCAGATCAATGGTCCGTGGTCCCCAGTGTATCTTTCGGTCACGCTTCAAGTCAAGTTCGATTTTCAGAAGATGATCCATCAATTCTCGGGGAGGGAGATATGTTTTGAAGAAAATAACATTATTTAGAAACGGGTCCTGGTCTTCATAGCCCCATGGGGGTGTTTCGATGATCGAGGAGGTTTTAAGAAGTTTGACTCCCGGCAGACCTTTGATGGCGGTAATGGCATTTTCTATATTTTCCTGTCGGTTACCCATATTGCTGCCTAACCCCAGATAAACCTGATGCCAGCTGCGGTTTAATTCTATTGAAACGGTATCCAGAGACCGTAGAATTGGAGCCCAGGGTTTTTTAATCGTGATCGATACAGCTGCTACCATGTCGTAGTGGTCCAGCACATAAGTAGCCAGCTTTTCACCGGCGGTTTCAATTAAATCATAAGATTCTTTTTTAAACTCTTCTTCAAGTTCATGGGATAATTGACCATAATGAACAGACTTAGTCAGATCGCCGGTAATAGCGGCTTCGCGCATCTCAAGTGTGAGGACAACAGTTATCAGAAATTTTTGACCCAGCTTTTTTTCTTCGGGAAAAACCCCGTGGTAGGCAAAGACTTCCAGATCTTTAATTGTTAAATGATCCATTTCAACCTCCCATTATTGCTTTGGTCATAATTGCTGCTCGTTTATTTTCCAGGACATCGTGGACACGAATAATCGAGGCACCCTTTAAGATTCCGATGACTGTAGTTGCCATAGTTCCTTCGACTCGTTGATCAACGGGTAGATCCAGAGCATTGCCAATCATTCGCTTGCGGGAGGTACCAAGAAGGACAGGAAAGCCCAGCTTTTTCATTTCTTCCAGGTGATTCATGACATAGAGGTTCTGTTCATTGCTTTTGGCGAAGCCAATGCCCGGATCCAGAATAATCTGCTCATCAGTTACGCCGCCCTTATGGGCGATATCAATTGATTCATTAAGATCGCTGAAAAACTCTTCCGAAAAGTTTATATACTCTCTGTCAGTTCGGTTATGCATCAGGACACAGGGGACCTGATAGCGGGCAGTAACCTCGGCCAATTTGGCATCGCGTTTAAAACCCCAGACATCATTAATAAGATCAGCACCAGCTTGTAGAGCTTTTTCGCCGGTTTCTCCTTTATAGGTATCAATTGAGATAGGAATATCGAAGCGTGCTTTAATGGCTTCAATTACTGGAACAACTCGGCGAGTCTCTTCTTCGGCATCTATGGGTGTGTGTCCGGGACGAGTGGATTCACCACCTAAATCAATGATGTCGACACCGTCGTTGATCATTCTTTCGACATGTTTAAGGCTTTGATCCAGAGAATTATATTTACCGCCATCAGAAAAAGAGTCGGGAGTAACATTTAAAATGCCCATGATCAGGACTTCAGTGTTTGGATCAAAATCTTTTTTTCCAATCTTCATAGTTCTTCCTTTCTGTTTGCTGCAAAACAAACGTAAGCTTGGGGAATATCATTATAATAAGGAAAGGCTGGTGACCAGACGTTTCTTCACCAGCCTTTTTGAATATTTTAGTATAAAAGTGTCAAATTCTTTTTATCGGCAGGCCAGTCACATTTTTTTTCCACCGGACAGATTAAGCAGTTACGCGATAATTTGTCGCTTTCATAAAAAATCCGGTCAAAACCACTGGTCTGAGGGTTTCGATGGTTTTTAATGGCAGAAAGAATCTGCTGCTTTTCCGTTTCATTAAAATCAAGGATTTCCAAAAGTGCCAGGGCTAGCTCATGGGAGGCGGCTTCATGAGGTGTTTTATTAAGATATTGTTCAAAGCGGCCAATATCATGAAGCAGGGCGGTGGTATAAATCAGGTCCCTTGAAAGCCCCAACTTTGATTCATAACATTTAATCGTTGCAATTCTTGCAACGTCTAGAAAATGAGCCAGATTGTGGCGGCAAAATTCCCTGTTGCTTTCACAATAGGATATTTTTTCTAAATACGATTGGTAATCGCTGTTTTGATAAAGCCGGTTGCTGTTGATAAGATGATCCATTTTATCTGAGACTTAAGAGGCGGTAAACCTCATCTTTTAGATCCTTATTATTTTCAAAAACACCGGCTTGCATGGCGGTAACGGTTTTGGTTCCGGGTTTTTTAACCCCTCTCATATTCATGCAGAGATGTTCTGCTTCGACAATGACCATAACCCCCTGGGCATTTAAATATTCCATAATGGCTTCACCAATTTCACAGGTCATCTGCTCCTGCAGTTGCGGTTTCCTGGCATAGACATCAACGGTTCGCACCAGCTTGGAAAGACCGGCGACTCGTCCGTTGGGGACATAGGCGATATGGGCCTTACCAAAAAATGGCAGAATATGGTGTTCGCACATGGAATAGAAGGGAATATCTCGTTCAATGACAAGGTCATTGCATTTTACAGTAAAAGATTTTTCTAAATGTTCTTTTGCTGTTTGGTCAATTCCTGAAAACACTTCTGCATACATACGAGCCACTCGTTCAGGGGTTTCGATTAGTCCCTCGCGATGTGGATCTTCTCCAATGGCTTCCAGTATCATTACCACTGCGTCTTTAATTTTTTCCTGGTCAATCATTTTTCTCCTATCGCCAGACAAAGTATTTGTCCGGAATGGTTTTTGTTAAAACCAAATAAAAAAAGCATTACTTAAATATTACAAAAATTAAGCAATGCTTCCGCAACCCTTTATTTAATTGGAAGGGAACCAGCGGAAGCAACAAGATATCGCAATGAGTTCATTTCGTTTAAGGGCAACTTCCCATCCCTTAACACTTCACGCATCTTGCCTACTCTGTAACTATTTAATTAGACGTATTTTAACACTATTGTAAAGGAGTTACAAGAGTAATATAATGCTTAATTTAAAATAATAATAATTTAAGAAAAGTAATAAATATGACGAAAAAGTATCATATTTAAGGCTTGAATCAGGTGAATTTAGGCTTTTGATTTTGTAAAAAACATAAAATCAGGATTAAGCGGGATGGGGATAGCAACTGCAGGCAGAATGTGATAGAATAATTTTAGAGGTGAAGGAAATCAGTGAGAAAAGTTAAGCGACTTAAGATGCGTGGGATTCCCAGGCGAGCTTTTATTGAATATTTTAATAATCGGGCTAGGGAAAAAAACAAAGAAAATTATTATGGTGAATTTTGGGAAGCAACAGTTTTCCCCGAATATTTTGAAACAACTGGCAGCATTAAGATGAATTGTGTTGAAGTTGAGTTGAGTGTGGAAGCCGACCGATTTGAAGCATTTTTATTTCAATTTAGAAAAGATTTTCTGCGGGGTGGCGGATGAGTACAGTGGTGCAAAAAGAAAAGCATAGTTTTTATTCTCTGGATCAGGCAGGGTTTTTGTATACCGCTATCGCATCGTCCAGGATGTCAGCAGTTTATCGGATGAGTGCCGGACTTAATGAAGCAGTTGATCCGCAAATTCTGCAGGAGGCCCTTGACCACGTAATCATAAGGTTTCCCTATTTTCAGGTCAGCTTAAAGCGAGGATTTTTCTGGTATTATTATGAACATACTGAAAATAAACCGGTGGTTGAAGAGGAATCTCACTATCCCTGTAAAAATATGCGACAGCGTCAGGGTAAAACTTTTCCCTTTCGAGTTCTCTATTTTAAACGCTACATTCATGTGGAATTTAACCATAGTCTTTGTGATGGTGGGGGAGGGATTATCTTTTTACAAACCCTTTTAATCGAATATTTTAGGCTTAAAAAAGGGATTGTCCCTGTCGATATTGGAATTGCTAAGGATCTTTCATCGGAAGTTGATCCCCGGGAATTTGAAGATTCGTTTAAAGTCTACTATAAGGAAAAAGTACCGCCGCCGTCGGGAACAAAAAAAGTTTATCATTTCGATTTTGAATTGCTTAATAAGGGGGAGTATCTGCTTCTGACTGGAAAGGTCCCGTTAGAGCCGATCTATCAGTTAGCAAAAGAGAATAAATGCAGTATCACCCAGTATCTTTTAGCGTTCTATATGGAGAGTATTCAGGACTACATAAAGAATTCTGATCTTTCGGAAAGACAAAAGCGGCGCCAGCGGATTGCTGTTAATCTGCCGGTCGATTTGAGAAAAATGTTTTCCTCTATAACGCTGAGAAATTTTTTTATCAGCTTGAGCCCGGATCTGGACTTGTCGCTCGGTTACTACACCCGGGAAGAAATTATTGAGCAGATAAAAGGGTATATGGGGCTGTATATGAACAAGAAGCATATCTACCGCTTTATATCCAGAAACATCAGAAATGAAAAATTTATAGTGTTGCGGGTCATCCCCTTATGGATTAAAAAAATCGCAATGCCGATTCTCTATAAGCGCTATGGTGAAAGAGGCTATACCAGCGGTCTCTCAAATCTGGGGATTGTTCGCTTGCCCAGGGAAATAGAACCATTGGTAGACAGCATTGAAGTATTTCCTGCCCCATCTTCAGAGAGCCGACTTAAGCTTGTTATGATAACATACAATGGTCAGATTGCTCTGTCCTTTGGAAAAACTTCGGCCAATACAAGTATTGAACGTTTATTTTTTACAAAGATTCGGGAGATGGGGATTCCTGTTAAAATTGAAACGAATAAGAGGTGAGTCTATGGCATATTGTCCAAGGTGCGGTGTGCAGGTGGAATGTGATGTAAGAAAATGTCCTCTCTGTGATTTTCCCATACCTGATACCGGGGAAGTCTGTAATCCAGAAGAGCAGAAATACCCCCAGGCGATTAATACTTATCCGGAAGACCATCTGGAAAAAAAGAATAAAGCTTTTTTCACGATAGCGATTATTGCTTTGAGTCTAGTTATGATTCTGATGGTCATTTATTCGGTTTATCCCTGGCTCGGTTTTATTAAATATTTAGGTATTTCTATCATTGCAATTTTTGCCCTGATATTTTTTGGGATGGGCTATTTAAAGTCATGGATAAATATTTTAGGGGCTTATCTGACCCTGCTTATCGCCGGTTATCTGATATTTTTACTGACCGGCAGTCAGTTTAACTGGTTTATTCAATTTTTCCTGCCGATTCTGACTCTTTTTTACCTGGACGTCTGTCTGTTCAGGCTGGTTTTAAAACGTACTCGAAAGAAAAATCAGTTTATCTTTATCCCTTCAAACCTGATTCTCTTTTTAATTGTCTTATGTATTGGAATCGATGGTGTGCTGAGTCTTCATTTTATTGGGCATATCAGGTTGACATGGTCACTGATTGTTGGAATTTCAGGTGTTGTCATTATTTTGATACTACAGGTGATTTATCACCGTCTATCAGAAAAAACGCTGGAGAAATTAAAGAAAAAAATGCATGTGTAGGTCAACAATGAAGACGGTCGGCTATTTAGATAAGCGTTTATATCGGATAAAAATTGTTGAAGAATCAGGGGAGCTCATTAAAATAACGTTTAATGAAGAACAGCTGATGATAGATGAAATATTAAATTCTACACCACTAATTGAAAAGACGATCAGGCAGCTTAAAGAGTATTTTGCCGGGGAAAGACGGGAATTTTCTTTACCAATGAGGATGAATGGCACTGATTTTCAGATGAAAGTTTGGGATGGGCTGAGACAGATCCCTTACGGAAGAAAGGTCAGTTATAAAGAACTTGCTGAACTTATTGGTCATCCGAGAGCCTATCGGGCAGTGGGAACAGCCAATCATTATAATCAGCTGCCGATTATTATTCCTTGTCATCGAGTGATTAAAAGCAGTGGTCAGCTGGGAGGATACAGCGGTGGAGAATTTATTAAAGAAAGTTTGTTGTATTTGGAAAAAAGAGTTTTAAACAGTGAACAATAAGAATTACGTGTAATAGTCAGATAATCTGATTGTTGCACGTTTTTTTTAGATTATTTGTCAATCGAATTATGCGCATTTACATAGAAAAATCACGTTGCGGAATGAAAAAACAGAAGTGAATATAGGTTGGATAAAATTTTAACAAATTAAATATAAATGTGATTAAAATTCATAAAATGGAGATAGTATAAACAATAAGATATCAATTCACTAAAACTTTAAAAGTCTTAATTGTAAATTTTAAGATCTGTTTTAATATGGCTAATATGGATATAAAAGCTAATATAATTAGTTGTATATTAGGATATATTGGGTTTATTGAGATAATAATGAGGTCATTAATAAAATTAAAGTTTATTAAAAGGGTTAGAAACAAAGAAATTATCAGTAGTGGTTAAAAAAAGATAGGGGTATGGGAAGGGTTTCATGGTAAATTCTTTAAAACAAGAAACAGGGTGGCTTGAGTAAGAGGAAAGGAAGTTTAACTATGGCAATTCAAATTAAACCGGAAGAAGCAGTTTTAAAGATTAAAGACAGTGATTTATTAATGATTGGCGGTTTTTTAGGAGCAAGTGTCCCCCTGGTAATGATTGACCAGATTGTGGAGAAAAACATAAAAGATCTGACAGTGATTAGTGTTGGTGCTGGATATCGTGGTGGAGGGGTTGATATTGGGAAATTGGTCCTAAATCAGCAGATAAAAAAATATATCACCTCTCATGTTGGAACCGATCCTAATCTGATTAAACAGATTGTTGCTGGCCAGGTGGAGATGGATCTTAGTCCGATGGGAACCTTTATCGAAAGAATTAGAGCAGCCGGTGCTGGATTGGGTGCCGTAGTTACCCCGGTTGGACTGGGAACTGAGGTTGAAGAAATGGCTGATAAAATCTTAGTTGATGGTAAGGAATATCTTTTGTTTAAACCGATTAAAGCAGATGTGGCGATTATTAAAGCTGCTCGATGTGACAAAATGGGGAATCTTGAATACCAGGGGATTTGCAGTACGAATCCGGTAATGGCTACGGCTGCTGATATTGTAATCGCTGAAGTAGAAGAGATCGTAGAAGTTGGCGAAATCAGTCCTGAAGCTGTCGGAACAGCCGGAATATTTGTGGACTATTATGTTCAGGGATATACAAACAGTGAGCGAAAAGCAATTTATGAAGATTTGTGGATTGCTGGGAATAAGATATAGGAGGCAGAGATGGGAAGAGAACTTATTGCAAAACGGATTGCTAAAGAATTTAAGGACGGGATGGTTGTTAATCTGGGAATTGGAATTCCTACTTTGTCGGCAAACTATATTCCTCAAGGAATGAACGTTATTCTCCAGACTGAAAACGGAGGACTTTTGTTTGGTGGCTCACCCAAACGGGGAGAATCCAATCCTGATTGGACAAATGCCGGGACTGAACCCATTACGATTCTACCAGGTGGCGCGGTATTTGATCTGGCTACTTCCTTTGGGATGATTCGTGGCGGACATATCGATATGACAGTCGTGGGAGCCTTGGAAGTGGACCAGGAAGGCAGTGTTGCAAGCTGGAAAATTCCTGGCAAACTCTTAACTGGAATGGGCGGTGCTATGGATTTGCTCTATGGATGTAAGCGTGTCGTGATTGCGATGACCCATATTGATAAGCATGGCAATCCTAAAATTAAAAAAAAATGCACACTGCCCTTAACAGCTTTAAAAGTTGTGGATACCATCATCACGGATAAAGCGGTCTTTGATGTGGTAGAAAATGGGCTTAAACTCATTGAAATTGATGAATCATCTTCATTGGAGGAAATTATTGATTTAACTGAAGGTGAGATCGTAAATATTTATGAATGGAAATTAAGAACATAGGAGAAAAATATGATAAAGAATAGATGGATGATTTTAGTTGTCAGTGTTGTAATCAATCTTTGCATTGGCTTTGCCTATGCCTGGAGTGTATTTCAAAAACCCTTGATGGAAACATTTGGCTGGTCATCAGCCCAAGCTTCACTTGTATTTACCATAAATCTGGCCGTTTTGCCCCTTGCCATGATTGTTGCAGGACGTTTGGTTAAGAAAATTGGCGTACGTGGAGTCGTTCTGACTGGCGGCTTCCTGTTTGGCCTTGGGATTTTCTTAAGTAGCATGATCAACAGTATTGGAGCGCTTTATTTTACTTATGGCTTAGTGGCTGGTAGCGGAATTGGTCTTATTTATTCCTGTACAGTATCCAATACGGTAAAATGGTTCCCAGATAAAAAGGGTCTGGCCGGCGGTTTAACAGCAGGTGGATTTGGTGCTGGGTCGATCATTTTTGCACCAGTTGCCGTTACCTTTATTAGTACTCAGGGAGTGCTGGGAGCCTTTCGGATTTTGGGCTTAATTTTTTCCGGTGTTATTTTACTTTTAGGTTTATTAATGAGTTCTCCACCGGAGGAGTCCGGAGTGGTCGAAGAAAAAACTGCAGACCAAAGTGGGAAACGGGAACTTAATACTCGGGAGATGTTAAAAAATCCGGATTTTTATATGATTTGGATTTTGATGGTGCTGGGCTGTATTTCTGGGCTGATGATTATCAGTCAGGCTTCTCCTATTGGGCAGGCCAAAGTGGGGCTTTCTCAGGAAGAAGCAGCTTTTGCCGTAGGCTTTATCGGTCTGGCCAATGCCACCGGAAGGGTGTTTTGGGGGATGGTTTCAGATAAAATTGGTCGTTACCAGACCCTGATTATGATGTTTCTATTCAGCAGTTTAGGTCTTATTTTATTAGTTGTAACCAGTGCCTTACCATTGTTTTTAGCCGCTATTTGCTTGATTGCGGCCAGCTATGGCGGCGTATTCGGTTTATTCCCGTCAATTACCGCCGATTTGTTTGGCGTTAAAAATATGGGTATGAACTATGGTGTGGTCATGACAGGATTATCTGTTGGTGCCATCATCGGCCCTCAAATAGCTGCCTTTGCAGTTGAAGCAAGTGGTTACGATCTGGCCTTTATTATTACCGTCGGAATCAATTTGGCAGCTTTAATTCTGGTTTTACTGGCAAAACGAAAAAGCGAACAACTAAAAACAGCTAATTCATAAAAAAAAGCAGGGCGAAATGCCCTGCTTTTACTGTTTATGTGAGACGGTATTTACGGTTTAATAAGTCTTCTCTTTCTTTCCAGTCAGACATCAGATTACCCAGGGCTCCATAAAAAGATAGATTATGATTAGGGTAGGTAAAATGAAGCATTTCATGGAGAGCGATGTATTCAATACACTCTTTTGGTGTTTTAATCAGCTCCAGATTTAAAATGATCCGTTTGGATTTTGGTGAACAGGCACCCCAACGGGTATCCAGTCGATAAATCTTCAGATCCGGTACATTCAGGTTATATGGTGCCGCTTTTACGATAGCCTGGGCCAGGGCATCTACAAAAATATCTTTAGCCTGCTCACGATACCACATATCAAGAACAAATTCTTTATGTTTTACTGATTGGCTGTCGTTAACATTGAGAATAATTCGGTTCTGTGCTATAGTAACCCCAGTTTCAGGAGTTTCGTTAACAGACAGGGAATAATAATCACCAAGGTACTTGTGCTTTTCTCCGGTTTTAAATTCATAATGTTTCAGCAGCTCAGGTGTTGTATCAAGGTTGCCAAGCATTTTGTCACCTCCATAGTTTTAAGACTGATCTCTTCGAATTCAAATTTAATTATAATGCTTAAAATCAGCAAAGTGAATGAAAATACTTGTTGTCATGAGAAAAGAATTGGTGAAGAGGTCGCTTTGATGGGGTTAAAAATTAACTCAATAATCTTTATTAATCCTCGGGAATATTATGTGCTAAATAGATGAAAAAATGTTATAATAACCAGATATCCAAAAGAATGAAAGGAGCGTTCAATGGAGACACGTTTAAAAGTAACCTTAATTCAGCATACGCCAGAGCCGGAAAAGCTGGTGGCGGCAGCTGCTAAACTCTGTTACTCAACTGCAGGCGCAGATGAAATAATGGAAGATTTAAGCGATGAGAATGTTGAAAAATTTTTAAATCGATTAATGGGGATGGGTCATGCTTCACCCATCGAACACGCAAGCTTTACCTTTGCGATTGAAGGGGTGAGCCGATCATTGACGCATCAGCTGGTTCGACACCGATTGGCTAGCTTTAGTCAGAAATCCCAGCGATATGTCAATGAAAATCAGTTTCACTATGTGATTCCACCTGAAATTAAAGGGATTCCAGAAGGTGAAAAAATCTTTGTACAGGGGATGGAGAATGCCCAGAAAACCTATGATGAACTGGCCGAGAAATTGATGAAGGCCCACATGGAAATACTTTTAGCTGAGGGGGTTTCGGAAAAAACTGCTAAAAATCTGGCTGAGAAAAAGGCAATCGAGGACGCACGGTTTGTTCTTCCTAATGCCTGTGAAACGAAAATTGTAATGACCATGAACACCAGAGAGTTATTGCACTTTTTCAATCAGCGATGCTGTAATCGGGCGCAATGGGAAATAAGAGAATTGGCTATTGAAATGCTGAAACTTTGTCGTAATGTGGCACCGCTTTTATTCAAGAAAGCTGGTCCAAGATGCTTATTTGCTTCATGTCCCGAAGGTGCTATGACCTGTGGAAAGATTGAAGCAGTCAGAAAACAATTTCAGGAGTATTAGGGAGGTAAAATGGAAGAAATAAAAAATCCCCTAAGGACCAATATTATTGCGGCAATAATTGGCGCTTTAGCAGGAGTTTGTCTAATAGTGGCCCCAATGATTATTGAGGTTTTCAGAATTTATCAGTTTTATTTTGCGTATTTTGGCATTATCATTATTATTTTTGCAATTGGATTTTTTATCTTTTATCAGAAACGCTCACAACAATTTAAGAAATTTTTAGAGCAAAGAGATGATCTGTTAAACTGGGAATATGATGATGATCAGTATACTGGTTTTATCGGTGAGCTAAATGCGATGCAGCGGGCAGCCAATAAAAAAAGAGTCTGGATTTTACTGCTCATTATTGTGGCTGTTTCCGTTCTACTCTTTTTTCTTTTATCAGATGATATGAAATGGTTAAGTTTCATATTCTTTGGCTTTTTTATGGTCAGTTCACTTTTATTTACCATTGTTTTCCCCGAAAGCTTTAAATATAAGGCAATGGTTAAACCTTATGTGACTATTATCAGTTACGATGAAGCTTATATTATGGGGCGTTTCCATAAATGGACTAAAGCCAAAGCAGCGATTAAAAATTATGATAATGGCAGTCAGATTTATAAAGTACTGGCCATTAATTATGAGGCCTGGACGCGAAATGGTAAAATGTTTCAGGAGTGGACAGCCGTTATCCCTGATCCGAAAAACCCGGAAATGTTATCTGAGGCAAAGCGTTGGGTTAACCGGATTAATAAAGCTTCAGCTGATTATGAAAATGAGTTGAAGGATAAAAAGGGCTGGTGGGAGAGACAGTTTGATAAATTAAAGAAAAAAAGTTAAAGGCATAAAGAAGCGACCAGGCAGCCGGGTTTTTCCCGGGTGTCTGGTCGCTTTTTAGTTGGAAGACTCATTATTCTGGGTAAGTCATATTTTCAGCTTTTATGATTTCAAGTACTTCAGTCAGAAATTTTTTTGATTCATAACGAGCCATTGGCAGGTTCATATCCAGATAGTTGCCGCAGTCACGGGGTGAAGCACCTGGGATTTCATCCTCAAAATCGGCCATAAACTGATACAGGTTTTTAATCAGGGGCAGGACATCTAAAGGGCTTAGGTCGCCTTTCATCAACAGATAAAATCCGGTTCGACAGCCCATTGGTCCAAAGTAGACAACGGAATCACTAAGGGTTTCATCGTTTCGAAGATAGGTTGCACCAAGGTGTTCCATGGCATGGAGTTCCGCATTGTTAATAACTGGTTCACGATTGGGTTCCTTCATCCGAATATCAAAAGTGGTAATGCTGTCTTCTCCACAGACATCTATTCGGGATACGTAAATACCTCTGAGCAGATCGAGGTGGTTGACGGTAAAACTGGCAATTTTTTTCATTTTTTAGTCCTTTCGTGTTAAATAGTTGTTGATTGCGTCCAGATAGTGCACAAGAATATTGTGACAGGGATAAATTCTATAGTCCTGGTTGAAATCTTTATAGGGAATAGATTTGCGACCGCCACCCTTGGCGTCACGCCAGTAACGTCTTAGCTGATTAAATGGCAGCAGGAAGACTTCGTCGCAAAATTTAAAATGAACAATCAGAAATGAAAGGCCATCCTGTTTCTGAAAAGCCTCCATAAATTCTATCTGATGTTCATGGATATTGGCGATGGGAAGGCTTTTCTGACCAGTTTCTTTGGCGTCAAAACAAATTGGAATCCCCTGGACATTACCAAGATAGTCGACGGTGCTTTTTTCTTCAAAATAGGCGAGTTTGATGGTCCCTTTGCCGGGATCCAGTTCCACCGGCTTGATTGAAGTCGGGATTTTTTGAACCACAGCCAGTCCCTGTTCCAGATAAATCTTGTTACTGATATTGATATTTTCTTCTAATTGACTGCCACGCAGTCCGCGGCTATTCCAGTATGCCATGGGAAAGCTCCTTTAATAAGTCTGGATCATAATGAAGAGCGTTAAGGACCCTTAGAAATAAAGCTGGGATAGGGGCAGTAAAGCACTGATCCAAAAGGCAATAGGTGTGGCTGTGCAAAAGCTGAGATTTAAGCTGATAGTTTTTTTTAAATAACTGATTGACTTCGGCATCGCCATATTTAGGATCGCCCACAATAGGGTGGCCAATATGGGATAGTTGGACCCGGATCTGGTGGGAACGACCAGTTTTAAGATCAATTTCCAGCAGGGAAGTATTATTATAGGCAGCCAGGCGTCTATAATGAAGCAAAACGGTTTGTGCTTTGTCGTTAATCGGAGTCGATGCAACGGAGGAACGATTTTGTGCAGCTGATTTTTCAAAATAATGGGAACAGGACCCACTGTCAGGGGTTAGTCCGCTAACCAAAGCCAGATAATTTTTCCTGGTTTGACGCTCTCTGATAGACTGGTTAACCTGCTGCAATGTTTTAAAATCTTTTGGGATCAGCACGATTCCGCTGGTGTTGCGATCCAGGCGGTTGGAACAGGCTGGGACAAAGGTAATTTCGTTTGCGGGATTATAGGCTTTAGTGCTGATTAAATAGGCCAGAGCCTGATCGATTAAGGAGCTTTCACCGCTTTTATCCGGTTGTGTCAGTAAACCGGCGGGTTTATTGACGACCAGCAGGTGTTCAGATTCATATACACGATCAAGGGAAGCAGTCAAAGTGGGATCCTGTAAACTTTGATTATCCTTGGGCGATTCGGAGAATTTTAAAAAGGTTTCGTCTGAAAAATACAAGGTGACACAGTCATCCACTTTTAATAAAGTTGAAGCCTCAGCTTTAGAGTGGTTTAGCTTGATATTTTTTTTGCGCAGCATTTTCTGGATAAATCCTTTTGATGCATTTGGCAGCAACTTTTGAAGAAAGCGGTCCAGCCGCTGCCTGCTTTCGTTTTCGGTTATGGTTAATTCTTTCATGAAACTCCTGATATTTTGAGTGGAATGATAAAAGTATACCATGTAAACCATAAAAAAAACAATAATCGAAGTGATTATTGTTTTTAAAAAGTAAAGTCTATCGCTTATTGCTGCAGTCCAGTACGTTTTTAATCTTATGTGCAACCATAGCCTTAATTGCGTTTCGGCCAGGACCCAGATATTGACGGGGATCAAAATAGTCGGGATTTTCGATCAAAACCTGACGGATTGAAGCAGTCATTGCCAGCCTTAAATCCGTATCGATATTGATTTTACAAACGCCTGATTTAGCAGCTTTTCTCAGCATATCCTCAGGGACTCCTTTAGCACCGGGGATTTTACCGCCGTATTGATTACAAAGATCGACAAACTCTTTAGGAACTGAAGAAGCACCGTGAAGGACTAAGGGGAAATCCGGCAGCAGATCACTGATTTTATAAAGTCTTTCAAAATCCAGTTGTGGTTCACCCTTAAATTTAAAAGCCCCATGGCTGGTACCAATGGTAATAGCAAGGGAATCACAGCCTGAGCGTTCAACAAACTCAACCGCTTCATCTGGATCGGTGAAGGCGGCATCCCGTTCGCTGACATTTACGGCATCTTCAATACCGGCCAGTTTTCCCAGTTCAGCTTCTACCACTACACCATGATCATGCGCATATTCGACAACCTGCTTGGTCAAGGCAAGATTTTCTTCAAAAGAATATTTAGATCCGTCTATCATGACAGAGGTAAAACCGGAATCCACGCAGGCTTTACAGATGTCAAAGTTGGCGCCGTGATCCAGGTGTAAACAAATATCAAGACCGGTTGTTTCGACAGCGGCCTCAACCAGTTTTCTCAGGTAGACTGGATTGGCATATTTTCTGGCACCGGCAGAAACTTGAAGAATAAGAGGCGCCTGTTGTTCCTCTGCTGCTTCTACGATACCCTGAATGATTTCCATATTATTGACGTTAAAAGCACCAACGGCATAGCCGCCTTCATAGGCTTTCTTAAACATTTCAGTCGATGTGACTAATCCCATAATTGAGACCTCCTGTTAATTCTATTTCTCAAGCTAAGTATACGCTTTTTTTAAAAGAAGCTCAAGTATTCAGACTCAAATACCATTTTTAACTTATGATTGGAAGGCTGTCTTGATTATGCTTTTAGTGTGAACTGCTGGATCATTTCTTTTAGAAACTCAGCCTGAGAAGAAAGTTCTTCGCTGGCCGATGCACTTTCCTCAGATGTAGCTGCGTTACTTAAAGTGATCGATTTGATATCATCGATTTGCTCATTGATGTTTTGCATTTCCCGTGCCCGTAGATCTGAAGCCTGAGAAATCAGATCGATTTGCTGCGACGCTTCTTCAATATGATCATGGATGTTTTTGAGATGCTGGCTAGTTTCATCAACGATGAGGTTTCCGGTATCAACTTTTTCAATCGATTCAGCGATCAGGCTTTCAATTTTTTCAGACGCTTTTGTCGTCCTATTGGCAAGGCTTCTCACCTCTTCAGCAACAACGGCAAATCCTTTGCCGTGTTCTCCGGCTCGGGCAGCCTCGATGGCAGCATTGAGCGATAAAATTTTGGTCTGGAAGGCAATAACATTAATCAGTGACATGATCTCAGAGATGTTCTGTGAGGTGCTGTTAATTTCATGCATCGAATCAATCAGCTTATTAATTAAGACATCACCGGAAATACTGGCTTCTTTAACAGAAGTAATTACTACATTGGCCTGTTTGGCATTAGCGGCATTTTCAATGGTTTCCTGCTTGATTTCAGCCATAAAAGTTGACAGGGACTCAATGGCAGTTGCCTGTTGATGGGCCCCGGTTGATAAAGATTGGGCTTCTTTTGAAATCTGCAGACTACCCTGATTAACCTGGCCGGCTGCAGTATCAATTTCCCCAAGTATCTGACTTAGTGATGTAGTAATCGCTTCAATAGATGTTTTAATGGCAACAAAATCGCCTTCATCAATCCCCGAAACTGTTAAATCAAGGTTTCCATTTCCGATATCATTAAGCAAGGTGGATATGTTAATAATATAGCTTCTAAGCTGGCTGATTGTGCGGTTGAGATCGCGTTTAATAATCGAATAATCTCCGGGAAAGTCCCCCTCCATCTGGACGTTGAGATTACCTTTAGCCAACTGGTGGAGTGTCACAGAAGCGGCTTCTATTGGGGTTACGATGGCATCCATGGTTTCATTGATACCAGAGATAATTTGCGCGTATTCACCTTCAAAATGGTCGACTTTTCCCCGATAGGCTAGTTGGCCATTTTTAGCATTCTGAGTCAGTGCATGGATTTCGCAGGAAAGATTATCGATAGTTTCTATCATGGCGATCAGGTTGGGATTGAGATGGTCTGAATCTGACAAAGAACCGGTTTCTCTAAGGTCATCAAGCAGAGGGATATCCCTGATCTGTCCTTTTGACAGATAACCGGAAATTTCAACCACCTGCAGCAGTTTATCCTGAACCTGATTGATTGAGGTGGCGATGGATCCGAAGATGCCATTGTAGTTTTCTGAAAGATGATCAGTGAACTGATTTACACTCATCTGATTCAGAATCCGATCTCCTTCTTTTAGAGCGGCCAGACCGTCGATACAGTTATTGATATTTTCTTTCATCTGCTCAAAGTCACCCTGATAGGTTACCGTCATTTTGGGAGGGATTTCGCCCTGACCGATTTTTTTGATCATCTGGGCGTTTTCGTAAAGTGGATTGACCAGCAGATCAATAATTTCGTTCATGCCGGTTATACAGCTCTTAAATTCCCCGGAAAAAGTTTCTCCGTTACCGCGATAACTAAGCTTGCCAGAAGCGGCAGCCTGGTGCATTTCATTAAGTTCAGCCAGCAGTTTATAAATGGTATTGGTCAAATCTATCATAGCGTAGGAAACGATGTCTTTTTCAGATAAAGGGACAATTTTGCTCGATAAATCTCCCACTGAAAGGCGGGTTAAAATAAGATTTTGTTCTTTTCGGCTATCAACCATTTTCTGGAACGATTCAACCAGGTCGCGGATTTCATCTTTTCTTTTGGTTTTAAGGGTAATATTGACATCCCCTGTCGCTAGCGCATCGGCCGCTTCTTTCACTTGCAGGATCGGTTTAGTCATTCGACGACCGATAAGAGCTGATAGTAGGGAAGAAAACAAAATAATTCCGACTGCGGCAATGATTGTAATGTTGCGAAGCTTAAATATGGGTGCAAGGATATAATCTTCATATTTGGCAACTACCAGCATCCAACTGGTATTCATAATCGGACTGACAGCAGCATAGCGGACGCGGTCATGCTGAGTGTAAGTGATAAGGCCCTCCTCACCAGCTTCCAGGGTGGACCAGTTTTGTGAAAAACTGGTCCAGGCGTCATCGTCCATAACAGACACTTGGTCATTGATATATTCTTTGCTGGGATGGGCGATAAACTGACCGGATTGCGTTAGAATAAAGCCGTACTGACGGCCGCCGTCGTTTAAATTTTCAATGAGGTCTATCAGGAAAAAAGGATCACGTTGGCCAATTAAAAGTCCGACAACAGTCCCTTTTTCTTTAATCGGAACGACTTCAAAAACAGCCAGCTGATCGCTGTAATCGGAGCTAACATCAGACATATTGCTGATTCCTGAAAAAGCACTTTGATAATAGGACTCCAGATTGGAAGAAAAACTCTCACCGGACGAAGCATAAGTGGCCAGACCATTTAAATCCATTACGGCCATATCGGTATAGTTAAGTTTGAGCGTTTGCTCGGAAAGAATTGGCTGCTGTTGAGTCCAATCCATTGAAATCATTTCCGACTGAGTCGCCAGCGTTTCCAAAGCTGACAGGTTACCGTCTATTTTTTCACTGACGTGGGCTGCGCTCTCATCAGCAAATTTCTGCAGATCTTCGTTTGTAAAGGAGATGATTGCTTCAGAACATATATAAAAGGAAATTAACCCGATTAGGGACAGGGAAATCAATAAAATCAGGATATTGAAAAAAGAGATTTCCATTATCAGACCTGGTTTTTTAAGTTTTTTTAATGATGGCTTTTTTTGTGAAAGTGTTTTTGTTGTCATTGTTAGTCCTCTTTTATTCATAAATATACGAAACAAATTATACCCTAAAAACAGCCAAGCTCAAAGGTGCTTGTGTTAAGTGAAGGTTAGGAGTTTGTAAAGAAATGGAAAGTATTCATTTTCATATAATAGATATTAATTAAGAACAGATTGACTGGTTGATTGTGATTGGATGTGCTATAATAAATTTCATACTATTTTTTCAAAAAAGGAAGAAAATGGATTTTTTAAATGTACTGCTTAAATTTTGTGTTTTTATGCTCCCGACAATTGCAATTATCTATGTAGTGACTGGGATCAAACTTTATAAAGAACATCCTGAAGAACGGTATCGTTATTTTTCCGGTTTGATGTTTTCAGCGGCCTGCTATGCAATGGGGTATTTTTTTGCTTTAAATGCCAATGATGAAAACTGGTTTTTGGCTTTTCGAAGTTTGGCCTATCTGGGTGCGATTTTTGTTCCAGCTTACGGTATTCTATTTGTATCTGCTTTTACCGAGTTGAAAAAATCTAAAGGCATGGATTTTATTTGTCCAGGGGTGTCGCTAATCGTTTGGCTTATCTATCTGACAAATCCCTACCATCATTTTGTCTATAAACGCCTTGAGATGGTGGCGATTGATGGTTTTTCCATTGCTTCAACACAGAAGTATATTGGTTTCTATCTGATTTTTTTATATTTCCTGGTCTTTATTATTTTTTCGATAGTTGTACTATTTAAGAAGTTGCGCTCAGCCAAATCGATCAGAGAAGCTAAAAACTATCGTTTTCTCTTTTGGGTGATACAATTGAGTTGGGTGGGCGTATTTATCATTCTAATGGGTCTTGACACCTATTTTGATCCTGCGGCAGTGATTATTATAATCATTTCTGGATTGATAGGGCTTAATGAGGTAAGAAATGATCTGTTAGACCTTTCGGTGAGCCGTTGGAAAAAAACAGTTGCAAGTATTGAAGAAATGGCATTATTGATCGAAGACGGTTCAGAAATTGTAGCTCATAATCAGCGCGCCGAAGTGCTGATGAAAAAATATCCTAATCAGGAAAAGTTGATTAGGATGCTGCAAAGCAGCCAAGGAAATCTAGATCTGATTATCGGCCGTGAAAAGCGTCATCTGTCAATCAGACGTTCTGCTTTTAGTGATAAGAGAGAATTTGCTTATTTTATTTTGGAAGATCATACAAAGCAGTTACAAGCAGAAATGGCGCTCAAAGAAAGTGAAGAAATGCATCGATTGCTGGTTACCCAAATGACTCAGGGATTATTAGTGATGGAAACCAGGCCGTTTAAAACTGCTCTGGGTTATGATTTGATCTGCCTTGATATTAATCCCCGTTTTGAACTGGTGACTGGATACCAGAAAAAGGAACTGGTTGGCCGATCAATTCTTAAAAATATTGAGATGGATTATCCATCACTTCGAGAAATCATATATAATGTTGCATTATTGGGCGAGCAGGTAAAAGCAGAATACTACTCGGAAAAACTCCAAAAATATTTTGATTTGTTCTTTTACTCACCGCGAAAAAATGAATGTGCAGTGGTGGCGACAGATATCAGTGAGCGAAAGAGCGATGAACAGGCAATACGTTATATTTCATATCACGATTATTTAACAGGGCTATATAATCGGCATTACTTTGAAGAGGAAATAAAGCGTCTGGATATCCCGGAATCACTTCCTATTTCGCTCATTATGGCTGATGTTAATGGGCTGAAGCTGATTAATGATTCGCTTGGTCATCGGATGGGTGATAGGTTGCTTGAAATGGCGGCAGAAATTCTTAATACTGTATGTTCCGAAGAAGGTTTTATTGCCCGGCTTGGTGGGGATGAATTTATGCTGGTACTGCCACATACCGATGTTTTTGAAGCAGAAGAAATCATTGAAGAGTTAAGAACCTTGAGCAGTTCAAAAAATGTTGAAAATTGCCAGGTATCCATTTCTTTTGGCAGCGGAACAAAGAATTCAGCTGATGAAGAAATTCTATCGGTTTACAGACTGGCTGAAAATGATATGTATCAGCAAAAACTTTATGAAAGTAGCAGTGTAAAGAATAAAACAATTCATCTGGTGATGAACATGCTGTTTGAAAAAAGCAATCGAGAGATGCGCCATTCTGAGCGGGTCAGTGAACTGTCTATCCTAATTGGAATTGCCATGGGTTTGAATCAGGATCGGGTTTCACAGCTTGGTGTTGCGGGCCTGATGCATGATATCGGTAAAATGGGGATCGAGGAATGGATTCTCAATAAAAAGGGAAGCCTTAATAATTTGGAATATGATGCGATTAAAAAGCATCCGGAGATTGGTTGTCGAATTCTGAGTTCGACAGAAGAATTTGAAAGAATAGCCAATTTTGTTCTGGAACACCACGAAAAATGGGATGGCAGTGGTTATCCTCGCGGAATAAAGGGTAGTGAGATTTCACTGGAGGCCAGAATTATCGGGGTAGCCGATGCTTATGATGCCATGACGTGTGATCGATCCTACCGGACTGGCTTATCGCGGGCAGAAGCGGTTCTGGAAATTGAAAATGGCTCAGGAAGCCAGTTTGATCCAGGCGTTGCGGAAATATTTATCAGTAAAGTTTTGCCCGAAATCAATGATTAAGTTTTAATTTGAAGTATGATTCAATTTTAAAAAAGCGGTAGAATTACCGCTTTTTTAGTAGGTGCTTATTACTTCGGAATAGGAATTAATTTTCAAAATAGTTACTTAAAGACCCTTCGGAAAAAATATGAAGCTGATGTAGAGCTCTTGTACAGGCAATATATAAAAGGCTCTTATCTTCCGGGTCGTTATAGTTTTGAACGCTGGCATCACAAAGGATAACCGCATCAAATTCCAAACCTTTTGATAAATAGATTGGCATGATAAAGATTCCCTTGAGTTCGGTTTCGATCTCGTCTCTAATCAGCTGCAGATCGAGGTCTCTGTTTAATATTTCATAGAGAGTCAGGGCATTTTTCTGAGTCTTACAAATGAGTCCGATGGAATGATAGTCCTTTTCCAGACAGCGTTTAATTTCTGCAAGAAGTAATTTTTCAAGCGTTTCACGATTGGGTGCGAGAGTAACTTGAGGCTGGTCACCACTTCGATTAAAGCTTTCGATTTGAATTTGCTGGTTTAAAAATTTTGAACTGAAATTTAAAATCTCAGTGGTACACCGATAGCTTTTATTCATTGTAGCCAGGGTGGTGTTATTTCGGTTAAAGATTTTCTCGATTTGATGATAAAAGTCCAGTCCTTCGTCTTTTTCGATGGTTTGACTGATATCCCCCAGAATGGTCAGTTTTGATTTTTTAAAAAGCAGATTCATGATTTCAAAGTGAAGAGGATAATAGTCCTGGGCTTCATCGATGATAACCTGACGGATTGCCTGATAGTCATTGCTGCCATTAATTTTAAGATAAAGATAGGCAAGGGGGGCGGCATCATCATAAGTGATGACACGATCATAAAAATGGTCACGGGTTCTAGCTATAATGGCATTTATATTCTCTGGTAAATTCAGTCCTTCCGATAAAGCATAGAAGTTTTTCTTATCTTTAAAAAGGTTTTGATAAATACTTAATATATTAAACTCCGCAAAAGACATCAGGGTTTTCATCAGCTGTTCATTGGGGTGAAAATTACGTCTATCAAAGATGCTCTCATCAATAAATTCTTCAAGATACTTAAGTCTGGTTTTTAATGGAGTATCAGTATTTTCAAATAAACGACGCTGTACCTCCTGCTTGGAGACGATGCAATCTTTTTTAAAACGAATTTCTCTGATTTTCATCCATTTTTCGGGGATTTGAAGAATCAGTCGATCGAGAATTTCCATAAAAATATGTGAGCTTTTAAAACTTAGGCTTGTTCGCATTAAATCCCGATGCTGATGATCGGCCAGAAGGTTTTCCAGATATGCGAATTTGGGCTCGATGGTTTTTTCATCCAAAATAAGCGAAAGAATTTCATCAAAAACGGAGGTGACCACATTTTCCTCATCCAAATCGGGAATAACACTGGAAATATAGTGCTCGAAAACCTTGTTTGGAGAAATAATTAAAATATTTCGGGCATGAAGTTTGTGGGTAAGGCCCTGATACATCAAATAGGCTGCCCGGTGCAGAGCAATAGAAGTTTTGCCGCTGCCGGCTACCCCTTGAATAATCAAGACCTGGCTGTTTAAATCACGAATAGCCACATCCTGTTCTTTTTGTATGGAGCGAATGATGGTTTTCATTTTAGCCGCGGTATTTTGTGCCAAGAGGTTTCTCAGGAATTCATCAAGAACCTGTACATCTGAATCGAAGTAATACTCAAATTCTCCGTCTTTTATTTCGTATTGGCGTTTTAGGGAAAGCACGCCTTCGATTGTGCCAATAGGTGCTTCGTAATGAGCTGGACCGGTTGAGAAACGGTAGAAGACACTGGCGATGGGAGATCTCCAGTCAAAGATATACATTTTATAGGTGTCTTCATCTTTTAAGGAGGATTGGCCGATGTAAAAAGAATTAGCTGTATCCTGATCGCTGAAGCGAAAGTCGATTCTGGCAAAATATGGATTTTGAATAATTTTTTCCAGTCGTTTGATATTCTTTTCGCCGGCTTCAAAATCGGCAAGCTTTTGGTTGATGGGATTGATCGTCTGGCTGAGTTCAATCAGGGCCTCATAACTGTCAGAGTTCCACAGATTCCCAATATTATGGGCGGTGTTTTCTCGGACTTCCTGTTGCGCCTCTTTAATAGCAGCCATATTTTCTTCATTCTGTTTTCGTGCTTGTAAAAGCTGTTCTTTAGCCAGGTTTGTAGTTGTATTAAATTGTTCGACTTCTAAGCTTAATTGACTTTGATTGTTTTTCATATTATATTCACTTTCAGTGTTGTAACTTTTGTTTAAAATGCCTGTCCATAAGCATGAGAATTGTTTTAGAAACTTACTTTGGTTTGCACTGCAGTTAATCAAAAGTATAATGATTACTTTAGCATAAAACAGGGCTATACAACAGTCTTTAATTAAATTTAATTTAATGATACAATAAAAGTGCAAGGTAAGGTTTGATAGCTTATATAAAGATAATAGCAATACCCTCATATAAAAAAAATCAGTATAATTCAAAAGAATTATACTGATTTAAAAGGGGGTTATCCTTACAGTTCCATTTTACGGAAGCTGAACAGGTTACTATTTAATGAGCTCCTGGCTCATTTTGTCGATTGCCTCATCAATTGCAGCGTTAACGCCAGGGAATGATTCGATTGGCAGTCCTGATGTCTGGCAAGGAATGAAATATTTATATCCGTTTGCTTTACATGATTCTTCAACTTGTTTTGCAATCAATTCAGGTGTCCATGTTGGGAAATCTACCAGACCACTGTGCAGCCCGCCCATGAATGTGATGTCTTTTCCGTGTTTTTCAATAACAGCAGGAATGTCATTTGTGTTCATAACGCCCTGCCATACATCAATACCCATTTCGATCATATAAGGAATAAGGGTAGCAGCATAAGAATCACTATGATGCATAATGACTTCGACACCGTTATCTTTCCAGAATTTGTAAATCTTTTTATACGACGGCAGTAGGAAGTCTTCAAACATGGCTGGTGACATAAAAGTAGATATCTGGCTACCCCAATCATCGTGATGAAGAATTGCGTCCACCTTTATATGTTTCAGGTATTCTTCAGCATAGCGGAGTTCATAATCTGTTAAGTATTCAATTAATTCTTCCATTGCTTCTGGTTCTTCATAAAAAGACATTAAAGCATCTTCAACACCCATCAGATGATGAGTCATTTCAAATAAACCTGGTGCTATAAAAGCAGTAACAAATTTGTCTTTTCGATCAATTGATTCTGCATGAGCTACAGCAGCTGCCCAAGCTTCATCTGAAGTTTCAATTGGAGGCGCGATAACAACTTCTTTCCATTTTGTGATATCTTTTAACACGCGATGCTCATCATCGTGTACGGGGAAGGAACCTAATTGGCCTTCGGGCCAGCTAAAAGTGATGCCCCAGGCATTTTTAACAGTCTCACCAGGCATTGGCATAGGACCTGCCATTGGTGCTGCCATAATAATCTCAAATGCTTCATATTGTTTAACGAAACGATCAGGATTCCCACCTTTAAGCGTTTCCATCATATTTTCTCTTTTTGTTAACATTTTGTTCTCCTTATGTTTTAGTAATAAAAGATGGCATACCTTTAAAAAACATCAGATATGCCGACGATCTTTCCTTAAAGTGTAGCTGTTTTTTTATGCACCAATCAGTTCTTTAGCTTTAGCAGCAGAGCTACCAGCATCTGGAGCGTATCCATCTGCGCCAATTTCTGCAGCATATTCTGGTGTTACAGGAGCGCCACCAACGATTACTTTCATATCAGGATAAGCAGCTTTTACAGTCTGAACTGCTTCTTTTAAAGCTGGCATTGTAGTAGTCAACAGACCTGAGCAGGCAACTAAAACTACATTATCGTTTTCTTTAACCGCTTCAACGAATTTTTCAGCTGGAACATCAACACCCAAATCTACCATATCAAATCCTGAGCTTTCAAGCATCATAACAACCAGGTTTTTACCGATATCATGCAGGTCTCCGGCAACTGTTCCCATAATACAGGTTCCTAAAGAAGTAGAATTTTCACCAGCCATAACCGGTTTTAAAATATCTACGCCTTTTGACATTGCTTTAGCAGCAATCAGCATTTCTGGAACGAAAATTTCACCAGCTGAGAATTTTTCTCCGACAACGCCCATGGATTCAATCATGCCATCCAGGATTTCCTGGGCAGCTACGCCTGCGTCCAAAGCAGCCTGTACAGCAGCTCCTACTTTTTTAGATTTTCCAGTTTCTACCAGTGTTTTTACTTCTGCAATTGTTGACATATTCTTTCTCCTTAGAATTTAATTTTATTTTTTATCTTTGTGTGTGCAAAGACTTTTCTTAACAAACTTCTATTAGAACATATAATTTAAGCTGATGCTGCTTTCAATTCTGAATTGCTGTTAAAATCGCAAGTGTACAAGGCCGCAGCAGCCTGCGAGATTCAAGGGTCTGAACCCTGGTCATTGGTCGGGACGGTGAAAGTTATTATTTTACAAAAATACCTTCGCGGAAAGCGCCAATATATTCCATACAGTACTCATCTTCACCCATCATGGCTTCAGTGGCAAAAAGCATTCCCATCATGTCCTTGTTTAGTGGATCCAGGATGAAGGAGTCCATGCCAGCGTTCATTGCTAGCACGGCAAAAGCCTGGTTGGCAATTCGACGAGCTGGCAGGTTGAAGGAAATATTTGAAACCGCACCGGTGACATGAATAGTCGGGTAGGCTTTTTTAATTTCACGGATAACTTCAGTAACCATATTAATGCCATCTTCAGAGGTACACAGCATTTCAATCAATGGATCGATGTGCATACGGGATGGATCAATGCCATATTCTTTACATTTAGCCATAATGTCGTGGAATACATCCAAACGGTCTTTAGCTGTTTTAGGAATTCCTTTATCGCTGTTTAACAGAGCAACACATTCCCATTCGGTATCAGCCAGCGCTTTAAAAGCCGCGTCAATTTTGTCCCCTTCCATGGAAACTGAATTGAATAATCCCGGTTTTTTGCAAAGTTTCATGGATTCAATACAAGTGAAAACATTAGGGCTGTCCACAGCAATAGGGGTATCTACCGCTTCCTGTACGATATCAATTAACCATTTCATGGTTTCCATCTCAATGTCATCATCCACTGATGCACAGACGTCGATATAGTCTGCGCCTGCTTCGGCCTGTTTAATGGCCAGGTTCTTAATGAATTCTGCATCTTTAGCAGCAATAGCTTTGGCAGTAGACGGGATCGCACCGTTAATTTTTTCGCCAATAATAATCATGTTAGCCTCCAGATAATCAATTTACAAATTCGTTTCATGTATACTTAAAAATAGCTGTTGTGCACAGGTTTAGTTTAGCATTATTGTAAAGGAACGTCAATAATTAATTTAAATATATTTAATATTTTACAAATAGCATAATAGATGGGTTATATAAGGAGATGTAGATAATAAATAAAATGCATATAAAATTAAAATGATAATCCTTTACATTCCTCGAATTATAGCACTTCAAAAAAATGTCTAAATTGGAGTTAGCGTTGTTGCTTGTTAAAGACCAATGGTCAAATTGGTTAAATAAAAAACAAAGACGGTATTTACGATTCTATATTCTATGGATTTCAAACAATCATTTTAGGAACAATTTTCATATGCGATTAATTGTGTTCTATAAAAAGAAGTGATTAAAATTAAATGAAAATAAAAGCACCCTAAAAGAAGATGAAAGAAACATCTTCTTTTAGGGTGCTTTATGAAGATAAAAATGACATGAATGTAGGACTTAACTATTTAAGTGCTAGAGCAACCGGGGTAGGGTTACTCAGATTATCGCTGATTGGACAGCGAGCTTTCACTTCTTTTGCCCATTTTTCGATTGCTTCAGAATCGATATCACAATCGGGTATGAGAACTACGTCAATACTCTGGAAACCTGGTCTTTCAGCATTGGAAACACCCATTAGGTTATCCGTGTTGATTTCACCGCGCATTTCAAGTTTAAGACCCCTAAGCTCAAAATTCATTTCTTTTGCAACCAGATGGCCGACAACATTTAAACAACCGGCAAATGCTCCCAGTAGATATTCTACTGGACTCAAGCCTTCGTTTGTGCCACCAAGAGTGTCGGGTTCATCGACAATGAAATTAAAACCTCTTGCTTTTACCGTAGTTTTAGTAGGATTTTCGCTGTTGGCGCGAACACAGAACTTTGCACTTGGCATAATAATTAGCATCCTAAAGATTAATATAACAATATATTAGCATAGCAAATAAAATATTGTCAACGCCAATTTCAAGTGATTTACAGATATAAAATATGTTATAATTAAATCACACTAGAAATAGTCAGCTTTAAAACGAACCAAAACAGGGGGATAACATGTTTGAACTCGAAAATTGTGCAGCCTTTATTGCCACTAATGCGGCTAAAATACTGGCAGAAGCATTTGAGAATATATTAAAAGAAGTTGGAATTACCCGGGCTCAATGGTCGGTTCTTTATTTTCTTGGTAAAACTGAAAGCAATAATCAAAAAGAACTGGTTGCTTTTTTGAAGACAAAGCCATCATCGACCACGCGCCTTCTGGATCGAATGGAACGTGACGGTTGGATTATGCGACAACTAAATCTCAACGACCGCCGAGAAATGATTTTACTGCTGACGCCTAAAGGTCAGGAAATAAGAAATCAATGTTTGCCATTAGGGCAAGAATTCAGCAATCAAATTACAAAGGATATTAGCGAAACTGATTTGCAGACTTTTTATCGAGTTTTTGATCAGCTGATCGCTAATGTAAAATAATTTGTATAGTTTACAAATACCTTCTGAATATATGAAATTTGTTGAAATAAAAGCTTAATGAAATGAGCTTTACCATTGTTGCAATCCTTTACATACTGTCGTATAATTATATTGAAAAGTATATTCTAAGGAGGATCGTACAATGAAGTCTAAAATTCAATATTTAGCTATTCTATCGGCTGTTATGTTATTAATAGGTTTTGAGCCAGTTATTATTCAAGCGTCTGAAAATCCAAGCGTTTCCTATTGTGCTCACGTCGAGAACTTTGGATGGCAGGATTACTCATCTCAGGGTGAATTATCTGGGACAACTGGCATGGGTTTCAGACTTGAAGGAATCCGAATTGCGCTAAATAATGGTGGTTATGATCTTGGTCTGGAATATCAAGCGCATATTCAGAATATAGGCTGGGAAGTGGATGCAGGTAAAAGCTGGAGAGAGTCCGATGAGTTTTCGGGTACTGAGGGTCTAAGTTATCGATTAGAAGCAATTCAAATTAAACTCATTGGTTCAGATGCAGATCAGTTTGATATTTACTACAGAGTTCATTCGCAGAATATTGGTTGGATGGGTTGGGCTAAAAATGGTGAGTCATCAGGTACTGCTGGATATGGTTACCGTCTTGAAGGGATTTACATTATAATAGTACCAGCAGGTTCTAGCGCTCCCGGTAGCACAGATAATTATTACATAGATAAGGATGACTCGAACGACGATTCGTCAGATGACTCGAACGACGATTCGTCAGATGACTCGAACGACGATTCGTCAGATGACTCGAACGATGATTCGTCAGATGACTCGAACGATGATTCGTCAGATGACTCGGATGATGATTCATCAAATGATTCGAACGACGATTTTATGGACATCTCAAGTATAAGATAAAAGTTTATGATTATTCGTGTTGTAAATATAAAAGCTGAATTTCAAATATAAAAACATTCAATGGTTAAAAATCAATAGAGAGCCTTACGGGCTCTCTATTGATTTTTTTATAAAACTTGAAGGTTAATAAATTCCGGCTTACTGACTACAAGCAGAGGAGAACACCGCTAATTCATGGTGAAGATATCGCTTCCTGCAAAGGTAAATGGAATACGATACTGATCGCCACCGAGGCTTTCAGCAGCACTATCTTCATGCCAGATTTTACCATCATATTGCCAGCGCATTATGTTGTCACCTGGGGTGCCGAAATCAAAGTTAACCAGAGTGTCACCACTATTATAGCCATCCACCGTCAGATCCTTTACATTAATAGTGCCGCCGCTATTGGTAGTGGAAATAACCTCAAATGACCCAGAAGCAACGGATAGAGGTTCAGGTATATAATCGTAGAAATTGGTTTGAGATATCATCAGCACATTTCCGCTGCTTTCTTCATACCAGACACCATATAGGCTATTGATAAACTGGTCATCGGTCAGGGCGGACGGATTTGTAGTCGTAGTTCCCGTTATTGTGTCATTTGTAGTGGAAGTCAGGATATAAGTTCCTTCGGCCACAGCGCTTAGAATGCCAATATCACTAATGGCGACTGCTTTAATGGTGGTGGTTCCGATAGGAAGCGTAATTGGACCTGAGTAAGTATTTGAACTGCTGGTTGGTTCACTTCCATCAAGCGTATAAGTGACGGTAGCATTGGCATTGTTTTGATTGATCGTCAAGGTTTGTGAACCTTCATAGGTGCCCGGAATCAGACTGAAGCTGGGTTTTTTAACCAGATAACTGTCCTGATTGTTGATGTAATTCTGGTCACCAGTTTCAGAGGCTGCTTTTTCAAGTAATTCGATGATTTCAGCGTCAGACTTTTCGGAAGCGACATATGAACTGATTAAGTCATTATAGAGTGTTTTTAAATCTTCAGAGTCTGATGTGTTTTGGCTTTGCTTAAAGAGGCCTAGCTGATTAGTAATAAAAAAGCCTGCCAACGCCACTAGCAGTAAGCCGCAAATAATGGATATGATGAGAATGAGCTTTTTATTGCTTTTAGGCTCTTTGTTAAAAGAATTTTTTGAAGTTTGGTCGTTTTCGACATTATTTGTCTCCTGATTATTCATTCTTCTGCCTCCTTTCCTAAGTTTACTATATTTATATTATACACCAATAAATGGCTGTTATTCACAAAAATAGAAACGTTTAAAAAACGAAATATGTTATGGTTAAAAGGATTTGTTTCTACACTCTGTAAGCTATAGTAAAAGCTATTTAGGTTATATAAAAAACTAAAACAAAGATAAAGTCCGTATAATGGTGTAAAAAGAAAATGAGCCAAGAGCTCAAACCTCGGTTAAAATAAAAGTACCACCCAATACCTAATCGAGGAGATGAACAAATGGCTCAATTAAATATTACACTGGACACAGAACTTTTGCACGGACTTTTTACAAAAGATTCCCGGGATGAGGCTTTTTCAAAGCTTCTGGAAACAATTCTTAACCAGGTGCTTGTAGCGCAATCGGCTGAGCAACTTGGTGCTGAACGCTATGAGCGATGCGAGGATCGGACAGCTTACCGTAACGGTTTTAGGGATCGTGAATTAACAACGCGAATCGGTGGTATCACCCTGCGGATCCCTCGTCATCGTAACGGCGAATTCAGCACGACGATGTTTCAGCGCTACCAGCGGAGCGAGCAGGCTCTGATGCTGGCAATGATCGAAATGGTCATTAATGGGGTTTCAACCCGCAAAATCGAAAACATTACAGAAGAACTTTGTGGCCAGAGCTTTTCAAAATCAACAGTTTCAAAGCTGTGTGAAAATCTGGATCCGGTAGTAAACGGTTTTCGTAACCGAACGCTTGAAAAGCATTATCCATTTATAATTGTGGATGCTTTATATCTCAAAGTTCGCGAAGACAGCAGAGTCCGGTCAAAAGGTCTATTGGTAGCAACCGCAGTCAACGAAAATGGCAATCGTGAAGTAATTGGTTTTCAGCTGAATGATACCGAAACAGAATCAAGCTGGGGAGATTTTTTTCAAAATCTCAAAGAGCGTGGTCTGACAGCCGTTGATCTGATAGTATCCGATAATCACAAAGGACTTGTAAATGCGATTAAAAAACATTTTCAGGGATCCACCTGGCAGAGATGCCAGACACATTTCTCAAGAAATGTACTGGATAAAACGCCCAAAAATCAGCAGTCCGAATTGAAATCCTATCTGAAACGCATCTACAATGCAGTAAATATTGAAGATGCCCGCAACCTGCTGAAAGACACACTGAGACATTTTGAATCCAAAGCACCAAAAGCGATTGAAATACTCGAAGAAGGTTTTGATGATGTGATGGCTGTAATGAGTCTTCCTGAGAAATACCGGAAAAGACTGCGCACAACCAACAGTATCGAACGACTCAACGAGGAAATCAGGCGTCGTGATCGCGTGATCCGCATTTATCCCAACGAAAAATCGGTTATCCGTTTACTGGGTGCGCTGCTTATGGAACAGGATGAAAAATGGTCTTCCGGCAGAAAATATCTGGATATGCAGGATTACTATGAATTTTTAAAAGAACAGACGGCTGCTGTTTCATCAGCAGCCTAGTTAAACCCACCGAGGTTTTTACACACTATTTTGGACTTGACTAAAACAAAAGATTGTTCATACTTGAATAGTGGTATAATAAATTTGAGAAGAATGGCTTTGTCTAAAAGTTTGATAATATCATTGGATGTTATTGTAAAACAAAGGATTGTAGATTAGAGAAGTCTGAAAAAATAAATAAGGAGAATAGCACATGATGTCTTCACAGATTTATATTGCTGTGGTCATTTTAGTTTTAGCAGTATTAATGATTTTGAATTTACGAACAAAACCTAAAAACTTAGTCGTTTAGCAGGGATTGCTTTTGGCATTCTGATTGCAGGGTTTGTATTTAGGGAAAACCATGTTATTAGCTATATCCTATTCGCGGCGGCAATAATTTTTTCGGTTGTCGATATGATTCTGAAAGCGAAAAAATAATTTTTAATATTGATGTTTTGTGAATTGGAGATGGTGATAACCTAATGAAATCCTCTCTCACTTTTATAGATTCGAAAGCTCTATAATTTTTTCCGGGGCTTCAACATTTTTGAAAACTGTCCCCAACTACGGGTTTTTCACCCTCTCCCACAACCAGCCAAATAAAAAAGACAACCCATAAAAGGCTGTCTTATGCGTTTTCTTCTGGAGCTAACGGGGGGAATCGAACCCCCGACCTACTGATTACGAATAGAGTAAATGAAATTTAACAAATTTTCATAGTGTTAATATTTCCTATTAATAAGCCATTCTTTGGTTTTATCTTTTTATGAAATGTAATGAATAAACACCAAAAACATCAAAAAATTTGACGACTGTCCCCAAAGTGTCCCCGAGTCAGGGGTTTGTATATCGCATTAAAAAGACATTTGTTTAAAGTATAGTCGCCAAAAATATTTTAGCTTGTTCTGCGGTGCGGGGTTTATGGTTCTAAGCAGGTGGGGCTTATTGTGACTGCCTTTACCCACAAGGGGTAATCTTATAAGTAAAACATCTGTTAGCCCTTTAAATCGGCTCTCAGAGGCATCAAAAAAGACCACCTGAAGAGGTGGCCGGGTGATTACAATGAATTCACAAGTTTTTCAGCTTCATCAATGAGTTTCTGGGACTGGTAGATATAATCAAAGGCGATTTCAGCTTTTACACCATGTTCTTTAAAACCTGCTTTTAACTTCCACAGGTCTTTTACATCAAGCGTACCGCCGAAATATTCTTCTGTTACGTCCTGCAATACACAGGCTGCACGTTCAACTAAACAGGATAGGTCTGCTAATTTTGCTTCAAGGTCGCAATATTGATCGTGGGTGATAGATACTGTTTTCATTTTACACCGCCTGTCAGCAGTCCAACCGCTTCATTGAAGCCAAGGACAAAACCCTGAAATAATGCTGCTGAAGTGCAATTATCAAAGGTGGTGTCAATTTCATATTTCAAGTCATTGTCTGGGATCTGATTCAAAAGGCTGTTAAGCTGTCCCAGAACTTCCATGTATTCCGGCATATCCTTATAATTATCACGTCCAATAATGCTATCTAACAGGTTCTCCAAATACTCATTTCCGATTCTCTTGCAAATTTCATCATAATTGTTCATGTGCGTACACTCCTTATATTGTTTTATTGTGGCTTTAAAACCTCTTCGAGGTCAGCCGATAAATCTAAACGCTGCTTAAGGTCATCGTCAACAACCAGGCTAGCCAGTAAGTCGCTAAGTGGTTCAAGGCTTTTCTTGAACTCCTCCAAGCCTGAAAAGTCTATCAGGTCTTCGAGGTCAATATTGATCATAAAATCATCATCCATTATTTACTCCTTTCCGGGGGTCTCCCTAATTTTGGGGAGATGTTTAAACCATCTGCGCATTGATCCGCAACCCATAATACAAGCGATTACCGCCGACAATCTGCTTCAATGCTCCTTTTAGAGCTGTTCCGTAATTCATGACCTTTGATAACAGTCCAGAGGTGGAAGGGGGTAAATAACCCACACAATAGGATTTTCCGTTAATAGTGGCGATCACTTCAAGGGTATCATCTTCAAAATAATCGGCTGAATTCTGGACCAGTGTAATGTCCACATCTTCAAGTTGGTAGTTCTTCATGTGGTCGATTGCTGTTTGTCGGTTGCCTTTGGTCACACCTTTTACGTAAAGGGTTTGACCTTTAGCCAGTGCCCAGGCTCTTTTAAATGCCTGGCTTTTGGTTAATCCGGTAGTGGCCAGTTTATTGGCGGTTCTTACAATCTCTGAACGGTTATACATGGTGTTTGCTCCTTTCAATGTTTTATAAACTTTATAATTAAATTATAAACTATAAAATTAATTATGTCAAGCATTTATTAACTATAAAATTAATTTAATAAAATAATTGTTGATTAAATTCATTATTTAGTTTATCATTGAATAAAAGGAGGTGTTTTATTTGAGTATGACAGAAAAGATTAAAATTGCTATGTTAAAAAGAAATATGTCCCTTAAGGATCTGGCTGAAAAGCTGGATCAGTCACCACAGAACATAAGTGGTAAATTAAAGCGTGATAACTTCAAAGAAGAGGAATTAAAAGAGATTGCCGGGGCTTTGGATTGCACTATTAATATTGAAATGGTTATGAATGATACTGGAGAAAAGATTTAAGAGGATCAGGAAGAGGAATAAGCCCAAACCTGCCAACGCTGGCACATTTAAGCCAGGGCAAAACCGCCCACCCATAACCAAATAGCCTGTAAAGAAAAAAGCCCTTGATTTAAGCTGTCAGGGGCTTTAAATAACCTCACGTCATCGATGTCCACAGGTTGTATAGGGTTGACGGTATCCCCATGTGGAAACAAGAAAAACTCGTAACATCGGTGTTACTAATTAATTCTCCCCACTGTGGGGAATAATTAACTTTGTCCCACTATGGGGACGAGGTGAAACCTCTAACCACTGGTGAAGGGAGGTGTATTCATTTGTGGATATAGTTTCTTAACCTCGTATCATCGGTGCTACTAAGTGATTTTAAGTCCACAATGTTTAGACGTAAAATTATTCGCAACGGTGCGACTAGTTTAACCCTTGAAAAGTCGGGGGTTAAACTGCTGTCCGATAAAGCGGAAACCAATAGAGCCGAAAAATCGGCCGTACTGGGTGTACCCACTTTTGAGCACACCGTAAATTATCCGACTCCTGAAAATTCAGGGGTCAAAACCCACAATTGGATTCTGATAGTTTGGCGGCCGAAAATTCAGCTGCCAAATCGGCTTAAATATCAGCCAATGTCATAACGGAAAATTCAGCTGCGAGATATGCGAAAATTGCGCCAATGTTCGCACCCGAAAAACAGGGAACCAGATCATAGCCTAAAATTCCGCTTTGAGGGTATAGGCAACTTACGGATACCCACAAGGTCTGTCTAGTGTGGAAACCCCTTTAGGTGTGTAGCATTTTCGTGACATACCCGCTATCTGGCAATACATCACCCACCTTAACCGGTTTTGCAACCAACCAGCAAATAATATCAATTGACATTTAATAACTTGCGAGTTATTATAATGATAGATATAGGGGGCGATAGTTTGCACGAGATCCATTTTTATAAAGATCAACAAGGGAATGAACCGGTATTAGATTTCATCAGGGAATTAAGTCGTAAAAATGATAAAAACAGCCGGATTAACCTAAATAAAATCAATGATTACATTCAGATGCTCAGTAAATACGGCACAAGTATAGGAGAGCCTTATATCAAGCACTTAAAGGGGGAAATCTGGGAACTAAGGCCATTAAGAAACAGGATTTTCTTTGTTGCCTGGGTGGATGGCAGTTATGTATTACTGCACCATTTTATCAAGAAATCTCAAAAGACTCCGAAACGAGAACTTGAACAGGCAAAACGTGAGTTATCGGTTTTAATGGGAAGAGGTGAATCGAATGAATAATAAAGCAATTGGCAGCAGTTGGGCAGATGTGCGAAAAGAGATTTTCACACCTGAAGAAATAGCTGAATCAGATTTAAGGGTTGCCCTAATGGGTGAAATTATCAACGCCCGGCATGAAAAGGGGTTAAGTCAGAAAAAACTCGAAGAATTGAGCGGTGTAAAACAGCCGGTTATTGCCAGAATGGAAAAGGGAACGAGTGACCCCAAATTAACAACCATTATGAAAGTGCTTGAATCGCTGGGAATGACTTTAGAGGTTGTCCCGATCAATAAAAAGCCTGTAAAACGAATGAGACTTAAAGGGCTGTCTGGTGTCCATACCTTAGGTAATCATCAAGTAAATGGGAAATAATCTGAATTATTGAAGCTCTGGCTCATGCTAGGGCTTTTTTTACGCCCACAATCATAGGACTATTGGACGTATGGCAGTTACTATATCATTTTGACCGCCTGACAGCCCCGTAAACCGTTTTTATTTTAAAACTCTATACTTATACCCTTTAGAATACGAATGGCTTAAATAACCCGTCAAAAAAAATATTTTCCACAATCGTATAGTTGGAAGAGGAAGCCCCACCCAATGTTTTTAAGGTAAGAATTATCATTTCAAGGGTGGGGGGGGTTACACGTGAGCCTGTGCACCAATTGGAGGTTGACCGCCGGTGTTCTGTGGTAATTATTCGTTCTGATTTCAGGGGGGAACGACTAAACCCCTCATGCGCGCGAGGAAAATATAAAATGTCTTGCACCCTGCCGAATGACAAAAATTAATTTTGAATGCTGATTTTTTCCACACCGGGGGGAACTACTTCAATAGTGTGTATAATCTTTGTCGCAATTCTTCAACACTTTCGGTGTAGGTAGCTGGGTCTTTGTATTCCAATCTAGTTAAACGCTCAATGCGAGGTGCAAGACCAAATTCTACAATATACTTGCGTTTTAGTTCAAGACCCGCCCTAGAGTTTCGTATGCGCAATAAGCCCTTGTTCACCAGCCCCCGGGATCGCTCAATGGTAACATTGAATACTGCCCCGATTTCTTTTAGTGTATGCACTGGATAGTCATTCAGTCCATAACGCAATTCTAGGGCTTTTCTTTCTCTCTCGCCTACACTAAATACCCGGTCCATGGTGGCGTTGATCTCTCTGGCCAGTATGTCATTGTCCACCTGGTTTAGCATATCTTCAAAAGCACATTCAGCTTCTGGATCGTCAATGGAATCCAAATAGGTTAGATCCTCTGTACCCGGTATCATTTCATTGGCACTGATAAGATTACACATTCTACTGCTGGAATCGCTGCGCTTCTCCCATGGTGTGGAAACCCTTAAGCCTCTGGTGATATATCCCATAATGGCGGTACTGGCATAAGACGAGAACTTAAACCCTTTGGAATGATCGAACCCTTTTACTGCTTCCATCAGACCGATAATTCCCAGCTGTTCCAGATCGTCACGTTCAAGGTAGGACTTGTCAAGGTTATCCATGTAGCGATTAACCACCATGAATACTAACCCCTTGTTATTCTCCACAATCCTATCCATTGCCTGCTTATCGCCGTTCTGATAGGATTTTACAAGCTCTTCATTAGTCATCAATTGAACCCCCTTAAAGATTATGGTATAATTTGATTAACAGTATTCTTTAAGGTTCAATAGTCAAAACCGCTTAATATTCAGGTGTTGGGCGGTATTTTTTTATGGTCATAATTGTTTTGAATGTCAGGTTTTTTCAGGTTCTTTTATAGTGTCGAAAAACTGATATTAATCGCAAATTGTTTACAAATGTTAACCTCTTCGAGTAATAGCGTTTCAACCTTGACATTAGCATTTGTTAGCATCTGAAGAGGATTTAATAATTTGCAGTGTCTCTTTTTTTATAGTGTATCATTTGTACTATTTTCTAAAAGCATCCGCCTACATTTGCCAACATTGCAGGGTGTACTTTAACAGACCGATAAAATGTTAGTATTTCCCTTTTAGGGACTAACGTTTATAATGCGATGTTCTCCCTTTAGGGACTCGCATTTCTCGCAATAGCCCTTTTTTAGGGCGTCAGGATACTTCTTTTAATCATCTGGCTCCATAAACACCCATTGATGATACTTCCACAGCATGATATGAGCATAAGCCAGAGGACTATTAAAACAATAATAACCCATGGTTTTGTAAGGGATGGGCTTCACTGTTTCCGTACCGTCCGGGTTGATCCTGGTTATTTGCTTTGTGGACATTGCCCGGATATACTTAAAAACGGTTTCCGCTGTTTCCTGATTCCGGTATAGTTTGACCAAATTATAGAAGAGGCATCGTTCATCATATGGAAGTGTTGCCGGGTCTATATGCTCATGTATGCCCGTTTTTAGCGCATTACTATTGCCAACAGGAGCACCGTAACCTTTAGCATTTTTATTCCCACAAGGTGCACCATGGCCAGCAGCGTTCTTATTTCCTTTGGGTGCACCTCTTCGATTTTTCATGTTTTACCTCGTAAATTGTTTGTTTGTTTTTAGTGGAGTAATTTAATATAATCCGGGAACTTCTTTACAACCGGTACCGATCGCCCATTACCATCCACCAGATAAGAATTGCCGTTTTCGTCTTCATATTGCCGGTATATAGGTAAATCAAGCCCCTCATTCTCTATGAACCGCTCTAATGTGCTTTTACCAGTGTGGAATTCACTAAACCGGCTGATAATCTCCATATATCGCACCATGAAAAGCCTAACCTCTATATTCACATAATCCCACAGGAAAGATGTTACTGCCTCTTCATCCCCGATAGGCTTATTAAGACCATGCTCTTTAATCTTCTCCATGGTGTAAAAATAATCTTTCATTTCATACCGTTCACCGCCATAGGTTTTAGTAATAGGGAATATGGTCATAAATTCAGCCGGTGATAGCTTGCCAATCATATAATTTACCGTCTGAATAAAAACGTTCTGTGATTGAAGTTCATTGTAATTAGCGGCTTTAGGGATGCAATTAAGGTATTTCACCAGATAATAGATTGACCTCTTCAGGCTGTCCCGATCATCTGGGTTATTCTCTAATTCAAGGGCACACCGGGCAAAAGCATTTATATAAATCCGGTCATAATCTGGTTTTGGTGGGTTTTGGTGGGTTTCAAGTAGTCTCATGTTAATGACTCCAACCCGGCTATGGTTTCGTTGATCTGCTTCAACTGTGCGACTTTCAGCAAATCAGCGATCATCTGCGAATATTCAAAGCCTACATAGGGTAGGCCTCCAGCCTCTTTAATGACGATGTCCATTAAGTAATAGTCCTCCACAGTTTCCTTCATTGCATCGACTCTTTTTTGTTCTGATATCTTCCTGGCTTTTGCCTGTAGTTCTGGATTGTTTAATAGCATTTTATTTTCCTCCTAAGTTTTAATATTCCCGTTCCTGTTTTAAGAATTTATCTTGCAAGCGGCTAAGATAATCAGCTTTCAAAATCTCAACTGCTATCATTTCAGCATCTGCCGGATAGTCTAAAATACCTTTTAAATGTTCTCTTAGTTCAATGAATTCCTCAATTCTAAACTTTATTGTATACGTCATTTTCAATACCTCTTTTCTGACTTTTCTTAATTTTCCTTAAGAACTTATTTAAGGTTTTTTAAGAAAACTCTCTAAATTTAGTCGTGTTTAATAAATTACCACACCTGCAAAACCCTTTAATAAGCCATTGTGCAAAATGTGTATTTTTTATGAGACTTTTCCAGAAAATGTATTTCTCTTTATATATTATTCTAGAAAGTTAACATATTTTTTGCATATTTTGCACATTTAGAATGAACTGGCTCTAAAATCATACTGTGCTGGTGTGGAGATGACCGGGGAAAGTCCAACTGTTGCGAGGGTTTCTTCATCACCTGCGACCATACCGACTACAACATTTCTGACTGTTTTTCCTTCAACAGTTCCGCTATTGGCAAAAAGTCCTTTGGCTTTTAGTTCAGAGAAAAAATTACTTTTATTTTCTGTCCCATAGCCATTGTTATTACACCAGATCTGATATAAATCATAAACATCTTTGGCCTTAGAGTTTTCTGTGGAAATGACCATACATTCACACAGAAAAGACCCGATCTTATCGCTGTTAGATCGATATTCTCCAGTGGCATTTTGTACGGTTTCAGGTGGTTCGGCGCCCTCTTCATAGAAAAGCTTTAGCCCTTCAATGCACCAGTTTAATAAACCGCTGATATTTGATTGTTGTATTAAACGGTCTTTTAGGCCTTTATCCTGTTCTTCTGGCTCAAAATGACGATCAAATGTAATGACGTTGATCCTTCCACTTGAAAATAGTGTGTCATCAGTGACCAGTGGTAAAAAGTTTGTGTTTATAAATAATTTGAATATCGGGACAAACTCAAATTCAGCCTGATATAAATGTCTGGCTGTAATGGTGTCACGCCCCAATAGTGTTTTTAATAGAGCCACATCAAACACCATCCGTTTAGGTGGTTCTGCCACATTTAGGAAACGACATCCGTTTAGTCTGGCAATGTCACCGCTGGCCTGTCTTGAATCATTGTTTTTCTTAAGAGCCAGTGTTTCAGGCTTCATATTGCGGGAATAACCGTTTGAACTCCCCAGCATATAAGCAAATGTTTCTACGAGGGTACTTTTGCCGTTTCTGGTTGTTGCTCCATACAACATGAAACAAGTTTCAAGTTTTACCTCACCGGTTAGGGAATGCCCTAAAAGCTTTTGCAGGAATCTTATTTTTTCAGTATCACCCATCATGACATCATCGAGAAATTGTTCGAATTCCGGGCTTTTGGCATCCGGGTTATATATTACATTACTGATTTTAGATAATAAATCATCAGGGCTGTGGTCTTTGAATTCAAATGTTTTTAAATTAAGGGTTCCGTTTAGACAATTAAAGGTAAAAATGTCTTTGTCTAAATCCTCATTAGTGATGAAATAAAAATCTCTGGCATCTGAAATCATTGATTCTCTGTTTGATTTCTTTCCAAGTTTAGCCGTTTCTTTTACATAGGCTTCTTTGGTGTCATTGTCTTGAATTTTCCACGCATAGCGGTTTAGGTGAGTTGCTAAATCTTTACCACATCTGGCAGCAAACATTCCCCCGGTATCCTCTTTCCAGACCTTGCCGTCATAATACATCCAGCTTTTAGCGGTGGTGTTGTACCGGAGGTTATCTTTGTAGAAATAGGCAAATAAACCACCAAAACCCTTATCATCCCAGGTATAGTATATTTCAGGCTTAATCATATCCAATTTATAAATCCGGTCTAAATTATATTGACGGCGACCGCTTTTCTGGGAAGCAATAAAATAGCTGTCTTGAGTGAAAAGATCTTCATTATTTTCGGTTTCTGCAAAGGTGATGCTGTATTCATCAGGCGGGCTATAAAATGATGTGGTTGTACTCACCGCTTCATTAATAGTACGATTGCCATAAGTCCCAAAAGTGCTTTCTTTCCTGTCCCATTTATCACGCATCAGGCCAGACGTTCTAAAAATTTGATCCATCATGCCAGTATCACCGCCACACCAGAAAGCAAGGATACTGCATAAAGCAAAATCACCACTGCTGTGGTCAGTTTCCCCGGTGTCAGGATTTATATAGTCGCTGAGATCACCAGCGTATAATTTATTAAATTTATCAGCCTGTTTGGATGCTCTGATTAAATCAATAATTTTGTCAGCTGATAAGTCGGGTTTTATGGGCTTATCCACGTTCTGTTTTATGGGTGTTTTTTCATCAGGCGGATTTTCTTTGTCATACAAGGCCTTTATTTCTTTTTCCCGGTGTTGGATTGGCTTTAATTCTCCAAACACATTACCGGTTACGGTAAAATACCTACCGTTTTTGTAAAGCTCAATGCCTTTTTTACTGTTTTTGGGAATGTCCCCGTATACGAATAGATGGAGTCCAGTCCCAGAGGGGCTTATTTCTGTATAACTGTCCAGCTTATTGACGATTTTTAAAGCCTCTTCTGATACAATCCCTTGTTCATCAATGCAATGGTCAATGTCTATGCCCACAATACCATTGTCATTGAATTGAAAGCCGATTCCGTCATACTTGCAGTCTGCCTGCATTAAAGCAGCTCCACACTGGTTAAAAGTCCCCCATGTCGATGGATCGCCAGCTTTGGCATTATACCCATTGTGGGGATTAACTGGGACTTTGCCCCGTCTTAACACCCATTGATGCAATGCCGTTAAGTCTTTTGGTATATTCTCAAACTGTATTGTCATTCAGTCTTTTTCACCTCTTCCATTATGTCCTTTTATCACTGTCATTTAGTCAGCCCAATTCTTTTTTTATACTCGTCCATACGATCTACACCGATAGTATTAACGCTCTCGTGTACCGCCTCTTCTGGGACTTCCACAGGGGTAGGATTAGCTAAATAGCTGATTAAATCATCAAAATTAATTAGATGCTTTCTGCCGGCTTTTACGCTCTTTATTTTTCCTTCCACAACTAACCGCCTAATGGCACATTGTGTTAAAGATGTGTTTTCATCCATTTCTTTTAATAATGCTGCTGATTCGGGGACTGTGCGCATTCTGGGAATTGTCATACTATACCGCCTCCTTTTTAAGTTCCTCAATGGCTTCAATGATCTGCTTCTTATCCTCTTCTGGCAGTTCATGGCGCATCATCCGGGAAAGGGCGGTTTCTCCAATCCCCAAGGATTCGGCAACCTGCCATTGGAAGATTTTAGCCTTTTTCAGTGTTTCTTTGATTTCTTTGTTTTTCATGAGTTTTTCCTCCTATTTAAATTTGTTGTTGCGCTTGCAAACAATTCGATACCTTGATATAATTATAGCAACAAATAGTGCAATAAACAACAAATAAGCAACGAATAACTTAAAAAGCAACAAATAGATAATTGAAGGGGTGGTAAACATGGATAATACAACAACGGTAGACAGTGTTTTTCAAGAACGGTTTAGTAATTTGATGAAGGAAAGAGGAATAACACAGGCTGAAGCATCCGATGGTATTGGCGTGACAAGGCAGGCTATAAGCCTGTACGCAACTGGGAAGAGGACACCGGACATGAATTCACTTTATAGGATCTGTGATTATTTTCAGGTGTCAGCTGATTACCTATTAGGTTTAAGTGAGGTTCAAAGTTTTGATCTGGATGTTAAGGCAATTAGTGAGAAAACGGGGTTAAGTGATTATTCAGTTGATATGTTAATAACCTATAACGAATTTACTCTTAGTGAATCACTTATACCGGTCGTTGATTATCTGATTGAACAGGAAAAACCATTGTATTTTGAAGCTGAAGAAAACTATCTTTGTGGTGTAGAATGCCAATTAGATGATGTTTCCGCAGATGAAGATGAATATGAAGAACTTGAGGCAAGACGGGGAAAACTGGATAATGAATATTTAGAGTGGAAAAACAACCATACACCATTATTAAAGATTATTGAGGATTATTTTTCGGCTTCAATATCAGACGAAAAGTTATATATTACTGGGGAAACGATAAAAAAAGAAGGTGAGTTTAAAAGCACAGTGCAAAAAAATGTGACTGCAAAAAGGGAAGTTGAAGCTTATAAACTGGTAGAGCAAGTTTTTATATCAGAGGTTGGGGATGCATTAAAAGAATTGAAAAAAAGATTTATAGAAACCAAACCTCGGATATATTCAATTAATTTTGAATAAGGAGGAATAACCATGGCAAACATAGAAAAAAGAGGCAACTCTTACAGAATCGTTGTTTCCGGTGGGTTTGATGTAAACGGCAAAAGAATCAAGCAATATATGACCTATAAGCCTCCAGAGGGATTAAGCCCTACCAAATTAAAGAAAGAACTGGACAGGGTAGCGGTGGAGTTTGAGCAACAATGTAACCTGGGTTACGTCATGGACAGCAATATTAAACTGATTGATTTTATTGAGATCTGGTTCCGGGATTACGTGGGGAATAAAGACCTCTCCCCGGTAACGATCAAGGGTTATCAGGATCTATCAATAAAGATTGTGGAGGTGTTGGGTCACCAGAAAATAGGAAAGATCACCCCTAAGATGGTGCAAGACTTTTACGCTACCATTAAAAGCAGTATCAGCCACAAGGGTGGGGAGAAATTCAAGGCTACCCCGGAATATCTGGCTATCGTTAAGGATCTGAAGCAAAAGGATATATCAGGTAAAGCCGGGATTAATGATGATACGCTCAGACGGATTAAAAAGGGTAGCAATACCACCTATGCAGTGGCTAGTAAAATAGCGGTGGCCATTGGGGAAGATTTTGAAATCCTCTTCGAGTCTGTCAGTCCACAAAGGGAAGTAACCAATGACACAGTGCTTCATTACCACAGGTTACTCAATAACATCATGAATACCGCTGTCAGATGGGGTGTGATCCCTTTTAACCCAATAGAAAAGCGGGTGGAGCTTCCTAAGACACAACGCAAGGAACCGGTTTACATGGATGACAAAGAGGCCTTAAAGTTTCTGGAGCTTCTGGAAGAGGAACCAATAAAGTATAAGCTGGCCGTTAATCTCTTGATATTCAGTGGTTTAAGACGGGGTGAGATTGTGGGCTTGAAATGGTCGGATATTGACGATCAGGGTAAAATCATTTCTGTCAGACGGGCTTTAAAGTATGTACCCGGTAAAGGCATCTTTGAGGGCGACCCCAAAACTTTTAAATCAATCAGGTCTATTAAGCTTCCAGATTTCATCTTTGAGTTACTGAAAGCCTATAAGGTGTGGCAACTGGAAGAACGGATCAAGGTCGGGGACCGGTGGAACGATCATGATTACATCTTTACCAAATGGAACGGGGAACCCATGAACCTGGACACTATCGGGGGATATTTGAAGAAATTCACCAATAAGCATAATTTGAAGCCGGTACATATGCACTCGCTCAGACACACCAATGCAACTTTATTAATTGCTAATGGTGTGGACTTAAAAACAGTATCGTCTAGACTGGGACACGCTGACTTGTCAACGACCGGAAATATTTACACCCATGCCATTAATGCAGCCGATGCAAAGGCCAGTGATGCGCTAGAAAACATCTTAATAAAGAACCCATCAAAAGCCTTGTAATTTACTACGGGGCTTTAACTTTTTCGAAAAGTGTCCCCAAACTGTCCCCAACTACGGGTTTTTCACCCTCTCCCACAACCAGCCAAATAAAAAAGACAACCCATAAAAGGCGGTCTTATGCGTTTTCTTCTGGAGCTAACGGGGGGAATCGAACCCCCGACCTACTGATTACGAATCAGTTGCGCTACCAACTGTGCCACGTCAGCAGAAAACTTACTGACATATGATAACACAAACGATTAGTTCAGTTCAATCTTTTTTTACCACTTTCCTTTAGAAATATGTCCAGCAATTTCGGCTTTGCACATTTCTTTTAGAACATAAGAATCTTCTTGCGCTTTCTTAAAAATATGCAAACATCCCGGGTCAAGATTGATTTCTTCGCCTTCACGGGCAAGATGAATAATTTTTTCAGCTAAGGTAATAATTTCCATGTGAATATCATTGGATACATAGGAATCATATACTTTTTTAGCCTCTTCATCAGATAAAGCTGTAAACTGGTCGTGAGGGGCTCCACATTTTGGACATTTCTCAGGTGCTTCGGCACCTTCCATCTTATAACCGCATACATTACAACGCCACAATTTTTTCATGATTTTCTCCTCCTGTTTGTTCCATAGATTAAATTTACATTATGGTATTTTATTTACCCATATTTTTTAAAATTATCATTGTTTGGCTAATATTCTGTTAATATTTTATCCTTGTTAGCGTTTTCGATACATGGTAGAATGAATCGAAAATTTAATTCAGAGTAGACAAGGTGCGTGAAGTGTTAAAGGATGGGAAGTTGCCTTTAAACGAAATATCTCAAATGCGGTACCTTGTCGCTTCCGCTGTTACAATGAAGATTGTAGGTTGCGGAAGCATTACTTTAAGGAGGAAAAATGAAAAGTAATGCTTTTGTCGGTAGTGCCACGAGAACGCGGGTAGTTGTCAACTGTGGCCTGTTTATTGCCCTCAGTATTGTACTGAAGATTCTGTTTGAGGTTTATATTCCGCTTGGTGGTTTTCCATCATTGAGACTTAACTTAACTGCTTTGCCGATTATGTTGAGTGGAATATTACTTGGACCGGTTGCCGGATTCGCTGTTGGTTTTATTTCTGATATTCTATGTTTTATTATTAAACCAGGTGGACCATTTTTTATTGGTTTTACGCTGGCAAGCGCCTTGACTGGATTTATTCCTGGCTTTCTCTATCTGCTTCTAAAGAAAAAAGATGTGAAATTTCTAGAGTGGTTTAACCTTGGTTTTGTAGCGTTTGCAATGATTCTGCTGGCGGTTTCGGGGAGTTTCAGTTTTGCTGGAGGACAAGTCATGTATGCTGGGGAGCCAGTTAATCTGGTCTTTGTTATCCTGTTCGCTTTACTGATGCTGGCATTCGCGATTTTCCCGGTTGTCGTCGTCAAGAAAATGAATCTTGGAGGCGAATATCGTGTCGATCATATTCTATTTATGGTTAGTGTGACACAACTGATCACCTCAATTATGTTGAACACAATTTTCTTGAGTGTGTTGTATGGACAGGCAGTTGCGGTAATTCTGCCCGCGAGAATTGTAACTAATTTCTTTTTGATTCCTGTGTACACGGTAATTTTGGTTAGTTTATTAAAAATGTTGCCTAAATTTATGCGATAAGTTTAGGTAGGCAAATAAATATGCGAGAGCAATGATGATTCAAGTATTTGAATTTTCAGCTCTCGTTTTTTTATTGTTAATCTGCAAATTTAAGCAAATACAGCTTTTATACTAGTGCGATTTATGTGCTGGATTCTCACTTGTGTTCGTTAAATGAACGACTAATCCATATAAATGAATAAAATTAAATAAAAGTTATTTAATATAATTTAAATCAATATTAAATAGACGCATAATATATTTAAGCAACAAAAATATGGCGTGAACAATTCGACTTTTAAAATAGTAAAGTTTATAATGAAATAAAGTGTAATAAATGAGCGGTTAAATCGCCTGCCTGTTAGGCTACGATTAAGAGAAATGAAATCCTTTACGCTTGCTAAATGATGAATCAAAAGGAGACAACTATGAAAATTGTACCTGTTCAGGATGCGATCGGAATGTTGCTGGCTCATGATATGACCCAGATTTTACCAGGAGAATTTAAGGGGCCCCGGTTTAAGAAAGGTCATATGATTAGCAGTGAAGATGTGCCTCAATTACTCAATATGGGAAAAGAACATATTGGTATTATTGAATATTCGGAAGATGATATTCATGAAAATGATGCTGCTGAGAGAATGGCGAAAGCTTTAATAGGTGAAGGGATTAAACTTACTGAACCAGCTGAAGGAAAGGTCAAATTGATTGCCAAAGAGGCGGGATTATTAAAAATCGATGTTGACTTACTGGATCAAATAAATGGTATTGAAGATTTGATGGCATCAACCATTCACGGAAACCGCCTGGTTGAAGCAGGGATGGTGATTGGCGGAACACGGATTATTCCCCTAATTACCAATGTGAAAAATATTGAAAAAATGGAATTGCTGTGTCGCGAAAAGGGGCCAGTTATTAAAGTAATGCCCCTTCAGCCGTTTAAAATTGGGATTGTGACGACGGGCAGTGAGGTATTTTACAAACGCATTGAAGACAAATTTGGGCCGGTAATTCGCAGTAAATTTGACGAACTGGGTTGTGAAGTGGTCGGTCAGATTTTTGCCAATGATAATGCTGATATGATTACTGAAGCTATTTTCAAACTAATCGATATGGGAGCGACATTGATTACCTGCACCGGCGGGATGTCGGTGGATCCTGATGATGTAACGCCGGTTGGGATTAGAAATACTGGGGCTAAAATTATTACTTATGGGGCTCCTACACTACCTGGTGCTATGTTTATGTTAGGTTATCTGGATCAGCTGCCGGGATCTCTTGAACAGATTCCAATCGTCGGGTTACCGGGATGTGTTATGTATGCCAGAAGGACAATTTTTGATTTGATCATACCCCGTTTATTGGCTAACGATCCAGTTTCAAGAATGGATATTATAAGACTGGGACATGGTGGAGTATGTCTGGAATGTGAAACCTGTGTATTCCCGAACTGCGGGTTCGGTCGATAATCGAGGGTGATGCAATGGATCTGGAACATTTGCTGTCAATTGGAGAAAAGTGTATTAGGAGTGAACCACCAGCATGTTTTGCAGCCTGTCCTATTCACGTGGATGTAATTGGGATGATGAAAGCAGTAGAAAAAGGGGATTACAACGCAGCTTACGGACTGCTTGAAAAAAAAATGCCTTTAATAAAGCTGGTTGGAAAAATTTGCGATCATCCCTGTGAAAAGTCCTGTGTTCGAAATGAAAAGGGGGGGGCTTTGCAGATTGGTGAGATTGAGAAAGCTGTTCTGACTTATGGCACGGCACCTAAGAAAAAAAAGCTCCCTGTTACCCGAGTAAAAGGGAAGGTTGCGGTAATTGGCGGTGGAATATCTGGCCTGGTCGCCGCCTTGGATTTATCAAGCAAAGGGTACCAGGTGACAATTTGTGAGAAAAGCGATCGCTTGGGAGGTGGCTTCTGGCAATTTGAAGGAAACCAGCTGTGTTTTGAAGAGATTGCAGAAAGTTTGAAAATCTTTGATACCACTAAATTTAAAGTTAAACTGAATACTCAGATTAAAGATTTGACTGAGCTGCTCAGTGAATACGACGGAGTTTATCTGGGGACGGGTGAGTGGCACGAATCACTGGATATCAATCAGCAGACTTTTCAGGTCGGTGACTCCAGGATTTTTGCTGGAGGAATGCTTATTTTAGAAAAAGATTCAGTCATTCAGAGAATCAGCACTGGCCGTCGTGCTGCAGTCTCGCTGGATCGTTTTATCGGTAATGTATCGATGATGGCGTCAAGAGAGCGTGAGGGGGTATTTGAAACACCGCTAAAATATGAAACCAAAGATTTCTCTGTAATTGAGGCTGTTGAGCCCGTGGGTTCAGCATTCACAGAGGAAGAGGCAACACAAGAGGCTGGACGCTGTTTAAAATGTCAGTGTGATGCCTGTATTAAAGCTTGTGTTCACATGCAGCGATTTGAGATGACGCCTGATGCTTATATTCGTCAGATTAACCAGAATGAGCGTATTATCCTCGGTACCCACTATGCCAATCAGATGATTAACTCCTGTACTGAATGCGGTTTGTGCAAAGAAGCCTGTTTTCTTGATATCAGTATGAAAGATATTATTCATGAAACTCGCGAAAGTATGGTTGCACGTAAAAAAATGCCTTTGTCAGCCCACGACTTCGCCCTGAAAGATATGAAATTTTCCAACAGTGACCGTTTCTGGCTGGTCAAAAAGCAACCTGATAAGGAGAGCAATAAAGACTTGTTTTTTTATCCCCAGGTTAATTTTGATCCTTATATCAGAGGACTTTATAAGGGGACTGGAAAAACCGGCTTTCTGTTTTATCCCGGTTGTCAACTGTCGGCTTCTCATCATCAGTATATCGAAGACATTTATCGTTATCTGGTTGCCAGCATTAAGGATAAGGGGACTCAGGATGATGTTGGACTCTTTCTTGGCTGTTGCGGTGCTCCGGCTGATTGGGCAGGGAGAAAGGTTCTGGCTGATGAAAATATAGAAAGGATACGGACGGTCTGGGAGGAAATGGGTGAACCAACCTTTATTTTGGCCTGTTCAAGTTGTATGGCAGTCTTTGAAAAATATCTGCCGCAAATTAAAACTGTCTCACTCTGGGAAATATATGACCAATATGGACTTCCACAGCCAAAGGTTCGTCCTGGTCGTCCGGAAATTTTTGTTCATGATGCCTGTGCAACCAGAAATCAGGCAAATATTCATCAGAACATTAGAAATATCGCTAATAAACTGGGGTATGCAGTTAAGGAACTTCCGTATCATAAAGAAAATACTAAATGCTGTGGCTATGGTGGTCTGGTATCTTATGCTAATTCTGACCAGGCAAAAGATTTTATCAAAGATCGAATGTTGGAATCACAAGGGGCTCTATTGGTCTACTGCGCCATGTGTAAGGATCAGATGGTATCCGAGGGGCAGAGAACCTTTCATATACTAGATCTCATATATGGCGGGGATCCGGAAGTTCTGGCATTGAGAAAAAATCCCACCTTGTCAGCTCGTCATGAAAATCGTGCAAGTCTTAAAATAAACCTGTGCAAAAACATCTGGAGTGAAACTCTGGAGGGAGAATCACGAATGGAAAACTTGAAGATCGAAGAAAGTGTTTCGGATATAATGGAAAAACGCTACATTCTTAGAGAAGATCTGGAATCGGTTATTCTTAATGCCATCGAGAATAATGAATATTTTTATGATGATGAAAAGGATGAATACCTTTCCCGTTTGAGACTTGACGAGGTTACGTTTTGGGCGCAGTATAAAATAGCAGATCAGCTAATTGAACTTGTCAATACATACAGTCACCGAATGGAAGTGGTGGAGGATTAAATGAACAGCGAGATTAATAGTGCCGGAAACTGGAAATGTGGAAAATGTAAGGAAACTCTGGTGATGGAAAAAACAAAAGTGAATTACCTGGAGGGCTCTTTCGAAGTGGAACTGTTAAAATGCCCGAAATGCAAGATGGTTTTAATTGATGAAGCACTGGCAATGGGTAAAATGCTGGAAGTGGAGAAAAGTCTGGAGGATAAGTAAGGCGTGAAAAATTTATACGAAGAGGAGGGCTTGAAAAAAAGTCTGGGATTGACATTAAGACCTGGTGGTCATGCACTGGCCAAGTTGATGATTGAAGAAAACTGTCTGAATGCTGACAATCAACTACTGGATATCGGTTGTGGCCGCGGTGCTACCCTCAACTATTTAAAAGACCGATTGGGAACCATGGGAACTGGATTGGACTGCTCTAAAATTCTGTTGCAGGAATGCCGTGAGTCAGGTCTTTCTTGTGTCAATGGAAAAGGAGAAGCATTGCCTTTTAAAGCAGATTCCTTTAATTGCGTACTGTCGGAATGCAGCCTGTCTCTGATGGAGGCGCCTCTGGTTGTGAACGAAGTTCACAGAGTACTGCAAAATGATGGGTATTGGGGGATTGCTGATCTCTATGCAAAGAGACCAGGGCAATTAAGAAGCCTAGAAAATAAGGGATTAAATACCTGCATCAGTAAACTTCATGACCTGGAAAGTTTAGTTCAGACACTGGAAAAAGCCGGTTTTAAAATTATCTGTTTGAATGAAGTATCATCCTTGTTAAAAGATTTGACCATTAAGCTTATTTTTGAATACGGCAGCATGAATAATTTCTGGTCTGAGTATATGGGTGACGGAAAGCAGTGCCAGTCGGATTTTCAGAAGGGACTTAAATCCTGTAAACCTGGTTATTTTATGATGATTGTTCAAAAAAAATAAAAATGAAGGGAGAATAGGGATGGATGAACTTGAATTCGATTTATTTAGGCTTGCATCAAAAGGCTATTGCTGTAGCCAGATTATAATGAAAATGGCCCTGGATCTGGAAGGCCTGGAAAATCAGGATCTGATACGGGCAATGGGTGGTTTGTGTAATGGAATAGGCGGCTCTCAGAAAACCTGCGGCGTCTTAACCGGTGCGATTGCAGTGTTTGGTCTTTATGCTGGTAAAGGGGCTGATGGCGAGTATGAGAAGCCTGGTTATAATCGAATGGTACAGGAGTTTATGGAGTGGTTTGAAGCAGAAAATGGTAGTACAGAGTGTATCGATTTGATTGGCCTCACTCAATTTGAGTCGGCTGGAGCGACTTATCCGGTTAAGTGTGGGGAATTGATTAAAGAAGGTTATGTGAAAATGCTTGAACTGCTTGAGGAAAATGGTTATGAACCAGGAGAACGGGAATAAGCGTGAAGAATCTCGATAATTGGATATCCCAAAAAATTTTCAAGCCTGATTTTAGTGAGAAGGAACTAAAGACTTATCAGTTAAAGTGTTTAAAAGAAAGTCTTAATCGGGCGTTTGTATCAAGTCGTTACTATCGTGAAAAATTTAAAGTTAACCCAGTGGACATGATGTTTGAATTAGAAGATATAAAGAAGTTACCATTTACTGATGAAAATGATTTGAGATTGGAGCCAATGGATTTTCTGGCAATTAGTCCCAAGAAGGTTAAAAAAATTGTTACGCTTAAGACTTCGGGAACGACTGGTTTGGCCAAACGAATATTCTTCTCCGCAAGCGATTTGTCACTGACGGTTGATTTTTTTAAAAATGGCATGGGTATCTTTACAAAAAGTGGAGATCGGGTTTTAGTCCTCTTACCCGGGGAGGTGCCGGGTTCCATTGGCGATCTTTTAAAAACTGCGCTGGAAAAGTTAGGAGCCCAGGCTTATATTTATGGTGTGGTTAAGGATGCTAATGCAGTTTCGAAGCTGATTCTTGAAGAAAAGATAACTGGCATTGTTGGGATTCCCAGACAGTTGTTGGAGGTTTCGCAGCAAGCTGAAGCAGAGGCTATTCAAGCGGCCGGATATTTGCGGTCAGTACTTTTGAGTACCGATTATGTGTCACCCGCTTTAAGCAGACGCCTGGCTTTAAAATGGGGTGTAGAGGTTTTTGAACATTATGGCAGTACTGAAATGGGCTACGGTGGCGGTGTTTTTTGTCCGGCAAAAACTGGTTATCATTTGCGGGAAGCAGATCTTTATTTTGAAATAATCGACCCGGAGACTGGATTTGTTGTTCCTGACGGGCAGTGGGGTGAAGTTGTCTTTACAACTCTAAGCAGAGAGGCGATGCCACTGATTCGTTATCGTACTGGCGATTATGGCCGTTTTCTCAGAGATAATTGCCCTTGCAAAACAAATTTAAAAACGATGGAACGAATATCAGGTCGTCGGGAGAATATCGTTAAATTGGGTGCGGGTCAGATTTTAAGTCTTTCGCAGTTGGAAGATGTACTGTTTGGATACAAGGCAGTATTGGATTTCACAGTTGCTATTAAGCAAACTGAAAAAGATGGTGTTGTAGTGGAATTGGGACTGATATTTTCAGGCAGTGAGGATGACTTCGCAAAGCTAAAACGAAAGCTGAAAAAAAAGATCAAAGATTTAACGGCTTTTAAAGGTCGTATTAAAATTTTTCGAGGAAGCATAAAAGAAATCGATCAAAAGGCGATGCGAAAAGAGAGGATTCTAGACAGCAGAAATGAATGAGAAAACGGCAAGTATCTGTCCGGTTTGTTTAAAAACGTTACCGGCACAGCGAATTTTAAAGGCTGGTGGGATCTATCTGAAAAGGACTTGTCCAGAACATGGAGAATTTGAAACACTGGTCTGGAAAGAATGTCAGGACGATGCTTTGCAATGGGAGAAATGGTCACCTGACAATTATATTCAAACTGAAGACCCGGATAATATCTGTCCCCACTATTGTGAAACCTGTCAGGACCACCAGCAACAGGCATGCTGTGTCCTGATAGAACTGACCAGTCGGTGTAATCAGCGTTGTTCATTCTGTTTTGCCACCAGTGAAGAGGGGGAAGGACAGGATTTGAGTCTTTTACAAGTAGAAGCGATTTATGACAATTTGCTTAATAAGACCAGTGGACGCCCTTATAATATTCAGCTTTCTGGTGGTGAACCAAGCCTATATAAAGATTTGGAAAGAGTGATCGAAATGGGCAAAGACAAGGGCTTCCCCTATATCCAGCTCAATACTAACGGGCTTTTGCTGGGGGAAGACGTTCAGCTGGCAGAAAAACTGAAAGCAGCTGGTCTATCATCAGTTTTTTTGCAGTTTGATGGGATTGATGATAAGATTTATCAGAAAATTCGTGGTCAGAAGCTGATTCGGTCAAAACAAAAGGCGATTGAACAATGTAAAAAGGCCGGTTTGGGTGTGGTGCTGGTTGTAACTGTGGTTCCTGGTATTAATGATGATCATTTAGGAGAAATTCTTGAATTTGCCATTGATAATAGTCCGATTGTTAGAGGGATTCACTATCAGCCGATAAGCTATTTTGGTCGCTTCCCAGGGGAGATTGAAAATGCCAGGCGCTTGACCACGCCGGAATTTATAAAAAAACTGGTAGACCAGTCTCAGGGGCAATTTACAGCTGAAAATTTTGTTCCCCTGGAATCTGGACATCCCCGGTGTTCATTTCATGGAGATTTTAAACGGGTAGGTAAGAAACTGGAACCAACGACTCATAAGAAAAAATGTTCCTGTTCGGATACGAATATTGAAAAGGCCAGAGATTTTATTGAGACTAAATGGTCGTTTAAAGAAGTAACTCAGCTGGAGGACGATTGGGATATTATCTTAAAAAAAGTTCGAGAAGAAAGTTTTGCCATAACCGCCATGGGATTTCAGGACCAGGGTAATCTGGATCTGGAACGGCTTAAAAAATGTCGGGTGATGATTGCCACGAAAGATAAGACAATGATTCCCTTTTGTGCTTATAATATTATATATAGAGGTGAGAAGAATGCAAAAAATTGTTAGAGTTGGCAGAGATCTAATTGAAAAAGGTGAGGATTTTGTCCTGGCTGAAGTGCTGGAAACGGTAGGCTCAACGCCCAGAAAACGTGGGGCCTACATGATCATGGATAAGGAACAGAATTTTTATGGGACTGTAGGCGGAGGAAAACTGGAAGCAGAGGTACAGGCAAGATGTCCTCTGGTAATGGAAGATAAAAAAACACAGGATTTTGATTTTAGCCTGACTCCGGCAGATCAGCAGGGAATTGATATGCAGTGCGGTGGTGATGCCAAGGTCAGAATAGCATATATTGATGCTCATAATACTCCGGACTTTGGACAGGAGTGGCTTTCCTTTAATAAGGTTTATATCTTTGGCGGCGGCCATGTTGGTCTGGAAGTTGAGAAAATGCTGGCCTATATTGGTTTCAAAACCACGGTGATCGATGATCGGAAAGAATTTGTTAATCGACAGCGTTTCCCAAAAGCTGGCGATGTAAAGCTGGTAAAAGACTTTAGTTCGGCTTTTGATGGACTGGACTGTGATGAAAATACCTATTTGGTGATTGTCACCAGAGGCCACAGCTGGGATTATGAGGTTTTAAAAAGGGCGTTGCAGGAAAAAGTCGCTTATATTGGCATGATTGGCAGCAAACGAAAAAACAAAACCATTTTTGATCGTCTGCGTGAGGAAGGTGTGACAGAGGATATGTTAAAACAGGTTCATGCCCCAATTGGTTTATCGATTGGTGCTGAAACACCGGAAGAAATTGCAGTCAGTATTGCCGCTGAAATTATTCAGGTTAAAGCTGCGAATGAAAACTAAATCCTACTCTCTGATTATTCTGGCAGCCGGTTATTCTTCCCGCATGGGTCAGCTAAAGGCCTTGTTGGAGATTGGCGGTGTCAAAACCATCACCCGCCTGATTCGGGCAGCTGAATTGGCAGGCCTTTCAGAGACTGTGGTGGTCACAGGTTATCAGGCTGAAGTAATTGAAGATGCAATAAATACAGAGAAGATTAAGTGTATATATAATGAAGGCTATAAGGATGGAATGTTTACTTCGGTCAAGAAAGGAGTGCAAGCGATAAACCCCAAGAATATGGGTTTCTTCATTTTGCCGGTAGATTACGCATTGGTTACCGGAAAACTTCTAAGTGATATGATTGAAGTTTTTGAAGCCCATCCCAGGCCACTGGTTGTTCCGATTTTTATGGGAAAGAAAGGACACCCACCCCTACTGCCAATGGATTTGCGCCAGGAAATATTAGACAGTGGAGCGCCCGGGGGATTGAAAGCGATAACCCAAAAACATCAGGCACGAATGATTAAAACGCCGACAGTCTTTGAAGGCGCAGTCTTTGATATGGATCATCCCGAAGATTTTTATCAGGCGCTTGAGATTTATAAGAATAAACAGATTCCTGATGAAAAAAAATGTCAGGCTGTTTTAAAAGAAAATAACACACCAGATGAGGTGGTTGAACATTCCCGGGCGGTGGCTAAATTGGCTTATGCTTTGGCTGTAGTATTGAATCAGGTGGGTGAAGGTTTGAATGAAAATCTGCTTTTTGCAGCTGGCCTTCTCCATGATGTGGCCAGAAAACAAGCAAAGCACGATCAAAAAGGTGCGGAAATTCTTGAAAGCTATGGTTGGGATCGGTTGGCCTGGTTAACGGCTAACCACTTGTTTTATACCAAAGAAGATAATAATGAACCGGTGACGGAGCAGGATGTACTCTGTTTAGCGGATAAATGTTTTATTGGCCATGAATTTGTCGATTTTGCCGAACGTAAGGAAAGAGTGCTGAGTCGCTTTGAAAATGATTTGGAAGCGGTTCAGGCAATAGAACACAGATTTGCAAAAGCAGAGGAGCTTAAAAAATATATTGAGTTAAAAGCGAGTCGATCGCTAAAAGAAATATATAAAGAAGCAAAAAATCCACCGCGCAAAGAAATTGACAAAAAGATTATCCTGATTCGTCATGGCCGGCCGGTTCAACATCAGGATAAAATATTTTTGGGGCAGACGGATATAGAACTGGATGTACAGGGGCGAAAAGATAGTCTGGCGGCTATTGAAGGCTTGCAGCATCAATCGATTAAAGTGATTTACAGCAGTCCTTTGAAACGGACCAGACAGACAGCTGAAATAATTTGTCGCAATTTATCAGAAAGAACTGGAAAGCGGATTGAGATACTTGAAATTCCTGCTTTTGCGGAAATGAGTTTAGGTAAATGGGACGGGAGATTGATTCAAGACATAAAAAAAGAATTTCCCCGAGCATATGAAGAACGGGGAAAAAATCGGCTGTCTTATAAAATAAGCGGTGGTGAAAACTACTATGATCTTTCCTACCGTGTCAATAAGGCATTATTTGAATTGCTTGATAATGAGTCGCAAGAACCCCTGATAATAGTGACTCATGCAGGTGTTATGGCTGTAATCAGGTCTTTTTTTGAAGGGCTTCCCTTAGAGAATACAGTTAAAGAAAAGTGCGGATATGGCCAGGTGATGATGGTCAAAGCTAAGTCGGATATCCAATGGCCGGGCTGGTAGTTATAGTTCGGCGATCACATTGCCCATTTCAGAAATGTCGTAGCCGGTAATTCCCTCAAACTCCATCCGATATTCGTCAGAACGGATAATCTCCAGGATTGCTTTAATGGCAGGAGCGTTAAGATCTGATTTTTTAATTACCAGGTCATAGCGCTCCTTTTGCAGTGGAATAAAATCGATGTTTTTCATCTGCAGGGCGACTTTTTCCTGACCAACAGCCAGGTCGGCACCACCGCGGCTGACGATGCTGGCAACGGCAAAATGGGATTGGCTCTCGCGGTTATAGCCATTGATAGTCTGAGCATCTATTCCCATTTGGCGCAGGTGTTCGTCCAGAAGTATTCGGGAGCCGGCACCTTTTTCACGGTTGATCATCACCAGGTCATCGCGGCCAAAATCCTTCCAGCCGGAAATTTTTTTAGGATTTCCTTTTCTAATGTATAAGCCCTGAGTTCGATAAGCCAGATTGATTATTACAGTTGGAATACCGGGGAGCAGTCGCCTGACGTAAGGGATATTGTAGGTGTCGGAATCACCGTCCCAGAGATGGGCAGTAGCGACCTGAATATTTCCCTGATATAAGTTAACCAGAGCATTGTAGCTGCCAATATAGGAACGCAGGGTTCGGATTCCCTGAAAATGTTCAACCTGACTGCTGAGTACATCCAGCATCAGATCCTGACCGCAAATAATGAAATCTCCTGATTGAGAGGGAGAAATTGCGATATCGGCAGTGTCCTGCTGAATGCTTTTGATGGGCTCGGCTACTTGTGGAGAGGGTTGAATGGTTTTTGAGCGCTTAATGTACTCATCCACATCTTCTTGGGTAAAACGGACCTTTCTTCCAACTTTATAGGAGTTGAGTTCGCCCCTTTTGATCAATTCATAGACGGTGTTTTTGGCAATTTTTAAAATATCAGCGACGTCTTGTGCAGTTAAAGCCTGGTTATTTTCCATAAGTATTCTCCAACAATGATTTTTCATAATTATATCATGATTCGTTTTGTTTTGCAATTTTAAATAACGTTTCGCTTGACAGGATGAACAAAAAAAGTCTATAATGGGTGAAACAGAATGAAATCAAAGATACACACCACTTCATTTTGTTATACTTTGTTTGGAGGGATTAAAATGAAAAGTATGAAGAAGGTTTTAATTGTTTTATTGGTTTTGGCAATGACGATTGCCCTAACAGCGTGTGCAACGGAGTCAAACGAAACAAGTGGCGATTCAGTAACATTGACTGTTTCAGCAGCCGCCAGCTTAACTGAAGCAATGGGAGATATTCAGGAGGCTTATGCAGAAGAATCGCCAGACACAACACTGGTTATCAATTTTGGTTCATCAGGAACGTTGGCTCAACAGATTTCTGAAGGGGCTCAAGTAGACGTCTTTCTATCTGCTTCCAAGAAAGAAATGACAGGTTTAAAAGATGCTGGAGAACTTGATGATGCAAGCTGGGTTGATTTATTGCAAAATGAAGTGGTTTTAATCGTGCCGGCAGATTCAGAGGCAAGCATTGATAGTTTTGAAGGTGTAACCGATGAGTCAATTACAAGTATAGGAATTGGTGAAATGGAAAGTGTACCGGCGGGTCGTTATGCTAAACAGGTTTTTACAAGTCTTGGTATCCTGGATCAGGTAACAGCTAAAGCAGTATTTGGCAAAGATGTTAAGGAAGTTCTGACCTGGGTTGAAACAGGTAACGTGGATGCCGGCGTTGTGTATTCTACAGATGCCAAAGTATCTGATTCAGTTAAAGTGGTAGCAACAGCTGATGCGGATACCCATGATCCGATTATATATCCGGTAGCGATGATTAAAAGCAGCCAAAATGCCGATGCCTCAATGGCGTTTATCGAATTTTTACAGTCTGATACAGCAATAGGAATTTTTGAAGGCTATGGCTTTACAGTCAACGAATAAAAGTTTATGATTATAGTGATCGCGGTTTGGTCGACTCGAAATCGGTCATAACCGCGTTTTTATTTTTGAAAGGAAGTGATCCCGTGGATTTTGATTTAAGTCCAGCCTGGATATCTTTAAAAGTAACATTAACAGCAACGGCGATAATTTTCTTTCTCGGGCTGGGAATTGCCTGGTGGATGACAAATTATAAAGGTCGATTCAAATTGATCTTTGATGGGATTTTAACTTTGCCTTTGGTGTTGCCGCCAACAGTAGCAGGATTTATCCTACTGGTACTGATAGGGAAAAACGGTCCAGTCGGCCAGTTTATGAGTATGTTTGGTGTAAATATCATTTTTTCCTGGTATGCGGCGGTAATTGCCTCGGTATTTGTGGCCTTTCCCCTAATGTATCGGACAGTGATGGGAGCTTTTGAGCAGATTGATTCCAATATTTTAAGTGCAGCCAGAACCCTGGGGGCAAATGAATGGACCGTATTTTGGAAAATTGCCGTACCGGCAGCCCGTCCGGGAATTGCTGCGGCGACGGCCCTGACTTTTGCCAGATGTCTGGGAGAATTTGGGGCAACGCTTATGGTAGCCGGTAATATACCTGGAAAAACCACAACGATTCCTCTGGCTATTTATTTTGCAACCCAGAGTAATAATATGGAAGTGGCAGTGGTTTGGGTATCGATTATTCTGGTTATCTCATTATCGGTACTGATTTTGATGAACTATTGGGAATCGTATCAGAAAAAATTGCGAAAAGGAGCAAGTGACTGATGCTATCAATTAATATTGAAAAAAAGTTGGGTGAATTCACCCTTAATATGGAATTGGAGACGGATAAAAAGCTGATTGGGGTTTTGGGGTCATCAGGATCGGGGAAAAGTATGCTGCTAAAATGTATAGCTGGTCTGGTAAATCCTGCTCGGGGGAGTATTAAGGTAGATGATGATGTTTTCTTTGATTCAGAAAAGAAAATACATTTGCCAATCAGAAAACGACGGGTAGGTTTTCTATTTCAGAATTATGCCCTGTTTCCCAATATGACTGTGCTTGAAAATGTTTGTTTTGGGGTGGATGGAGATAAACAGAAGAAACAGGAAGAGGCGCTGCATTTGTTGGAAAAATACTATCTGACAGAAATAAAAGACCGTTACCCAAACCAGATTTCCGGAGGCCAGCAGCAAAGGGTCGCCTTAGCCCGGGCCATTGCCTCAAAGCCGGAAATAATGCTTCTTGATGAGCCCTTTTCAGCTCTGGATGTCCACTTGAGAAACCGGATGATTCATGAGATGCAGATATTTCTACACGATTATGATGGAATTGCAATGTTTGTAACCCATAATATGGAAGAGGCTTACCAGCTATGTGATCATATTGCGGTGGTTTCTGGCGGTGAGATTGAATCCTTTCAAAATAAGCAGGCCCTTTTTACAAGTCCGGGATCAGTTTCGACAGCGCGAATTACCGGTTGTAAAAATATTTCTCAGGCCAAAAGGACGGGTGCACATGAAGTTTTTGTGGAAGAATGGGGTATAAATCTAACCCTTACTAAAGCAGTGACCGGAGAATCAGGTTTTATTGGGATGCGGGCCAATCAGATCCGTATTATTGAAGAGCCGAAGGGTGTGAACTGTTTAAAAGTTTGGATGGTGGATGAAGCCGAAACATTTTTTAAAACATCAGTTTATGTCAGGATAGATGGGGTCCCTTTAAAAGAACAGGATTATCATTTGCATCTTATTATGGTGGCTGAAGAACGAAAGAAGATAAAAAGTATGAATGAAGCGTTTTATATTCAATTGCCATCTGGAGTATTGTTTTTTATGGAGGGATAAATTTTAAATAGCTTAAAATTCATTTTCGTCAAAATACGCTATCAATAATGTTCACGATTTTAATTTATTTAATGAAGACAGATGTAAAATTTTTATAAATTTTGCATCTGTCTTTTTCTGTTTCTGAAAAGGGAGAGGAAATTTGGTGAATATTTAAATGTCATAGGGGCTATAAAGAAAATGAAAGGGTGATCAACATGAAAAAAAATAAAAAAACTGCTAAAGCGTTTAGAAAAATGCCGGTACAAACAGCTGCAAAAGAAATAGCCATAAAAAGATGCGATGACATCGAAGAGGCTTTTAAAGACTATTACGAAAACCCTGATGATATGGAAGCGGTCCATCAGGTACGGGTAAAAATCAGAAAATTACGTGGGGTTTTAAATTTCTTTAAACCGATGATGGTGCCGGGAATTTATATCAGGGTCCAGTCAGACCTAAAAGATTTGGCTAACCAGTTTGGTGATGCCAGGGAAACCGATGTATTTCTGGAAGAGCTCCAGAGAATTGAAATGTTTGCTCGGGATTGGAAATTTATTGAGCTTGAAAAAATCTTTATCGATAAAAAAAATACCAGCAGGTCGACCCTTAAGAAAAATCTGAAAGTTTCCCAGGTGGCCAATAGACTTTTGGCAATTTATAGTGTTATTGAAAAGGAAGAAATCTTCGATAATGCCTTTAATGAAGATGCTAATAGCTTTATTAAAAGGGGAATCAGCAGGTGGATAAAAAAAACCGAAAAGGCTGTCGTGCGAATGAACGTCGCCGATCCTGACAGCATACATGAAGTGCGGATTCTCAGCAAAAAAATCCGTTATGTTCTGGAATCGGTGTCGTTTATGTTGAATCATTCAGAAGCCAAAAAGCTTAAAGGTTTTGAATCCATACAGGACGATTTAGGAACAGTTCATGATGCTTATGTGAATGCGGATGTTTTAATGAATATACCGAACCCAAGTGTTGAGCTGCAAAAGGAAATAGCTTTTGTTGTAGGGTGGCAAATGAGTAGAGCAGAGCAGATCATGGGTGCATATCAGGGTAAATAGCTTAAAAACACCACCGAACTTTACAGAAAAGTTGTCAAGTGTAAAGTTTGGTGGTATACTTTTCTGAAGGAATAAACCCTTTAAAAGCTGACATAAGCAGATTGCTGAAGGGGTTTAACAGGAGGGTATAAATGGAAAACTTGGTAGAAAGAATAAAAGTGCTTAAAGAAGAAAGAGATGCAGTCATCCTTTCTCATTTTTATACGCATAAAGAGGTGCAGGAGATTTCGGATTATGTCGGAGATTCCTATTATTTGAGTCGGTTGGCTAAGGACCTGCCACAGCAGACTATCGTGTTTTGCGGTGTCTCCTTTATGGCGGAAAGTGCTAAAATGCTAAGTCCCCAAAAAACAGTACTGATGCCGGATCTGACTGCTGATTGTCCCATGGCTCATATGGCGACTGAGGAAAAAATAAAAGCGGCCAGGGAAAAATATGATGATTTGGCAGTGGTGTGTTATATTAATTCGACCAGTGAAATTAAACAGTATGTGGATGTATGCGTGACCTCCTCCAATGCGAAGAAAATTGTTGCAAAACTTCCCCAGAAAAATATTTATTTTATTCCGGATCAGAATCTTGGGGCATATCTGGCCAGCCAGATTCCTGAGAAAAACTTTATTTTAAATGATGGTTTCTGTCATGTCCATCAGGCCTTTACAGTTGACTCGTTAAAGAAAAAGAAAGGGCAACAACCGGAAGCTAAGGTGCTGGTGCATCCGGAAGCACCGATGGAAGTCCTTGAAATGGCAGATTATATTGGTTCCACCGGAGGGATTATCGATTATGCGAATCAGTCTGATGATTCGGTATTTATTGTTTTGACTGAAGAGGGGATTCTGACTGAGCTTGAAAAGAAGAATCCTGATAAAGTGTTTTTAACGGTCGAGAACGAACAAATCTGTCCGGATATGAAAAAAATATCCTTGGAAAAAATCAAAGACGTACTGGAAAAGGAACAAGTGGGGGTTCAAGTAGATGAGCAAATCCGAGCGGGAGCGGTCAGAGCGCTGGATCAAATGCTTGAACTGGCTTTGTAGAATCGAGGATACGATGAAAGCAGATATCATTATTGTGGGAACGGGTGTTTCCGGTTTGTTTTTTGCTTTGAATACGCCGGAAGATAAAAAGGTTATAATGCTTTCCAAATCGGGCCTTGATGAGAGTGATTCAAACCTGGCTCAGGGTGGAATCTGTGTACTCAAGGACGAAGATGATTATCAGGCCTTCTTTGATGATACGATGAAAGCCGGTCATAACGAAAATAATCCCAGGGCTGTTGACCAGATGATACGTACTTCACAGGAGATAATAAAAGATCTGGAAAAATACGGCGTTGAATTTGCCAAAAAAGATGGTAAACCTGTTTATACCAGAGAAGGTGCCCATTCAACAGCCAGGATTTTATATCATGATGATCTGACCGGTCGAGAAATTACCAGTAAACTGCTGATGCAGGTGAAAAAACGAAAACATATTAAAATCCTTGAGCATACTGAGATGATTGACCTGAATTGTGAGAATAATCAGTGTGATGGAGTCGTAGCCAGTAATCGGGCTGGAGACATTTTTCAGATTGGAGGAGACTATATTGTGCTGGCAACAGGTGGGGTTGGCGGACTTTTTGCACATTCGACGAATTACCCCCATCTGACCGGAGATTCTTTGGCGATATGCTTAAAACACGGGATTGAACTGGAAAATATTTCCTATATTCAAATTCACCCGACAACGCTCTATTCTAATGAGCCAGGCAGACGCTTTCTGATTTCAGAATCTGTTCGAGGAGAAGGGGCAGTACTCCTAAATAAAAGTGGTGAGCGCTTTGCCAGCGAACTTCTGCCAAGAGACTTATTGACTCAGGCGATTTATGAGGAAATGGAAAAGGACCAGTCGGCTCACGTTTGGCTTTCAATGAAGCATTTAGGGCAAGACTTGATAAAAAGCCGATTCCCTAATATTTATGCTCACTGCCTGGATAAGGGGATCGATGTGACCAAAGAATGGATTCCTGTAACACCGGCCCAGCATTACTTTATGGGAGGCGTAAAAGTAGATTTAAACTCTCAAACGTCTATGAAACGTCTGATTGCTGTGGGTGAAATCAGCTGCAATGGCGTGCATGGGGCTAATCGATTGGCCAGTAATTCACTACTCGAGAGTCTGGTTTTCTCCAAGATTGCGGCTAAATATATAGCGGCTCACTATCACTCGGTGAAAAATCATCATATCAATTTTGAAAAACAGGGATTTACCGATCTCGAAAGACTTAAGAAAGACTATCGTGAAGCGATATTACATGAAATTGAAAGGAGTCGGATTAATGACATTAAGCATCGAAGCGTTTAATATAGATCCGCTGATTTTACAGGCTTTAAAAGAAGATGTTACAAGTGAGGATGTAACGACCAATGCTGTGGTAGATAAAGGACAAAAGGCGGCGGTCGATCTGATTTGCAAGGAAGACGGGGTACTTGCAGGTATAGATGTTTTTGTTCGAGTATTTCAATTAATGGATGAAAATTCACAGGTTGAAATAAATTTTTCGGATGGTCAGGAAATTTTAGCGGGGCAAAAAATTGGGACTGTAATGTCAGAGTCGCGGGTTTTACTTACCGGAGAAAGAACGGCTCTTAATTTTCTCCAGCGAATGAGTGGGATTGCGACCATGACCAGAAAGCTGACTGATCTTCTTGAAGACAGTAATACCAGACTTCTTGATACCAGAAAGACGACACCTAACTTGCGGATCTTTGAAAAATATGCAGTAAAGGTCGGTGGCGGTGAAAACCATCGTTTTAATCTTTCAGACGGAGTGATGATTAAAGATAATCATATTAATGCCGCAGGCGGGATTACCCAGGCGGTTGCAAGGGTTCGGGCTTATAACTCTTTTGTCAGAAAAATTGAAGTTGAGACCGAAAATCTGGAAATGGTAAAAGAAGCATTAGAAGCAGGTGCTGATATTATAATGCTTGATAATATGAATTATCAGACTATGGAAGAGGCAGTTAAACTAATTGGCGATAAGGCCCTTACCGAGTGTTCCGGTAATGTAACGGAAGACAAACTTAATGCCATTAAAAAGATTGGTGTTAATTATGTATCCTGCGGTGCTTTGACCCATTCTGCGAAGATTTTGGATTTTTCAATGAAAAATCTTCGACTACTTTAAAAAAGGGGGGAGCGGCGTGAAAAAAGAAAAACGCTTGGAAGAAACAATAAAAAAACTAAAAGCAGCAGATGCGCCAATTCCCGGTTCCGACCTGGCCGGATTTTTCAAAGTTAGTCGTCAGATTATTGTATCTGATATTGCTGAACTTAAAAGACAGGGGTATGAAATATTTTCGACAAATCGCGGTTATCTTCTGCAGGAAGTCAAGAAACCCCAACGGGTATTTAAAGTGAGACATTTGCAGGATGAGATCCATGACGAATTGCTGACGATTGTAGTTATGGGCGGAAAGATACTGGATGTATTTGTCGTTCATGATATTTACGGGATGATCAGGGCTGATTTAAATATAGGCTCAGAGGCAGGAGTAGAAGCATTCGTGACGGGCTTAAGCGACGGTGAGGTCAGTCCATTAATGAAACTCACTGATGCTTTTCATTATCATACAGTGGAAGCGGAGGATGAAATTACTTTGGCGAAGATTGAACAGCGGTTAAAGGAGAAAAACTATTTAGTGATTTGAATAGCTGAAAGTTATTTTGGGTATATCTCATTTAAGGATGTTATGACAGGCGACGTTTGTCAGCATAATTGATTTTGAATCGAAGACTTATGGATTATTTAATGTGTTTTGACTAAAAAATCAGAGATGAGGTATTAGTATGGAAAAGATCAGGTGTATAGGCTGCTTTAGACATTGTATGCTGGGGCAAGATCAGCTTGGCTTTTGCAATGGCCGGGCAAATGTTGATGGTCTGATTGTGCCGATTAATTACGGGATGGTAACGGCTATTGCACTGGATCCCATTGAAAAGAAGCCCTTAAAAAACTTTTATCCAGGCAGTAAAATTCTCTCGATTGGCAGTTTTGGCTGTAATTTAAGGTGTCCTTTTTGCCAGAACTACGAAATTTCCATGGCTAAACTGGAGCAAGCGCATTTTCGAAAAATGAGTCCTGACGATATCGCCCGTAACGCTCAAAGACTTGTCGAAGCAGGCAATCTTGGTGTTGCTTACACTTATAATGAACCCTTAATCGGCTGGGAGTTTGTCAAAGACTGTGCGGTTGAAGTTAAAAGCAGGGGAATGAAAAATATTCTGGTGACAAATGGCTGTTTTGAAGCAGAGGTAATTAAAGAGGTCCTTCCATATATAGATGCGGTGAATATTGATTTAAAGGCTTTTACGCAGGACTTTTATCAGCATATTGGTGGAGAATTGGATTCAGTAAAAAGAACGATTAAACTGTTTGCGGCTGCTTCGCATGTAGAAGTGACGACTTTGATTGTTCCTGGTCAAAATGATTCGCCAAAAGAAATGAATGAGATGGCAGCCTGGTTAGCCTCGGTGGATAAGAAGATTCCTTATCACATTACAAGGTTTTTTCCCCGTTATCATATGGAAGAGTGCGATCCGACAGATCTTATGGAGATGATGGAACTGGCAGAAATTGCAAGGGAACATCTGGAAACAGTTTATCTTGGAAATTGCTGAATTAATTTTAATAGTTTTTATAATAAAAGAACCTGGAGCCGAAAATCTGATTTTCTGCTCCAGGTTCTTTTATTTGCTATAACTTAGTACTTATCACTTTCGTCATCAAGATCGATTGTGAAATTATCCTCATCGACTGCTTCAATATCTAGCGAATCCATGCTAAAAGAGGAAGTGTCGAGGTTTTCTTTTTTTCGGGGCTGACGGCTGGAAGAACTGCGCAGTTTAAATCCGGAAACCATATTTTTAAGCATTTCCGCCTGACTTGAGAGTTCTTCGCTGGAAGCGGCGCTTTGTTCAGATGTTGCTGAATTGGTATGAACGACTTGAGTAACCTGTTCAATACCGGTGGTAATCTGAGCGATGCTGGTAGCCTGATCATTTGAGGATTTGGAAATATCGCCAATCAGACTGGTGACTTTTTCGATAGAATCGAAAATAGTTTTTAATCCGTCCGCAGTATCGTTGGCAATTTTGGTTCCGTCTTCGACTTTGCTGATGGAGCCTTCGATTAGAGCGGTTGTTTCGCTGGCAGCTTCGGCACTTCTGGCAGCCAGAGAACGAACCTCTTCGGCAACTACGGCAAAGCCTTTTCCGTGCTGACCAGCTCGGGCAGCTTCGACAGCAGCATTAAGGGCCAGAATATTGGTCTGGAAGGCGATGTCATCAATAACCCGAATAATTTTTGAGATATTATTGGATGATTCATTGATGGCTCCCATCGCTTCGACCATATCAGCCATCTGACGATTGCCTTTTTCTGCAGCTAAGCGAACTTCCAGGGTTCGATCGTTGGCTTCGGCAGATTTCTGAGCGTTGAAGCGGGTTTCTTTTGATACTTCTTCAATCGAGGCTGATAACTCTTCAATCGAGCTTGCCTGCTCTGTGGTACCCTGGGCTAGAGCCTGGGCGCCATCAGAGATTTGGCGGGATCCTGATTCGACCTGGGCAGCTGCATTAGTTATTTCTCCAAGAACTGCAGATAGATTTTCAGCAATATGATTAATAGCCGTTTTGATGGCATCGAAGTCACCAATGTAATCACTGGTAATTTCATTGCTTAAATCACCATCGCTGGCTAAATTCAGAATTTCAGAAATATCATTGATATAGAATTTCAGGAAGTCCAGGGTTTTATTCAAGTCGTCCTTAATCTGGTTATTCTGGCCAAGATAGTTACCGGTCATTTTAGTGCTGAGATGTCCCTGAGAAAGTTCGTTAAGTACAGCCGATGCTTCCTGGATAGGTTCGGTGATGGCATCTAGCGTATTGTTGAAGCCGCCGATTACTTTAGAATATTGTCCAGGGAAGCGGCTAACGTCTCCGCGATTTGCAAGATCGCCGTTAATGGCGGCATTGGCCATACCATCAGCTTCTTCGACCAGCATTTCAATATTTTCCATCATATTGATAAAGGCTGGGACCATCTGATCATTGTCACTGAACTTGCCAATGGCTTTTAATTCCGGCAGTTTTTTAAAATCTCCGTTTGCCATTTCATTTACGCCTTCAAGCATGTATAACAGCTGGTCGCATATGGTGTTGATGTGTTTGGAGATTTCGCCGTAAATTCCGGCATATTCAGCTTCGATTCGCTGGCTGTAGTCATTGCCTTGGATATGAGATAAAACACGATTGCCCTGGGTAAGAGCATCTAAGCCGTCAATACATGAATTGATGCTGTTGGTAATTTCGGCGAATTCACCTTTTGCTTCTTCAGTAATTTTTTCCGGAATTTCGCCCTTGCCAATTTTTTCAATATAGGCAGAACTGGTTTTTAATGGTTCAATAACAGCATCCAGGGATTGATTCAGACCGGCAATAATATCCCGGTAAGCCCCTTTAAGAGTACCGGTGTTGCCGCGGACGGAGAGTTGTCCTTCAAGGGTAGATTCTGAGAGCATTTGTACTTCTTTGACCATTTCCCGCAGGGAATGTACCATATCGGTCATACTGAGTCCCAACAAATCCTTATCGGAACTGATTGCCACTTCCTGAGTCAGATCACCTTCGGCGATGCGTTGAGCAGATATGGCGTGGTCGCGGATATTGGCTGACATTCGCTCAAAGGCCTGAGTCAGGTCAGTGGTCTCCCGGCTGATGGAATTGATATGATCAGTACCTGCTTCAACATCACCTTCAGCCATCCGATTGGCAACATCAGCCAATTGGTTAATTGGTGCAGTGATTTTTTTTGCAGTAAAGTAAATTAAAAGAGCGGCAATCCCAATGACCAGTAACATGATGAATAGCGACATCATTTTTAAGAAATTATAGGACTGGCTGTATTCAGCATCTGGCAGGCTGGTCACAACTGTCCATCCTGTACTGCCGACTGGTTCGGCGTAGCCGTGAATAAGTGTTCCATCGGCCAAAGAGTAATCTACGGGGCCGGTTTGCTGATTGATGATAGCTGTCTTTATTTCATCTGACATATCAGAGTCATTGATCATCGTGTTAGAATAATTCTCATCCGGGTGGTAGATTATCGTTCCTTCGGAACTGATTAGCATAAAGAAACCCGTATCCCCTAATGTGTACTGGCTCATAATTTCTGATATACTGTCCAGGGTGAAATCCAGGCCACCAGCGCTAAAGACTTCGCTTGTCCCAGGTCGATAGATAGGGGTCGCCACTGTAACAACCATCTTGCCGGTCATTGCGTCAATATAGGGTTCGGTGATAGTGGTTCCGCCATTTGCAAGCATTTCCTGGAACCAGGGTCGGGCAGTCATCACCCAGTCATCGCTCTGGTAAATGCCATCATCGCTTAAGATCAGCATATTGGGATCACCGTCGGCGATATAGGCATTTAAAATATTTGAGTCTTCAGCTTTGATACTGGACAGGGTTTCAATAACCACTGCATAATCTGGGGCTGAAGTGGGATCCATGCCCGGCGTGATTTCTTCGACAAGAGCGGTATACTGGCTGTTTAGCGCCATTTGATTGGTTGTTTCCATGTACTTTCCTAAAGCACCGTCAATGGCACTGGCGGCCGCCAGAGATTCACTCTCCAGTTGTTGTTCGGACATTGCGGAAATGGATGTATTGACATTGTATAAAGTAAATAGTGAAGTAATACCATAAATAGCAATAATCGGCAATCCAATAAATAGAATAATGCGGGCAAGCAGACTAATCTGCCTTTTCTCGTTACTTTCCATAAATTTCTCCTTTTAGGTTTTTTTATAATGTACCACTTTTATTTTCTTTTAAAACATCGATTTGGTCAAGATTAAAATTTTCTGGAATTTGATAAAATATGGCGTTATTAACAGCTTTTGAGCCGATCTGTATTTGACTGAAGTTGGTTAAAATGAAAAAAAGTATGTTTGATATTAGTATCTATAGTGTGCTGTATTTGTGTTTGGATATTTTTTTTGAAGAAAAATCAGAAATAGGAAAAAGCATCACTTTAAAACTGCTGTTTTAATAGTAAATGAAGAAAATAAAAAAATAAATCGCAAGAGAGGTCGATATTGTTGCGTAAAAAACTTTACTCAGGGCCGAATTGTACAATTGACAATAATGTATAAATGATGATTTTCTTTTAAATATTTGTTCAAAAAAATTTTTTTAAAAGTATTAGCTATAAGAGGAGAATACTGCAAACCCCTGGAAGCTAAGCAAAATGTGCTTGATACAAGCCCCTTTTAAGATAAATAATATTAAAAAATAAAACCACCCCGAAAGATGGTTGTGGAATCATATATTAGCAAGCAATCTCCCGTCGATTATTTAACTGGGATAAATCGTACAAGACAAATTTCTTTGTCACTGTAACCCTGTTCTTGCAGATAATTAATGGCCTGTCCGATATCGTTGAAAGTCTGGCCTTTATCTTTCGGGTCGAGATTTCCGGCAATATAAATTTTTGTCATTTTGTCTCCTTTTTCAGTGAAAAACATTAAATGAGTTTAAAATGTTTTTCTTGGTAGTTTACCATAATTATTTAACAGATCTCAATAGAGAAAAGCCATGCAAATGTACAGGAATTTAATAAATTTAAAGTTATTGAGGGCTGTTTTGATAATAGCAACAATCACTTGCATTTTTCTAATTTAATCACCCGATGGCAGATATTATGAGGATTAAAGCTTCGTTTAGGAAAAAGATAGTTTGGATATTGGTGTTAATTAAGTTGTGTGATTTATCTTGACGTGTCAACGCCTTAGATGGAATTATTTATCTAATAAATGGGTATAATATAATTGAGACTTAAAAACTATGAATGGTGTTTTTGTTTAGATAGCTGCGTTTGTTGTTTAAGACTATTTTTAAAGACCGGTCGTTTTTATGTTTAGGTCCAGTATAGCAATTGTTAAAAAGAATTTTTAGAAGTATTTTAAGATATACACGCTTATAAGGAGGGAAAAATGTATCATACTTTAATTATGGAAGGGCGTCAGTTTTATTACAAAATTACACCGAATCAGGTGAATAAACTGAAGAGTATCATGTTCAACCATGCATCTTATTATCAATTCATTATCTTTTGCATCAGACATTTTAGCAGCATCCATAAGTTAACAGTCCGAAAGGTTGAGAGTGAAATGTATGACAACACCTATTATGTTATTGATGATTTTTGGGTAAATAAAACGATTCACATGGAGGAGTTTAGATTCCCGACACTGAGCCAGGAAGATATGATGTACACGCTGGAAAGGCAGGGCGAGTATGAAAAAGAGTATCAAGAAAGTGGTGGTGAATGATTAGAATCGATGTAAATAGTAGGTTTTAAAGCAATAAAAAAACCGTCAACCGGTTCACTGTAAATTAATTTTATGGTGCTCCCTCAGGGACTCGAACCCTGGACACCCTGATTAAGAGTCAGGTGCTCTAGCCAACTGAGCTAAGGGAGCGAAAAAAATGGTGCCGAAGGCGGGACTCGAACCCGCACGTGATCACTCACAACGGATTTTGAGTCCGTCACGTCTGCCAATTCCATCACTTCGGCACATTTAACCTGAAATTTTTCAGGGTTTGTTTCTAACAGAATCTGTTAGAACACTGTTAAATATACTAGCATATCTTATTAAGAAATGCAATTCTTTTTTTAAAAATAAAATGAACAAAAAATTACCTTGTGTTTTTCTGGATTTAGGTTACTATTATTTAAAACAAATGAAACCACTGAGGTGTTAAAATGAGTGTGTTCGAAAACCATAATACGGTTGCTTACAAAGAATTCAGAGAAAGTGTTAATGAGTCAGTTCTGGAATTGATTAAAAAAACGAAAGACAAAAAATGCAACGGTTGTATCGATTTTGTCTATTGTGCAGAGTCAATGACAGCGCACTGTGAAGCCTTGGAGACTTCCTGGCCGGTAAAAAATCCCGAGGCAGTCCAGCGTCTTACTGATTGTTATATCTGTGATTTAAAGGCGATGAAATAGTTTTTCTGGTCAAAGACCTGTTGATGATAAGGGTCTAGTGAGTCAGGATTTATAGGTTATTTGGTTACAGCCGCTGGATTCTGTTTTAAAATAAGAAATAATTCAATATTTGCAGGATCCTTTTTCAGGAATGCAAAAATGCATCCTGAAAGCTTATTATTGATTTAGATATTGGGCAAAAATTTTATCGCAGATTGCTTCTATCGAATCAGAATCAGTGTCAATTTGTAGAGCTCCAATCTGATAGAATGTTTTTCTATCTAAAAGCATGGTTTTAATTTTCTGGAGTGGCTCAGGGTCATTAAGAAGGGGGCGGCTATTGTCGGTCCGGGTTCTTTCAAAAATAGTATCGGCTGAGGCTTTAAGACTTACTAGAAAAGTATTGTTCTGGAGCAATTCTCTGTTATTCTCTTTCAGAATGATACCGCCGCCGGTAGCAATAACCAGATTTTCTTTTTCTAATAGTTCTTCAAGGGCTGATGTTTCCAACTGCCTGAAAGCTGCTTCTCCTTGGTCGGCAAAGATAGCCGATATTTTTTTGCCGGCTTTTTCTTCAATATAAGTATCTGTATCAATAAACTGGTAGTTAAGTTTTTGAGCCAACAGTGGACCGATGCTTGATTTCCCCGTCCCCATAAAACCGATCAGGGCGATAGGTTTATTTTTTTTTGTCATTGTCGGGTTCCTTCCTGCAGCACTTTTCTACCGAGTTCGGGATCAGGAAAAATTCCGGTCCATAATTCAAAGGCTAAAAGTCCTTGAAAGAGCAGCATATCGAGACCGTTTTCGATCAGTGCCCCCTGTTCCTCTGCTTCTTTTAGAAATCTGGTTTTTTCGGGGCTGTATATCATATCATAAACCAGGATTCCCGGGCGAATCAGTTCTTTGTTCAGCGGCGTTTGATCAATTGAGTCAGACATACCTAAACTGGTGCCATTGACTATGAGATTGGCCTGAGTGCAGATTTCGGCAAGCGAAACCGGATCATTTTTTACCGCAAAAGCGACTTCTTCAATGCCCTCATTAATTTGGGAACAAAGCGTTTGAGCTTTTTCAAGTGTACGGTTGGCAATTACAATTTTCTTAACACCCCAATCAGCCAGGGCCATGGCAACAGATTTAACCGCACCGCCGCAGCCAAGGATAAGAACAGTCAAATCTTCTTTGGCTACTGTTTCTAATTTATTTTCAATTGAACGGATAAAACCAAAACCATCGGTATTATAACCGGTCATTATGCCATCTTTATATACAACTGTATTGACGGCGCCAATTTTTCTGGCTAACGGATCAATGGCGTCAAGACTGTCCATAACTTGAAGTTTATGGGGTTTAGTGATGTTGAAGCCGCCGAAATTCATTAGTCGGAATCCTTTTATCAAATCGGCTAGATTCTGACTGGAAACTTCAATGGGAAAATAAACGCCATCAATCTGATGTTCTTTAAATAGAGTATTGTGCAAGAGTGGTGAAAGACTTTGCCCGATAGGCTCTCCCAGCACAGCAAAAATTCTGGTGTTGACAGAAATATTCATCATAGTACTCGCTTTCTGAAATTTAATAAATTGTATCACAATCTTTTATTTGCGTAAAGAAAGCAGGAACTCTTTAGAGTTTAATAAACGAGTTTTTCTTTATTTGAGAAAAAGCCTGTGGTATAATCGCTGAGAATAAAAAGATTGGAGGGATTAAATTGAAAAATCAGAGAATTATTCAGGTGGAGGAAAAGCTGCCATTGAACATGATGGTGCCATTGAGCCTGCAGCACATGTTTGCGATGTTTGGCGCATCGGTACTGGTACCTTTTCTATTTGGAATTAATCCGGCGATTGTTCTGTTTATGAACGGAGTTGGGACGCTATTATTTATGTTTATTACCAAGGGAAAAGCACCAGCTTATCTGGGGTCGAGTTTTGCTTTCCTGGCGCCAGCCGGTGTGGTCATTGCTTCATGGGGCTATTCCTATGCTTTAGGTGGCTTTGTAGTTGTTGGTCTATGCGGTTGTATTTTAGCAGGGGTGATTTATAAGTTTGGAACAGACTGGATCGATATCGTGCTGCCACCGGCTGCCATGGGACCGGTAGTTGCTTTAATCGGGTTAGAACTTGCTTCAACGGCTGCCAGTACAGGAGGTATTGTGACCCAGACCTCCTATGTTTTAGATGAAGCATCGGGACTTTATGAGCAGATTGTGACGGCAATCGATCCTAATAACGTGACTGTTTTTATGGTGACACTTGGCTTTGCTGTCTTTGGTTCGGTGGTATTTAAAAAGTTCCTATCAGTTATTCCAATCCTGATTGCAATTGTGGCAGGTTATTTAACAGCCCTGGTAACAGGTGTTGTCGGAGCGGAGAGTTTTGCAACTGTGGCGGATGCACCATGGTTTTCTTTACCGAACTTTCAGCTGCCACAGTTTGATCCGAGTGCAATTGTCATCATCCTTCCGGTTCTGCTGGTTATTACCTCAGAACATATTGGGCATCAGATTGTCACGGGAAAAGTTATCGGCCGAGACCTGATTAAAGATCCGGGACTGCATCGCTCCCTGTTTGCGGATAATTTTTCAACCATGATTTCCGGCCTGATCGGTTCGGTACCGACGACTACCTATGGTGAAAACATTGGGGTTATGGCGGTTACAAAAGTCTACAGTGTGCGGGTAATTGCCGGAGCAGCAATTATTTCCATTATCTGTTCCTTTGTGGGAAAACTGTCGATGCTGATTTCAACCATTCCCGGTGCAGTAATTGGTGGAATATCATTTCTGCTCTATGGAATGATCGGAGCTTCTGGGATACGTATTCTTGTTGATTCGCAGGTTGATTATGGGAAGTCACGAAATCTGGCCTTAACCTCAGTTGTTTTTGTCGTCGGACTTTCTGGTGTATCACTAACCTTTGGCAGTATTCAGTTAAGTGGTATGGTATTGGCGACAGTTGTGGGAATGGTTTTAAGTCTGATTTTTTATGTGTTGGATCGGATGAAACTGACTAACGATTCTGAGGAACACTTGTACGATCAGCCTTAAATACAGGTAAACAGTTAAAAAACTGTCCTGTGTTCTTTGTGAATTTATTTTACTGCATATATCGGGCTAAAAGTTAAGCCTAATATTTTTGTCGATTGGAGTCCGATTTGGAAGAAGAAATATTTGAAGAAATAAACGAAGAGATCGTCCTGGCACCGGATAGGGATATCAGGATTAATAAGGCAGTTATGCATATCCTTGACACTAATGCGGGAATTCCGGTGTTATCGGAAATGTTTTTAAATATTGGCGAAGGAGTAGGTGATTATCTCTTAAAGCATTTGGAAAAATCGCTAAAAGATTCGGAAATTAAACACACCCTCTTTCTCGAGGGCAGCGGTTTTCAAAAAACGGTTGAAGAATACAAAAAGTCTGAGGCCTTGATACGAATCAGCTCAGAAATTGCTCAGTCGGTTTTTGATGTAATGGTAGAACATGTGGATATACCATCGGCGGATCTAATCTTTATTGATTTTGAACGGGGATTTGAAAAATTCCTGGCAATCCTTAAATTTAATTATAAGCAAGGCTATATCCATTATGTTGATACCGAAAAAGGCTTTTACAATGATATTTTGGTGCAGCCCTGTGTCTTACCTACCGAAAGGCAAAGACTGGACGAATTTGTGATTATCAATTTATCGACTGGCCATTTGCTGCTGAAAGAAAAGAAATACCTGATTAACAATCAGAAAGAGTTTTACTGGTCGAAACAGATACTATTCTGCGAAGAAGGCATTTCAGAAAAAAGTGCTTATGAGATCGTTGAAAAAACGGCAAAAAAAGTCATTGAGTCCGAATACTCTGGTAGTTATGAGAAAATGAACCAAATGAAAGAAGCCCTGGTTGAAAATTACGAATCAAGTTCTGAGCTTGATGTTGAACAGATTGCGGATTCTGTTTTCATGCAGGATGAACTGGTCAAGGAAAAGTTCAGACAGGGTGTTCTACAGAACGGTCTTTATGAAGATAAGGTTAAAGTGAGTGCCAACCTTGAGAAGAAGCTTTATAAAAAGCAAAAATTCATAACTGATACTGGAATTGAAATCTCCATTCCTCTTGAACAGCTTAAAAGAGATGAGGTTATTGAGTTTAAGAACAATCCGGATGGAACAATCTCGGTAATGATCAAGAATATAGCCTTGCTCAATATGAAATAACAGAAAAGTGCTTGAAAAAATCACATAATTAGAATAAGTGTTTATCAAAATTGAATTATTCCAGCATAAAAGCTCAATAAACGAACAAATGTTCGGATATTGAGCTTTTATTTTTTGTTGAAGTACGAACTTTGAGCAAATGGGATTTTTTGATTGAAAATTCAACAAGAATTATAAATAATATATGCTTATTTTAATTGGAATATTCTAAAAGAGATCCCCTTAACAAGGCCAATCGATTGATTTAGTAAGTTGTTTTAGGAGTAGTGTGGTGTGAAATAGATATGTTTGGCATAAATATTGCATCTTTAAATTGAGCAAATGAAAATTGAATAAAGAAATTTAAGATTTAATTTTCATCAATATAATCCAGGAGGAATAGTCGTGGAAAAGAAAACTCTATTGATTAATGGTATTGAACAATCTTTGATTATCAGTCCGGAAACAACTTTAGCACAGGTGATTCGCCGTCAGGTTGGCCTGACCGGTACTAAGGTTGGTTGTGGTAAAGGGGAATGTGGAACCTGTTCAGTTATTTTGAACGGAAAAGTTGTTCGTTCCTGTGTGACAAAGCTGAAAAGAGTACCAGATGGTGCGGAAATCATTACCATCGAAGGTGTTGGGACGAAAGAAAATCTACATCCATTACAATTAGCATGGATGGTGCGGGGAGCTGCTCAATGTGGTTTTTGTACACCAGGATTTATTGTCTCAGCAAAAGTGCTGCTAGATGAAAATATTAATCCAACGCGGGAAGAAGTTCGTGACTGGTTCCAGAAACATCGAAACCTATGTCGTTGTACTGGTTATATTCCAATCGTCGATGCGGTTATGGATGCTGCTAAGTTAATGCGGGGGGAAATCACCAAGGAAGACCTTTGGGTGGAACTTAAAGAAGGGGATTCCATGATGGGTTCTTCTGTTGTTCGTCCGAGTGCAGTTGCCAAAGTAACCGGAACATGGGACTTTGGCGCTGATCAGGGTCTTAAATTACCAGCTGATACTTTACATATTAAACTGGTACAGGCTACCGTTTCTCATGCTAACATTATTTCAGTTGATAAAACAGAGGCTGAAAAAATGCCAGGTGTCTTTAAGGTTATTACCGCTAAAGATGTACCAGGAACCAACCGTATTAATGGACTGGCCTTCCCGCAAAACAAGGGTGATGGAAAGGAACGACCGATTCTTAATGATAAAAAAATCTTCCAGTTTGGAGATGCTATTGCTATGGTCCTGGCTGATACGCCAGAACAGGCAGAAGCAGCTGCTGAAAAAGTGGTTGTTGAAATTGAAGAATTAACCCCGTATATGAGCGCTCCGGAAGCCATGGCAGATGATGCTGTTGAAATCCATCCAGGAACACCAAACGTTTATTTTGAAGCGGGAACCATTAAAGGAGAAGAGACTGCACCAATGATGGAAGCCTTGCCTTATGTGGTTGAAGAGGACTTCTATGTTGGGCGTCAGCCGCATCTACCTTTAGAGCCAGATGTAGGATTTGCGTATATGGATGAAGAAGATAACCTGATTGTTCATTCCAAATCAATTGCTATCCACTTCCACCAGTTGATGACCGCTGAAGGGATTGGGGTTGACCCGAATAAATACTTTATCGTTCAGAATCCGACCGGCGCCACTTTTGGATATAAATTCAGCCCAACCAATGAAGCTCTGCTGGGGGTTGCTGCTTTTATTACAAAACGACCGGTATTTTTGGAATTCAATATGTATCAGCAGATTACCTATACCGGCAAACGAGCACCTTTCTGGACATCGATCAAATTTGGTGCTGATGAAAACGGCATGATTAAAGCCATGGAAGCGGACTGGTCAGTTGATCATGGTCCTTATTGTGAATTTGGCGACCTGGTTACTACACGTGGTTCTCAGTTTGCCGGTGCCGGATATGATATTCCGAATATTCGCGGAAAAGGAAGAACAGTTGCAACTAATCATGCCTGGGCAGCAGCATTTAGAGGGTATGGATCACCGCAGGCTTTATTCCCATCAGAAGTATTAATTGATATGCTGGCAGAAAAAATCGGCGAAGATCCGCTGGAATTACGTTATAAGAACGTATACCGTGAAGGGGCAACAACACCTACGGGGTGTGAACCGGACGTTATTGCGCTGCCGCAGGCAATTGATAAAATCAGACCGATTTATCAGGAAGCGAAGAAAAAGGCTGAAGATAGAAACGCAGAGGGCGGCGACATTAAATATGGAGTTGGAATTTCTTTAAATATTTATGGATGTGGTCTTGATGGTCCAGATTCATCAGAAGCCTGGGCAGAGTTGACTGAGACCGGTGTGACCATTGGTAACTCATGGGAAGATCATGGCCAGGGTGCTGATATGGGAACCCTTACTTTTGCATACGAAACCCTGCGTCCAATAGGAATTAAACCGGAAAATATCAAACTGATAATGAACGATATGCGTCGGACTCCAAATAGTGGACCAGCTGGCGGAAGCCGATCAAATGTGGTTACTGGAAATGCGACCAAAGCGGCCTGTGAAAATTTATTGGCAGCGATGATCAAAGAAGATGGAACTTATAGAAGCTTCGATGAAATGGTGGCTGAAAATATTCCTTTAAAACATGACGGTAAATGGACTGCACCTAAAACGGCACCTTCAGTAGAAACCGGTCAGGGGGACCCTTTTGCTTCTTATATGTATGGGGTACTGCTGGCGGAAGTAGCGGTTGACACAACTACAGGAAAAACAAACGTTGATAAACTGACGTTGGTATCAGACTGTGGAACCATTACCAATAAACTGGTTCTTGATGGACAGTTATACGGCGGTTTGACACAGGGGATAGGTTTGGCGCTGAGTGAGGATTTTGAAGACCTGAAAAAACATACGACGCTTAATGGATGTGGTATTCCAAATATTAAAGACGTACCCGATGAAATTGTCTTAATCCATCAGGAAACACCAAGACCTTTGGGACCATATGGCGCTTCTGGTTCAGGAGAAATGCCATTGTCCTGTCCACATGGAGCGATTATTAATGCTATTTATAATGCTTGTGGTGTTAGAATTACACACCTGCCGGCATATCCTGAAAAAGTACTGGAAGGTTTAAAAGCAATGTAAAATTTTAAAAACGGGACTGAGAGGGACAGTGATTTCATTGCCCCCTTGTCCTGCTTAAAGATAAAACAGTTTAGATAAAAAAAGTAATCAGTCTTTTCTTATCTAAACTGCTTGGAAACGAGGAGTTATGAAAAAAATAGTCGAAAAAATCAGTAAAATTTTGGACCGAAATGAGACACTGGTCATCGCGACGGTGCTTAGAAAAACTGGACCGGGACCGATCCGTTCAGGTCGGAAGATGATTATTCGGGAAAATCTGACCTTGGAAGGATCATTTGGCGGGGGGCTGGTGGATGCGCAGATAAAACAGATGGCTGCACGGATTTTTAAGACTCGCATGGATGCAATTGAGAAAATTTCATTTTCTGAAAACTGTATTAATGGAACTGGTGAATTTTGTGGTGGAGAAATTGAAGTTTTTTTTGAATATTGTGATATAATTGACCAGGAAACCGGTTTGTATTATCGAGAAATTGGTCATTTATTGAACGAAAAGAAGAATTTTTTAATGATTTCTGAGATTCCTGGGATTAATCCGGTCCATCAGCGAAAATGGATCTGTACACAGACTGGTTTCTATGGCGAGGAGAATGATGACTTCTATGAGAAATTGTTGCCTATCATGCGTGATTTTAATGAGATGAAGTTTCGGGGAGCGTTTTTTTTTGAAGAACATTATTTTGTAGAGCCCTATTTTTTAAATGAAAAAGTGTTCATTTTTGGTGCCGGATATATTGGACAGGTGCTGGCGGAACTTTGTAAATTACTGGATTTTTATGTGGTAATTGTTGATGAACAGCCGGAATTTGCAAACCGAAACCGCTTCCCCAAAGTGGATGAGGTTGTTTATTTGCCATCTTATGAAGTGCTGAATGATTATTTGCCTATCGATGATCACTCCTTTGTTCTGGTGATGACCAGAGGAAATCAAGATGACCAGGAGGTTTTGGCCCAGGTTCTTGCCAGCTCGGCAAAATATATTGGGATGATGGGGAGTAAAATTAAGCGCAACAAAGTATTTCAGAATATGCTTGAAAGAGGCTTTGAGTACGAAGATTTACAAAGGGTCCATTGTCCGGTAGGTCTGGCAATTGAGGGCGAAACCCCAGAAGAGATAGCGGTCAGTATCAGTGCAGAGTTAATTGGTCTGCGGAGAAGACAAGAAAAATTTTATAGCCAACTGAGGATATTATGAATAGAAACAGATTTCAGGAATTGATAAAAAAATCACGGGAACGATGTGAAAAACTGGGACTCAATGAAGAACGTATTTCCAGTCGGAAAATTATAGAACATACTGAATTACAGGCAAAATTTGCGGAAAATAGAGACCTGATTTTGACTGCATCTCCTTATATGGAACATTTAATGAGCATTGTGAAAGGCGATCATTTTTTTGTTTTGTTAACTGATAGGGAGGGCTGTATTTTAAATGCCATCGGGGATGAAAAAATTCTATCCGAGGCTTTTGATCTGAAGATGGTGGCGGGAGCTTATATGAATGAGGAAAATATTGGAACCAACGCCATGTCTCTGGTTATTAAATCCAGATCGCCGATTCAGTTATCCGGCAAGGATCATTTTATCAAGGCCTATCACCGCTGGACTTGTTCAGGGGCACCGATTAAGGATGTCAACGGAAATCTGATTGGTGTTTTAGATTTAACCGGTTATTCGGATTCAGTTCATCCTCATACGTTGGGAATGGTAACTGCTGCTTCTAATGCGATCGAAGAAATGCTTAAATTTAAAGCCTATAACAAACTACAGAATATGACTAACAAGCATATAAAAACGATATTCAATTCGATGCCTGTGGCGATTGTAACTGCGGATATCAATGGTAATATAAAAATATATAATCAGCAGGCCATGGACTTATTTGGAAATCGGCAGCGTAAAATGATCGGCAACAATATTTCAGAACTGATTGAGGAGTGGGATGAAATCAGAGAAGGGATTGAACAGGAAAAAAATGTCAGCAGAATCGTCAACATTAGAGCCTTGAAGAATCGTTTTCTCTGTCAGATGATGGCCAGTCCTATCTATAATCCTCAGGATGATAGTATCGAGATTGTCTTTGTTTTAAGAGAAGAAAAAAACAATAAAAAACACATGATGGTATCCCCTTATTATACATTTGACAAGATTATGGGTGAAGAGGTTAATTTTCGTCGGACTGTTGAATATGCAAAAAAAATTGCTGGAAATCGTTCAACAATTCTGATCATGGGGGAGAGTGGAACTGGAAAAGAGGTTTTTGCTCAGTCCATTCATAATTTCAGTAAACGGGTTGACGGTCCGTTTGTTGCACTTAATTGCGGAGCCATTCCCAATCAGTTAATTGAGGCGGAATTGTTTGGCTATGAGGATGGTGCTTATACTGGAGCGAAAAAGGGCGGAAATATTGGAAAATTTGAAGAAGCCAATAAAGGGACGATTATGCTTGATGAAATTGGTGAAATGCCGATCGACATGCAAACCAGGCTCTTGCGGGTTTTGCAGGAAAGTGTAATCACCAGGATTGGCAGCCATAAAGCCATTCCGATCGATGTCAGGATTATTGCTGCGACCAACAAGGATCTTAAGAAAGAAGTTGCTCTGGGGCGTTTTCGCAAAGATCTTTTTTATCGGCTAAACGTCCTGCCCTTATTTTTACCTCCTTTGCGGGAACGAAAAGAAGATATTTTACAGCTTTTCTATTATTTTCTTAAGAATACGGCGATCAAATATGACAAGGTACCGATTGCGTTAAATGACGAAGAATTAAAAATTCTGACCTCCTATACCTGGCCGGGGAACATCAGAGAACTGGAAAATATTGCTGAGCTGATTGTCAATACTGAAGATTTTCCTTATCATTATTTTAAAAGTTCAAGAAATAAGGGCGGCGGTTTTGAAAGTTATGATTTTTCCCAAAATCTGATGAACGACAGCTTTTTGGTCGGCCTGGAAAAGGTTGAAGACCTGTCGCTGGAGCATATGGAAAGGATTCATCTGGCTCGGGTTCTGAAATTATATGAAGGCAATATTACAAAATCGGCCCAGGCATTGGGGATTCAACGAAATACCCTATACAGTAAAATAAAGAAATATGAAATTGACATTGAACAGTAATTATGCAATAGTTTAATTAAAAAGCCAGGAGGATAAAATGGAAACGTTGGTTGAAAAGTATAATCAGGTGGGCAGTGATGCACCGGATGAACTGAAAGAGCAGTATCATATGTGTTGTTCGGAAGTTCTGCTTGCAGCTGCAAATGAAGCCTACAATCTGAATTTACCAGGAGAAGCCTTTAAATTGATTCAGGGTTTTGGCGGTGGTTTTTATTCCGAAAAGGTTTGTGGTGCGTTTTCTGGTGCCCTAGCTGGTCTGGGAGCCATGTATGCTAAGGATCGCCCCACGGATATGAAGGAGATTAAGATGGCAGCTAAATTTTTGGTTGAGGAATTTGAAAAAGAATTCACAACATTGGATTGTGATGTGATCAAGGCCAAATACCGGGACGAAATTACGGCTTGTGATGGTGTTAAATGCCGGGCTGGTCTGGTTCTGGAACGGGTAGTTACCCGAATGGAGGAAGCATGAGAACTGAGAAAGTAAAAACTTATGGGACTGATATTCTGGAAAGAGCTTATGGTCGCTGGTGGCTAATGCTTCTTGATGGCCTGTGCTTGATGATTATTTGTGGTATTACTCTGTTTGAACGTCAATTTGCACTGCTTTTTATGGTTAAGCTTTTTGGAGTATATCGTGGCTTTATGGGAATCATGTATCTGATTACCTATTTTGTATACAAGTCTAAATATCAGACGACTATGGGAGCCAGTCTGGGACGGGGGATATTTGATCTGGTTGTGGCGGCAATCTTTTTATTATTTACCAGTACCATGATCAAATTTTTTATTGTTATTATTGGGATTGCAGCTCTTTTTTCCGGGGTGCTTTTACTTGGGTCATCGCGAAACAACACGGGGTCTGGTGCAATTGTCAAAATAGTTATCGGAGTGATGCTCTTGGCTTTTGGCATATTTTCGCTCTTTAATCCTTCGGGACAGATGGACTTTTATGGCTTGTTACTGGGTATCGTTTTAGGCATCAGCGGCTTTTTCCTGGCCCTGCAGTCTTTTAGTATGAGAAAAAACTATAAAGAAATAAAAAAAGCTAAAAAAGGCTACGATGATTATCATATCGAATAAGCAAAAGGCTGGGTACGCGAGTATCCAGCCTTTTGTATTAAAAAGTGTTAAAGATGGAAAATACCTTTAATAAATTGAATAAAAACAAAAAATTATCTTTTTTTATTAATTGTTAGCGTTATAATGATAGAAAAGGAAAGGGAGATTTTTTATGGTCACTGATATGTTCAGAGAGAATAAAGGGTTTACTCTGGCTGAACTGATGGTTGTGCTTGTGATACTGGGACTTCTGGCCAGTGTTGCCGTCCCCAGGTTTCTGACAGTTATTGAAAATTCGCAGAAAAAGACGGATGAAACCAATATCCGGATTGTTGAGAGTGCACTGGAACTTTATCGCATTGAAAAGGGTGAATATCCTTCCGGCGTGACAGATTTTGACGGCCTGATTGAAGTGCTTCATGATGAAGGTCTGATTCAGCAGGAATCCATCGAAACTGCTAATGAGAAGGAGTACAAATTTTTTTATGATGTCACTGAGCATATCATTGAACGTCAGGAAGTCACATCAACATGAGTGAGCAACAGGTAGTAGAATGATTAATCAACTCAAGAGTGAAAACGGCTACAGTATCTATGAATTGCTGGTTGTACTGGTGATTTTGACTGGTGCTGTAGTCTTTTTGACGGCTGGTAGTTCTGGTCTGCAGAAGGGCATGGAGAAAAGGGTATTTAATCAGGAGTGTGAAGATGTTTACTACCTGATTCTGGAGTCGCAAAATCAGGCGATGATGGATAATGCGCCCAGAAAACTTAGTTTTTTGTCGAGCGGTGTATATCTTGTCTTTACCAAAGACCGTATTGTTCACAGTCAACTGATTAAAACTGATCATATCAATTTTTCCGGTAATTTTTTTGGCGCTCAATCTTTAACTTTGTATGCGGCAGGAACGGTATCCAAGGGCGGAAAAATTATTATGACTAATCGAAAGTATTCGGATTTAACCCGTGAAATTACCATTCAGGTGGCAAACGGAAGGATTTACATCAATGAATAAAATCAGAGTCATGTCTGAAAAGGGATTTACGCTTTTGGAAGGGATTGTGGCAATTGCTATTACATCTGCAGGGATGCTGCTTTTGCTTTCTTTTTTAGGCCTTCTGCTTGAATCACAATTTCGGTCGGCAATAGTCTTTGAGGAAGCAATGGAAATAAACAGTTTGAGTGATGGGATTAGAAAAGAATTGGACGGGCAGCGGATTGCTGATCAGGATAAGATCGTCCGCTTTCTGGAAATGGAATATCCTGATTATAAACTGGTAGGAATCGGGATTGCCGATGCTGAAAACTATTGGATTATCGAAGTGGAAGATCAGCGCAAGACAGAGAATCATTTCTTTATTAATTACTATGGGAGTTAGTGTGAAGAGCAATCAGAAGGGAATGACCCTGATTGAAGTAATTACTGCGTTAATGGTTCTGGGACTGGTTTTTTCGGCCATTCTGCCAGGCTTATACCTGGTAAACAGACTTGAAGATGCAGATAGTTCAGAACGTCAGGATAGCTATATTGAACGGATGATGAGTGTTTATTTTAAAAAACAGGTCTATCAGTCGGAGGTGATTTATGATAAAGGCGGCATCCTTTATTTGCAGGATCTGGAAACGCCTGATTATTATAATCGCTACAGTCTCAGTGGCAGTACGATCATGCGATACAAGTATCGAAAGACGACCGATAATAATCTCGTAAGTATCGGATTGGGCGGGACCAGTCAGTTTGAAAGAGGTTTTCAATCCTTTTCAATAAAGTTTTCCCCGGAAAATGAAGAATTTATTGAAATAACTTATAGGCTGACTGATAAGATGGAAACAGAGGAGATTCTTATTGAGCATGGGAAAAAAATTGAAAGCATCAGCTAAGGATATAAATGGCTATGCATTGCCGGTTGTACTGGTGCTGCTTTCACTTTTACTGACAGCCGCATCCTTTTTACTTGCCCAACAGCTTCAGGAATATGAAGCTAATATGGAGTGCAGAAATTATGAATTATGTTTACTGACAGGGACAAATGCATTGGAAATTGTTAAGTCTGAGATTGAAAGCGGAGGGGATGAGATTGTCGCTTCTGGGGTTTCAGATCCCAACGGGGGAGTTTTTTCATATCATATTTTAAGAACTGCAGAAAACCGCTTTGACGGTGAGGTTATCAGCGAATATGGCGGTTATAAAAAAAAGTTCACCCTCAATGTTGAGGTAACGGAGGAAGAAGAACCGGTGATCATAAATTTTTTCTGGAAGATGGAGCACTAGGATGAGTTTTAGGAGTAATTATATCTGGACGGTTGATATTGGGGAAGAATCTGCAAAAATAGTTAAAGCACTAAAGACTCCTGCGGGAATCCCTGAAATAGAAGGGACGTATCAGGATAGAGCGCTGTGTAAAGATAAGTTATTCTTATATAAGAGTAAAGAGCAGATTGAGCTTTTGTCAAATTGTTTTGATGATTATCGGCGAGGGGATCAAATAAATTTTTTATTAAAAGATTCCTCAATAATCATCGAAACGTTTAGTATGAAGCCTGTTTCAAAAACACAGCTGGAAGATATCATTTACTGGAAAATGAAAAAATTGAAGTTGGAACATGGAAAGAAATGGCATTATGATTATTTGGCCGAAGAACGGGTGGAGGTTTTTGAACAGCTTGGTGTCGAAGAAAAAAATATTGATGTGGTCAGTGTTTTTGCAGAACAAACACTTATCAGAAACTGCCAGTCTTTGTTTAAAGCTGGGGGGCTAAAAGTCAGCAAAGTTTTACCGCAATTTATCGGAATGGGAAAACTTTTCAAACAAAATGCGCTTAAACATATATTACTTCTGGATTTGGGTTATTCAAAAGCTTCTTTATATCAGTTTCGAAATGGGCTTTTGATAAATTACCTGGAACTAAATCCAGATTTGTCCTTATCATTTTCAGAAAACCTGTCGCTAATTGTGAGAACAATGGAAAATCAGCTCAGACTGTTTCAGGATAAAAGGGAACGGGAAAAAAGTTTATTATGTCTTGTTGGTGGTGGAAGTCTTAGTCCGGGAATTCGTGTTTGGTTTGACGATCATCCTAAATGGGAACTGGTGAATAACAGGGATTTGCTTGCTGAACAGGTTGCTGGTTTAGAAGGGGTTTCTCAGACATCGCTGGGGATATTTTCGCTGGGAATATCAGGCTTGCTGGCCTGAGAACTGCTAAGAAATACGGGGGATATATTGAAAAAGGATATGAATCTAATTGTTTCTCGTGAGGAACAGTATCTAAAAGAAAAATGGCGCAGGTTGATAAAGAAATTTTTACCGGAGATATATGTCCTTTTGAGTTTTATTTTGATATTGACGGGATTTAAAAGTGCTAATATTGTAGCACAAGATACAATCGACGATCTTGATATGCAGCTTGAAAATAATAGCCAGATGACTGTGGTCTATGAAAATCTGGAAACCCAGAAGATGAATCTGATTTATTATGAAAAATTAATCGATTGGCTTGTTCAGCGGGACGTGTCAGTTTCAGAAACGGTTCAGACTATTTATAAGCAGTTTTCGTCAGATTCGGCATTGATTCGGCTGGATTTGACAGGAGAGGCCATAAAAATTACAGGACAGACAAAAAAACAGGAAGAGATAGTCGGAATAGCTGAAAAGATTGTCAAAGAAACAGGCTTATCAGACGCTCAAATACTTAGTGTCGAGCGTCTGGGAGATGATACGAATCAGGATTTGTGGGAATTTATTATGGTGTTTGAATGAAAAGGTGATAGGGTGGAGTCTGTTGTTTAATAAGAAGCTTCGGTCTGAGCAACTGAAGAAATGGCTGTTTATTGGTGTTATTTTCATTTTATGCATAGCAGTATTTGTCTATCCCGAAGTTGTCGAGATAAAAAACAACAGGGTTTTGATTGGGAATAAAGAGCGGATTGCGGCTGCTTATCAGGGAGATCTTACGGAAGAAGCTTATCTTGATGAATTAAATGAAGTGGTTCTAAAATTAAAAGGCTATAATGAACGGATTCCTGCAGAAAAGGACCAGACGCTTTATTACCAGAGTGTTAATAAAGCGGCAGAAAAATCTGGGGTACGACTCCTGACTGCACTATTTGGTGATGAAACCATCGTGACGGAAAATGATTTTTCCAGTCAAACTATTAATCTGAACAACCCTGAGGGTCAAGCACTTTATAGTTTTTCGATAGATTTAACGGTTGCTGGAAAACAGGCACAAATATTGGATTTTATTCAGGCACTGGAAGAAGGTAGCCCGTATTTATGTCCTCTATCCATGAGTATTGAAGAAGCTGAAGGTGGTCATTGGGCTGAAATCGGGCTAAAGGGATACTATTTTGCGAAATAAAAGGATGTGGTTGCTGGCAATCATTAGTGGCTGTTTAGTCTTGAAAAAGGGATATGATTGGTGATTGAAAAAGCTTGCCAAATAATTGTTCCAGTTAAAAACACAGCAGTTTATTGATGTTAGTCAGTCAATAAACTGCTGTGCCAATATAAAAAGATTTACTCAGATATTTCAGGAGACAGTAGTCAAACCGGCTTCGATTTCCGTTAGGTTCTCTGCGATTGATTCAAGAAAAGACTGCAATTTTAAATTGTCATCAGGATTTAACGATTCAAAAGATTTATATAGGGGTTTAAACAGGTTATTTTGCAGATCCTGATACTGATCGAAAATAAGCTTTCCTGATTCAGTCAGAGAAAACTGAACCTGTCTGACATTGGTTGGTGAAGGGGTTTTGTTAATTAAATCTTTTTCCAGCATTTTACCGGTGCATTTGGAAACAGCGCTTTTTGAAATATCCAACTCGATGGATAGTTGGGTAAGGTTGATGCCGGACATTTCACCGATTATTTCCAGTGTTTTCAGTTCAGAAGGAAACAGCTCAGTGTCCTGGTCATTGATTAAAAAATCCAGCGGTGCGGTTATAATGTTTTGATAACTTTCAGCTGCCTTTTTCATTAGGATGAGAAGTTCTGATGGGGCGACTTCTGCGCCCGATTTAGCCTCCATTTCCTGATTTGCCTGAGATGTTTGAATAGCAGTATCGCTTTTGTGGACGGGTTCACTTTTTTTAGAAGCAGCAATTTTCTTTTTTCTACTTTCCTTGTCCGGTGATTTTTTTTCTTTTGCTGATTTTTTTGCCTTTTTTTCTTTTTTCAAATGGAACACTCCTTTCTTTAGTTGGATGAAATATGAATAAATTTTAAAAATGGGTGTCGATGTTATCTGAATTCGATTACGATGTTGGCAACGAAGGCTATACATATAGATGTTATTAATTATCATATCGAATTAGCCGGGCAAAAGCAAGAGAAATCACGAAGTAATATGGCGGATTAACGTATAAAAGATTGATTTTTTAACATTTTTTCGATAAAATAAACAGGGTAGACAGCTGAAAGAAAAAGGTTGTCAAATTTTAAGGAGGATGGAAATGAAAAAGAAATTAGGGATTGTTATGCTGGTGCTGATTATGGTTGTCGGTACGCTGGCAGGCTGTTCTTCAGGTGGAAGCTCTGAAGAAGAAACTGAAAAAGTAGTAGCCGGATTTATTTATGTTGGTCCAGTGGATGATGGTGGCTGGTCTCAGGTACATGATGAAGGTCGCGCTAAAATGGTAGAACATTTTAACGGTGAAGTGGAAACGATCATCAAGGAAAATGTAGCCGAAGAAAAAAGTGAAGTTGTTTCTACAATCAGAGACATGGTCGATCAGGGAGCAACTATTATTTTTGGAACCAGCTACGGATTTATGGAAGGGATGGCTGAAGCAGCTGAAGAATTCCCGGATGTAAAATTCGAACACTGCTCTGGTTACATGACTTCTGATAATATGGCAACCTATTTTGGTAAGATTGAAGAACCTCGATATTTATCAGGGATTGTTGCGGGAATGACAACCAGAACCAATAAAATTGCCTATGTAGCAGCGATGCCAATTCCTGAAGTTATTCGTGGAATTAATGCGTTTGCTTTAGGTGTTAAGTCAGTTAATCCGGATGCAGAAGTTTTAGTATCCTGGACTAATACCTGGTACGATCCGACAGCCGAAAAAGCAGCTGCAGAAGCGCTGATTCAGCAAGGTTGTGATGTAACCGCTCAGCATCAGGATTCAACAGCGACGATGGAAGCGGCTAAGGAAGCAGGCATTTATTCAATCGGTTATGACTTAAGCGCAGCTGAAACCATGCCGGAAGTTTACCTGACTGCACCACTTTGGGATTATAGCGGATATTATATCGATCGCGTCCAGGCAGTTATCGACGGTACATGGACAACTGGCTCTTATTGGGGTGGCATGAATGATGGTATTGTTTATCTGGACGATATGACTTCACTGGTATCAGGAGCAGCGATTGCTGAGGTTGAAACGGCAGAACAGGCGATTCGTTCAGGCGATCTGGTTATTTTTGCTGGTGAATTAAAAGATCAGTCTGGAACAGTTATTGTACCAGAAGGATCAGCTATGACAGACGAAGCCCAGCTTAGCATGGACTGGTTTGTTGACAATGTAGTTGGTACACTAGAGTAACAAAAGACTTTTTTCGGACAGAGTCCCTGGACTCTGTCCGCTCTATGTCAGGTAGGAGAAAAGATGAACAACGAGTATGTGGTAACGATGAAAAATATCACGAAATCTTTCGGGAAAGTCAAAGCCCTGGATCATGTGGAATTTTCTTTAAAGAAAGGTGAGGTCCATGCCATACTGGGAGAAAATGGTGCCGGCAAAAGTTCACTGATGAATGTTTTGTCAGGTATCTATATGCCGGATAGCGGAACCATTGAAATAAAGGACCAAAGCGTCAGAATACCAAACCCTAAAAGTGCATTGAGTATGGGGATTGGGATGCTGCCTCAACATTATAAACTGGTGGATGTGTTTACTGCCCTGGAAAATGTTGCAGCTGGCAGCCAGAAGATTACACCTTTTATGAATCGGAAGAAGATTTCAGATGAAATGGGGGAATTGAATAAAAGTTTTGGGATGGATATTGATTTGGCCAAGAAGGTTAGGGAAATGTCTGTGGCCGAAAAACAAAGCCTGGAAATTTTCAAAGTACTGTATCGTGGCGCGGATATTTTAATTCTCGATGAGCCTACGGCAGTATTAACCCCGCAAGAGATTGAAAATCTTTTTGGTATCATTAAAAAAATGGTAGCAAAGGGGTGTTCAGTGATCATAATCACGCATAAACTGGAAGAGGTTATGGCCATCAGCGATCGGATTACCATCATGCGAAAAGGCCGGACAGTACAGACTGTCAATAAAGAAGAAACAGATGCGCAGGAGCTGGCCGGTCTGATGGTCGGTGATGTGATGGAGCTTAATGTACCTTATGTTAAGGTTGAACGCGGCAGAAAGAGTCTTGAGGTAAAAGAGATTACTGCCTATGACCGAAATAAGGTTGCTGTTCTCAATAAGGTCAGTTTTGATATCCATGAAGGAGAGATCCTTGGGGTTGCAGGAATTGCCGGTAGCGGTCAAAAAGAGCTTTGTGAAGGGATTGCTGGTCTTTATCCCTTAAAATCAGGGGATATTCTGTTTAATGGGGAAAGTATTATGGGAAAAAATCCCGAAGCCATTCACGACTTGGGCGTCAGTTTGAGTTTTGTGCCGGAAGATCGATTGGGGATGGGCCTGGTTTCGTCCATGGATATCATTGATAACGTTCTTTTAAAAGATTATCGAAGTAACAAAGGATTAAGTATTTCCAAAACACAGTCCCGGGAAAAAGCTGAGAAACTGGTGGAAAAGCTCAATGTCGTAACACCGGCAATTGAAAATCATGCGGTTAGTCTTTTGTCTGGGGGAAATATTCAAAAAGTATTGTTAGGAAGAGAAATTCAGTTGAATCCCAAGTTGTTACTTACTGCCTACGCCACCAGAGGCTTGGATGTTGGTTCATCTCAGATTATATATGACCTTTTGAATGAACAGAAAAAGAAGATGAAACCAATTCTTTATGTTGGTGAAGACCTGGATGTATTAATGAGTCTGTGTGATCGGGTTTTAGTGCTTTGCGAAGGTCGGGTTACAGGGATTGTTGATCCAAAGGTCACAACCAAAGAAGCGATTGGCTTACTGATGTCAGGGGTTACGGAAGAAGGTGGACAGTAATGTATCATATTATTAAGAGAGACGAACCTAAGCCGCGGCAGAAGTTATTAATTAGGATTGGCTTTGTGTTAGCCGCCTTGGCAGTTTCTTCAATTTTTGTACTGTTTGCTAAGGCCAATCCGCTGGAACTCTATATTGGAATTGTTCAAGGCTGTTTCGGAAGTCTTTACCGATTTGCTGCAACAATTGAAAAAATGGTACCGCTTATGATTCTTTCTCTAGGGGTAATGGTTGCCTTTAAGATGCGGTTCTGGAACATTGGGGCGGAAGGTCAATTTTTGATGGGAGCCGTTGGTGCGGCTGCTGTTGTCAGATTTTTGCCTGATCTGCCGCTGCCGTTTATGCTTTTTTTAACCGCTTTGGCAGCCTTTGCTGCCGGCGCTGTTTGGCTTCTAATACCAGCTTTTTTTAAAGCTAATTTTGGAACTAATGAAACGCTCTTTACGCTGATGCTTAATTATATTGCCTTAACGATAGTGACAGCCCTGCAGTACGATTTCTGGAAAGATCCTGCAGCTAACGGGATGCCCAAGATCGCAAATTTCCCGGAAAACGCCTTGCTGCCGGAAACTCATGGTTTTAATTTAAGTGTCGTCTTTGCGGTTGTTATAGTTTTGGTCATGTATTATTTTATGAATCGCTCAAAAATTGGATTTGAAATAACAGTCCTGGGTGAGAGTGAAAACACTGCCCGTTATATCGGCATTAATGTCAAGAAAACAATTCTTACAGCAGCGGTAATAAGCGGTGGTCTTTGCGGATTAGTGGGGATGATTCAATCTACTGGCGTCAGTGGAACCTTAACCACTGAAATTACCGGTGGACTTGGATTTACAGCGATTATTGTTGCCTGGCTTTCAGGTTTAAAAGTTCCTTTTATTGTAATTAATTCGTTTGCCTTCGGAGTCCTCTTACAGGGAGCTTCTTACATTCAAACGGCTTTCCAGATACCCGGGTCGGTGGCAGAGATGATCCAGGGAACGATTCTATTTTTTATTCTGGCCAGTGAATTTATTATCCAGTATCAGATTGTATCTGATCGGCACAAAGAGGAGGTGGCCTGATGTTTCTATATTTCTTAAGTGCTTCAGTCAGAGCGGGAACCTGCCTGCTTTTTGCAACTCTTGGTGAGATTATATCGGAAAAAGTTGGGCATACCAATCTTGGGGTTGAAGGAATGATGCAAATGGGGGCAGTGATTGGTTTTATTGCCGGTTTTGTCTCAGGAAATCCTTATGTGGCAATTCTCTGCGCAGCTTTGGCGGGGATGGCTGGGGCGCTTATATACGCCCTCCTGACAGTGACCTTTAAAGCTAATCAGATTGTCACCGGTTTGACCTTGAGTATCTTTGGAACAGGATTTGCCACTTTTTTCGGGAAAAACTACATTGGGAAAAAAGTACCGGAAGCGATCACTAATTTTTTTGCACCAGTTCCATTTCCTGGGCTATCGAAAATACCGGTGCTTGGCGAAGTATTTTTTAATCAAAGTATTTATGTATATTTTTCCTACCTTTTAGTAGTTCTGGTTTTCATTTATCTCTATAAAACTAAATGGGGACTCCACACACGAATGGTTGGTGAAAATCCGGCAGCAGCTGATGCCAGTGGGATTTCGGTAGATCGATATAAATATTTTAATATCGCTCTCTCCGGTGCCTTGAGTGGTTTGGGCGGAGCCTTTCTATCCCTGGTTTATATCAGTATCCTGCCGGTAAACGTAGTTGGCGGACGCGGTTGGATAGCGGTAGCATTGGTTATCTTTGCGACGTGGAATCCTATTCGGGCAATGGTTGGGGCTTATTTTTTCGGAGCCCTCGATATTGCTGGTTACTGGCTGCAACAGTACAATCTGCCGGTTTCCATTTATCTTTTTGATGCCCTGCCATATCTGGCGACGGTATTTGTGCTGTTATTTACCTCGATGAAAAAAAGTGGCAACTCAAAAGAACCAGCCTGGCTGGGAAGAAACTATTTTAAGGAAGACAGATAACCCGCATCTTGCGGGTTTTCATTCATATTGTAATGTAATTGAACGAGAAAATTATCCTTATTGAGCGGACACTTGTCCTTGTTTGAGACTAAGGGCTTATGATATAATAGAGCCTAAGATTATGAAGGAGCTTTTTAATGAAGGAATTACTATGCGAAACAAGCAGCTCTCATCACTATCCCATTTTAATAGAAAAAGGGATAAAAGACCGGATTGCTTCGATGAAAACACTGTTTGCCCCTTACAATAAGGTGGTAATTATTACCGATAAAAATGTGGCTAAAAAATACCTGGCAGATATGGAAAGACAGGTGCGGGCTGCTGGTCCGAAAGTTTATAGTATTGTGATACCGGCTGGAGAAGAAAGTAAGTGTCTGAGTCAGGTTTCAGATATTTATGAAGAACTGGTTGAATGCAATGTAACCCGAAAAGATGCAATTCTAACCTTAGGCGGCGGTGTAGTTGGTGATTTGGGCGGTTTTTGTGCGGCCACTTATCTGCGTGGAATTGATTTTATCCAGGTGCCAACTTCTCTCCTGGCTCAGGTCGATAGCAGTGTGGGAGGAAAAGTTGGGATTGATCTGGATGCCGGAAAAAATCTGGTAGGTGCTTTTCATCAGCCGGAAGCGGTAATCATTGATCCTTTATTTTTAGACACGCTTGATGATCATTATCTGATGGACGGAATGGGCGAAGTCATAAAATATGGTTGTATTAAAAGTCAGAGTCTATTTGTCAAATTGATGGGTTATTCTTATCACGAGGATTTGATTGATGACATGGAAGAAATTATTGAAAAATGCTGTGCCATCAAAAAAACTGTTGTTGAAGCAGACGAACATGAACAGGGCCTTAGACGGATTTTAAATTTTGGGCATACGATTGGACATGTGGTCGAAACTTTCTATAAGTATAAAAAATATTCTCATGGACAAGGGGTTGCGATCGGCATGGCCGAGATTACCAGGAAAACTGAAGCTGAGGGGATCACCCAGGCTGGGACCTATGATCAAATTGTTGCCCTTCTGGAAAATTACGGGCTACCAACTAAGCTACCTAAAATGCCGCTTGAAAAAGTTCAGGAGATTCTGTTTACAGATAAAAAATTTGAAAACAATGCTTTGCACATTTGTGCGCTGGAAAAAATTGGAAAGGCTCAGATTGTTAAAATTCAAAAAGATCAGGCGATTGAGTTATTTCGCTAAAGAAAAGGAGCACAGATGAAAATATTAAAAATTGAGCCTCATAAGCTGACCGGTGTGATACAGATTCCACCGTCTAAAAGTGTTAGTCATCGGGCGATTATTTCTGCCGCTCTGGCAAAAGGGCGAAGTACCATCACAAATGTCTTGATGTCACAGGATATGATTGCGACCTGCAAAATCATGGAAAACTTTGGGGCTTCAATTGCCTATAAGGAAGAGGAAGACCATCGGTTCACATTAATAGTTGATGGCAATCCTGATGTACTATTAAAGCATAAAGAACTGGAGTGTAATGAATCGGGATCTACCCTGCGTTTTATTATTCCAATTGTTTTGCTGCAGGAAGAAGAAGCATTCATCACTGGTAAAGGTCGTTTGACAGAACGGCCGATGGAACCCTATTATAAAATTTTCGATGAAAAAGAGATTGTATGGTCACGACTCGAAGAAGGAAGTGAACTGCCCCTTTCCGTTAAAGGAAAACTTAAACCCGGTGTTTATTCATTGGATGGCGGTGTCAGTTCGCAATTTATTACGGGTCTGATGTTTGCTTTGCCCCTATTACCTGGCAATTCACGAATTCATTTAACCTCGTCACTTGAATCTAAACCCTATATTGATATCACCCTGGAAATACTGCAAAAATTTGGGATAGAAATAATCAATGATCGTTATCGCAATTTTTTAATTAAAGGCAATCAGAAGTATCAGGCCAGAGATTTTCGGGTTGAAGGTGACTTTTCCCAAGGCGCCTTTTGGATGGTTGCCGGCAGTATTGGCAATGAAATACGTTGTCGGGATTTGAATCTTAACTCAGCCCAGGGCGACAAGGTAATTGCTGAAATTATAAAAAAAATGGGCGGTCAGATTGATATTCTTGAAGAAGGGCTGCTGGTTGAACCGGCCAAGACAAAAGGAATCGTAATTGATGTCTCCCAGTGCCCGGATCTGGTTCCAATTTTGGCCGTTTTGGCATCTTTCAGCAAAGGTCAAACGCGGATTATCAATGGTGAGCGATTGCGGTTCAAGGAATCTGATCGTCTGATGGCAACTGCCGACTTTTTAAATAAATTAGGTGGCAAGGTAAAAGAAACAGAAGACGGCCTGATTATTGAGAATGTTGAGAACCTGACCGGCAACACGGTATCCAGTCATAATGACCATCGGATCGCTATGGCTGTAGCAATCGCTTCAATGATGTCAGAATCAGCTATTACGCTTTCCGGTGCGGATGCGGTGAATAAATCCTATCCTCATTTCTGGGATGACTTTAAATTCCTGGGAGGTGAGATTCATGAGCTCGATCTGGGGGAATAAATTCAAGGTTTCTTTATTCGGTGAATCACATGGTGAAGGAATTGGCGCGGTTATTGACGGGGTTCCTTCAGGTATTCCCATTGATCTTGAAGCAATCCAGTATGAACTAAATCGACGGGCTGCTAAAGGAAAAGAACTGGCTACACCGCGTAAAGAGGGCGATCAGATTAAAATCTTAAGTGGAGTATTTAATGGTCGGACAACGGGAACTCCGATTGCCGGAGTGATACTCAATGAAAATACCCGCTCGAAGGACTATGAGAAAACGAAAGATTTGATGCGTCCGGGTCACGCTGATTATACGGCCAGTATACGTTATGGTGGTTATCAGGATTATCGGGGTGGAGGACATTTTTCCGCTCGTGTTACAGCACCGCTGGTTTTTGCCGGAGCGGTTGCCAGACAGGTTTTAAAAGAGATGGCACCAAGCTTAAAAATCGGCAGTAGAATTATTTCTATTAAGGAAATAAAGGACCCCATTAGGCCGTCTATTTCTGATTATGAAGAGTTTGAAAGTTTAATCAAAAATCCTCTTTTTCCTGTTTTTACACAAGCATCTGAAGAACCGATGCTTGAACAAATCCGAAAGGCTAAAGCAGAGGAAGATTCGGTTGGTGGAATTATTGAAGGATTCGCAGTCAATATGTTGCCGGGATTGGGCGATCCCTTTTTTGAATCGGTAGAAAGCCGTTTGGCTGCTCTTCTTTTTTCAATACCAGCGGTTAAAGGTGTTAGCTTTGGACTGGGCTTTGATATAACCACCAAACAGGGGTCCCAAGTTAACGATGCATTTTCGATTAAAGAGAATCGGGTGCAGACTGAAACCAATTATAATGGTGGGATCAACGGAGGGATCAGTAATGGCATGCCAATCGTTTTCCAGGTGGCATTAAAACCCACACCCAGTATTGGAAAAGAACAAAAAACCATTAACCTGGCGACAATGGAAAATACGATGATGAAAATTGAAGGACGACATGATCCATGTGTAGTCTTAAGAGCCTTTCCGGTTGTAGAAGCGGCCTTATCTATATGTCTGGTAGATTTATTAATTTAGGAGGAAAAATGAGTTTGGAATCAATTCGCAAAAAGGTAGATGAAATTGATGATGAAATGCGCGTTCTCTTTGAAAAAAGAATGGACTGTGTAAGAGAAATCATTGAATATAAATACAAACATCAGGAAAATGTCTTTGATCCTGAACGGGAAGAGCAAGTACTGCAAGCTAATGCAGAAAAACTAAAAAATCAGGAATATAGACAAGCTTACGAAAAAGTCCTCAAGGAAATGATGGCGTCCAGTAAAGTCTTTCAAAAAGGCTGGTTAGCACAAAAAGAGGCGGAAAATTGACATGGATTTATCAATGTTTATTATTGTTCTGTTCATTGTAATTCCAGGTTATCTGATCGTGTCAAAGCTCAGTAAAAATTATTTTTCAGACAATCAGAAGCTGGAAGACGAGACAGAAAGACGATATGGTTTTAAAGAACTTGAAAAGAAAATTCAAGAAGAACGTCACAAAAGTGAGAAGAAATAAACAATATTCATATAAATGGCGATGAATTTGAGCGAAAAGTGCACAGTTTGCAAAACAACTAAAATTTAGCATAAAATTGCAAAAAAGACTTTTAAATTTGCGGACTTTTTTATATAATAGAAAAAATATCTAGATGGCAAGACTTCACGAAGTGCATGATATGAATGATAGAAAGTGGAAAGAGTAAATGAAAAAATTTAACAAAGTATTAATTGCCAATCGCGGCGAGATAGCGATAAGAATTATTAGAGCCTGCCAGGAGCTGGGAATCCATACTGTGGCGATTTACGCCCAGGAAGATCAGTTATCCCTGTTTCGAACCAAGGCAGATGAATCCTACCTGATTTCAGGAACAAACGGACCGGTAGAAGCTTATTTGGATATGGATAAGATTATTACCCTGGCCAAGAAAAAGGAAGTGGATGCAATTCACCCTGGTTACGGATTTTTAGCAGAAAATCCTATTTTTGCCAAAAAATGTGAAGAGGAAGGAATTGTCTTTATCGGTCCAACCCACGAGATGATGGAGAAAATGGGCGATAAGATTCAGTCTAAAATTGTGGCAAAAAGTGTTAATGTTCCCACAATTCCTGGGGTTGAAAAACCAATTACCTCTGATTCAGAGGCCATAGAATTTGCAGAAAAGGCCGGTTATCCGATAATTTTAAAAGCTGCAGCTGGCGGTGGCGGACGTGGTATGCGAATCGTACATTCAGAAAAAGACCTCTTAAAAGAGTTTCATTCAGCAACAAGTGAAGCAACTAAAGCTTTTGGTGATGGGACAATTTTTGTTGAAAAATATTTGGAAGAACCCAAGCATATCGAGGTTCAGATTCTCGGGGATAACTATGGTAACGTTGTTCATCTCTTTGAAAGAGATTGCTCAATTCAGAGACGGCACCAGAAAATTGTTGAGTTTACCCCTTCATTAAGCATTAATGATATGCAACGCCAGGCTATTTGCCAGGATGCCCTGAAGCTAGCCAAGTCTGTAAATTATAGAAATGCCGGAACGATTGAGTTTTTGGTTGATAAAAACGGAGACCATTACTTTATTGAAATGAACCCGCGAATTCAGGTTGAGCATACAGTTACCGAGCTGGTGACAGAAATTGATTTGGTTCAGTCCCAGATTCTTATCGCACAAGGCTTAGCCCTGGATTCTCCAGAAGTGGGAATCCCTTCTCAGGATGCTATTGTTTCGCGTGGAACTGCTATTCAGTGCCGAATTACGACAGAAGATCCTAACAATCATTTTATGCCTGATACTGGCCGCATTGATGTTTACCGGACCGGTAGCGGTTTTGGTATTCGATTGGATGGCGGTAATGGTTTTACAGGGGCTGAAATTACGCCATACTATGACAGTTTATTGGTTAAAAGTACTGCCTTTTCCAGAAATTTTGAAGATGCACGTCGAAAAGCGGTACGCGCCTTAAAAGAGATGGATATTGAAGGCGTACATACTAATAAGGACTTTTTAATTAACGTTTTGCAGCATCCTAAATTTATTGGTGGCGATTGCGATACTAAATTTATTGATGATCATCCGGAACTATTTAATATTGCTGACCAGGTAAGTGAAGAAAGCAATGTTCTGCGTTATTTGGGAAATATCATTGTTAACGAAACCTTTGGTAATAAACCGGACTTTGATGAACCCTATATTCCAGAATTAAAAGGCGGAGTACCGCAATCTGGAACAAAACAGATTTTGGATGAACAGGGACCAGATGGTCTGGTAAAATGGATTAAAAGCCAGAATAAGCTACTTTTATGTGATACAACCCTGCGTGATGCTCATCAGTCGATTGCAGCCACCCGAGTCAGAAGCCGTGACATGATTAAAATTGCCCGACAGACTGCTGAGCTGGTACCTGATTTATATGCTCTTGAAATGTGGGGGGGAGCAACCTATGACGTTGCCTATCGATTCCTGAAAGAATCGCCATGGCGACGACTGGATGAGCTAAGAGAACGGATTCCTAATGTTTTATTCCAGATGCTACTGCGGGGAGCGAACGCAGTTGGTTACAAGAACTACCCGGATAACGTGATTCGAGCCTTTGTTCAACAGGCAGCTAAAAGCGGAATCGATGTATTTAGAATCTTTGACTCTTTAAACTGGATGGAAGGGATGAAAATTTCCATCGAAGAAGTACTAAAAACCGACAAAGTAGCAGAAGTTTCTATCTGCTATACGGGTGATATATTAGATAGTTCAAAAACAAAATACAATCTGGACTATTATGTGCGAATGGCTAAAGAAATTGAAAAAACCGGAGCACATATCCTGGCCATTAAAGATATGTCTGGGCTATTAAAACCTATTGCTGCAAAAAAACTGGTGGAAGCCTTAAAACAGGAAACTAAAATGCCAATTCATCTCCATACTCACGATACAACCGGGAATGGTGTGGCAACGGTTCTGTTTGGAAGTCTGGCTGGAGCTGATATTGCTGATGCAGCCTTGAATGGTGTCAGTGGTTTAACTTCACAACCGGCACTTAACTCGATTGTGGCGGCCCTGAAGAATACCGATCGAGATTCAATGCTCGATGAAGACAGTCTTCAGATTTTATCAGATTACTGGGGAACAACTCGTCAGGTATACGGTCAGTTTGAATCGGAACTAAAATCTGGTTCCACAGAAATCTACAAGTATGAGATTCCAGGTGGACAGTATTCTAACCTAAGGGCACAGGTTGAAAGCTTTGGCCTGGGTCATAAGTTCAGAGAAGTTAAGGATAAATATCTGGAAGCTAATCTGATGCTGGGCGATATTGTTAAAGTTACACCTTCTTCTAAAACTGTGGGAGATTTATCTATCTTTATGGTGCAGAATGAACTGACAGCGGAAAATATCAAAACTAAAGGTAAAGATCTGGCCTATCCTGACTCAGTAGTTGATTATTTTAAAGGAATGATCGGTCAGCCGGAAGGTGGCTTTGATAAGGAACTTCAGAATATTGTTTTAAAAGGCGTTGAACCAATTACTGTAAGACCGGGAACCCTCCTGCCAGATGAAGATTTTGATGCAATTAAAAAACAGTATCTGGATGAATATAATTATGAATTGGATGACAGAGAAGTTCTAAGTGTAGCGCTTTATCCAAAAGTAATGAAGGATTATGTAGAATTCTTACAGGATTTTGGCGATTTCATGCGAATGGATAGTCATACTTTCTTCTTTGGTCTTAAAAAGGGTGAATTAGCCGAGGTTGAAATGTCTGAAGGTCGACGTTTCTTAATCAAACTGGTAAATGTGGGGATGCCTAATGATGAGGGGATGTGCCCAGTAATGTTTGAAGTGGATGGTTTCAGACGGGAAATTTATGTTGAGGATAAACGCAGTCTGACAGCAAAACAGAAAACGACTATGTTAAAAGCGGATCCCAAGAATAATAAACAGGTTGGTTCGGCTATCCCAGGAACAGTTTTAAAAGTTCTGGTGAACGAAGGTGATGAAGTAAAAACCAATCAGGCTCTGGTAATCGTAGAAGCCATGAAGATGGAAACTGAGATGGTTGCAGCCGGAGACGGAGTAGTAAAACGAATTTATGTATCAGAAGGTCAGAGTGTTCAGACCGGTGAATTGATTGTAGAACTGGACTAGGATTTAAACAAAATTCTGATTAGAGTTAAGACTTATTTTCTCCAAAGAGTCAGCTGCTATAGCTGACTCTTTTCTTTATGCAACTTCTAAGATGCGTAATTAAGTAAAATTTGGGTTTATAACAGGATTTTTATAGTTGACATGATAGTTATGAATTAATATAATAAATATTAATTGAATATGGAATGAATAATTACTGAATTTTACTTTTCTAAACCTAACAGGCATGAAAAGTAAAACGTTAGGGTTTTGCCGGAAACAGCAGGATCTCCCACATTGGAAAGGTAAACGTTTAGATCTGAGGAATAATTTGTGGGTTTAGCTTGTCTAAACTTTTTTATTTTTTGGACGTTCTTTCTGCCGTTGGGATAATTGTTTGTCTCAAAAAGAATTTGGAGGAAAGAATGAAAAGGTATTTATTAGTATTGGTAATGGTAATGGCATTAGTATTTTCTTTTGCCGGATGTAGTTCACAAGATGCAGAAACGGCCAGTGATGACACGACTGCAACAACAGAAACAACAGCTGATGATACAACTGCAGCAGAGGAAAGCTCTGATTCGAGTCAGGCAAGTACAGCTGAATTTACAATTGCCCTGGAGGGTGTTGATGGCATGACTGAGTTTACTCAGGCAGACCTTGCAGATCTTTCACTGGTAGAGCAGACTATTATCTTAACCAAAAAAGATGGAACAGAATCAGGCGGAACCTTTGAGGGATATTTATTAAAAGATGTCATTGCAACTCTGGGGATTACTGATTATACTGCTATTACAATGGAAGCTTCAGACGGATATACTAAAGATTATGAGCCAGCAACAGTTGAAGCTGAGGATTCATTATTGACGGTTTCGCTCGATGGTGAAGCATTAATCAGTGTTGTGACTGGAAGCAAAGGTGCAGGCTCTTGGGTTCAGGGGCTTTCAAAAATGACTGTAGTAAAATAATTTAATTTAGAAAGGATGCAAAGCAATTTGCCTCCTTTCTTTTCGTGTCTTAAAAGGCTTTATCGAGCATAAAAATTTTCAAGTTCTCTTTTATCTGCAACTGTGGTTTAAACGAGTTGTTTAGCTAAAAGAAGAACAGAATTTTAGCAGGTAGAGCCTATTTTTAAATGAGGTGAAACGTCTTTGTATAAAAATGAGACATGATGGAGAAAAGGTAACGGTGATGGACAAAAATAAGAAAAAATGGATTCTGCCGATTGTGATTCTTGTTTTGGCGATTTCATCGGCAGTACTGATTGGAATTAACAAAAATCAGACGGAAGAGCGCTTAGCCTCCTTAGGGCAAGAAACTGTAATTATAACCGTCGGTGATCTTACTTTGGCCCAGTTGCAGTTAGAAGATATAAAGGCAATGCCAAAGGTTTTGATCGATGAAGGATTAAATACCAGTACAGGCCAGGAAGATGTTGTTTTCGGCGGCGTCTTGTTAAAAGATGCTCTTGATAGGGCAGGTTTTGACTACGAATCCTATCAGGCGGTTACCTACAAAGCCCTTGACGGATATGTTTCGGCTGGTACTACGGAAGAAATAGAGGCTGATAAGGTTTATTTAATCTATGAGCGTGATGGGATTGAGAATACCGACAAATCTTCGGGAGGAACAGGCCCAATGGAAATTGTTATCACAGGTGAAACCTTTAGTTTAAGAAATTGCAAATTCTTAATGGAGATTAGCTTTGAATAAAGTCATTCAAATGAGGGGGCAGAAATGAAAGTAATATCTGTCAGGGGCTTGACCCTTTCAGGAAAAACGACAGTGGTTGAAACAATTATTGGTGGCTTAAGAAAGCGGGGCTACTCGGTTGGTTCGGTAAAAGAAATTCATTATGAAGAATTTGAAATCGATCAGGCCGGAACCAATACCTTTCGCCATAGGCAGGCTGGATCCCAGTTGGTGACGGCTTTGGGAATGTATGAAACAGATATTTTATATCAGGAAAAACTGCCGATTCGCCAGGTGCTTTCACATTATGATTATGACTATGTGATTTTAGAAGGGGTTAATGATCCGGCAATCCCTAAAATTGTGACCGGTCACGATTTTAAAGGTCTTGACGAACGATGGGACGAAACGGTTTTTGCCTTTTCTGGAGTACTGGCAGAAAACTACGATGAATACAAGGGGATTAAAATTGTAAATTGCCTAAAGGATCCCAATTATCTGGTAGATTTGGTACAGGAAAACGCTTTTGAATTACTGCCAGGTTATTCAAAGAAATGCTGCGGCCTTTGCAATACCGATTGTGCCGGTTTCTGTCAAAAAATTGTAGCGAAGGAAGTCAAACGAAGTGATTGCCCGCTCAAAAATGATGGGGTAAGTTTAAAAATCAACGATCAAAATGTTGTGATGGTGCCTTTTGTGCAGAAACTGATCCGAAATGCTGTCCTTAGTGTGGTGTCAGAACTGGAAGGTTACCAGACAGATGCCGATATTAAGATCCATATCGGAAACTTAAATAATGATGAATAAAACAGTGATGCAGGCTTACGAATCCGGATCATATTCAACACTGAAAAAGTATAACAGTAAAAAAAATCAGGTTTCTTTAATTCACCTGGTAAAAGACGACTGGGATTGTCGCGCGATTATGAAAGAATTTGCAAGTCTTAAAGGGCTGGAACAGGAATTAAAAACGCTTAATGCTTTAAATGATAAAAAAATTAAGACAGTCAAATTTTATGGTCGCAATCAAAATGTATTGCTCTACGAATATATTAATGCCAGAACGCTTTGCGAATTTTTAGAAGAAGTAGAGCCGCAAAATGAAGAAATAGTGTTTAAGAATAGTGCTTTTATTGCTCAAGATATCCTGTTACCCTTTACAAAAGTGATTGACTTGTTGGAATCTTTTCATGTAGAGACTGGACTGGCCTTTTATGACATTAATCTTCGAAATTTTTTACTATACCAGGATAGTGTCGTTGCGATTGACTTTGAAGATACGAGAGAAGAAGATTTCTCTGTGGATTTTGGGCGGTTTTTAGCGTTTATTTTAACCTATGCACCAAGCAATACGAAATGGAAGAAGACCTTGGTCAAGGATTTGGAAATATATATTAAAGCAAATATTGATGTCGAATTTGAGAGTGTGATAAGGGCCAGGGAAAAAGAGCTGGCAAACATCAAAAAAAGGAGGTCTGGATATGAAAAAGGTATTTGAAAAGCTGACTTTATTGGATTTAGTGACTATTTCAATGATGGCGGCACTGGGAATTGCCGTAAAAGTGGTCTTAGTTCCCCTGGTTCATATCATTACCGGGCCGCTTTTCATTCCGGGAGGATCAATTTCCGGAGGAATCTATATGCTGTTCATTGTTCTGGCGGCATTGCTGGTCAGAAAAACCGGGGCAGCATTACTGGTCTGTCTAATACAGACTATTTTAGTTATTATTACAGGAACAATGGGTTCGCATGGAATTATGAGTATCGTTACCTATCTGATGCCGGGGATTGGCGTAGAACTGCTTTATTTGATTCTGGGAAAATATAAATATACAAAAGGTGCTAGCTTTGGGGCAGGGGTTATAGCCAATGTTCTGGGCAGCTTTGGTGTAAACTTTGTGTTTTTCAGATTACCCCTAGTTCCCCTCTTACTGACATTGTGCCTGGCCTCTTTATCCGGTGGATTGGGAGGTTTGCTGGCCTATGCTATCGCAAGTCAGTTGAAAAAATTTGGCTATTTTAAAGATCAGGAAATTGTGGCGGAAGATGATATTCGATTAAGTGGTGATCCTGAGGAAGAAAATGAGATCGCAAAAAAGGACTAGGACGGGTGGAACAGGAAAATAGCAAGGGGGGATTATCATCAATGTAATTGAAGTTCGGGAATTATATTTTAGATATGCTGGAGAAAAAACGAATATCTTACATGATTTAAGTTTTGACTTAGAAGAAAATGAAATTCTGGCTATTGCCGGTCATTCCGGTTGCGGAAAAAGTACGCTTTGTCATATTCTTGCCGGAATTATTCCTAAAACGATTAAGGGACAAATCGAAGGACATATTGAACTCTCAGGACAGTCCATTTTTTCTTTGGATACGCCTCAATTAGCTAAAAATGTGGGGATTGTCTTTCAGGAGCCCGATAATCAGTTGTTTTCACCAACCATTGAAGCAGAAGTCGCTTTTGGGCCGGAAAATCTATGTATTGAGCGCCAAGAGACAGGCAAACGGATAGAAGAGATGCTTGACTTAGTAGGGATGAGTCGGTACCGATATGAATCTCCTAATAATCTTTCGGGTGGTCAAAAACAGTTAATTGCCCTTGCGTCGGTTTTGAGTATGAAACCAAAAATTTTGTTATTTGACGAAGCACTTTCACAGATTGATTATGAGGGGTGTGAAAGAATAAAAAAGGTAATTTTGCAATTAAAGAAAGAGGGTCATTCAATTTTGATGGCGGAGCATGATTTTGACAATATGGAAATTGCAGATCGTATTTTGGTTTTAAAAAATGGACGACTGAGTCCATACTCAGGGACTTTATAAAGTGAAAGATTATTGGGACTGAGAGGATGGATATGGAAGATTACATTAGACTTGAAAAAATCACCTATACATATCCTAAAGGAAAATTTGGCTTAAAAGAAATTGATCTAAGTCTGAAACGTGGAGAAATAACCTGTATTTCAGGTAATAACGGCTCTGGGAAAACGACTCTGGGTAAGCTGGTTATGGGAATATTTGTTCCTGATTCCGGGAAGATAACTATTGATAATGTAGATGGTAACGATTTAAAGTTGTGGCAGCGGGGATCAAAGATCGGATATGTTTTTCAGAATCCGGATCGTCAGCTTTTTGCAGTCACTGTTTTGGACGAAATAATCTTTCCTCTGGAAATAAAAGGGGTCGAAAAGAAAGTGGCGCTTAAAACGGCTGAAGCTCTGCTCGAGTGTTTTAAACTGACGCATTTAAAAGATAAAGTACCGATGCGTTTAAGCAGAGGTGAAAAACAGCGTTTAGTGCTGGCGGCAGTATTAGCTCAGCAACCGGGTTATCTAATCCTTGATGAACCGTCTTCTGGACTTGATCGGGATCGAAAAAATGAATTGTATCTGTTTCTTCAGGAGCTTAAAAATGATGGGACTGGTATTGCAGTAATTTCCCATGATCAGCAATTTATAAAAGATCAGGCTGATCGTGTGATTAAAATGGAAGATGGAAGGATTGTTGAGAATGGCTGCTAAACTGGATCCGAGAGCAAAAATTATTTTAGTGCTATGTCTTACCTCTATGGTTTTAATTGTCAATAATCTTTATTTTGTAATCGGGATCGGTTTAATCGCCATTGCTTGTGCACTTTTAATGGGCGTAAAATTACTGGCTTTAATAAGGCGATATCGAAGGATTCTAATCTTGCTTTTGACGATTTCACTAATTCAAAGTATTTTTACGCCTGATACAAATATCATTTTGGAGATTGGCAGTATACCGATTTTGACCCAAAAAGGGATTAATCTGGGTGTTCAAACCTTTATTCGAATGGTTGTGATTATGACATCAGGTGTGATTATGTCAACCTCTAATTATCGGGATACCATTCAGGCTCTGGTTCAGTGGAAAGTACCTTATAAAATTGCCTTTATGACGGCCTTATCGCTTCGATTTATTCCGATTTTTACCGAAGAATTTCAGGATTCAATCGTGGCCCTTCAGCTTAAGGGGGTTGATTTAAAAAAGATCCCAATCGGCAAAAAAACACAAATTTATGTTTACCTGATTACCCCGATTATTATGTCGTCTCTTAAACACGCTGAAGAAATTTCGATTGCAATGGAAGCCAGAGCTTTTGGCGCCTATGATCGGCGAGTGGAATATTTGGTGTTGACCTTAAAACCTTATGATTATGCGGTGATGATTGCTTCGGTTTTAATAAGTATTTTTTACGTTTCAATTGCAGTCTGAAATAGAGAAATAAATAGTTTTTAAAAAAGAATGGAGATATGAAATGAAAAAAAGATTATTGTTTTTAGGGCTCATGATGGTTGCTTTTTTATGTATTGGTTGCAGTGTGACCGATGCAGAAGGTTCGGGAGCTGATTTGGCTTTTTCGGGAAATGCCCAGCTGCGTGTACTTACTGCTGATGGTCAGGAATGGACGATTGATGAAAGTATCATGAATGAGGCAGCCTTAGTCAGTTTTGAAACCACTCAGGGAAAGAGTGGGGAAGATCCAGAGACCAACGTGCATACAGGGGTTCTATTAAAAGATATTCTTGTACAGGCGGGTGTAGATGTTGACGGAATCACCTCGATTCAGTGCACTTCATTTGACGGATTTTCAAAGGTTTATAGTAAAGAAGACCTGGACGATTCAGAAAAACTCTTTTTAACTTTTGAAATGGACGGAGAACTTTTAACTTATGAGGACCAGGATTGTTTCTATATTGTGGTAAAAAATGAGAGCTTTAAACAAAACTGGACCAAATATTTAATGGAAATCGAAATTTCTTAGATAATAAGACGAGGGAGAGTGGAAATGAAAAAGACTATATTTATGATTGTTGCAGCCTTGGGATTGATGATACTAACGGCCTGTTCAAATCAGATTGCTTATGAAGCCGGAAGCTATGTGGGATCAGCACAGGGAAAAAATGGCCCTATTCGAGTAGAAGTAACTTTTACTGACGATAAAATTGAATCAATCGAAGTGGTTAATCATCAGGATGATCTGGAATATGCGACAAAGGCAGTTGAAGGAATGCCGGGTCTGATTCTCGAAAGCCAGCGTTTGGATGTCGATGCAGTTAGTGGGGCAACCCTGACCAGCCGAGGGATTATCGGAGCTGTTGCTCAGTGTGTGACCGATGCTGGTGTTGATCCGGTTGAATTAGGCTATACATCAGTGGCAGAATCAACAGATGGACAGGAAATTTTGATCACTGGTTTAGCGGAGGATAAAATAATTACCGGAGATGAGATAAAAGCCATGACTCCGGTAGAGTTTGATGCGATTTCAGTGGATGCCAGCGGGACAGAAACGCCAACAACCGGGAAAGGTGTTAAACTGGAAGACATTCTGGCCGAATATGGAGCATCACAAAAAAACTTTGATGCAATTGTTTTAACCGCAACGGATGGCTATGCTATCGAAGTACCAAAAGAAGTGTTAACAACACGGGATGTCATTATTGCTTATGAAATTAATGGTGAGGCTGTTGATCTGCGAACCGTCATTCCCGAAGAACGGGCAATGTACTGGGTTAAATTTTTAAATCAGATAGAAATTAAGGGAGCGGTTGAAAACATCGCAACAGCAAATCTGGCATTGCTGGAAACAGCCGTGACTTTATGCGATATTGAAGATTACAAGTATTATGATTCAATTGATCAGGCGATTACAACGGCCCAATTATTAGAACAAACCGGTAATCTTAATGCGAATACGGTGGAAGTAGCCGGAGCGGATGGGTGGTCCCGAAACGAAGAATTTGACACTTATTCCAGCCAATATATTAAGATAACCGGTGAGAATGCACCCATGTTTATTGGTCCTGATCTACCTGAAGGAATGCGGATGAAAGATATGCTCTATAACAAAGTTGGTGATACAACGATTTTAAGTGTGAAAGAAGCCCAAAATAAATACGGCGAAACGACACTTAATGGAGATAGTGGCGTATTGATTGATACCATTTTTACAGATCTTAGCGTTGTCCAGTCAGAACAGTATGTTTTAACAGGGGCAGATGGTTATTCGGTGGAAATAAGTCTTGAAGAACTTAAAAAAGGAATTTTAGTTCTTTCTGATGATGGTGTAAACTGTGTCTTTGACGGGCAGGATCAGGCACAGTCAGTTAAAGGTTTATTATACATTAAACCTCAGGTGTAGCATGAAGCGATGGGCGCAAATATTGTTAGCAGTGCTTTTTATCAGCACCCTGCTATCTGGTTGCCAGTATCAGCCACTGGGGATTGAACTTGAATACAGTTTTGAAGTGCTGGGTGATATCGAGGCGCCATTAACGGTCAATAAAATACTTGATTATCCGATCCAAAAGGTTACAAAAGATGGACAAAATTATACCGCGATTGCCCTTGAAGATGTAATAGCCCAAGCAAAACCAAGAGCTGATGAATATGATCTATTGTTTATCGGCCAGGATGGACTAAGCTCTAAAATCAGCGGTCAGGATTTGTCTGATTGTTATATCAGCTATAGCAGCCAGTATGACTGGGAGATTATTACAGAAAATCATCCGATTTCCAGTCAGGTTAAGAATCTCAGAAATATAGTGGTGATTACAACCGATTTGGACAGCGATGAGATGGCCATTGGAATAGAAGACCAAAGCGGTTTCCGCAGTACGACAGTAGGGAATTTATTTCTCCAGGGCTATTTTGAGAAACGCGTATTCGAAGGTCAATCGGAAATTAATAATCAGGAGGTGACGGTGTACACCACGCATCGAATGATACTCCCCACTGATTTATTGACTTTTGAAAAAGAGATTGTTGTTTTTGGACAAGATGGCAGTTCCTGTTTTGACAAAGTTACCGATGAAAGTTATTTTGAAATCACTGATACGGCTCTAAGTTACACGGCATCGGATAAAACAGTTATTGAAGATGTGGTTGGAGTTTTAAGTGATCCGCCCCTGTTTTCAATTACTGATGTTGCATCTGATACAGCCTATCAGCTGGAAAAAGGAAATAATGTTTTGGTTATCGAGCTGGATGGATTAGGTTGGGAGATGTTTAATGCAGCTCAAGAAAAAAATATGCTGCCTTTCATGTCTACATTGCCAGTTCAGAAAGCGCTGGTTGTTTATCCACCTATTTCCCCGGTTGGGTTGGCAGCAATGCTAACTGGCGAGAATCCGGATATCAACGGTGTTCACGATCGTGAAACAATGGATTTTAACGGCCAGGATATTTTTGAAAAAGCTATCCAAATGGGTAAAAGTCCAGCATATATAGAAGGCGATACAAAGATGCTTAATACTTCAGTTGAACCGGTTCTTTCGGTCACTGAAGAAATTCAGGATGGCAATGTGTTTAAGAATACACAAACTGCTATTGGTGAAAACAAAGAGCTTATTTTTACTCACTTCCATAGCATCGACGATGATGCAACGACTTATGGGCCTTATTCACAAGAAAATTTTGAGCAAATTCTACAAATCGATCAAATGGTTGAAACATTGGTTGAGAGTTTTTCGGGAACGGTTATTATTACGGCTGATCATGGGTTGCACGAAATAGAAGGTGGGGGCACACACGGCCGAATTTGTTATGAAGATATGCTTGTTCCATATATTATATATAATAAGTAAATAGTATTGTAATAATAAAAAGCCTGCAGGCAGGAAAGTCAAAAGACAATTCTGCCTGCAGGCTTTGTTTAGTTATCTGTTAAGTGCCGGGCGGTTAAGTGCATCAGGGGTCATCGTCTCAATACTAAGATTGAGTACTGTCGGAGTAATACAGGCGACCCGGCTGAGCGACTGACTTGGCAGGAGCCCTGATTCGGTATTGGTGATAATCACATAATAATAAGTGACATCTGTAAGGAGCTGAGAATCGATTATCAGGGTAGCATCTGTAGCGCCATCGATTGCCATTCCACCTTGACTGGAGTTGACCTGCGATTGATACCATTGATAGGTCAGGGTGCCTTTAGATACCAGGGCTTCGACGGTTACAGTCGTCTCCGTCTCAGAAAGCAACTGATCAGCTGGTTGGGTGACGATCACAGGGGTTTCAGAAGTCGATTGGTTATCCACCGTAGGATCTTCCGATAGTTCATCAGCGCTATCGGGGAGCTCATCGGTTACTTCACTTAACGCTGTTACAGTGCCGGCTAGAGTCGTTACCGATTCAGCCTGATCAGCTGAAATCTTCACATAATATTGAAGGGGTATGGCGGTGTCAAAGCTTGATGGCTGATAAGTGGATCCCGTTGCGTCAGGAATCAGTATTAAATCAGCAGAAGCACTGCGTTTATAATACCAGGTATAAGTTAGAATTTTACCCTCGGTTACGCTGGCTTTTATACTTAGTTCTGAAGGTGTATCGCCAAGAGCGATTTCTTCTTCTGTTGGCGTAGAGCTGACAGTAATCACCGGTCTGGCACCAACCGTTATTTGAATTTTGGCGGTAATATCATCAGTATTGACATAACCTGATGGTGGATTCAGGGTTCCAATATAAGTTGTTTCACCTGTTTTGGTCGAATCAACACTGGCAGGACTGAAGGTGACCGGACAGTCAAAGCTTTCATCATCATAGCCTTTTACAAGAACTGTTGCTGGCAGCGAGTAATTTTCGCCGTAAGCAATCAAGTCTGAAATGCTGTTGTTACTGGTTGTTATGCCTTTAATTGAGGTCACAGCAGTGATTTTTGTTTTGACTGTAACCTGGCAGGTCGCGGTTTTACTACCGTCTACTGTCGTAACAGTAATAGTCGCTGTACCATTTCCTTTTGGTGTGACAATTCCATTGTCAACAACTGCAACTGAACGGTTTGAAGACGACCAGGCGACTGCTTTATTGCTGGCATCAGAAGGTGAGACTGTTGCTGTGAGCACCTGAGAAGTACCGCGTGTTAAGGTAACTTCTGTCGGTGAAAGGCTGACTCCGGTAACTGCTACAGTAGATGGTTCGCTTGGTGATATTGGCGTTGGATCGGGTTCGGTTGTCGGAGAGCCACTTTCATAGTCAGAGTTTATAATACTGTCGCTGACCCAGTTGTCGCTCTCTGGAAGAACACTTAAATCAGAAACAGTATTGTCGGTGGTGGGGAGTGAAATGGTTGGAGTAACCATTAAACCGCCGCTGGGATCACTGACAACAGGTTTCCCTGAAATGCTGATATTTTGAGGTGTTATCGTACCGGATAAATAGGATTCATCAGGCAGTGTGGCATTGGTTACCGCTCCGCTGCCCTTTATTTCAATGGGTTTTTCAATTCCTAAATTAGTGATAACAGCATTGTTATTCATGGTAACCACTGTTCCTTCACCATTGGCAGTAACAATTAAGGTATCCACATTAGCATTAATACTTAAGGTCATTTTAGTTTCAACCTGAATTTTTTTAATGACGGCGTTATTTACAAAAGTTGAACCACTAGCTTCAGCACCAAATGTTACTGTATTGGCACTGGTATTTAGAATAACGTCGGCCGGAGATTTAATTTGCAGGCTAGCAATTTTCCCTTTATTCTGAGTGGTAATTGTTGAACGTTTTGCCCCTTTAGCGATAGTCAGGCTGGTGATCGAACTTTCTTCGGTGACAACAATTGATGATGCAGATTTACCGTTTAAATTGGTAACTTTAGCATCGCCTAACAGAACGAGTTTGACATTCTCATTATTTAAAGTAATGTTTTTATAGGTTCCACCATTTAAATAAACGCTTTCGGCTCCATTGACGATGAGTTCATCGGCAACAACAGTATTATTCAAGGTGATTGTTCCTTCAGTGACAGCATCAGTTATAGTAAGGGTTCCTGAAAAAGTGGCGTTTTCAATCGTTACTTCGGGAGTGTTAATTTCTCCTGATTCATAAGCAGCCTCATCACTGAAGGTGCCAGATTCATCATATGTTATGGTGTCTGATGACAGATTGATTTCGCAGCCGCGAAAAAAAGCAACCGATGATAGAATGACTAATATGATGATAATACTTGTAACGACGGATTGTTTTTTCATTATGCTTCCTTTCTATTATTTATAAGACAATTAATTTTTTAAATTTAATGGCAGTATCAATAATATTGCGTAGTTTTTATTGTAAATAAAGATTTACTTTTGCATTTAAAAGATTTCCAGCTAGTTTCATTAAATAATATTTAATGAACGGAGTGAAATTTCAGAACACATTTTATAAGAAGGAAAAGATGTCATCCGGCTATAAAATGAATTATCCTAATTTTATCATACGCCTCATATAATGTAAATAGAACGTAACGGAATTGTAAAAAAAGAGAGGCTTAATCTTTTTTTGGTTCATTAGAATTGTGTTCATGGAAGCTCTGTGCTATGATACGAATAAACATTGGTTATAATACATGCTTATACATTTTCTAAGGGAATGTTGCTAAAAAATTTACATATTTATATTTCAAAGTGTTAGTTTATGGTTTAAGGAATTTTGTCAACAGAATGAGGTTGTGATGGAAAAAAAAGAACAGCATGAAGTAGGGTTTTTAAACCCTGAAAAAATTGCCTGCCTACCTGATCAGCAGGCCTTTGCCTGGATAGAACATGCTTTGCAGGAACCCCAAAATATCCAGAGTCAGGTGCTTTTGGATATTTTACAGCAATCAGCCCAAACAACAATAGGTAAACGGTATCAGTTTGAAAAAATCGGAACAGTAACTGATTTTCAAAAGACGGTACCGATCAGTGAATATTCCGATTATCATCAAATGATTACAGAAATTACTGACCAGGGAAGCCGTGATCTGCTTTTTTCTGGTGCTGTCAGCCAGTTTATTGCGACCAGTGGAACAACGGGAACTCCGAAACTGTTTCCGGAAAGCCAGTTGGGAAGTGTGGTAAAGGCCCTGGTTTCCAAGAACAGAGCGATTAAAATGATGATGATGGCAAAAGAAGTGATGGAACCTGATGCCAGGGTTCTGGCCATTGCCAATTCGTCAGACTACGGAGTCACAAAGTCCGGCATCAGGATTGGTTCGGCATCGGGGCAGGCGGCTTCTGATCTGCCGCCGGAATTGCTCAAAAAAATGGTTCTGCCAATGGAACTGCTGCTGGCTAAAGACTTAAGCAATGAAGTAAGTGATTATCTGGTTATGTTTTATATGTTGAAAGAGGAAAATCTGGTGGGGGTAGTTGCCAGTAACATTGCTCATTTTGAGCTGCTTCTTGACCAGAGCACGGACCGGTTCAGCGAACTTTCTGAAGCAATTGCTGAAGGCAACTTTTCCTCAAAGCAGGCGATTCCTATTGAGTTGCGAGTGGCCTTGGAAAAACAGCTTTTACCTGACCCCGACCGGGCTCAGATGATTAGGCAGGCATTTGAAGGAGGAGAAAAATACCCGATTTTAAAAATCTGGCCCAAATTTTCAGTAGTGGCTTGCTGGCTGTCTTCCAGTACCGGGCGGGTGGCCCGGAGTTTTAAATGCCGGATGCCGGAGCAGATAAAGTTTCTGGAATGGGGTTACGGCGCCAGTGAAGGAAAATTTAATATCCCCGATCAGGTAGGGGATCCAGCCGGTCCTTTTGCGGATTTTGGTTATTTTTTTGAGTTCCTGCCGCCTGGTCAAACGAAAACCAAACTTTTGCATGAGCTGGAAGAAAAAAAAGCATATGAACTTATCATCACCACTTACTCAGGACTTTATCGTTACAATTTAAAGGATCTTGTCTGGGTTAAAGAGATTAAAGGCAAGATGCCAAGACTTGAGTTTTTATCTAAATCTGCGGAAAAAGTGACGGTGAATGACCACAACATTTTTGTGTTTGAACTGGATCAGGTCCTGGAAGCGGTTAGTGAATCCTGTCGAATGGGCATCCATTTCTACGAAGTCATGATAAACAGCTCGCACCTGCAGTTTTTCATCGAGTCTCAGGACGAAGGCTTTGAAACAAAAAAATATGAGCTTGCACTTGAAGACCAGCTGAGACATAAAAACTCAGTTTATGATAATCTGCGAAAGAATAACATTCTGCAGCCAGTCGTTGTTAGTCGGATGGTAAATGGTTATCGAAACGCTAAAATCAGACGGGCGGTGATGCCGGGGAAAAATGTCAACCAGACTAAGTTAAAAACAATAATTGAAAAAATGCCGGATGGCGCAGACATTTTTTCGTGAAGGGTGGTCAGAATGAGGAAGTTTATCACTAAACAGGTTTATGGACTGAAAATAAGACATGGAAAAAAGAAAAGAAACCGCTTTGATGAACTGGTTGAAGAAGCTGGTGAAAAGAATAAAGAACTGCTGATGAATTTAATCAGAAGTAATGAGTCTACAGAATATGGAGAAAAGTATGACTTTAAGAATATCCAGAGTCTGAAAGACTATCGTGAAAAAGTGCCATTTTCTACCTACGACGATTATTATTCGTATATCGAGCGGATGGTCAATCATGGAGAAGCTAATCTGTTAACGTCGGAACCGATTGTACACTATGCACTGACCTCTGGCAGTGTTGATAATCCCAAGAAAATACCTGTTTCCCAGAAAACAGTGGATTTATATCAGCAGTATGCCAGTGAATTCAGTTTCAGTGTGATTAACGATGCCCTTAAGGGGAGTTGGAACCGCCACCGCGGTCTTAATCTGATGGAAATCAAATTCGAAAATTTACCTGGCGGCCTTTTTGCCGGTTCAATTTCCGGACGGGCCATTTATACGTTGAAAAATTTCCTGCCGCTGATGTTCACTTCACCAAATGAGATCGTATTTCCGCAGGAAATCATGGATGCCAAATATGTTCATCTGCGTTTTGCCCTATTGGAAGAAGACCTGTCTTTTATGGGATCGGCCTTTATGACGGCACTTTCTGATCTGATGAAATATCTTGAAGCAAACTGGGAATTGCTTGTCAGTGATATCGAAAAGGGAATCATAGACCCACAAATTAAAATATCAGATACAGTTCGCAATCAGTTGCTCAAAAAAATAAAACCCGAGCCGTCTAGAGCTAAAGCCCTTCGAAAAATTTTTTCGCAAGGTTTTGATTCGCCAATTATTCCGCGGATATGGCCAAATTTAAGCTTTATTTTTGCTATTGGCAGTGGGGGCTTTGCTGTTTATACAGATAAGATGCGAGATTATCTGGGTAATATTCCAATTTATTTTAGCGTTTATGCTGCCTCGGAATCGATTATGGCGATTTGTACCGAAATGGAATCCCAGGAGTTTACGCTTATTCCAGATTCAGCTTTTTATGAATTTATCCCAGTTGGCGAAGATGCGGACCCATTAAAAACCTTAACTCTTGATGAGTTAGAGGTGGGTAAGGATTATGAAATTGTTTTAACCAACACATCGGGATTTTACCGCTATCGAATAAAAGATGTAATTAGGGTGGTGGGATGGAATAAAAAAAGTCCCAAAATTCAGTTTGTTTACCGCCTGAATCAGATGGTCAGTATCGCTGGCGAAAAGACAACTGAGGAATGTATTTCCTGGGCAGTTACCGAGTTTTCCAAAGATGTGGGGTGTGCATTAGTGGATTTTAGCGTTTTTGCCAATATCAATGTTTCGCCGGGCCGCTATACGATCGTTCTGGAAACCGAAAAGCCAATTCCATTTGCAAAAAGGGAGGAAGCCCAGGCTGTGATGGAAGAAAAACTGAATATTGCAAACCCTTCAATTGCCAAGAAAATTAAAGCTGGTGTACTAAGTCATACTGAACTGGCTATTGTACAGGAAGAAACTTACGCCCTGTATCGTGATCTGATGATCATGCGTGGAATTTCCGGCAACCAGTTAAAGCCGGTTCGGGTAATAGACACCCTGATTAAAGAGAAGTTCTTCTTTGCCCTGCTGGATAAGGAGTTGTGATGTTTGGTTTATTAATGCGCTATTTAAAGGATTATCGTCTCCAGATGATTCTAGTTTTTGTTTTTGTTTTGAGCCAGGCCGCCTGTCAGTTATATCTTCCGGTCATGATGGGAAATATCGTCCAAAATGGTGTAGCTACAGGAAATACTCAGGTGATCTTAAAAAGCGGCAGGGATATGCTTTTGGTTTCAATTGTTGCGGCCGTTTGCATGGTTGCTTCCTCCTATTTTTCTGCCTATGTGACCGCTTCTTTCACCAGTCGAATTCGGGCTGACGTGTTTGATAAAGTCAAGAACTTTTCTCAGAGTGATTTTAATAACTTTGGGGCGGCAACCTTATTAACCCGATCTACGACTGATGCAACCCAGATGCAAATTGTGGTCATCAACGGACTGAGGTCTCTGCTCTTAATTCCGATTACCGGGGTCGGGGCATTAATCATGGCTTTTCGTGAAAATGTGCTCCTAACGCTGATACTCCTCACCGCTTTTATGGTGACCAGCATCATTATTGCTATGACAACCAGGCGCAGTATGCCTTTATTTCAGGTCATGCAGAAGAGAGTTGATCGGATTAATCTCTTAATGAAAGAAAAACTGACCGGAGTGAGAGCCATTCGTGCCTTTAACCGTCAGGCTTATGAAACTGAGAAATTTGGCGTGGCCAATCAGGAGGGGATGGATGCAGCAGTAAAAGCCAGTTATGCAGTAGCGTTCTTTTCACCCCTGATGCAGCTGATGATGAACATCACTATGGTAGTAATTTATTGGCTGGGTTCCATTGAAATCCAGCAGAAGGTTGTCGATATCAGTGACCTGATGGTATTCATCCAGTATGTACTGATGTTTATGTCATCTTTAAGTCTGGTTTCTGTTCTGTTAATGGCATATCCCAAAGCAGAAGTTTCGGCAGCTCGTGTTAAGGCGGTTCTGGATGCGCCTTTATCGATCGAAGACAGTCAAAATCCGGTTGATCTGGGACTGGTTAAGGGAAAGATTGAATTTCGCAATGTTGACTTTGGCTATGCGGGTGCAGAACGAAAGGTTTTATCAGGTATCAGCTTTACAGCTGAAGCCGGAAAAACGACGGCTATTATCGGAGCGACCGGGTCCGGGAAAACGACCCTTATTAATCTGTTGTTGCGGCTCTATGAGGTGACTGAGGGTGCGATTTTAATTGATGATATTAATATCAGAGATTTAAAACAGCAAGGCTTGCGTGAAAAAATTGGATATGCGCCCCAGGAATCGGTTTTATTAGGGGGGAAAATTTCAGATAATATACGGGTTGGAAAAAAAGAAGCAACTGACTTTGAAATTGAAGAAGCACTTGAACTGGCTTGGGCCATGGAATTTGTCAGCCCCAGAGAAGGGGGGATTGAGTCATTAATCACCCAGGGCGGCAAAGACCTGTCCGGCGGCCAGCGTCAACGCTTGAGTATTGCTCGGGCCCTGGTCAAAAAAGCACCAGTTACTTTATTTGATGACTGCTTTTCAGCTCTTGATTTTAAAACTGATGCAGGTGTGCGAAAAAACATCAGACAGGCTTTTGAAAACCGTACGATGATTATTGTCGCCCAGCGGATCTCTACAATAAAGGATGCCGATAAGATTATAGTCCTTGACGATGGTTTATTGGTGGGTCAGGGTCGGCATGAAGAACTTGCCGGGACCTGCCAGGTTTATCAGGAGATTCTCCGATCCCAGGCTTATGCTGAAAGTAAGGAGGAATCCTGATGAAAAAGACAAGAAAGTTAAGTTTTAAAGAAGTCATTGCCAGACTTTTTAAGTATCTGCGCTATGAAAAGCATTTGTTAATGCTGGTTGGGCTGTCGCTGGTTATGTCGACAATCTTTACCATCCTGGCACCGATCTTCACCAAAAATATCACCAACAGTTTGGCTGATTCCGTTTCGCAGGGTTTAGATGTTGATTTTGCCCTGATTGGCAGACAGGCTGTTATTCTGGTAGTATTATATTTTTTTAGTGCCGCTTTTACCTGGTATGCAACCAGAAAGACCAGTTTCTTGTCCCAGCTGATGATTAAAAGGCTGCGGGAAGAAATTCAGGAGAAGCTGAATCGATTGCCCCTAAATTATCTGGATTCCTGTGAGCGCGGAGACCTGCTTTCACGGGTGACCAACGATTGTTCCACCCTGTCAGGAGCGTTGGAAGGCAATGCGACGCAGATTCTGGTGCAGGGAACGACAATAATCGGGATTATCGTTATGATGTTTATATTGTCTATCAAGCTCAGCCTGATTTTTCTGGTCGTTCTGCCAGTTTCGTTTTTAATATTAAGGCTGATTACAAAAAAAACTCAGGTGCTATTTCGCAGGCAGCAAAGGGAGTTGGGGGATTTAAACGGTTTGATTGAAGAAGTATATGGCGGTCATCTGATTGTCAAGTCTTTTAACTACGAAGACGAAGCTTCTGAACGGTTTGAAAAGATTAATCAGCGATTTTTCAAGTCCTATTTGTCGTCCAGATTTTTTTCTGGTCTGACGTCGCCGCTAATGAAGTTGGTTAATAATCTTGGCTATATTGCCATTTGTGTTGCCGGTGGGATTTTCGTGGTGAATGGCACTTTTACCATTGGGGGCATTCAGGCCTTTCTGATTTATGCGAATAATATTGCCACGCCTATTGCATCCATATCCAACAATTTTAACAACATTCAGGCAGGAGCCGCAGCAGCCGAACGGATTCTCGATTTTCTGAAAAATGATGAGGAAAGGGCTGATCAGGCTTCCGATGCTCTTGAGCTTTCCCGAATTGAAGGAAATATTGAGTTTTCTCATGTCGAATTTGGCTATGTACCAGAGCGAACGCTTTTTCATGATGTTTCGCTGAAAGCCAGCCCTGGTCAGGTGATGGCGGTGGTTGGTCCCAGCGGTGCCGGTAAAACCACCCTGGTTAACCTGCTGATGCGATTTTATGAGATTGATAGCGGGAAAATCTGTCTGGAAGATAAAAATATCCAGCACTTAACCCGCAGCAATCTAAGGTCAGCCTTTGGGATGGTCCTCCAGGATACCTGGCTGTTTGACGGAACCATTGCTGAAAATATCGGTTATGGGAAAACTGGTGCAAGCCGGGAAGAAATCGTTGCTGCTGCACAAAAAGCCCAATGTCACGAGTTTATTAAAAAACTGCCGTTGGGGTACGATACCCTGATAGGAGGCGATTTCACCAGCCTATCTGAAGGAGAATGCCAGCTTCTGGCGATTGCCAGAACGATTATTGCCGACCCTGGCGTCTTAATTCTTGATGAGGCCACTTCATCAGTAGATACCAGAACAGAGCTTTTAATTACTAAAGCGATGGAAGACATGATGGAAGGAAAAACGACTTTTATCATAGCTCACCGGCTTTTTACCATTAAAAATGCTGATCAGATTATTTTTATGATGGAGGGAGACATTAAAGAAGTAGGCAGTCACGATGTTCTGATGGCAAAAGACGGCTATTATGCCAATCTATATTTGTCAGCATCTGATCATTAGAGTAGCGATAACAGTATTATTTTATTCTGGAAAAATATCTTAATCTGATATGGTTTTTCGAGTCTTATCAGAAAGATAAGATGCGATAAAAACCAGATTAGATGTTATAAATTTGCATAAAATAAAATTTAAGGAGTGTACAATGAAAGGCTGGTTATTAAGAAATCCCCAAAAAATGGAAGATCCGTCAATCGTGAAAATCATGAAGGTCGTCAAGGAGAGAAACATTGATCTGGAACTTGTTAATCCTTTGGATATCCAGGTCGTTTGCGAAGATTCCCCGGATGGGATGGTCTATGTGGGAGATGAAAAGAAGATGGTGCCCGATTACGTGATTGCCGCTTTTTTTAACGAAAAAAACTATCATGCCCAATCAGTTCTGGTGATGCTGGAGTCCCTGGGGGTATTTTGCATTAATAACTGGGAATGTATACAGAGCGTGGATGATAAACTGCTGGTCTATCAGAAAGTAGTTAAAGAGATTGCAGGCGTAAAATTCCCCAAAACTGTTCTGGTAACTGATAAAACAACCCCTGAATTTATCTCCAGTCAGTTTGATTATCCGGTAGTTATGAAAGTCATGCATGGCAGTAAAGGTCTGGGTGTGGTTCTGGTCAACTCGGAAAAAGAATGTGATACATTGATGAATATGACCATGGCAGGAAAGTGTGCGGATGAAATTATTATACAGGAGTGTATTATGACCTCCAGCGGCAGAGACATTCGGATTGTTTTGATTGATGGTGAGTTCGAAACCGCTTTTATCAGACAAAATGACGAAAGTTTCCGTTCAAACATTGCCAAAGGCGGTAAAAAAGTCGAATTTAATCCGCCGGCAGAACTGATTGAAACAGCCGAAAAAGTTGCAAAGCTTATGGGAATAGCGGTGGGAACTGTGGATTTTCTCTTTGGCGAAGAAGGCAATTTTTATCTTTGTGAAGCAAATGCCATGCCAGGGGTCGCCTTTGATGTGGAATCGGTATTTAAAAAAATTGTAAAAGCAGTGGCTCAAAGACCAGTGCCGGTATGGAAGGAAGCGAAATGAAAGGTTGGCTGTTACTTAATCAGAAAACGATCGATGATCCCTCGATTCAGATGATAGTGGGCTTGATCAAAAAAATGGAGCTGGATATTGAACTGGTTGATATCCAGAAGGTTCAGGTCCTATGCAGTCCTGAAAAAATTGATGGAATTCAAGTTGGTGACCGGGAATTGCCAGTGCCGGATTTTTGTTTATCTGCTTTTTTTGGCGGTAACAATTATCATAGCCAGGCAGTTCTTACAATGCTTGAAGGGCAAGAGGTCTTTTGTGTCAATAGTCTGGAAAGTTTAAAAAATACATCCGATAAACTGCGTACTTTTCAGAAAATTGCGTCATCAAGTAAAAACATTCTTTTTCCTAAAACACTTTTGTTAACGGAGACCCTGGAAACTGATTATGTAGAAAAAGCAATTGGCTTCCCCTGTGTTGTAAAAGTCATGCACGGCAGTAAGGGTAAAGGCGTGATTATGGTTAAAAGCAGCGAGGAATTGAAAAATATTCTGGATATTATGGGGGCCGGAGCCTACGATGATGAAATTCTCATTCAGGAATGTATTCAGGCCTCTCGCGGCAGGGATTTAAGGATCATGCTGGCGGGCAGAAAATATTCCCAGGCATATATTAGAGATAATGGAGATGCTTTTAAATCAAACCTTTCTCAGGGTGGTGAGCTTCAGTTTTTGACTCCGCCCCTGGAGGTGATCAAGGTCGCTGAAGAAGTGGCCGCACTGTTAGATATATATTTTGGCAGTGTCGATTTTTTAATGGGAGAAAATAATACTTATTATATCTGTGAAGCTAACTCCATGACCGGGCTGACCTATTCAAAAGAATCCGCTGGCAGCCGGGAAAACAATCCTTTGATTGAGATCTTGAAAGAAATTATGAAAGAGACAGCCAGACGAAAAGCTTCTTTAAAATAGCAGCTAATTTTTATTTGCCGGCAGCCGATAAAACTAATAAGGTTTTATCGGTTTTTTTTATGTTGAAAGAATTAATGTGAATTTTGGTAATTTATTATTAAATTATGGGTAAATACTAATAATAAAAGCTAAAAACTCAACAATGATGAAAAGTGCTGTATTTTTTCAATAAAACATAAATGAAAAATGGTTCTGACTAAAGAAATGAAGCGACTGTTAAAATTTTTAAAGTACTGATTTCATTTTTAATGGTTGTAATAATACTTCTCGTAGATTGGAAAAGCGATGAAAAATAAGAACGATTTGGGATATTCAAAAATAAATAACAAAAAAAACAAACTGCCTACCGAGACTCACCAACTTTTAGATGAAAGACAAAATCTATTGGATAACATTCAGATAGACCAGCCAATTGTGGATAATATTGACTTTAATGAACTTTTTGATTTAGCTGATATTCAGAAACTGCAGCAGGAATTCGCTGAAGCCACAGGAGTTGCATCTGTAATTACCCATGTCGATGGAACTCCGATTACGGTACCTTCCAATTTTACAAGGCTTTGCAGAGGTATCATTCGTAAAACCGAAAAGGGAAGAAAGAACTGTTATAAATCTGATGCGGTAATTGGAGCTTATAGTGCTGACGGGCCAAATGTTAAACGCTGCTTAAGCGGCGGCTTATGGGACGCCGGAGCGGCCATTACGGTGGGAGATAAACATGTGGCCAACTGGCTGATTGGTCAGGTTCGTGATGAAAGTGTCCATTCTGAGCATCTGGCTGCCTATGCCCGAGAAATTGGGGCAGATGAAGACGAGATGGTGGCAGCTTTTAATGAGGTGCCGCAGATGAGCGAAGAGCAATTTAACCGTATTGCCCGTTTTTTGTATACCATTGCCAATCAGCTTTCCAACTTAGCTTACAAAAATTATCTGCAAAAGCAGATGATCAAAGAGAATGTCGAAAAACAAGAAGAAATCCTGTATCTTTCTTATCATGATTTTTTAACCGGGATGTATAACCGTCGTTATTATGAAGAGTCTCTTTCTCGCTTGAATCGTCCGGAAAATCTGCCCCTGGCACTGCTTTTAGGGGACGTAAACGGCTTGAAATACTTAAATGATACAGTCGGTCATATTGCCGGTGATGAACTGCTTAAAAAAATCGCGGATATTATTGACAGACACTGTCTCAAAGATGATGTGGCTGCACGACTGGGTGGTGATGAATTTGTTGTGATTATGCCCAGGACCAGTCAGAAAGATGCTGAGGACAGGATTGAAGCGATGAGCCAATCGGCTCAGAGTGAGAGCGTGGCAGGGATGCCCTTATCGATTTCTTTTGGTTGTGAAATGATTACCGAGGAAGAGCAATCAATTTATGAGGTTTTTAAAAAGGCTGAAGATAAAATGTATCGGGAAAAAAACAGGATAAAGATCAAGCAATTGGCGGAAGTGTGAAGAAAGCAGAGATATGTTAGTCTGTAGTTAAAAGTTTTCGCAACACTTCTTTTAAACATATTAACATATATTAGGTAACAAACATCCGAATTCTCAGTTTCTAAGGAATTAGTCTACGAACTGGGAATCTATTGGTACAGGAGGAAACGAATGTGCCACCCGTACTTGGAAAGGATGTGCAATATTTTTATGCATATAATCATCAGGTAACGGAGACGTTACTTTTTTTATGCAATATATGGAGCAGGAGAGCTATGAAAATTATTGTAAAAGGAAAAAGGATTTGGGCCTTGTTGCTGTCGAAGGTTTTGATTTTGTCTCTGAAAGCCTGGACATCAGTTGTAGGTGATGAGTTAATATAAGCATTGAAAAGCAGTCTTGATAAATAAAGTGAATGCGAAGATATATAGAAAAGAACCTGAACGATTCTGTGATTCCTGACAAGTAATACTTAATAATGGTCTCTGAAGATTAGTTGTGATATTTTCCGTTAAGTAGCCGCAAAATGCGTGGGCGATTATAGCGTTGAACGATAATACATGGTAAATTGACAGCTAAAGAGTAAATGAGCATAATCCAGACAACATAAGCTGGAGTAAATAGTCCGAAAATCCAAAATGGCAAAATAGCCAGCCAATGAGTCAGTTCACCTCGTGCAGATTCAATAAGAAATCGGTTGAGATTTCCTTTAGAAAAATTATCGAGGTGTTTTTTTTTGAATCCTTTTTTTTTCCAAACCATTCCACCATCCGGCAGGAGGTGTTTCCATTTTCTGACCATAAAAAGCTGATTATATAAATAACCGTAATTTTCAAAACTATAAGACTTAAAAAAGAAGTTTGTCGGATAAAAAAGTTGATCAGGTAAGTTAAAACATATAATTGCGGCAGTGATTTGTATCACTGGCCATAAAATAAAACAAAGTGCAATAGTCAGGTTGGGTGGTAAGAAAATTATTTGCATATGAATCTCCTATTTAATTGAACGTTCTTTCCAGGTGACTTTGAAACCTAAGATTTTTTTAAAACCGGATATAGCAAATATGAGAATAAAGGTAGCCAGCGGAATGGGAAAGAAAATGATTGCCCAGAGCTTAAACAGACCAATTTTTTTTGCGTAGAAATTCAATAAAAATACCCATGTAATATACAACGGAGTATAAATCAGCATTAAAAAATATTTAGCGCTAATTGCTGATAACAAAATATGGACAGGGGTGGAAATGACCGAAGTCGTCCACAAAAACACCATTATCAGCAAGTCAATAGGGGTATTGGCTGCGCCAGTAGCTATGTTTTTGGTCCAGCCCTGAAATAGATTTTTAATCCCAGTCCCATACATTCGAAAAGCCAGCTCATGATCTCCGACAAAAACTTTATAGGGAATGTTTGATTCTTTGAGGCGGTTAGCTAGAGCCATATCTTCTACAACACTTTGTTTGACACTTTCATGTCCACCGATTTTCTTATAATCAGATCGAGAAATTAGAATGATTGGCCCGTAAAGACCTGTTGCACTGGGATTTTTTAGTGTTGTCCCATTAGCAGCGAGCTGGATAAAATTAAAAAACATTGAAAGTTGCTCATAATTCTTTTCAAGGATATGAAAAGGCTGAACTGAAATGGGGATGTTGCAATCGCAATATGCTTGTAACAGTCGATAGATGGCGTCTTGACCAAGGCGGACATCAGCATCGATGAATAAAAGTAAATCACCGCTGGCGGCATTAGCGCCATTTTGGCAAGCCCAGCACTTGCCTGCCCAGTCATCGGGCTTATTATGTAAAGAAAGGACAGGCACTGAAAAGTTTTTGGCTGTATGTGCCGTTAAGTCAGTGGAGTTGTCATCGACACAAATAATTTCAAACAGAGCAAAGGATTGATCTTGAAGATCCTTAAGTAGTAAGGGTAACGAATGTTCTTCATTTCGTGCTGGTATAATAATGGAAAGCAGTGGGAATTCAATATGGCTGCTTTTTTTGGGTGGTAATTTTGGGAAGTGGTAAAAGAGAATAGGCGTTACGGCCAACCCGCCGATGGCAATTAAGAATTCAATGATAGGTCTAATCATGATGTTTACCCATAAGCTTCTTAGTCGCTGCATCGGCTGCCAATTTTCCGGTGAGTATTGAAATTGGCAGACCCGATGGACTAAAAGTCCATTGTCCACATTGATAAATATCGTTTATTGGCGTTAAAATAGAATTGGCGATTTTAGGTAAACGGTTTTCAGCGGGAATTTGATGGTTAGTAAATGCCCAACCTGTTATAGCACCCTCTGTATTTTTTGTTTCCCGTTCAATTGTTAAAGGGGTAGAACAGAGAGAAAATATTATCCGTTCCCTTAAGTTTTTAAATAAGGATTGTTCAAGAACTTTCGTGATTAATCTAATACAATGTTGCTTGAAAAACTCATATTGTCCGATATCAGAAAAAAACTTAACCATATTATAATCGATTAATGTACTGATTATTAGTCCGGTTTTTCCAGGCGGTGCAAGAGTGTCGTCATGAATGGCTGGGCATGAAATTTCGTAAGTTGTTCTTTCAAAAAAATTGTTTAGCCAATTAAGCAACTCGTCAGGGCTTTTTTTTGAACTTTGCTGCCAGCAGGGTAATGCAGAAAGGCCTAATGTATCAGGCGTATAAAAAGCATGAGGGCCACAGCTGTTTAAAAAATACTCTTTACTGAGATTTACACCAATGAAAAGCGTTAGAATGGAATCTCCACCGGAGCTGCGGGCAACTATTGCCCGTTGTGTTTCAACTTGGGAAGTTTGGTTACCACGCATAATTTCGTAGAGCGTTTTCTGATCAGCGGCCCAGATAAGCTTTTGATAATTTATTTTGCTTTCATTTGATAGCATTATTTCATGTTTTTGCGGATAAATTACAGTAACGCAGTTGTCACATAAGACACTGCCGCCTGCCTGAATGATGTAATCAGTGATTTTTTGCGCGAGGGTTCCTGTTCCACCGGCCGGATAGTGATAGTCCTGATAAATACTAAAGTAACTTAAGGCAAAAAAACTTGGTGTAGCTTTAAAAAAGTGCTGGGCAATTATATCGATTAACTTATCATTGTCAGTAAAATGTTTGAGGTAGGAATAAATAGGTTCATCCAGCCTAACCGCTCGACTAATGTTAATCTGGTAGCGAAGCATCCAAGGCAGCAGTGTCTTAATAATATAGTTTAAGTCATTAATCTTATCGAGAAAAAGGGGATTATCAATACCATAAATGACATTCATATAATGCATTGCCTTTTTTATTTGCTCTGCAATAAGGGTAATATCCTCGGTGTTATTTGGAAATAGATTTTTTAACATTTTAGTGTAGTCAGTCAAGGCATTACTGCGATCCAATTTTGTCCACTGATTCCTGACACCTATAGATATCGGGTTTTTGACAAATTCTATATCAATATTTAAACTTCGCAGCATTGGAAATAAGATACCAGAGTTTTCAAAAGCTCTAATTCCAGCATCAAAGGAAAAGCCCTGATGCCAGAAGCTATTAACTAAACCGCCGGTTTTATTATTTTTCTCAATAAGCAATGTTTTAACACCGGATTTACTCAGATAGGCAGCACTTGTTAACCCGGCCAAACCTCCTCCAACTACAACTACATCATATTTCACTTTTGACCTCCTTGATGTACAAGCTAAAATCGTTTTAAAATGTTTGTAATGAATGATTAAAGAAAATATAGCTTGAATTTTACATTTTGCCTGTAAAATACTTATCGGTTTGGCATCATTACAGATAGAAATAATAGCCGTTTAAAAGATAATTTACCTGGTATTTCTCGGCGAGTTTCAATAGTTCCTTTTTAATCTCATCGAGACCTAGTTTACCGGCAGAGAACTGCTCAAGTATCGTTTGGATATGTTTGCCTTCAGATGAAGAAGCTCGGTTTTTAAAATATCCCCAAATATGTTGAGCCGCATTTATTGCATTTCCGGAAGAAACGGGTAAGTCTAAAGCATCTTCAATGATCTGGTACATTTTCAGAGCAGGGTAGCTATGCTTGTTTTTTAACAGTTGTCGGATTTGTTGATAAGCATCAGGAGAATGCTCAAGGATCAGGTATTTATAACGTGCCCATTCGGTTTCCAGGCTGCTAATACCCATTTCTTTGGTACAATGCAGACATTTTAGCACAGAAAGGTTTCTATCACTTGCTTCGAGGATAATATCAATCTGCTGGTCTGGAAGGGTTTGATAGAACTTTAGAAAGGGTGCGATTTGGAGCACTCCTGAAAGTGTGCCTGGTGGCTTATCAGAAAGGGGTTGACCATAATAGATAGTCTGAGGACCATCATTTTCGCCCCAACTATCGGCACACAGTTTGATCCAGTCAGCATCGTCCTTTTTTTTGTCAGCAGTATTTAATAGATTATGCAGATTATCATAAACAACTGGTATGCCAACGATTGAAGAGAAGGATAAAGCATCTTCAATATTAAAAAATTGAGTATCGTTTTTAATGATCAAATGCTTTTTAATGGTTGGTTCTAAGTCTCTACAGCGCTTTGCGAAGCGTTTAATCGATAGGGACTTATCATCATGACTACCGCCTGGATAAAGAAAAATTTTATTTTCGGGTCTTAAGCCCAATTTATCAAATAGCTGAGTCAGGTTGTTCAGCTGTTTAACGTTATTGAAATGAACGTCTGAATCTTTAGAATTCAACGCAGCATATGGGCTTGCTTGTAGAAATAAACGCATATCTGAACGAAAGATCTTTTGACCAAGTTGATAAAGCTTTTCTGAAAATATTTTTTGCCAGCAAAGATCCAGGTTAATATCTGGCGTAAAAGGAATCAGTTCAGAGGAAATCATAAATAAAGGAATATTGTTTTTCGCATTATAAGTAATATGCCTTTCAAGTGCTGATAAATTATGTTCCATCAGTGACAAGAATTGTTCAGTGTTAACACTATTTAGTTTATTTTTTATCATACCGCTGTCTGGAAGGGCAATGGCAAGTCCTGAATATCCGATTCTCATAAATCTAACGACCTTTCATAAAATGGTATAACGATTAAATAAAATCTGTTTGGTATTCAACTAAGGTTCGAGCTGTTTTCTGACAGTTCGCCGTTACTGATCTCAAAGGATGATTAGTCTAATTATATGTTATAATTCAATATTGTTTATATAGTAAAATGCAAAATAATGGTCGTCAAGTAATTTCTAGACAACTGAATTGCAGATTGTTTGGAAGTCAGAAGTACAGTGGTGCTACGACTGATTTACTAGCAGACAGTGATCACGACATTGCCCTGTTTCTGTCCTGAATCGACATACCGATGGGCTTCGGCCATTTGCTCAAGGGTAAAATACTGATCGATGACCGGATAAAATTTTTGGCTTTCCACCAGAGATCTGATATAGATCAGGTCATTCCTGCTACGCCTGGATGTAGACATAAAAGTTTTTTTATTACTTAGGATCTGCGCTATAAGAGAACGAAGCTTTGTAGCAAAATTGGGATTGGCAAGCAGGATTAAACCGCCTGGTTTCAAAGACTGGATTAAGCGTTTGTAGGGTGTTTTTCCAGGAATATCGAAAATGATATCATAATGTTTGTCGCTAAAATCATTGTGCTTATAATCAATTATATGGTCGGCACCTATGGATTGCAGCATTGGTAGCTTTTCCAATTTGTCAACAGCGGTAACCTCGGCACCGAATATTTTGGCTAATTGAACGGCGGCTGTGCCGATACTTCCGCCTGCACCGTTTATTAATATGGTGTCATGTCTTTTAATATTGGCTTGACGCAGGAAATGCAATGCTTCAAGTGAACCCACTGCCAAAGCAGCAGCGGTATCAAATGAAAGTTGAGCAGGGTTTTTAATGAACACATCGTCCGGAGAATCTTCTGGCAGACAAATGTATTCTGAGTAGGTACCATGTCCGAAACCGGTAGCTCCGAAAACTTTATCTCCGACTTTAAATTGTGAAACGTCACTGCCAATGGAATCTATTTCACCGGAAAACTCCTGTCCCAGAAGTTGGAATCGTTTGGGTGATGTTACGCCGTTCATCAGCCGCACCATCGTACTCAGCAAGAAGGATAATGACAAGCTTCTCATTTCACAGTCTCCCGCAACCACAGTCGTTGCATATACGCGTATGCAGACTTCGTTTTTATTCGGTACGGGTTCTGTGATTTCTTTTAATTCTAGACTGTCAGGTGAGCCGTATTTTGTCCATAAAACAGCTTTCATAATATACTCTCTTTCATTTTGTAGTTATAATTATATAAACCTAAGTTGGACTATTTACTCATTTCTAACAAAATTTTTTAAAAGTCAATTGTCAGTACTTAGTATGTAAAAGTTGGGATAGTTGTAGTTTAATCTAAAAGGTCTAAGAAGTTTAAGTATTTAATCAAAAAAATATGTGATATAATGTAAAAAACATGTTATATATTATGAATTATTATAAATGTTAGTAATTACACCACAAATTGGAGAGAAATTAAAATGAAAATTAAATCTGTATCAATAAAAGAGGAATATTTTTTGAACGAGTTTGCAGGAGAATACTGGATTTTTTCTAAAAACGATTATAACAATGGATCTGTTTCCGGTTTGACGGCTTTAAATGGTGCATTTGTTTATTTATGGGCTCAATTGGAAAAGGGAATGTCGGTTGACGAGTTGATAAACGCATTGGCTCAAAAGAAAAATTTGGATATTGATGACGCGGAAGCTGATGTTTATGAATTCCTGGCCAGACTGATTAATGGCAATATTGTGGATGTTGTGGCTTAAATCTTGGAACTCATATAGGTAAATACGGATAACCCAAGGTTATTGGTTGTGATGCTTATGGGAAAATATTAACTGGAACATTTCTTTGAGCCCGATAACTTTTGTTATCGGGTATTATTTTTTATTAAAATAATCGCCTATTTAGAGGGGGCTAACTTCTTTTGATCTGTAGACAATAAAAAAAGACAGCCTCTAATAGGCTGTCCTGTATGATTATAATATGGTGGAGATGAGGGGACTTGAACCCCTGGCCTTCTGACTGCCAGTAAATTCAATGAAAATGCATGAACTTTCATAGTTTTGATATTTCCCAATAATAAGCCATTCTACATTGCTATCTTTTTATGAAGCTTCATAAAAAACAATGAAAAATCTTCAAAAAATTATAAACAGTCGCCAAATAGTCGCCAAGGTCGGGGTTTTTAAATGCTTTATTAAAGCCGTTTTAATGATATAATCAAATAAAAACGGAGGAAAATTCATGACTAATGAGGAATTGGTTAGGGCTTTTTCTGAAGGTGATAAAATGCCATGGGTGAGATTGTCGAAAAGAACCAGGGGATGGTTTATCATCTGGCCAAGCATTACCATACTTTATGTGAAGTGTCTTACCTGGATATGGACGATTTAATGCAGCTTGGTAATATTGGCCTTATGGAAGCCGTTAAAGGGTTCGATCCTGATTATGGTGTGAAATTCTCCACTTATGCCGGTGTGGCTATCAAAGGGCATATTTCAAGGGGCTTAAGATATTCCACGCCATGGAAGGATAGAAAAGACCCTCAAAGCGAACTCTGCCACCTTGTCAGCTCCAGCGATTTGATACCAGGTGCAGAAAATACCTGCCTGGAGGATGTTCTTGAAGATGTCCGGGCTTTTAATGCTTATAGTCTTGCTGAAGAGGAATTAGACCGGTTAAATTTACGCAAAGATTTATTTTCCGTCCTGGACACGGTATTTAAACCACATGACCGGATTAAAAACGTGCTTATTTTAAATAATGGTCTGAATGGCCATGAATACAGTTTAAAAGAAATAGGCGAGATATACGGCATTTCAGGCGAGCGCACCCGCCAATTAAATGTAAAAGGCTTGCGCCGGATCAGAAAGTCCAACGCTGGCAGGGATTTGATGGAGAAATACGAAGAGGAATATATAGAAGAGGTGCATACTCAGAAAGTTAAAGCACTGGTGGTAAATAAGCAGATTCTGAAAGAAACTTCACAAACAGTTAAGCAACCTAAATTGAGCTTTGAAGAGGAAAGGGAATTAATGGATAGCTTAAACAGTCTCTTTGGCTTGTAATTTGCAGCATAATATAAAAACCGCCTTTCGTTTTGAATGGCGGTTTCTTGGTTATGCTATCGTCGTGTAGAACGTATAATTTTTGAAAATTTCTCAATAGTCTTCAACTGCTTTTCACAAGCAAAAATGTAATCATAAACAATATTAGCTCTTATTCCTTCTTTTTCGTGTTCCTTTTTTAATGCCTCAATTCCTTTTGATTCATCTAATAGATAGTCAAAATAATTTTCCAGCATATCTAGAAGCACACAGTTTGCTTTACTAATGTTTTGTGACATATCTGAAATTGCTAATTCTGTTTCATTAAGAATATCATCGTTTATTAATATGCTTCTTGCCATTTTTTACCTCCTCTGAATAATAAATAACCGGAATACTTTATTTTATACCCCCCCTTACCCCAAATTTCGGGATTTTCGTTCACGTGTTCTTAGGGATCGCGACCGTGACGGGGCCGTCTAAGTTTTTGATACCCCCGCCCTGAATGTCTTTTAAACCGCCAGTTAACAGGCTTACCGCTTCATTAAAGCCTAAAACAAAACCCTGATACATTGCAATATTTACACAGTTAGAATTTATTTCTTCTATGCCGTATCTTATGTTTTTATGCTCAATTTGGGCTAATAATTCATCGAATTTATCAATAATTTCGATATATTCGGCCATAACTTCAAAATCTTTTCTTGCTACGGTGTTTTCAAATAGTGCTAATAGACTGTCATTACCTATTTGTGTACAAATCTTTCTAAACTGGCTCATGTTTATTCCTCCTCTTCCAGTTCGCTAATATAATCAGCGTGATACTTTTCAATATCTTTAATGAGGTTGTCATATTCTGTGCCGGTTAAGTCACCGGCTTTTAAAGAATAGTCAGCAATTCCATAGACTTCATGAAGGATTAAGTCAGCTACTTCATAGCTTATAAAGGACTGCATTAAATCCTTTTTATCCTGAATAACCCGGCTTAATAGTTTTAATCGCCTCTTCTTGTTCATTTCATGGCCTTTAATGCCTCTTCTATCCATGCCATTTCATTGGTGACCAGCTTTAATTTAATCGCTGTTTTATTGGTGAATGGCCAATAAATAGCCATATGTGTTTCAATCTCCCGCTTCATTCCGTTTAACTCGTTGTACCTAGCTAATAATGTTTGCTTCATTTCCGTACCTCTTTCTATAATTATTTATATTTTGGCTTGTCCTGGTATGTCTGAACTTAATTAATAATGGTGCAGCACCTTCACCAACAGGGATTAAACGGCCTTGTTACAAATTATCAGGCTGTGTTTAATCAGTACACCATTAATGGCTACAATAGGTTTAGTTTGTTATCTGTTCTTTATATGGTTTTAAAGGTAATGATATCGGTTGGATTCTCCCGGATCAGGAGAGCTTTAACCTCTTCAACAGTCATATTATTGTCAAGTGCTGCCTGGACGACATCAACCAGCTTACGGCCATTAAGATAAGCCCAGATAGTTTTCTGTTTACGTTTCATTTTTTAATCCTTTCGTCATTCACATCTGAAGGTATAGCCTTGTTTATAGTTGACCACACCAACTACTTTAATAGTTTCAAGATTATGTGTGTTGTATAATTCACGCCTCTTAATTATTTGTGTAGCTTTTGAAACCGCATCTTCCTGTGTAGGTGTAATAACCTCAATTTGAAAAATGCAACCGCCGTCTTCTATTGGTTTAAATCTAACTAAAAAAATGTAATCCATGCATTATTCCTCATTCTTCGTTAATTTCTTGTTATCTCTGATTTCAGCAACATTAGCCCAGCTGGCAGCCCGCATAAATCCCGTTAATGTTAAATAATATGCGGTAAAGTTACCAACGCCAAAACCGTTATACCAACCTGTTTGTGGTTTTTGTGCGTAGTCTGTGGCTTTTTCGCCAAACAGTTCAATAGCTCTTTCAATTAGTACGCCATCTGTTTCACCAAATAAAACGGCTTCTTTTTCAAATAACTCCTGTACTTGTGCCTTATTTAGCATTTTCCTTCCTTTCCGGAAGAGGTGTGGCCTCTTCCTATGCGATCATTTGGGCGTTAATCCGCAGCCCGTAATATAAGCCATTACCGCCAACAATCTGCTTTAATTGGCTTTTTAAGGCTGTTCCATATTCCAATACCTTTGATAGTAGTTCAGAGGTGGAAGAGGGCAAATAGCCAACACAGTAAGATTTTTCGTTAATGGTGGCGATCACTTCCAGAGTGTTATCTTCAAAGTAATCGGCTGAATTTTTGACCAGGGAAAAGGAAACTTCTTCAGGCTGGTATTTCTTGATGTGGTCAAGTGCTGTTTGTCTGTTGCCTTTGGTCACGCCTTTAACGTAAAGGGTTTGTCCTTTTGCCAGTGCCCAGGCTCTTTTAAATGCCTGGCTTTTGCTTAATCCGGTAGTGGCCAGCTTATTGGCGGTTCTTACAATCTCTGAACGGTTATACATTTTCGGTTATCCTTTCAACAAAGTACATCTAATTGAGTATATTATACATCACACAAGTTACTATGTCAATGATAAAATACATCTAATTGAGTATTAATGTATAAAAATTGATTGCTTTATACTTCATTTGATGATAAAATGCCAGTATGAAGGAGGTGCTTTAAATGTCTGTATCTGATAAAATAAAATCATTATTGCAGTTAAAAGGAGTAAAGAATAAGGATTTGGCCGAACATTTAGGTATTACTCCCCAATCGATGAGAAACAAATTTACAAGAGGTAGTTTCTCGGCTGATGATCTGATAAACATAAGTGACTTTTTAGGGTGCAAATTATATTTTGATGTTGACGAAGATGTGAAAATATCCCTTACTACCGATGATTTAAGAAATCCGGAAAAACAATAGAAGCCCCGCTAATTTGTGGAATACCTGGAAGAGATGCCAGCGGATTAGTGATTTAAGCAGCGGTTAATAATAGTGCTGCAAGCAACCAGCAAACAAATTACAATCGGAGAGGGGAAACCTCTTCTTTTTTCATGCAAATTATTGACCAGAGCGGGGCAGGGTTTAAATGGCCGGTTTAACAAGTAAGTTCAGACTTAAAAATAAAACCGCTCAAAATCGATTTACGGGCTTTGTTTTTCTACGCACGGTGGTATAGTGAATTATCCGCAAGAGGAGACAGCGGTTCAGTGATTAAAGCAGCAGGTTATAATAGTGTTGCAAGCAACCAGCAAACAAATTACAATCGGAGAGGGGAAACCTCTTCTTTTTTCATAAAAATATTGACCAGAGCGGGTCAGGTGTTAAATGGCCGGTTTAACAGGTAATCTTATTTAGGGTAAAAATAAAATTGCTTAAAAACGATTTATGAGCGTTGCATTAAATACGCCTTTAATTTTCATAGCTTATAAAAAGCAAATAACTTGATATACGTATTAATACGTGCTATAATATAGTTGAGATAAGGTGAGGAGAAATAGAACGATGCCGATGACACCAAATGAAATGATAAAACTGCTTAAGAAAAATGGATTCATTGAAGTTCGTCAAAATGGCTCACATAAATTCTTTGTTAATCCTGAGACTGACAAGAGAACTACTGTACCTTATCACTCAAAAGACCTTAAAAAGGGAATTGAACAACAAATACTGAAAGATGCTGGTCTGAAATAGGCTGGTAAGTCCGTAGTGGAGGGAAAAGAAATGAAAAAATTATTTTATCCGGCTGTTTTTATTCCTGAAGAGGATGGAGGCTTTTCCGTGTTTTTCCCTGATATTCCCGGGTGTAATACCTGTGGTGATACCATGGATCATGCTTATGAAATGGCCTTTGATGCTTTGGGACTTGTTTTGTCCTATATAGAGGATAATAAAGAGGAGATTCCCACGGCTTCGAAGCCCCAAGATATTAAACTGGAAGAGGGGCAATTTTTAGTGGTCATTGAATTTGATATGAACGCCTATAAAAGAAAAACTGATTCCAGAGCTGTAAAAAAGACTCTTACTATTCCTTCCTGGCTTAATGATGCAGCACTGGAAAGCAATGTCAATTTTTCGCAGGTTCTACAAGAGGCCTTAATGGAAAAACTCCACATTGCATGATTGAAGTTTCATAACTGTTAAGGATGAGTAAATGAAATCGGTATATGCTATGATTACATCAATAATAAAAATATAATTATGAATGGAGCTGATAAGGTGCCGGAATTATGTAATTTTGCTGGTATATTTGTGTATTTGCGCTTTAATGATGTTGGCCAGCATTACAAACCCCATGTTCATATTAAATATGGAGATTATAAAGCTGTTGTATCTCTTGATGGTGAATTATTGGCCGGTAGTATCCCTAAAAAGCAGTTTAAAATACTTGTTGGGTGGTTGGCACTTAGGGAAGAGGAAGTATATAGGGCATGGAATCAGGCGGTAAAAAGTGAGCATTTTGATAAAATATTGCCTCTGAAATAAAAGAAAGGATGATTGCAATGTATGAAGTAGATGGGATTTTGTATGCCGGGAAACCTGCCGACATGGTGACGGTAACCGGTGTAAAGCCTCTTCAAGGCTATCAGTTATTATTAACCTTTTCCACCGGTGAGCGAAAAATTTATGATGCAACCCACTTGTTGGAGCTTTCAGCATTTCAGCCTTTAAAAAATCCAGCTGTTTTCAATGATGTACAAATCGATTTTGACACGGTTACCTGGTGCAATGGTGATGTGGATATCGCACCGGAAACACTTTATAAAGAAAGTGTTGTATTTACAGAAATCAAAGAAGCTTAATTCAATGCCTATCTGAAGATGAAAGGTGATGAAAACAGAATTATAACGGCTGTTATGGTTTATTCTGATATGCAAACACTAAACGAATACTGTTTATAGAGCCCTGGCATCTGCTGGGGCTTTAATATTTGGCAATAAATAGTCAGGTCAAAAAAAATTACCCAGAATCGCATAGTTGGAAGAGGAAACCCAGCCCAATGCTCATAATTTCTGAACTCTTATTAAAATGGTGGGGGGCTTGGTGTTTGCCGGTTTATTCAGTGAGATTCAAAAGTCTTTTCATGTACTACCATGATTTTAAAGGCGCTTGCTTTTTTTCTAAAAATCAAAATAAAAAAGTCAAAATTATGATGTGCGTGCAAATTGGGAACCCTATGCAATAGCCGGTTCAATCTACAATACTGGAATAGTGGGGGCTGGTGGTGTCCTCTTCTGCTTTTTATCTCGTTCTTAATGTTCCAGAAAATAATATTTTTACCTTGACCTAACCTTATGCTTTTTGGCAACTGTTTTGCTGTGCTAAAACGCCTAAAGGATGCGGTTTTAAGACGAAATATGATAGCGTGGAAAATTCGCCCCCTCGCGCGTGTTGCCCGCCAGTGTGGATCGGTGACAAGCTATTCTGGATCGTGAGGAGACCACCCCTCATATGATAGTTGAATTTTTCAGACGATTCTTTTAGCTTATCAAATAACAGGCAGCGATTTAAACAGGTTTTTACTGGTAGTCTGGAATAGTTTCCCTGGCTGCCGGTTTATGAATTATCCCCCAGAAATTTATTAATAAAGTATTGCTGCCCTTTTACCGTAACCATGGGTTTTTTATAGGTATCCTTTATCCCATCTCTTCGAGTATATGGGATAAATGCTATTTCAAGTATCCCCATTTGAAGGCTGCGTTGTGTAGGCAGACTGTTTTCTTTTGCTTTTGACTTGGTTAAATAACCTTTCTTCCGTAGCAAATCGAAAAGTCTATTCTGACCTGTATCTATGCCATTTTGCTTCAGGATCTTAGCCAAATCACCAATTTCAATAGATTTATTGCTGGCTGTTACTGCAATGGCTAAATTAACCATGGGTTTATCCTGGTCAATCTTAGATTGCATTCTAGCCTTTTCTTTACGTTCCTCTTTTAACTGCATGGCCAATGTAATGATCGTGTCCGGATCTAATAAGGCCTCTTGTATTTTTTCTTCTGTCATATATGCCCCGTGTTTCCTGATTGCTGGCAATACCTCATCTGTCACCCAGTCCTGGAACTTTTCCGCGTCTGGCTTATGGGATTTAAAAATTAGTTTATAAACTCCTGATTCGGTCAAGAAGTTTTCACCAGTGTTGTGGAGTTTTCTAAAGTCGGTAATCCCGACATTAGAATTTGTCAGTTTAACCACTTGTTTTTCATTCATTCTGGCTATATTATCTCTGACATTTTTAAAGTCAAGTCCAAAATAGTGTGTAAAAACCTCGGTGGGTTTAACTAGGCTGCTGATGAAACAGCAGCCGTCTGTTCTTTTAAAAATTCATAGTAATCCTGCATATCCAGATATTTTCTGCCGGAAGACCATTTTTCATCCTGTTCCATAAGCAGCGCACCCAGTAAACGGATAACCGATTTTTCGTTGGGATAAATGCGGATCACGCGATCACGACGCCTGATTTCCTCGTTGAGTCGTTCGATACTGTTGGTTGTGCGCAGTCTTTTCCGGTATTTCTCAGGAAGACTCATTACAGCCATCACATCATCAAAACCTTCTTCGAGTATTTCAATCGCTTTTGGTGCTTTGGATTCAAAATGTCTCAGTGTGTCTTTCAGCAGGTTGCGGGCATCTTCAATATTTACTGCATTGTAGATGCGTTTCAGATAGGATTTCAATTCGGACTGCTGATTTTTGGGCGTTTTATCCAGTACATTTCTTGAGAAATGTGTCTGGCATCTCTGCCAGGTGGATCCCTGAAAATGTTTTTTAATCGCATTTACAAGTCCTTTGTGATTATCGGATACTATCAGATCAACGGCTGTCAGACCACGCTCTTTGAGATTTTGAAAAAAATCTCCCCAGCTTGATTCTGTTTCGGTATCATTCAGCTGAAAACCAATTACTTCACGATTGCCATTTTCGTTGACTGCGGTTGCTACCAATAGACCTTTTGACCGGACTCTGCTGTCTTCGCGAACTTTGAGATATAAAGCATCCACAATTATAAATGGATAATGCTTTTCAAGCGTTCGGTTACGAAAACCGTTTACTACCGGATCCAGATTTTCACACAGCTTTGAAACTGTTGATTTTGAAAAGCTCTGGCCACAAAGTTCTTCTGTAATGTTTTCGATTTTGCGGGTTGAAACCCCATTAATGACCATTTCGATCATTGCCAGCATCAGAGCCTGCTCGCTCCGCTGGTAGCGCTGAAACATCGTCGTGCTGAATTCGCCGTTACGATGACGAGGGATCCGCAGGGTGATACCACCGATTCGCGTTGTTAATTCACGATCCCTAAAACCGTTACGGTAAGCTGTCCGATCCTCGCATCGCTCATAGCGTTCAGCACCAAGTTGCTCAGCCGATTGCGCTACAAGCACCTGGTTAAGAATTGTTTCCAGAAGCTTTGAAAAAGCCTCATCCCGGGAATCTTTTGTAAAAAGTCCGTGCAAAAGTTCTGTGTCCAGTGTAATATTTAATTGAGCCATTTGTTCATCTCCTCGATTAGGTATTGGGTGGTACTTTTATTTTAACCGAGGTTTGAGCTCTTGGCTCATTTTCTTTTTACACCATTATACGGACTTTATCATTTTTAATATCAAGGCATTCAGCAACGTGATAAGGATTGAATAAAACCTTCCCTTTAAACTCAAATACCTCTACTTGCTTTCCTTCAAAAATCATTAAATTATCCATTGTTTTTCCTCCCTGGCTCTTTCTGCCTGATTTTCTGTTTTGCCTGTCTTTATCATTCTATATACCTGGAATGGCCAGCCGGTAAAATCGTGAAATCCTTCTTGAATGCTATCAGCTTCGATGCTATAACCTTTAATTGGTTCCGGGATCTTGCGCCATTCTCTGGCCTTGATTATTTCTTTTTTTATGACCGGCTTTTTTAAATTCTTGCTTGCATTCCAACGCTTTTTTGATGGGCTGTCTTTTTCTCTAAAGGTCTTGCGGGTTTCTTTTATCAGATAATGAGCCAGTGCGCTATATTGGCCAGTGTTATCTAAATAGGTGAATCTTATCCGGCCTTTTTTCCATAACCGTTTAAATATCTTTTCTGTTTCATTTTCGATAGAATTGACAATAATATGGTGATGAATACGCTTATTTTTGTACTCAGTAACCAGAATATATTTAAGTTCTTCTTCATGCTTTCGATATTCTACCCGCAGCCGTCTTAAAAATTTCTCCACTTCTTTTTTTGCCTCTTCAGGCAATATTATTTTATTATTTGCATAAGTAATGGTAATATGAAGATCGCCATCACGATAATTGGTATTAATTAGCCGTCTTAATTTAGTTTCGGCGTTTTTCTCATTGATAGCTTGCATCAGTTCAGGCGTTGGCTTCTTATTTTGCCCTCTGGTGATGCCTTTTTTATTAAATCTGGCCGAGAACCTTTTTGTTATTTCTATTGTCTTGCCAGCCTTGCAGATTTCTTTTATGTATGGCATCTGTCTACACCTCTTTTATGATTGATACTGTCGGTAAATTAATTTCCTTATCGAGTCTAAAAGCCGGATTTTCAGCCACTTTTTTACTTGTTATCTGGTCAAGGTTATTGTATAATTTAAACCAAGAACAGCAGTTTTAGAAATGATCGTCGTGGCATCCAAGCAAATAGGCGGTCATTTCTTTTTAAATTGTTGGTGCTGAAAAGCAACCCTTGTAAAGCTCTCCCGGATCGCTGCCATGATGTGGGGAGAGTTTTTTAATGCGCTTTTTTGGTGTTTACTGTTATCTGGCAGCAATGAATAAATGGGAAGAGGTCAAAAGTCGAATTTTTATCATTAAACTTCTGAATACTTCCCATTAGTCCGGTTTTCTGATTGATCCATTGGAATATTATCTTATTGGTGCCGTTAACCTGGCATCCGGAAAAGATAACAGCTGTTCATTATCGTTGGCGGGGAAACGCTCATGGCTATACTGCCGGCTGCTTATTATTTTCCTGGCATTGCTCAAAATAGTTACTTTAAACCGATATTCTTTTTATACTCTTCAATTCTATCAATAGAAATAACGCTTCCGTTCTCTTTGGTTACCTCTTCCTGGACTTCCAGCGGTTCCGGGTTATTAAGGTATTCAATTAATTGATCCATATTGATTAAATTTTTCCGGCCAGCTTTTACACTTTTAATTTTTCCTTCCGTTACAAACCGTCTGATAGCACATTCAGTTAGTGCAGTGTGGCTGTCAATTTTCTTTAGTTCTATAATCGCCTCTTTGGTGGTTCTCATTCGTGGTAAAGTCATTTAAACGGCCTCCTTTTGATTTTTCAATACTTCAATGGCTTCATAAATCTTTTGCTTTTCATCCTCGGGTAATTCGTGTCGCATCTTTCGTGAAAACGCTGCTTCGTGAATCCCTAAAATTTCACAAACTTCCCATTGTCTTATACCAGCTTTTTTAAGTGTTTCTCTAACATCAAGATTTTTCATATTTTGGCCTCCAAATTTTCAAATATTTCTTGTTGCTGTACTATTGTTGTTGTTAACAAGTGTGTGCTATGGTATAATTATATCAACAATATAATTAAAGTCAACATAATTATGAATTGAAAAAAGAAAAAGCAACAAATAAATAAGAGCGTGGAGTGATACTAATGAAAGATCAAACAATTGTAGATATTACATTTAAAAAGAAGTTTAATGAGTTAATAAAATTAAATAATTTAACTCAAAAAGATGCTGCTGATGGAATTGGAATTACAAGGCAAGCTGTTAGTTTGTATACTACTGGTCAAAGGACACCAGATATTAATACACTTTATAAAATTTGTGGATATTTTGAAGTGTCAGCTGATTATCTTTTAGGAATTGCAGAACAAAGAACTTCTGATATCGATGAAAAAAAGATTAGTGAGATCACCGGTTTAAGTGATAAAGCGATTAGAAGGCTGAAGAGTTACAAAAAATATTTACCAGGGGTATTAATACCGGCACTAAATGAACTTATTGAATATGAACAGGATGGAAAACTTCTTGCAACTTTTAAAGATTATTCAGAATTTTCTACATTGAGTAGTAAAGAAAAAGAAGACCTTATAAATGATCTATATCAGAAAAAAAGCTCAAATGATGGAGAAAATAAATCGATATATGAAGAAACAGAATTACCTGATTTTTTAGAAGGTCCATTGTTGGTAATTGATCAGTATTTAAATAGTTTAGTTGCCAATGAAGGGTGTTTAAATGTATCACTAACAGATAGACATGTTGGTAGAATTGAGACACAACAAATTATTGATACGGTGATTATAGATGACTTAAAAGAAGTTTTAAATCATATGCGCAAAAAATATAACGGTAGGAAGGAAAAAGCTAAAATTCGTTACAAAGAATATACTAATGATTGGGATGTAGTAAGAAGAAATATGGTGCTTCAAAATATAAAATTTGATGATTTTTATGATGAATCGAAACCGTTGTTTGAAAAGATGATTTTTAATTTGATAAATATGGCAGACAATGAAAATGCTAATGCTGATAAAGGGGCTGGGTTTATCGAAGAATTCTTAGACGAATTTTTCAAAACAATTAAAAAAATGCGATAAAATCGGAGGAATAATCATGGCAAACATACAAAAAAGAGGTGACTCATATAAAATAACAGTTTCCGGCGGTTATGATGTATCAGGCAAGAAAATAAGGCATTACATGACTTTTAACCCGCCAGAAGGATTAAGCCCCGCAAAATTAAAAAAAGAAGTTGAAAAAGTCGCCCGTGAGTTTGAGGAAAAATGTAGTCTGGGTTATGTTATGGACAGTAACATTAAGCTGATTGATTTTATTGAACTGTGGTTTAAAAACTACATTGGCAATAAAAACCTATCCCCGGTTACGGTCAGAGGCTATCAAAATGAATCCGTTAAGATCATTGAAGAGTTGGGGCATATTAAGATTGGCCAGATCACCCCCAAACACGTTCAAGACTTCTACGCAAAAGTAAAATCAGGTACCGGAATGAGAGGCGGGGAAAAATTCAAAGTTACCCCGGAATATTTAAAGATTGTGGCCAAAATGAAGCAAAAGGATATATCTGATAAGGCTGGGATTAATGATGATGCACTCAGACGGCTTAAAAAGGGCGGGAATACTAACCGAGAGATTGCTGAAAAAATAGCGGTGGCCATAGGGGATAATTTTGACACACTTTTCATTTCAACCAATCCGGGTAAGGAAGTTTCAAATGATACAGTGCTGCATTACCACAAATTACTCAATAACATTATGAATACGGCGGTTAAATGGGGCGTGATTGCCTTTAATCCAATAGAAAAACGTGTAGAGCCACCACGATCAGAACGCAAAGAACCCGCCTATATGGATGATAATGAGGCTCTGGAAATGTTGGAGCTGGTGGAAGAGGAGCCAATAAAATATAAGTTGGCCTTAAATCTCTTGATATTCAGTGGATTAAGAAGAGGGGAAATAGCCGGGCTTAAATGGTCTGACATAGATTTTGAAGGCAATATTATTACGGTGAAGAGGTCTCTAAAATATATTCCTGGAGAGGGCACTTTTGAAGGTGATCCCAAAACCTTTAAATCTCGAAGAAGCGTTAAATTGCCGGAATTTATTTTTGAATTGTTCAAAACTTATAAAGTCTGGCAGCTTGAAGAACGGATTAAGGTAGGTGATCGCTGGCAGGATCATGATTATATCTTTACCAGGTGGAACGGTGAGCCTATGAGTCTGGACACAATCGGCAGTTATTTAAAGAAATTCACTGATAAACATAACCTGAAGCCGGTTCACCCGCATTCGCTAAGGCACACCAACGCTTCTATATTAATAGCAAACGGCGTGGACTTAAAAACAGTATCTACCCGCCTGGGACATTCCAATTTATCAACGACAGGTAACATATACGCCCATGTAATCAATTCAGCCGATGCCAAGGCCAGTGATGCACTGGATAATATTTTGGTCACATCATCCCGTAAAGCCCGGTAACTTTTGTTATCGGGTAATTAATTTTTATAAAAATAGTCGCCAAATAGTCGCCAGGGTCGGGGTTTTTTTCCTCTTCCAACCTTTAGGCAATAAAAAAGACAGCCTCTAATAGGCTGTCCTGTATGATTATAATATGGTGGAGATGAGGGGACTTGAACCCCTGGCCTTCTGACTGCCAGTCAGACGCGCTCCCAGCTGCGCCACACCCCCGAATTAATACGACTTGTTAATTATAAAGGAATATAGAAAGCAATGCAAGTATTATTTTTATAATTCATAAAATTATAAATTATCAACTAAGTCAACTGATTCGAGATAATTGATTTTTGATAGTCGGATTGAAAAGACAAAAAAGTACTTATTTTTAGGTAAAAACCTCTAAAATCGTCAAAAAACTTTCATGACAGTACTATTTTGGTTTAGAATGACCAAAAAGAGTAAAAAAACTGCCAAAATGATTCTGTCTGTGATATAATGTTACCGGATTTAGATATGAAGTACGGAAATATTATCTGAAGGGGTTGTTATATGAGAGTCTTATTAAAGATTACTGACATCATCGATGTGGACGTTTTACAAAGGATTCAGGATTCGTTTTCGGCGGCAACCGGGCTGGCAGCAGTTACCGTTGATTATAAGGGGAATCCGATCACAGAATACAGTAATTTTTCCGAGTTCTGCAAGTGTGTCAGGAAAAACAGTCACAACAGAGATTGCTGCTATCAGTCGGACGCGCATGGTGGAATTGAATCGGCCAGATCAGGGAAACCCTCTATCTATATATGTCATGGTGGGTTAGTGGATTTAGCAGTTCCGATCATGGTAAAAGGTAATTATCTTGGTGCTATTTTGGCTGGACAGATAAAAATTGGAGAAGATGAAATGAAAGCTCTGCCCCTGGGAACCAGTCATGAGCTAACCGATTTTTCAGGTGATTCGGAAATTATGGAACTTTATAACCGGGTCACGGAAACGACTCTGGACCAGGTGCGGTCATCAGCAGATCTTTTATATACCATTGCCAATTATTTGGTGGAAAAGCAGATGATCCACATTATTCAGGAGGAACTGCATAATAAGAACCTGGAACTAATGGAGGAAGTCAAACTAAGAAGTGAAGTCGAAGCTTCATTAAAGGAAGCAGACTTAAAAGCTCTCCAGGCTCAGATAAACCCCCATTTTCTATTTAATGTTTTAAATACTATCGGACGTCTTGCACTTTTGGAGGGGGCTGATAAAACTCAGGAAATGATCTATGCCTTTTCTGACATGATGCGTTATACCCTGAAAAAAGAAAAAAACAATGTTGTGACGCTGAAAGAGGAAATGGAGCATGTTCAGAATTATCTGGCGATTCAGAAAATGAGACTGGGCAATCGACTGGATTACTCGGTTAATATCGACCAGGAAGCTGAAGATGTCTTTTGTCCGTTTATGACGATTCAGCCTTTTGTCGAAAATGCGATCATTCACGCTATTGAACCCAATGCAAAAGGCGGGAAGGTTAGGATTACGGCCAAAGCCTTGCGGGAAATTGTTGAATTAAAGATTCTGGATGATGGCGTGGGGATTCCCAAAGACCGTATCGATAAAATTCTTGATGGCAGTTATGAATCCAATGGTCATGAAAAAAATACCGGAATAGGGATTAATAATGCCAATAAGCGGCTGATGTATTATTATGGCGTTGATTATGGGGTCGACATAAAAAGTGTTCCCGAAGAAGGAACAGAAATAACCATCAATATCCCCCGAAAATCGACGACAGGGAGGGGATTGTAAATGTACAGATTATTTATTGTAGAGGATGAACATCTTGAAATCGAAGCAATTAAACTGATTTTAAGCCAGTATGGCGAGAATATTGAAGTAGTAGGAGAAGCGTCTTCGGGGATGGTTGCTTTGGAAGAAATAAGGCGACTGAACCCGGATATTATCTTGTTGGATATAAATATTCCTGAAATCAATGGTATTGATGTACTGAAAGCGATCAAAAAAGAGGATCACGATAAGAAAGTTATCCTGATTACAGCATTTAATGAATTTGATTTTGCGCATCAAGCGATAAAAGCCAGAGTGGATGACTTCCTGCTGAAGCCGATTCGCCCCCAGCAGTTGATGGATTCCATCAATCAGAGCGTATCATCGTTGAAAAACAACGCCAAAGAGCGTTTCGATGAAAAAATGAATGAGGTCATTTTTGCTGTGATTCAGAAAAAATACAGTGATGCAAGAAACTCACTGATTGCTTATCTGGATCTGGTTTATGACTACCATACCTATGATATTATATCAATTCAAAATGAAGTTCGTCATTTTATGGAAGAACTGAATATTGTAACCAAAGATATGTGCGGTTATTCATTAAATAGTCCTCTTTGCTCGCAGAATCATATGCAATTTGTCAATATGTATAAAAATCGATATGATCTTAAAGTCGAAATAATGAAAACTATAGATAAAGTTTTTGATCGGATGCTGGATAATAAGGAAACCCGAAAGAATAATATTGAAGATATATTAAATTATATTGATCGCAATTGTTATAAAGATATTTCTTTAGATCAGGTAGGAGAATACGCCAATATGAGTTCCTACTACCTGAGTAAAATCTTCAAAAAAGAAACGGGCGTTAATTTTGTGACCTATCTCACCGAACGAAAAATTGAAATTGCCAAAGATATGCTGGCAAATACAGATGTACCAATTATCAACATAGCGCTTGATTTATCATATCATGAACCGAACTATTTCAGTAAGGTTTTCAAAAAAAGCACTGGGATGACACCAACCGAGTACCGCAAAGAAAAAAGAGCGGTGGATAATAACGAGATGGTGGATAAGGATTCTAAAAATAAATTTAAAATCAGTAGTTAAGCAATGATTTGGAGCCAGTAAGGCAGCCATCAGAATCACAGACAACCTGAATTCTGATGACTGCCTTTTGATTTTTTTTGGCAAAAATTTGAGAAAAAGTAAAAGGTCAAATTTTCTGTTTATTACATAAATAGGTCAGAAAAGAGAAGTTTACAGGGAGATACCATTCGGATGGTGAACAAAGTGCATATATTAGTTGAAATTTTACAGCTATTGTTGCAGGTAAAAAAAAATAGGTGCTTATGAAAAAGGTTTTCATAAAATGTTCGAGAAAAGTACTATAATTTTATAAGAACAGCACAAGTAATTACCATGGCCTTTGAATTAGAATATAGGTAGTTCAGTAACAAATCTTGAATAAGGAGGATAAAGCTTATGACAAACGAAGCTTTAGGTATGATTGAAACTAAAGGATTAGTTGGTTCTATTGAAGCCGCTGATGCAATGGTTAAATCTGCAAACGTATCATTAATGGGCTATGAAAAAATCGGTTCAGGACTTGTAACCGTAATGGTTCGTGGTGATGTCGGAGCTGTAAAAGCTGCTGTTGATGCAGGAGCTGCTGCTGCAGACAAAGTTGGACAAGTTGTTTCAGTACATGTGATCCCAAGACCACACACAGATGTGGAGAAAATTTTACCAAGTCTATAATAATTTAATTACGGAGGTGTAAATTAATGAAAGATGATTTAATGAACAAATTGATGGAAGAAGTGATGAAGAAAATGGGTGAAGTTGAAGAAACAGGCACAGTAGCAGCTGCTACAGGCGTTTGTGGTTTAACTGAATATGTTGGAACGGCTGTTGGTAACACAATCGGTTTTGTTATTGCAAACGTCGACAAAACTTTACATGAAGCCATGAAAATCGATCCTAAATATCGATCTATCGGTATTCTTTCAGCTCGTACTGGTGCTGGCCCTCAGGTATTCGCTGCAGATGAAGCTGTAAAAGCTACTAACTGTGAAGTGGTTTCTTGTGAATTTGCTCGAGATACAGAAGGTGGCGCTGGTCACGGTTCTTTAATTATCTTTGGTGCTGAAGATGTATCTGATGCTAAACGTGCTGTTGAAGTTGCATTAAACGACCTTGACAGAACTTTCGGAGATGTTTACGCTAACGCTGCTGGACACTTAGAGTTCCAGTATACCGCTCGTGCAAGCTTCGCCTGCAACATGGTATTAGGCGCTCCTATCGGAAAAGCTTTCGGAATCATCGTTGGCGCTCCTGCTGGTATCGGTGTATTAATGTCAGATGCTGCTTTAAAAGCTGCTAATGTAGAACTTTGTGGTTATGCTTCTCCTGATAATGGTGGAACAAAATACTCGAATGAGTCTATGATCTTCATCTCAGGCGATGCTGGTGCTGTTCGTCAGGCTGTATACGCTGCTCGTGAAGTTGGAAAACAAGCTTTAGAAGCTTTAGGCGGTCCTTGCCCACCTGTAACAACTCCTTACATCTAAGCAGCTGTTATAAAAGTTTTCCAAAATTAAAGGAGGAATGATGACTATGAAGTCTAAAAGATTTGAAGCACTAGCAGCTCGTCCAGTTAAAAAAGACGGGTTCGTAAAAGAATGGCCAGAAGTAGGTTTGATCGCCATGAACAACCCTGGAGATCCTACTCCAAGCCTGGTTGTTGAAAATGGTTGTGTTGTAGAGTTAGATGGTAAAAAACGAGCTGATTTCGATATGCTTGATACATTCATCGCTAACTATGCAATTCGTTTAGAAAAAGCTCAAGAGTATATGGCAATGGACTCTTTAGAAATTGCCAACATGCTTGTTGATATAAATGTACCTCGTGACGTAGTTGTTGATATTACAACTTCTATCACACCAGCTAAAATCACAGACGTACTTAACAAAATGACAGTACTTGAAATGATGATGGCTCAGAACAAAATGCGTGCTCGTTTGATGCCTTCAAACCAGTGTCACGTAACAAACGTTAAAGATAACATGACTCAGATCGCTGCTGATGCTGCTGAAGCTGCTATTCGAGGATTCGACGAACAGGAAACTACTGTTGGTATCGCTCGATACGCTCCTTTCAACGCTCTGGCTATCATGGTTGGTGCTAACGCTGGCCGTCCTGGTATCTTGACACAATGTGCTGTTGAAGAAGCAACAGAACTTGATCTTGGTATGAGAGGTTACACTGCATATGCTGAAACTATTTCTGTATACGGTACAGAACCAGTTTTCATGGATGGTGATGATACTCCTTACTCAAAAGCTTTCTTGGCTTCAAGCTACGCTTCTCGAGGCCTGAAAATGCGATTCACATCTGGTTCTGGTTCAGAAGTACAGATGGGATACGCTGAAGGTAAATCAATGCTTTACCTGGAAGCTCGATGCTTATACATCACTAAAGGAGCCGGTGTACAGGGTAGCCAGAATGGTTCTGTATCTTGTATCGGTGTGCCAGCTGGTGTACCAGGCGGTATCCGAGAAGTATTAGCAGAAAACTTATTAGCTGCTTGTCTTGACCTTGAATGTGCGTCTTCAAATGACCAGACATTTACACACTCAGATCTTCGACGAGTTGCTCGTTCACTGATGCAGATGGTACCAGGAACTGACTATATCTGTTCTGGATACTCTTCTACACCTAACTACGATAATATGTTTGCTGGATCCAACTGGGATGCAGAAGACTATGATGACTGGAATGTAATCCAGCGTGACCTTAAAATTGATGCTGGTCTGCAGCCAATTACTGAAGAACAACTTGTTGCTGCTCGTGCTAAAGGTGCTCGTGCAATGCAGGTTATCTTCAGAGAACTGGGACTGCCAGAAATCAGTGATGCAGAAGTTGAAGCTGCTACATATGCAAACGGATCTCAGGATATGCCTGACCGTGACGTTGTAGCTGACCTTAAAGCAGCAGAAGAACTGCTGGCTCGTGGTGTAACAGCTGTTGACTTTATTAAAGCTTTAGATAAGGGCGGCATGAAAGATGTAGCTGATTCAATCTTCAAAATTCAGTTACAGAAAGTTGCTGGAGACTACCTGCACACCGCTTCTAAATTAAGTCCTGAATTCGAATGTATCTCAGCTGTAAACTACCCTAATAACTACACAGGTGTTTGCACAGGATATCAGATCAGTGACGAAAGATGGGCTCAGATTCAGGATATTCCATGGGCTGTTGACCCAGAAAGCATTTAAGGAAAGGGGTGTATAGATATGGCTATTAATGAACAAATGTTAAAAAGCATTATCGAAGATGTTTTAAAAGAAATGACTGGTGCAGCTCCTGCTGCCGCTCCTGCCGCTGCCGCTGCTGGTGCAGTTAAACTGACTCCAGTTGGAGATGCAACTCAGGGTGTTGCCAGTGATGAAGTAGTTATCGGTCTGGCTCCTGCTTTTGCTGAATTCCAGAATGTTAACATCATCGATGTTCCTCACGATAAAATCTTAAAAGAAATTATCGCTGGTATCGAAGAAGAAGGCCTGAAAGCTCGTGTAATTAAAGTATACAGATCTTCTGACGTTGCTGTTTGCGGACATACTGCTGCAAAATTAAGCGGTTCTGGAATCGGTATTGGTCTACAGTCAAAAGGAACTTCTCTGATTCATCAGAAAGACCTTCCACAGTTAAGTAACCTTGAACTTTTCTCACAGGCTCCATTGATCGATTTAGAAACATATCGAGCTATCGGGAAAAATGCTGCTAAATACGCTAAAGGTGAAAGCCCAGCGCCAGTGCCAGTAAGAAATGATCAGATGGCACGACCTGCTTTCCAGGCTAAAGCAGCTCTGTTACATATTAAAGAAACAGAACATGTTGTAAATGGTAAAAAAGCCGTTGAACAACAAGTTTCGTTTGTATAAGTGGAGGTGACCAGAATGACACAAGAACAAATGTTAGAACAGATCGTAAAACAGGTAATGAGTTCTATGGGTACAGCTGCAGCTCCTGCAGCAGCAACTGGAACTGTTACATGTGCTGATTATCCAATCGGCGATAAAAAACCTGAACTGATCAAATCAGCTACAGGAAAAGCATTAACAGAATTAACTCTAGATAAATTGTTAGCTGGAGAATTAAAACCAGAAGATTTAAGAATCCGTCCAGAAACTCTGGAACTGCAGGCTCAGGTAGCTGAATCTGTAAAACGAGGCGCTTTTGCTCTTAACTTAAGAAGAGCTGCTGAGTTAATCGCAGTTTCTGATGAACGTCTTCTTGAAATCTACAACGCACTGCGACCATACAAATCTACTAAAGAAGAACTGGTTGCCATTGCTGATGAATTAAAGAACAAATATAATGCACCGATTTCTGCTTCTCTAGTAGCTGAAGCAGCTGATGTGTACTATGCTAGAAAGCGATCTAAAGAATTTATCTAAGTAGTTTTTAGATAGAAGTGGCGCTTTTGGGAAATTTGTTTGGAGGACTCGAATATGATTTTAGCAGGTATTGATATTGGAAATGCAAGTACAGAAACTGCACTTGCCCGATATGTTGACGGAAAAATGGACTTCCTTTCCAGTGGGATTGTTGATACCACTGGGATGAAAGGAACGCGACAGAATATTCATGGAGTATTTGCTTCTCTAAAACAAGCCCTGGAAAAAGTTGATCTTACTGTCGAAAACGTTGATCTTATAAGAATCAACGAGGCTGCACCCGTTATCGGGGATGTAGCAATGGAAACTATTACTGAAACAATCATTACGGAGTCCACCATGATCGGTCACAATCCCTCTACACCAGGGGGATTGGGGATCGGTGTGGGGGTCACCGTAGACATAAGGGAAGTTAATAATTGTGAAAAAGGGTCGGCGGTTATCGTCATAATACCCCGAGAGGTGGATTTTGATAGTTCGTCCAGCATTATTAACAATGCCGTTAAAAGCGGTATATATGTAAATGGTGCCATTGTCCAGCGTGATGATGGCGTTTTAATTAATAACCGTTTAGAGAAAAAAATCCCTATCGTTGATGAGGTTTCATTAATCGAAAAAGTCCCATTGAATATGCGCGCAGCCATTGAGGTAGCAGCACCTGGATCTGTAGTCGAACAGCTGTCCAATCCCTATGGTATTGCGACAGTATTTGAATTAAGTTCGGATGAAACGAAGCAGGTAGTCCCTGTTTCACGTGCGTTAATTGGAAATCGCTCAGCAGTTGTAATCAAAACACCTGCTGGTGATGTAAAAGAACGTAAAATCCCTGCGGGTCAGATCATTATTCAGGGTGAAAATAAAAAAGCTCAGGTAAATGTTGATGAAGGGGCAGATAAGATCATGGAGGCTATTCGATCAGTGGCTCCTGTTTTAGATATTAAAGGCGAAGCAGGAACAAATGCTGGTGGAATGCTCGAAAAAGTGCGACAGGTTATGTCAAATCTGACTGATCAGTTGCCTGCTGCCATCAAAATTCAAGATTTACTGGCGGTTGATACTTTTGTTCCGCAGACTGTAAAAGGCGGGGTTGCGGAAGAATTCTCAATGGAAAATGCTGTTGGGATTGCAGCCATGGTAAAAGCCGATAAACTGCAGATGAACATGATTGCCGAGGAGCTTGAAAAAGAACTGGGTGTAAAAGTTGAAGTTGGTGGTGTGGAAGCTGATATGGCAATCCGCGGTGCCCTTACTACCCCAGGCAGCAATAAACCGATGGCAATTATTGATATGGGTGCCGGATCGACAGATGCAGCCATTATCAATCGTTCCAACGAAATTAAATCAATTCATTTAGCTGGTGCCGGCAATATGGTAACACTGCTGATTGCATCAGAACTTGGTTTTGAAGATTTAGCAATGGCGGAGGATATTAAAAAGTATCCACTGGCTAAAGTTGAAAGTTTGTTCCATATCAGACATGAAGATGGTACAGTACAGTTTTATGATAAACCGCTTGACCCTCGAACATTTGCCCGTGTTGTTATTCTGACTCCAATGGGGATGGTTCCAATCCCAGGAAATCATTCAATGGAAAGAATCAGACAGATACGACGTGATGCAAAATCAAAGGTTTTTGTGGTCAATGCTATTCGGTCATTAGAACGAGTAAGTCCTACCGGGAACGTTCGGGATATGGAGTTTGTAACACTCGTTGGCGGTTCAGCGCTAGATTTTGAAATTCCGCAGCTGGTAACAGATGCACTTTCTAAATATAGCATCGTTGCCGGACGGGCAAATATCAGAGGGGAAGAAGGTCCACGTAACGCAGTTGCAACCGGACTCGTACTGGCGTACGGCGAAGGTGAATAATATGCGATTAGACTACGATGCTCCCAAACCTGAAATCAAGGTGTTACACGGAAAAAATGAAACACTTAAATGTATCGTTGAGCATGTATTGCATGGCATTGAGGAAGAAGGTCTGCTATTCTCAGTTGAAAATAATGATGAGATGGACTCGATCGAGCTTGCTTACCGAGGTGCTGAACTATCACATCTGGGTGTGGGAATCGGAATTACTGAAAAAGAAGTAGTCTTGCATTTTATTAAATTAAAAGAAGATCAACCGCTTTTTAGGGTTCCATCTTACAGTGATGTTGAAACGTTGAGAGCTTTAGGTTCTAATGCAGCAAGAATTGTTAAACGCATGCCATTTAAAGAATTAACAAATACTGAACTGTCGTAAGGAGGGGTTGATTTGAATAGAGGAGAGGCCATTGGCCTGATTGAAGCTATCGGGTTGGCCACAGCTGTGGAAGCAGCCGATGCGGCGGTTAAGTCAGCAAATGTCACCCTTATAGGGTACGAACCATGTAAAGGTGATGGGATGTCAACCATCAAGGTAGCCGGTGATGTAGGTGCAGTGAAGGCTGCCTGTGAAGCGGCGGCAGCAGCCTGTGCTAACGGACGTGGTGTTTTTAGTGTCAAAGTAATACCAAGACCCGCGCAAGGCATTGATAAGCTGATTTACAACAAAGAAACTGTTGGTTATACACCAGCAGTAGAAAAGAAAAATGACGAGAGTGTTGAAGAGGAAACAACCGAATCAACTGAAGAATAAGGAATATTCCTTGTAGAAAAGGTGTAAACCATGAATGCAGAAGAAAAACAAGTAATTGAACAGATCGTAATCAATACAGTCAAAAGACTGATTGAGGCCGAAAATACTCCCAATCGTGTTGTTCTTGGTATCTCGAATAAGCATATTCATTTATCAAAAGAAGACATTGAAACACTTTTCGGAGAAGGGCACGAACTGACAAATATTAAAGACTTAAAACAGCCAGGGCAATATGCTTGTGCTGAATGTGTAAAAGTTATCGGACCTAAAGGCAGCTTTGGAAAAGTCAGAGTTTTAGGACCGGCACGACCGGAAAGTCAGGTTGAAATTTCGCTTACTGATGCCAGAACTTTAGGTATCAATGCGCCTGTTTCAGAGTCTGGTAAACTGGAAGGAACACCGGGAATAACCCTCGAAGGACCTAAAGGATCAGTAACACTGGAACGCGGTGTGATGATTGCTTTGCGACATATTCATATGCCGCCAGAAGTAGCTGAAGCTTTGGGAATAAATGACAAAGACTTTGTCTGTGTCGAAACTGAAGGCGTTCGAAAAACAATTTTCTGCAATGTACTGGCTAGAGTTTCGGATAAATTTGATTTAGAGATGCATCTGGATACCGATGAAGCCAATGCAGCAGGACTTTCGAACAACGATTATTTAAAAATTATACCTAACAGGTGATTAAATGGATTGGAAATCTGGAAATGACGCAATACTTGAACTAGCCGAACTGATACGCGAGAAAAAGGCAAACCCTTACACTGGCAAGTTAAAAGTCGGTGTGGATTTGGGAACTGCCAATATAGTTGTAGCTGTTGTGGATGAAAACAATCGACCCATAGCTGGAGCTACGCAAGGTGCATCAGTGGTACGTGACGGGATTGTAGTTGATTATCTCGGTGCAAGCCAAATCGTGAGAAAACTAAAAGGTGAAGTTGAAGCTATCCTTGGTGTTGACCTAACTAACGCCAATGCAGCGACTGCTATACCGCCGGGAATTCTCGAAGGTAATACAAAAATTATTTCGAATGTCGTTGATTCAGCTGATTTTATTGTTACTAATGTGGTTGATGAACCGACTGCAGCAGCAACTGTCCTTGGGATAACCGAAGGAGCTGTTGTAGATGTTGGTGGTGGAACTACAGGAATCAGTGTCATTAAAGATGGAGAAGTTGTATTTACTGCCGATGAAGCAACTGGAGGTACTCATATGAGCCTTGTGCTGGCAGGTTTTCATCATATCAGCTTTGAAGAAGCGGAAGCATATAAGAAAAATGAATCACAAAAGAAAGTGTTTCCAATTATCAAACCGGTTGTGCAGAAAATGGCATCCATTGTCAATCGATTTTTAACAGGTTATGATGTGGATGTAATATATGTGGTTGGCGGGGCTTGCCTCTTTGATGATTTTGAAAAAATATTTGAAGCAGAAACCGGTATTAAAACCATAAAACCAGTCGAACCGTTATTGGTAACACCCTTAGGGATAGCCTTTAATTGTCAAGGGTAAGGAATGTGGTGATTAGAAATGGACATGAATGAACTACTTCAAGGTAGCCTGATGGACCTTTTAGTTCAGAAGGTTGTTGAAGAAGTAATCAGAAGAATTAATGCAAAGCCCCAAATAGCGTTAGTGATGTTTACCGGAGCAACAATTGGTTTTAAGGAATCGATGGACTCACTGTCGAAATTACAAAAAGAAGGTTGGCAATTAAAAGTTGTTCTTTCAGATGATGGAATGAAGGTTCAGGATCCTGAAGCGATTAAAAAAGAACTGAATCTGGATACCATTTATCACAGTGGAAACATCGAAAGTCAGAAAGCTTTATACAATGATGTTGATATGATGATTGTTGCAACAATGACCATCAATACCGCCGCTAAATTTGCAAACGGAATAACAGATACGGTATTATTATCGCTGCTTAATCATGGATTTATGGCAGGCGTCCCAGTAGTGGCCGCCAAAGATGCCTGTGATCCTGATAATTCTGTGAGAATTAAAGCGGGTATGGGAAAATCAACAGCTGGTTATAAAAAAATGCTGGTCTCTAATATGGACACATTAACTGAATTTGGGATGACGCTTGTTGATGCGAAAGATTTATACGCTGCCTGCACTAAGACTACAATTACAGAAGGCCAGGCTGGTTCGGTACAAAATGAAATTGCAGAAGTTAAGAATCCTGTCAGCGCACCTGTAATTGCGGGTGTCAAGCAGGAGATAACTTTGGATAAAAAAGTTATTTCACGAACTGATATTTTGAAAGCGCGTGAAGCTTCAGTCATCCGAGTGCCATCTAATGCGATTATTACCGATGTTGCAGCTGAGGCAATTAAAACATTTGATCTTAAATTGATCAGATTTTAAAGGTGGTGGATCAATGCAGTTAGCTAAAGTAGTAGGAAATGTGGTTTCAACACAAAAAGACGCAAATCTTGTTGGTTGTAAACTACTGATCATTAAAAAAATTGATGAGTACGGAGAATTTGAAAAGTATTCAAGTCAGTCAACAGCCATTGCGGTAGATGCAGTTGGAGCTGGTATCGGTGAAACCGTCATTGTTACATCAGGCAGCAATGCCAGATACGTTTATGGCGATAAAATGGCACCGCTTGATATGACAATTGTCGGCATTGTCGATGAAATTCAAATCGTTTAAGGAGGAAGCAAATGCCAAATGTATATACCCGTGGCGGCGATAAAGGTGAAACTAGCCTGTTTGGATCGTCGCGAACAGGAAAAGACAATATCAGAGTCGATGCATATGGAACAATGGATGAAGCAAATTCAGCCATTGGTTTTGCCAAATCGTTAATCGAGGATGAAGAAATTAAAGAAATTCTTCACCATCTGCAGAAACGTATTTTTGTTTTAGGTGCAGAGCTCGCAAGCGATGCTAAGGGAAGAGAAATGCTCACGGACTCTATCTGTCAGGATGATATTGACTATATGGAGAAAGTTCTTGACCATTATCTTGCAATTGTAGGTCCTCAGCGAGACTTTGTTATTCCTGGCGAGAATCAAAGTTCAGCCGCTCTTCATATGGCGCGAACAGTTGTCAGACGAGGTGAACGAATTGTTGTTCACTATAATCGTGAAGATGGTGCCGTTCGACCAGAGATGATTAAATTTGTCAATCGGCTGTCTGATACGCTTTTTGTTTTGGCAAGAATGGAAGATTTCAACGGCGTTGTTAAAGATGTAGTTGGAATTGTAAAGGAAAAAATTAATGAAGTTTCAGAAGCACAGACTTCATCTGTCGAAACTGACCAGGATTTCTCATTATTGCGGCTGGCAAAGAAAATGAGTGCAGCTGCCCGGGTTAAAGCGGAAGATATTGGGGTTCCAATTGTGTTTTCGGTTGTTGATCAGGGTGGAAATTTAGTCTATTTTGAACGAATGGAAGACGCTCTTATGGTTTCTATTGATATCTCTATGAATAAGGCCTATACAGCCAATGCACTGAAAATGTCAACTGACAAAGTTGCTGGTGCAGTTAAGGAAGAGGGATCTTTATATGGATTACAGTGGACCAATAACGGCAAAATGGTTGTTTTTGGCGGTGGTTATCCAATTAAAGTAAATGGCGAAGTGATTGGCGGTATCGGTGTCAGCGGAGGATCGGTTGACGAAGACATGATTATAGCCAAAAGTGCTCTGGAAGTTCTGTGACGAAAATTAAGAAGACGAAGTTAACGTGATCTAGGAGGTACCAGGAATGAATATTGATACCACAGGTATTGAATATATTGTAAAGAAAGTAATGGCAGAAATTGATGTCGCTACAGAATCCGGCAAGCCAATTAAGGACGGTGAGCTGGGAATTTTTAACGATATGGAAAATGCTATTGATGCAGCATTCACTGCACAAAAATCTTTTATGCGTACAACATTGGCATTTAGAAGCAAACTGATTGCTGCGATGCGAGCTGAAATGCTTAAAAAAGAAAATATGGAAACTATCTGCGCATTAGCTGTCGAAGAAACTGGCATGGGAAATTATCAGCATAAACTGTTAAAACACGAGCTAGCTGTTAATAAAACTCCTGGTGTTGAAGATTTGGTAGCGGAAGCTATGACAGGTGATGACGGATTGACACTAATTGAACAATCTCCTTTTGGTGTCATTGGTTCAGTTTCGCCGTCAACCAATCCAAGCGAAACAGTTATTAACAACTCGATTGGAATGTTGGCAGGTGGTAATACAGTAGTATTTGCACCACATCCAAGTGCAAAAAAAGTATCTGCCTTAACAGTAAAACTGTTAAACAAAGCCATCATTGAAGCAGGCGGACCAGAAAATCTGATTGTAACAACTGCAGAGCCAACAATTGAAAGCGCTAATACAATGTTTACTAGCGACAAAATTACTATGCTTTGTGCAACAGGTGGACCTGGCGTTGTAAAAACAGTGCTGAAGAGCGGTAAGAAAGCTATTGGAGCTGGTGCAGGTAATCCTCCAGCACTGGTAGATGAAACTGCTGATATTGAAAAAGCAGGAAAAGACATTATTGATGGATGCTGCTTTGACAACAATCTGCCATGTATTGCAGAAAAAGAAGTTGTTGTTGTTGAACAGGTAGCAGACTATCTGATCTTTAATATGAAGAAAAACGGTGCTTACGAACTGACAGATCCTCAGAAGATTCAGGAACTGGCGGATACAGTGTATCCTAATGGTCGCTTGAGTCGAGATTTTGTTGGACGTGATGCAAGTGTTATTCTAAAAGCAATCGGTATTGACGCTGATCCTTCAGTTCGAGTCATTATCTGTGAAACTACAAAAGATCATCTGTTTGCGGTAGAAGAATTGATGATGCCAATTCTTCCAATTATCCGAGTAAAGGATGTAGCAGAAGGAATTGATGTGGCATGTGCTTTGGAACATGGAAATCGTCATACTGCTATTATGCATTCTACCAATGTAAATAATCTGACTGAAATGGCAAAAAGAGTACAGACAACTATTTTTGTTAAAAATGGACCTTCTTACGCTGGTATCGGCGTTGGCGGTGAAGGCTATACGACTTTCACAATTGCCGGTCCAACAGGTGAAGGTCTGACATCCGCAAAATCATTCACACGAAAAAGAAGATGTGTACTGGTTGGAGGATTTACCATTAAATAATTGAGGTGTTGTTCATGAGCGCAAACTTAGTAGAATTAGTACAAAGCGCCGGTATTGTAGGTGCCGGCGGGGCCGGGTTTCCGACCCAGGTCAAAATAAACTGCACGGTAGACACGGTAGTTGTTAACGGAGCAGAATGTGAACCTTTATTGCGCGTTGATCAACAATTAATGGATCTGGAGGCTGTCAAAATGTTGACAGCGCTCCAGGCTGTTATGGATCAAACACAAGCTAAGGAAGGCATTATCGGCCTTAAGAAAAAATACAAACCTGCGATTGAATCATTAACCAAAGAATTAAGTGCGTTTCCCAAAATTAGAATTCATCCGATGGGTAATTTTTATCCTGCTGGTGATGAACAGGTTTTGGTATACGAAACAACTAAAAGGATCGTTCCAGAAGGTGGAATACCTTTAAATGTAAACACTATGGTTATAAATGTGGAGACACTTCTTAGCATTTATGATATAATGACATCAGGGAAGCCTGTAATCGATACATATGTTACATTAACAGGTGAAGTTAGAAATCCATTAACGACAAAGCTGCCATTAGGTATTACTGTAAAGGAAGCTTTGGAATTAGCTGGCGGTACTACTGTTGATGAATATGCTATCATCAATGGTGGCCCAATGATGGGGAAGATTGTGGATGTTGATTCAACAATCACAAAAACAACAAAGGGACTAATCGTACTCCCTAAAATGCATCCTCTCATTGTTTCTAAAACAAAACCGGTAAAAGAGTCTATGAAAATGGCAGCAATTGCCTGTATGCAGTGTAATTACTGTACAGAATTATGTCCACGTTATGCATTAGGTCATAATCTGGAACCGCATAAACTGATGCGAATTGCTGCATATGCATCGACCGTGGATACATCCACTCAAGCTACTAACGCATTTCTATGCTGTGAATGTGGCTTATGTCAATACGCATGTGTTATGGACTTGCAACCTTGGAAGATCAATACCATGCTTAAGCGAGAACTTGGAAGCCGAGGAATCAAGAATCCACATCATAACGCTCCGGAAACGGCAGTGCCGTTTAGAGAAGGAAAACAATTTAATGTATACCGTTTAGTATCACGATTGGGACTGACGAAGTATGATCTTCCGGCTCCGATGGTTGAAACGGAAAAGACATATAAAAAAGTTAGCCTACTCCTGTCACAGCACATAGGTGCACCGGCAGTACCGGTCGTTAAAGTTGGGGAACAAGTGGACAAAGGACAACTCGTCGCCGAAATACCGGAAGGTAAACTAGGTTCCAGGATTTTTGCTAGTATTAGCGGCACAATTACTGCCGTAGATGGTGATAAAATCATCATCGAGTCCTAAATCATATTTAAAGGGGGATAATTATGGACTTTACATTATTAATTACTGCTTTCGGCGGTGGCTTATTAGCCACTATGTTTGGTGGGCTGTTTGCCTTTGTTATGACTGGTTTAACCGTTTTAGCTGCTATTTTAGGCGGCGTGGTTTCACCAACAGTTGGATTTATTTCTTTTGGTTCTGTATTTGGACCACACATCGCATTTGCTGGTGCCGTTGCTGGGGCTGCGTATGCAATGACTAAAAACCATATTGAAAATGGTCAGGATATCGTAACACCACTTGTAAAATTTGGTGATCCAATGGTATTAATTGTTGGTGGTATCTTTGGTATGGTTGGTTTCTTGATTCAGTATATCTTTGGACCTTTACTGGGAACCATGCTTTTCGACGGATTATTAGGCGAAGGTGCTGGTGCTGGTTGGACTGACACCGTTGCGTTAACAGTAGCAACATCTGGTATTATTGTACGTTTAGTATTTGGTAAAACTGGTATCACAGGAAAATCACCAGCTGGAGAAGCAAGAGCATGGGTACCAACAGGAAACCGTTTAGGATTTATCTTAACCTATGGTTTAGGTATTGGTATCATGATTGGTGGGTTAGCTGGAGCACTTGGTGTTGCTGCTGATACAAGCGAATTAGCTGCTGGTTTATTTTCAGTTGTTAATGTTATCGGATTCGGTATCGCTGCTGTTTCATTGATTCTGATTCACATGGGCTTCCATTTTGAAGGATGGCATCACATTGTATTGCCAGCTGGTACAACAGCAATGATTATGTTTACAGCTACTGGTAGTCCTTTTGCAGCTATCATCGGTGGAGCTATTACAGGTATGATCACAGCATTTATTGGAGAATGGGCAGCAATGACATTCAACAGCCATTGTGATACACATATCGACCCTCCAGCAGTTACAATTTGCTTAGTTCAGCTAGTGAACTTTGTTGTACTTGGCGGAATCATTTTTGCTTAATTAATAAGCAAAGTAGAATATTGGTAAGGAAAATTCATTCACAGTATAGAAGAAAGAAGTGGTATTTTGAAAAAAGCAGTTGGTTTTATGGAATTTAAAAGCATTCCAGTCGGAATTGAAGCCACCGATGAAATGTTAAAATCCGGAAATGTTGAGCTGCTCATGGCCTCACCGCTTTGTCCTGGTAAATACGTCAGTATTATCGGTGGAGATGTGGGCGCTGTGGAAGCATCAATACAACACGGTAGTCAAATCGGCGGAATTCATATGCTGGAAGCCTATGTGATCCCAAATATTCACGAAGACGTTTTGCCGGCTATGCTTGGCGCAGGTGAAATCGGGGATGTTAAGTCACTGGGAATTGTTGAAACGATTAATGCAATTTCTTCAGTTCAGATTGGTGATATTTGTGCGAAAGCATCTAATGTCGAACTTTTAGAAATCAGAATTGCAAGAGGCTTGGGTGGAAAAGGCTTTGTATTAATCACGGGTGAAATTTCTTCTGTTAAAACAGCTATCGAAACGGCGAAAAACGAATTAGCAGAATCAAACCTGATAACAAGTTATTCTGTTATCGCTTCGCCTCATAAGGATACTAAAAAAATCTTGTTTTAATAAAGAAAAATATAGAAAAGATGATAAAAAACAAATGACCTCGGTCATTTGTTTTTTAATATCAACAGTTTTTTTTCTATAAATGGACCAGGGTCATTTATAGAAGAAAAATAAACATAGGAGGTTCTTATGGCCAGAAAAAGTAAGACAAAATCACAATTAGTAAAAGAAACAGCGAAGGCAAAATCTCAATCCAGCAATTCAAATGAAGTGGAGAATGAAGATATGGGAAAACTTGATGATTTCTTGAAAAAAGTTGGAAGCGCAATTTCAGGCAAAGATAATAATGCTGAAGAAACAGACAACAATGCTGTTGAAGCTGCTGCGTTAGCCGCTAAAGAAAAAGCAGATATAGAAGCTACGAAAAAAGCTAACGTGGAGGCTAAAGAGAAAGCTGAAGCAGAGGCCAAGGAAAAGGCTGAAGCAGAAGCCAAGGAAAAGGCTGAAGCAGAAGCCAAGGAAAAGGCTGAAGCAGAAGCCAAGGAAAAGGCTGAAGCAGAAGCTAAGGAAAAGGCTGAAGCAGAAGCTAAGGAAAAGGCTGAAGCAGAAGCTAAGAAAAAGGCTGAAGCAGAAGCTAAGAAAGAGGCTGAAGCAGAAGCCAAAAAAAAGGCTGAAGCAGAAGCTAAAGAGAAAGCTGAAGCAGAAGCCAAGAAAAAGGCTGAAGCAGAAGCTAAGAAAAAAGCTGAAGCAGAGGCTAAGAAAAAGGCAGAAGCAGAGGCTAAGAAAAAGGCAGAAGCAGAGGCTAAGAAAAAGGCTGAAGCAGAAGCTAAAGAAAAAGCAGAGGCAGAGGCTAAGAAAAAGGCTCAAGAGGAGGCTAAGAAAAAAGCTGAAGCAGAAGCCAAGAAAAAGGCTGAAGCTGAAGCTAAAGAGAAAGCAAAAGCAGAGGCTAAGAAAAAGGCTGAAGCAGAAGCCAAGAAAAAGGCTGAAGCAGAAGCTAAAGAGAAAGCAGAAGCAGAGGCTAAGAAAAAGGCTGAAGCAGAAGCCAAGAAAAAAGCTGAAGCAAAAGCTAAAGAGCAGGCTGAAGCAGAAGCCAAGAAAAAGGCTGAAGCAGAAGCTAAAGAGAAGGTTGAGGAAGAAGCCGCTTCAAAATTGGAAAAGGAAGAAAATAAGAAATTAGTTGCAGATGCTATGCAAAAAGCAAAAGAAGTAAAACAGCATGCAAAAGAAATAACTAAAAAGGTAAAAGAAAAAGCAAACGAAGAAAGCAAAACTATAAAAACGGAAGTTAAAGAAACCGTTGAAAAAACTGTCAGTGCTCTTAAAGTAGATGAAAAAGGCTTAGCTAAATCATTGAAGGAGAAAGTTGCCCTTTTGAATGAGTTAAATGAGAAGGCAGCAAAACGGGCAATCGCGCGTGAGGAAGCAGCCAGGAAAGAGATTACTGAAAAGAAAAAAGCTGAAGCAGAAAAAAAGCTTGAAGAAAAAGAAAAAAGTAAAAAAGAAATTCCCTTTTACTTGATGTAAGATAGAACCCGTACATTCTAAGATGTGCGGGTTTTCTTCTGTAAATGACCATCAAGCCTATACAAATTTCTAGCTATCGTCTATAATTAATACAATAGAAAAGGGGAATTTATGAGTTATTTAGCATTATATAGAAAATATCGTCCGAAGACCTTTGATGAGGTAGTTGGACAGGAAAGTATTATAAAAATATTAAAAAATCAGATAAAATATGATCGGATAGGTCATGCTTATCTATTCTCTGGAATAAGAGGAACAGGTAAAACGTCGCTGGCCAAGGTTTTTGCGAAAGCAGTCAACTGTCCTCATAATCATGACGGTAATCCCTGTAATGTTTGTGAAGTATGTACTAAACTTGATTCCTCCGGCGTTATGGATATAATCGAAATTGATGGTGCTTCGAATCGAGGCGTGGATGAAATCCGAGAAATTCGTGAGAAGGTCAAGTATCCGCCTGTGATTGGCAGATATAAAGTCTATATCATCGATGAGGTGCATATGCTTACAAAGGAAGCTTTTAATGCGCTTTTAAAAACTCTGGAAGAGCCTCCTGAACACATCATTTTTATACTCGCGACGACTGAACCGCAGAAATGTCCTAACACTATCTTGTCACGTTGTCAGCGTTTTGAAATCAGACCAATATCAACGCGTCTAATTGTCGACCAACTCAAAAAAATCAGTGATGATTTAAGGCTCACAATTTCTGAGGAAAGTCTTTTCTTTGTCGCCGAGAGAGGTGAGCAATCGATGCGGGATGCCCTAAGTATAATGGATCAGATTATTGATTTAAAAGACGAAAAGGGAATAATTCAATATAGCGATCTTTTAGATTTTCTGGGGATGGCAGCTCAAGATAGAATAAACGAGCTGGTAGGAAATATTCTTAAACGAAATCCGGAAGAAGTAATTAAAAATCTTAGAGATCTGGAAGATGGTGGTAAAGAAAGTGCTTTAATTATGGAACAGTTGATTAAAACACTAAGAGATCTTTTAATCATTAAAACGACTGGTCAACTAAGAAATAAAATTTTAAAAACTGATGAAAAAACACTCAGTGCTTTTGACACTTTGGCACAAGCTGCTGATTTTAATCTTTTTGTTAATATGATAGATTTTTTAATTCAGGAAAAAAATAAACTTAAATATAATAGTCTGCAAAATCTCATTTTAGAGATAGCATGCCTGAAATTATGCGAATTTGAAGCAACCCCAAAAGCAGTAGCTGAAAAAAATGAGTTTTCGGAATTTAGTAAGTCTAAGACTGCAATTTCGCCGGGGGTTAGAGTTTACCCTATAGAATCTCGACAAGCCAAGCCAAATACCTTGTCAGGAAAAGAGCAGACAGATAGTGGGTTGGGAGAAAGTGACAAAGAGAAAGTAATCGTCCCGGTTACTGAGGACAAAGAGTTAGCTAAAAATGAAAATCAGGATGAAAAAGTCAAATCGGTTTCTGGAAAAAAATTATTCGATAAACTCTGCAAGCAGATTGGTCCTGCACAATGTATGTTTTTAAAAAAAGCCCATCCAGATTATGATGGCCAGGTTTTTACAATCGCTTTTTCAGAAGAAGATCGTAACTATATCAGCTTTATCAATACTCCGGAGCGAATTGCTGATTTTGAAAAAATTCTAAAAGATGAAACCTCACAGGATATTAAGGTTATTGTCACAGTTGAGAAGGAAGACTTTTCTGAGCTCGATCTGGCAGAAAAAACACGTCGAATTATTAATGACCCAGCGATTGAAATTATTGGAGATTAAAACGACTGGTCAAAAAAGAATATGTAAAGTATTATAAATTAATGATATAATATTACGATAAAACTAGTTAATTAGGAGGATATAATGGCTAAAAGAAAAATGCCCGGTGGGATGGGCGGTGGAAATATGAATAATATGATGAAACAGGTTCAGAAAATGCAACAGGATATGGCAAAACTACAGTCCGAACTTGAAGAAAAAGAAGTTGAAGCAACTGCTGGTGGTGGTGTGATCAAAGTTGTAGCGACTGGTAAAAAGACAATCTCATCGATCAGTATTTCGCCTGAAGCTGTGGACGAAGACGATCTGGAAATGTTGGAAGATCTCGTAATGGCGGCTGTCAATGAAGCACTAGTAAAGGCGGATGAAATGGTCAACAGTGAAATGTCAAAAATTACTGGAGGAATGAATATTCCAGGTTTAATGTAAATGAGTGCTTATCCTCAAACTCTGGAAAGACTGATTCAGGAGTTGTCCAAGCTACCGGGAATTGGTGAAAAAACTGCTCAACGTCTGGCCTTTCATATCATTAATTTGCCGTCTGAGGATATTAGCCAGCTATCATCGGCAATCCATGCAGCAAAGGATCGCATCATGCTGTGTGACCATTGCTTTAATATTACTGATAAAGAGACGTGCGATATCTGCAGTGATCCAAAACGGGATCAGGCTACAATTTGTGTAGTTCAAAACAGCAGGGATATCTATGCCATTGAAAAAACCAGAGAATACAATGGGCTGTACCATGTCCTTCATGGAGCAATCTCGCCGCTTGATGGAGTTGGTCCGCAGGATATAAAAGCAAGAGAATTGCTTTTAAGAATTGGTAATAATGAGATAAAGGAAGTTATCATGGCAACGAACGCAACTGTTGAAGGGGAGGCGACGGCTATGTATCTCGGTAACCTGATTACACCATTAGGGGTATCTGTGACACGTCTGGCCAAAGGGATTCCCATCGGGGCAGACCTTGAGTATACGGATGAAATTACCATTATTAAAGCTTTTGAAGGAAGAAGTAAATTGTAAAATATTCTTTAAAGGATAAATAGTCTTGCAAAGGAGAAATTTATGTTAATTAAGGAAGGAATTATTGCATCGCCAGGCATAGCAATTGCAAAAGCGATTGTTTACGAGAAAGTTAGTTTTGAAATCAGGAAAGACCTGGCTTCTGACGCTAACAAGGAAATTACAAGATTAAAAGATGCCTTGAAAGACAGCTATACTCAGCTGATGAAGATTAAGGATAAAGCTGTAGAGGAGTTAGGAGAAGAAGAAGGCGCAATTTTTGAAGCCCATGCTATGGTTCTGGAAGATCCGGAATTCGTTGAAGGCATTGAAGCTGAAATCAGTGAAAACGGATACTTTGCAGAATATGCTGTAGAACTTGTGATGAAACGTTTCTATGATATTTTTGATGCCATGGATGATCCCTATTTTCGTGCACGAGCTGCAGATATTAAAGACGTGGGTATGCGGGTTATTCGCAACATCCTGGGAATTACTCAGACCGATCTTTCATCGCTTTCTGAGAACGCTATTATTATAGCTGATGATCTGACGCCTTCAGATACAGCGCAAATGGATAAGCAGAAAGTGTCAGGGTTTGCTACAAATATCGGTAGCCGAACCTCACATACTGCGATTATGGCCAGAAGCCTTGAGATTCCGGCAGTCTTAGGATTATGTGATATAACATCAAAGGTAAAAACAGGGGATATGGTGGTCGTCGACGGAATTGACGGTTTAGTAGCCATAAATCCTTCCGAGGACGAGTTAAAGGACTATCTTGAAAAACAGGAAAAATACCTGGCTGATGTTGCTGAGCTAAGTAAACTGAAGGATCAGGAAGCGGTCACTCTTGACGGGCGAAAAGTAGAGCTGGTGGGTAATATCGGCGAGCCCGGCGATGTCGCTGGTGTCATCAAAAATGGCGGTAAAGGTGTCGGCCTTTATCGGACTGAGTTCTTATATATGAATTCGGAGTCTATGCCGGGTGAGGAAAAGCAGCTGGCTGCATACCGGTCTGTACTGGAAGCTTTTCCAGATGGTCCAGTAATCATCAGAACATTGGATATCGGTGGCGATAAGAAATTGCCATATCTGCCACTGGAAGAGGAGTTAAACCCCTTCTTAGGACTAAGGGCTGTACGTTTGTGTTTTAGAGAACTTGATCTGTTTAAGGTACAGTTGAAGGCTATCTTAAGAGCCAGTGTTTACGGGAATGCGCATATTATGTTTCCAATGATTTCTTCGATTAGTGAGGTCAGACAAGCCAAGGCCATATTGAAGGAATGCATGAATGAACTTGCGGAAGCAGAGATACCTTTTGATAAAGATGTTAAAGTAGGCGTGATGATTGAAATCCCTTCAGCTGCTATTACAGCTGATATTATTGCTAAGGAAGTGGACTTCTTTAGTATTGGTACTAATGACCTTTGTCAGTATACCCTTGCTGTCGATCGGATGAATCAGGAGGTATCCTATTTATATGATCCTTTTAATCCCGCAATTTTAAGACTGATTAAGCAGGTGACCTCAGCCAGTAATGGCGATCCCGAATTTTTTTCCGGGATGTGCGGAGAAATGGCGGGAGATCCTTTAGCAGCAATGCTATTGTTGGGCTTAGGACTTTTTGAGTTTAGTATGTCGGCCTTAGCAATCCCACGAATAAAAAAAATGATTCGCAGTGTAAACTATGAAGATGCCAGGAAAATGGCAGATTTTGCACTAAATTTGGAATCAGGTGAAGAAGTTCAAAAATACATTAAAAATACATTAAAAGAGTTAAACATTTCAATTTAGAAAATGGGAGGAATTATTATGGTTAAACAGGAAGTAACAGTTTTAAATGCGACAGGCTTACACGCTCGTCCAGCGTCAATGTTTGTTCAGACCGCAGGTAAATTCAAATCAAAAATCTATGTGATTAAAGAAGGAAATTCTATTAATGCCAAAAGTATAATGGGAATTATGGCTGGTGGTATTTCTCAGGGGACTACTATTGAAGTTTCTGCTGAAGGTCCAGACGAGCAGGAAGCAGTCGATGCCCTTGTTCAATTGATCAATGATAAATTTGGTGAATAAATTTTTGTAAAGCTGGTATTTTTACTTATTTTAGGGTAAAATATTGTAATAGAATTCAGAAAGTGAGGAACTAATATGAGCTGTGGTAAGAATAACAAACTGTTTTTTGTCGGAGGTTTATTTTTAGGTACTGTTATTGGAGGAACTCTGGGTATTTTATTGGCGCCATCATCAGGGGATGAAACCAGAAAAAAAATCCATGAAGGAACGGGTGAAGTTCTGGGGAATGCCTATGATCAGGCTATGGAATATGGTGAAAATTTAAAAGAACAGTTCCAGGATATGCAGGATCAGGTTACTGATAAAATGAACCAGTACAAGAATAAGATAGAAAGTAAAATTCAGGAAATCCAGGATGAAGTGGAACAGGATATTGAGGAACTCAGTGAAGAATTAGAAGCTCTTGAAAAAGAAGAAGCAGAAGTAGCGGCTGAAGCTGAAGAAGCTTTCGAAGAAGACGAAGAAACAAAGGAATAGACATCGATGATAACTTTAAATTTTAGCATGTGGGAACTGGCAGTCTTACTCATTGGAATTTCTTTTGTAGTGGGAGCTGTTTATCTGGTTAAACTTTTAAAAAACCTGGCTGCGACTGTTGAATCAACCAATCGGTTGATGGAGGAGAATCGCATCGCTTTGCACAATATTATCGCTAATGCAGACAGTATCACCAAATCGTCAGCTGAAGTTCTGGAAAAAACAAATGACATGGTTGATGAAGTGGAAGGTGCTTTCAATGTAATAAAATCTGATGTGATTGATCCTGTCGTAAAGAGTGCCGCAATGCTGAAAAAGGTATTAGGTGTCCTTCAATCATCCAAATTTTCCAAAAAGAGTAAAGAGTAAAATAATCTGAGAGGTCCAATGATTTATTCTCATTGGACCTGATTGTATTTAAAGATGAAATGGAGTGTGTCATAATGGGTATGAATGAGGAGCAGGCTACTGTCACGATTAAAGGTGAAGTGGACATTTATTCGGTCGATCAATTCAGAGAATCCATTGAAAAATCGATCAATCAGAAGAAATCAAAAATAATTCTTGATTGTACAGAATTATCTTATATCGACAGTACTGGAATGGGCGTTCTCATAGAAATGAGAAATAAAACCAGAGAGCTGGGACAGAATATGATCGTGAAAAACCCGAGACCAAATGTAAAAAAATTACTCGCTTTAACTGGTGTAGATAAGATTATTGAAATCATTGAGAACACTGGCTCAAAGTAATGAAAGAGGAAGAAGATGGATAGTATTACACTTATATTACCGGCTAAACCTGAATATGTCAGCCTAGCCAGACTGACCATTGCCTCGGTTGCCAATAATATGGGGTTTTCAATTGGGGATGTTGAAGATCTGAAAGTGGCGGTTTCTGAAGCTTGCACAAACGCCCTTAATCATAGCCAGAATGAAAATGGGACCTATGAGCTGACTTATGTAGTAGAGGATGGCACATTAACATTTACAGTCAGTGATAACGGAATGGGATTTGAACCGGATTCTGTGATGGCACCAAAGCTTGATGGTGAACAGATTGGTGGATTTGGATTGTTTATTATCAAATCACTGATGGATCAGGTAGAAATCGTCAGCCGGAGAGGTTTGGGAACCTCAATTAAAATGGTTAAAAATCGAACGGTCTGCAATGAAGTATGACAGAAAAATCAGTAAGGAAGATGCCAGAGAATTGTTTCTTCAGTATGAACAAACAAGAGAGCGTGAGCTGAGGGATCGCCTAATTGAAAATTATCTCTATATTCCCAGGATTTTATCCCGCAAATATGGGCATAAAAGTGGAGATAATGATGATATTTATCAGGTTGCCTGTCTGGGTCTAATGTATGCGGTAGAGCGTTTTGATGTTAAACGTGGCTATGAATTTGATACATTTGCCACACCAACTATTATTGGTGAGATAAAAAGATATTATAGAGATCGCGAGTGGCTGATTCGGATTCCCAGAAAAGTACAGGATTTGAATCGGGAAATCAATCAGACCAGGGCCTTGCTTGAGCATAAACTCATGCGGTCGCCAACGATTTCTGAAATAGCTGATTATATGGAGATTTCTGAGGAAGCCATTATCAGAGCGATGGAAAGTTCCAATGCTTATTATCCTAAGTCTTTATCAATGGAATACGAAAGCAATCAGGATGGACAGGAAGTAACCCTGATGGATCTCTTGGGAAATCTGGATAATAACATGGAAAATGTCGAAAACATTGATATGCTCAAAAGTAAAATAAAAGATCTTAACCCGGTCGAAAAAATTATAGTTGAGCAGCGTTTTTTTAGAGGTAAGACTCAAAAAGAGGTTGCTGAGCTGATTAATAAATCTCAAATGACAGTTTCCCGTATTGAAAAGAAAGTTATGCTAAAATTGAAAGAAGATCTATGAATACTTTAACAAAAGGACAGTCTGAAAATAATTGTTTTTACGATTATTTTTAGACTGTCCTTTTATTTTATCAAAGTTTAAATTAAAGCTAGCATAATCGGATAAAATATTATAAAATAACATTACGACTAAAACCAATAAATGATTGGCTAAAACGCGAGGAGGAAACATCATGAAAACGTATCCAACAAAAAATATCCGAAACATTCTGATATTGGGTCATGGGGGAAGCGGTAAAACCACTTTGACTGAAGCTCTGGCATTTAATGCAGGTGTGGTTGATCGTATGGGTAAAATAGAAGAAGGCAATACTCTTTCTGACTTTGATCAGGAAGAAAAGAAAAGACATTTTTCCATTTCTTCATCAGTGGTCCCTATAGAATTTGGCGGTCATAAAATAAACCTCATCGACGGTCCTGGTTATTTTGATTTTATTGGGGATGCTTTTGCAGCACTTCGTGTAGCAGATGCAGTTGTCATCGTAGTGGACGCTTTATCAGGGGTTCAGGTTGGAACAGAAAAAGCTTTCGAACTCTTACAGAAAGAAAACATTCCGGGTTTTATTGTGGTCAATAAAATGGATCGTGAAAACACTGAATTTTCTTCCGTTATGGATCAGTTAAAAGAAAAATTCGGAAATAAGGTCCTTCCCTTTGAATTGCCAATGGGAGAAGGCGAAAATATGGAAGGTGTCATTAATATCGTTGACATGACCGGTAGAGAAAGAAAAGATAATCGTTGCTTTGATGTTGAAGTCCCTGAAGCGATGAAGGAAGAACTTATGCCATACCGGGAAATGATTATGGAATCAGTGGCACAAACCAGCGAAGAACTGATGGACAAATATTTTGAAGGTGAAGAACTGACCAGAAATGAAATCCATGCCGGGATTAGGCAGGGTGTTCTTGATGGTGAATTATTGCCGGTTTTATGTACGTCAGCAACACTAAACATCGGGGTTGAAACCCTGGAAAATATGCTCATTGAATACCTGCCATCGCCAGGTGACCAGAAGTTTGAAATGGGAATAGATCCCCGAGACAATAAAGAGATTGAACGAAAATGTTCGAACACGGAACCTTTTTCTGCTTTGGTTTTTAAAACAATTGCCGATCCATATGTGGGTAAATTGTCAATTTTTAAAGTCATGTCTGGGGTTTTGGATCATTCCATTGAAATCTATAATTCTACCCGGGAAGTTAAGGAAAAAGCCAATCATATATATATGCTGCGCGGTAATAAACAGATTGAAGTGGAAAAGCTGGAATCAGGCGATATTGGAGCCTTTTCCAAGCTTGCTGAAACAATTACCGGAGATACCTTGTGTACCCAGAAGAACCCAATTGTTTATGAAAAAATTAATTTTCCCAAACCAATTATCTCAATGGCTATCGAACCTAAAACCAAGGCCGATATTGATAAACTGGCAACCGGGCTTCACCGGCTCCAGGAAGAAGATCCGACCATGCTGGTAAACCGAAATAAGGAAACCAAACAAACGCTTATATCAGGCTTAGGTGAAATGCATCTGGAAATTATTTCACACAAGCTCAGTAATAAATTTGGAGTTGACGTTAATCTGGTTGATATGAAAGTACCATATCGGGAAACAATCAGAAAGAAAGCCACTGCTGAAGGAAAGCATAAAAAGCAGTCTGGAGGAAGTGGGCAGTTTGGCCATGTTTATATTGATTTTGAGCCTGGAGCTGATCCAAACGCTCCCTTTGAGTTTGTCGATAAAGTCGTTGGTGGCTCAGTTCCCCGAAACTTTATTCCGGCAGTCGAAAAGGGACTGGAAGCCTGTATGAATGAGGGAGTGCTGGCAGGTTATCCGGTAACCGGTGTAAAGGCAACCTTGTTTGACGGGTCTTATCATGCAGTAGATTCCGATGAAATGTCTTTTAAAATGGCTGCCACTCTGGCTTACAGAAAAGGTATGAAAGATGCTTCACCAGTATTGCTGGAACCCATCTATCATGTTGAGATTATTGTCCCTGATGAATATATGGGTGATATCATGGGTGATTTGAATAAAAAACGTGGTCGAATTATGGGAATGGAACCAACAGAAGGCGACAAACAAAAGATTTTGGCTGAAGCACCACTGGCGGAAATGTTTAAGTATGCTACCGAGCTAAGATCTATGACCCAGGCCCGCGGTGAGTTTTCAATGGAATTTGTTCGTTATGAAGAAGCGCCAGTAATTATCGCAGATAAAGTTATTGCTGCTGCACACAAAGAGTAAAGCTAAGCCCTGCACATATGTGCAGGGCTCTTTTTTAAGATAAAGTTTTATAAAGAACTGTAGTGTGGTATAATAACTCGATTAGGATTAAAGGAGCAGCCAATGGAGTTATTAGAAGAAAGAATCAGAACTGAGGGAACGGTCAAAGACGGTGGTATTTTAAAGGTTGATGCTTTTTTGAATCATCAACTTGATATAAGCCTGTTTGAAGAAATGGGAAAAGAGTTCTCCAGACGCTTTGCCGGAGAGGGAGTCAATAAAATTTTGACGATAGAGACATCAGGGATTGCGATCGCTGCTTGTGCGGCGAAATACTTTGACTATTGTCCGGTGGTTTTTGGGAAAAAGGCAGTGTCATTAAACCTGGATGACGAAATTTATTTCAGTGATGTCTACTCATATACAAAACAGCAGTCATATAAAATTATGGTTTCCCAGAAATATTTAGGCCCTAATGATCGCATTTTGATTATTGATGATTTTCTGGCAAACGGCAAGGCCGTCGAGAGCCTGGAAGAAATAATCAGACAGGCTGGAGCAAGTCTTGTAGGTGTGGGAATCGCGATCGAAAAAGGCTTTCAGGGCGGTGGAGATGCCTTAAGAGCACAAGGAGTCCATCTGGAATCCTTGGCGATTGTGGAGTCCATGAGTGTTGAAGACGGGATCAGTTTTCGCAGTCAGTCTGGAGAAATGAATGAATAATTGTGATCCCATTGGTCTGATTGATTCAGGTGTTGGTGGTTTTACAGTATTAAAAGAACTGCAGCGTTGTCTTCCCAATGAAAACTATATTTATTACGGCGACTCAAAACGTATGCCATACGGTGAACGGGAAAACCAGGAACTGATTGAACTGGGGAATGCTATTATTAGAGAGCTGGAAGGCTATGGGGTAAAAGCCGTGGTCCTGGCTTGCAATACTCTGTCATCTCTAATTAGTGATTTAACATCAAATGTGCCCCTTTTTAGTGTGATTGAAGCCGGGGTTCGGGAAACCCTTTTGCTTCGTGAGCGGGGGATGGTTGGATTGATTGCGACGGCGGCAACGGTAAAAAATCGTGGCTACGAAAAAGAATTAGCTTTATTAACCAGGGATATTCAATATATCGCTCAGGAAACCCATACCCTGGCTAAAGTTATAAATGAAGGAAAAAAAGATCTTGAGAATCTGAAGCACAATATTAGAGAAGCAGTGGACCCAATTCTTTTAAAAGGTCAAAAACAGGGGGTAATGGTGGAAGAGCTCTTGCTGGGCTGTACGCATTTCCCGATTGTTGCAGATACAATCAGAGAACTTTATCCGGATTTATTGCTCATAAATCCGGCTAATGGACTGATGGAGCAGATGAAGCAGTATTTTAATGAAGCTGATTTTTTTTGTGATCGTGAACGAAAAGGGGCGACAACAATTTTTATCACTGCCGGTCGTGAAATTTCTGAAAGAATCATTGATGAACTCGATTTAAAGTGTGATAATCTGATAGAAACTGAATTAAGCGCTTTTGAATAAAGCTTTACTTATAAGGACTTAAGAGGAGGACTAAATGGAAAAAAAGAAAATTGTATACAGCGGAATTCAGCCATCGGGAACTTTCACCATTGGCAACTATTTTGGCGCCATGAAAAACTGGGTAAATCTTCAGGAAGATTATAACAGTCTGTTTTGTGTGGTGGATCTTCATGCGATTACCATGCCCCAGGTAGCGGCCGATTTAAGAAGGCGAACCTACGAATCATTAGCCCTGCTGCTGGCGCTGGGGATTGATCCTAAGAAATCAATTTTATATGTTCAATCCATGGTACCGGAACACTCAGAACTGACCTGGATTTTAAACTGCAATTCCTATATGGGTGAGCTGGGACGAATGACCCAGTTTAAGGATAAATCACAAAAACAGGGAGAAAATATTCGGGTTGGACTATTTGATTACCCTGTCCTGATGGCCGCCGATATTTTACTTTACCAGACCGACTATGTGCCGGTAGGCAGCGATCAGAGACAGCATGTTGAGCTGGCCAGGGACCTGGCCGTCCGTTTTAACCAGGCTTATGGGGATGTATTCAAAGTTCCAGAAGCGATTTTTGGTGAGTCGGGAGCCAGGATTATGAGTCTCCAGGATCCAACAAAAAAAATGTCAAAATCGGATGAGAATTTGAATGGATTTATTTCTCTATTGGATGACCCCAAGCAAATTGTCAAGAAGTTCAAACGGGCTGTAACAGACTCGGATACAGCTGTCCGATATGACCGTGAAAATAAACCGGGAGTCTCCAATCTGATGGAGATATACGCCTGTTCAACTGGAGCGAGCCTGGAAGCAATCGAAAAAGAATTTGAAGGAAAAGGTTATGGAGACTTCAAGCTTAAAGTTGGCGAATCGGTGGCTGACACCATTAGTCCTGTTCAGGAAGAGTATCAGAAGCTTTTAAATGATAAAGGCTATCTGGAACAGGTAATGCGCAGTAACGCTGAAACGGCATCTAAAATTGCCTGGAGAACCCTGTCCAAGGTGCGTAAAAAGGTTGGTTTTGTAACAGTTTAAGGGGTTTAGTTGTTATAATCAACTTTGTTAGTATTCGCAGGCGGTTAATCCGCCTGTTTTTTTTAGGAAGAAGGAGGAGCTTAGCATGGGACTCAAGATTATGACCGGAAGACAATCGATGCAGATCAGTCAGGCTGTTTATCAGGACATAAAAAAGGCTAGGGAAAATGGATTGGAAAATCTGTACCTGCTTGTGCCGGAACAGTTTACTCTGGGTGCTGAAACTGCCCTGATCGAAGCCCTTGGCCAGGAAGGACTGAGTGACATCGAAGTACTCTCGCCTAAGCGTCTGGGGCTGCGTGTCTTAAAAGAAACCGGGGGACTCAATATCAAGGTTTTAGATCAGCATGGCCGAAATATGCTTCTGCAGAAGGCAATGACACTGGTTCAGGAGAATCTTATAATGTACAAAAGCTCAGTACAAAAGTCTGGGTTTTCGCAGAAGATCGGTGAACTGATTGTTGAGTTAAAGGAAAATGAACTTCTTCCGGAGGATTTTGACAAAGTACTAGAAGACTTGCCGTCTGGACTGCTAAAGCAGAAACTGACAGATATCCGCAAGATTTATTGGGAATACAACCAATTAATGGGGAATGATCGCATCGATGATAAGGATTTGCATCAATTGTTTTTGCAAAAAATTCCTCAGGCTTCTTTTCTTAAAAGTTCAGCAATCTGGATTGACGGTTTTCAGAACTTTTCTTCCCAGGACTATCGGATGATTAGAAATCTGCTGACGACAGCCAGAGATTTGGCGGTAGGGCTGTCGGTTGAATTAGATGAATCGGCTCCGGATGCCAGTGCTTTTTCCCTAACCCGCAATACCCTGAATCGGTTAAAAGAGATTGGTGCCAGTGTAGAAGCGGATTTAAAAATGGTTTCAATTGATGAAAAAGAGTTCAGTTCACCGGAAATCTGTTTTCTTCAGAAAAATCTGTTTGCCTATCCTCAGTCAGTCTGGAAAAAATCGGTTGATAAAATAAAAATGTTTCAGAACCAGAATGTCTGGGAAGAAGTGGAACAAGGGGCGGTTGAAATACTTAAGCTGATTCGCCAGGAAAACCATGACTATAAGGATATCGTTGTTCTTACCGGTGATATGGACCTGTATCAAAATATTATCAAAGGTGTATTCACTCAATATGGGATTCCCTTTTTTCTTGATGAACTGCGTCCAATCGGCGACAATCATTTAATTGAAGCAGTTAGTTCGGCTCTGGAATCTGTTGCCTATCATTATCGTCATGACGACCTGATGGGTTATATTAAAACCGGATTCTCTCCCATCAGTCTTGAGGAAGGTCAGGATCTGGAGAATTATGTTTTGGAATTTGGAATTAAAGGCTTTAAATGGAAAACTCCTTTTACTAAAATCAGTCAGAATCCTTCATTGGAGCTTGAAGTGCTAAATAGCTTGCGTGAACGGGTGATTGATCCCCTGCTTACGTTAGAAAGCCGAGTCAAAGGCAAAAAGAGCTACCGTCAAATGACAGAGGCCGTTTATACTTTTCTGGTTGAAACAAAGGTAAATGAACAGCTTGATGATTTATCCCAAAGACTGCTGGAGGCAGGTGATTTTGAAATTCAAAGTGCATATGATCAGATCTTCAGCCGGCTGATGGAAGTTTTTGATCAACTGGTGGAAACCATGGGCGAGGAAGAGGTAGCGTTCAATGAATATATAAGGCTGCTTAAAACGGCGATTCAGGATTATCAGCTGGGTGTGATCCCGCCCCATGGCAATTTTGTTAATATTACCGATTTAAAAAGAAGTCGTAATGCGCCCTTTAAAACACTCCTGATTTTTGGGATGAACGAGGGCAAAATTCCCGGAACAGGCTCAGAACCCAATTTAATCACGGATACGGAACGAAAGACCTTGGAAAACTATCAGCTTCATTTTCAGAATAATCTGGCTTTTCAGATGGAACAGGAAAATTTCCTGATTTATGATGTTCTGACTAGGCCAAAAGAAAGGCTCTTTCTGTTCTGGGCCCTCTCTGATTTGGAAGGAAACAGCTTGCAGCCCAGTCTTTTTATCGAGCGCATTCTAAATAGTTTTGAGTTAATAAAAATTAATTCTACCATCGGAAAAAGTAATAACCGGGTCCTCGATCACATCTGCCGACCGGAGGTTACAATCTGGGAATTAATTCACTTTTTAAAGGGCAATCAGATTTATTCAGAGGAGGAAGCCGCAATCTGGCAGGCGGTTTACAACTGGTTTCTTAAAAATGGCTATCAAAAAGAAATTGAAAGAACTTTGCAGGCAACGCAGTCATCAGAGGCGGTCAAAAGATTAAGTCCTGAACAGGCACTAAGTCTTTATGGAAAAAAGATGTCAAGCTCGGTGACGCGTCTGGAACAGTTTCGCAAATGTCCATTTTCTCACTTTGTTCAATATGGTTTAAAACCGGAAGAACGATTGATTTATGAAGTGGCGGCGCCGGAAATCGGCATTCTTTTGCATCAGGTCGTGGATGACTTTTTCAAATGGGCAAAGGCCGAAGACATTGATCTGCACCAGCTTAAAGAAGGCGATAAAGAAAAAAAGATTGCTCAACTGATGGAAAAGAACCTGCCGGGAATCCGGACAAATGTCTTTAACAGTTCAGCTTCGTACCGTTACCTGGGTAAAAAACTGGAACGGGTGGGCAAGCGTTCCATCGATCATCTGATCAGTCAGCTTGTGGCCGGAGACTTTGTCCCATTTCAGTCAGAGTTGGTTTTTGAACAACCGGTTAAAGATTTGAAAGAAGAGTTTTACTTATATGGAAAGATAGACCGGGTTGATCTTTATGAAAAAGATCAGGAAACCTGGGTAAAAATTATCGATTATAAGACCGGCAAGAAAAAGCTGAGTTACGGAGATATTTATTACGGTCTGTCGCTTCAGCTGGTTGTCTATATGGATGGATGTTTATCGGTGCTTAAAAAAGAGAATCTGGTGCCTGGCGGTATCCTATATTTTCATGTCGATGATCCGGTTATCGCTGCTAAAATTGACAATTCGCGGGAAGACTTTAAAGAGCAGCTGCAAAAAGAAATGAACAAAGCTTTCAGTCTCAATGGTTTAATCAGTAATGATGCTTCAGTAATTGAAGCCATGGATGAGGCGGGAAATAGTTCAGAATTTCTGCCGGTCAGAGAGACAATCGATCGGGAAGCATTTGAAGAATTGATTGAGTATGTGCGGGAATTAGTGAAAGAGCTGGTCAGTGAAATCTATAGCGGTGAAATTGCTGTCCGACCGGTTAAAAATAAAGAAATAACAGCTTGTACCTATTGCCGTTTTCAGGGGATTTGCCAGTTTGATCCGGAAATATCACCGGAAGCTTATCAGAATATTGGTGGGTCAATGAAGAAGGAAGAATTTTTTGCTGCGATCAGAAAGGAGCCAGAAAATGAACAAGAAATGGACAGCTGAGCAGCTTGCAGCGATTGAGAATCGGTATGAGAATCTTTTAGTATCTGCAGCTGCCGGATCGGGTAAAACGGCGCTTTTGATAGAACGGATTTTGCGGATTGTCCTGGAGGATCAGATCGATGTCGACAAACTGCTGGTTTTAACCTTTACCAGGGCTGCTGCCGGTGAAATGAAGAATCGTTTGAATCAGACTTTTTCGAAAGCACTTGAAGGGACAGAATCAGAGGACCGTGCAAAAATTTTAAAGCAGATGAGTCTGCTGGGAAACGCTTCAATCTCAACATTTCATGTTTTTTGCATGAGCCTTTTACGACAGTATTTTTATAAAATTGACTTGGATCCGGGATTTGTGATCGGCAATGATATTGATATGGCCCTGCTTCGTAAGGAAGCCCTGGAAGAGGTATTCGAATTAGAATATGAAAAGGCAGAAGAAGGCAAGGACATTCTTTTTCTTGAACTGGTCGATAAGTATTCGGGAAACCGCAATGATACGGTCTTAAAAGAACTGGTGGAACAGTTTTACTTTTTTTTAAATGCCCAGCCTTATAAAGAAAAGTGGTGTGAAAAAGCGCTTTCTTTATTTGATATCGAAGAAGCTGCTTTTATGAAAGAACATTTGTGGGGCCAAAAATTTTCTCAAATAGCAGACTTTAAATTGAGTGCTATAAAAAACGCCTATGCATGTGGTTTGGATCTTTCAGAGCTGGAAGGATTTGAGAAAGTGCAGGTGCTTCTTGAAGAGGAATCCAAAGCCGTGGAAAGGGCCCTTTTACTCTTTTCTCAGTCAGATGCGGAAGCAGAATGGCTGGAGGCCTTAAAAAGAATTGATTTTGGACGCTTCCCCTCCTCTAAAAAAATGGATCCGGACTTAAAAAAACAGATTAAAGACCTTCGCGATCAGGGCAAAGAGGGGATTAAAGATCTGATTGCTTACTTTGAAAAAGGCTTTTTACTGAAAGAACTAAAAGGGTTGAAACCGCTGATTGAAAAGCTGGTGCAGGTAACCTTTTTAATGGACCAGATTTACCAGTCAAAAAAACTGGAAAAAAATGCTCTGGATTATAATGATCTGGAACAATTGGCCCTTAAGCTTTTGGAGGATGAAACGGTATCAGAAGAAGTCCGTAACCGTTTTGATTTTGTTTTTATTGATGAATATCAGGATACCAATGAGATGCAGGAAACCATTCTTAAAAAAGTTGTCCGTTCCGATAATTATTTTATGGTAGGTGATGTTAAACAGAGCATATATCGTTTTCGTCTGGCAGATCCAGGAATTTTTATGGAAAAGTATGAAAGTTTTGGAGAAAGCCAGGGAGGGGCTTTAATTAACCTAAACCGAAATTTCAGAAGTTCAGAAACCATTATTAATGGGATCAATGAAATTTTTTCAGCAATTATGTCGAAAGAATTGGGGGAGATTGACTACAATGAAAAGGTCGCTTTGTATCCGGGGCTTAAATGCAGCGAGAATAATCTCAAGCCGGAGATTCATGTAATTTATCAGCCCAAGGACCAATTATCCGATGAATTGTCAGACATGACGACAGCCGAACTGGAAGCACGTTTCATAGCAAAAAAAATTATGACTCAAATTGGCAGCCCCCTTTATCGGAGTCGGGACGGGCTTGAAAAACCCGTGGAATATCGGGATATTGGGGTTCTCCTTCGCAGTCTTGCCGGTCGGGAAGAGATTTTTTTAAAGGTTTTTCAGGAATACGGGATACCTGTTTATTTTGAAGGGGGATCACGGTATTATGAATCACTGGAGATTAGGACCATTCTAAATCTTTTGAACCTGATCGATAACGGTCATCAGGATCTTGCCTTGTTGAGCGTTATGGTTTCACCAATTGGAAAACTTACAACTGATGACTGTACAGTGATCCGAATTGCTTATCCTGATGGCTTTTTCTATGAAGCAGCAGAAAAGTATATGGCAGAAAAGGAGGATGACCTTTCGAAGCGGCTTAAGGTTTTCTATGAACAGGTAGAGGGCTTTCGGGAGGACTCGAAGCAATTGCCAGTGGAGGAGTTTCTCTGGAAAATTTTTATGGAAACCGGTTATTTCGGCCTGGTCGGCTGTCTGCCGGGAGGAGAGCAGAGGCAGAATAACTTAAAAATTCTTTTGAAGCGGGCGGCTGACTATAAAAAATCGACGCTCAAGGGTCTTTATCAGTTTGTCCGTTTCATTGAAAGTATGAAAAAGCACAGTCAGGATGTTTCGCCGTCACGCAGTCTTTCAGAGCAGGAAAATGTGGTTCGTCTGATGACTGTTCACAAAAGTAAGGGGCTGGAGTTCCCGGTTGTCTTTATAGCGGGATTAAATCGAAACTTTAATAAGCGGGATAATTCGCGAGCGATACTTTTCCACAAAAATCTGGGGATCTGTCCTGATTTTGTGGATGAAAAGAACCGCTACAAGGCTCAGACCATTGCCAAACAGGTTTGCATGGAGCAAAATCTTCGGGAAATGCTGTCAGAAGAAATGCGAATACTTTATGTGGGAATGACCAGGGCTGAAGAAAAACTTCATCTGGTTGCTGCCGGGAAAATAACCGATAAACAATCTGCCAGGTGGCAGAAGGCCCCCGAGCCGGAGAATCTTCTATCGGCTTCATGTTTTCTTGACTGGATTATGATGGCGGTGCTTAAAGCTGGACGTTTAGAGGCTAGTGAGCTGCAAAATGAGAAACATTTTACCATTCAGCAGATTTTTGATCCAGGTAAGCTTATGCCGGTGGACCAGTCTTTAGAAACAACCAATAAAATTTTCGACAAAGTCGATGAGACCATGAGTGAGAACATCAGCAGCATTTTAAGTTTCGACTATCAGCAAGGCCTAAAAGAAACCTTGCCGGGGAAAATGAGCGTTACAGAGATTAAAAACCTTCAAAACAGTAAAAGACAAAGTATTTCTGTTAGTGAAGTTTTAAGCAATCAGTCTTTTTCAAGTCGTATTCAGAAACCGGTCTTTATGGAAAGCCGTGAAGAGACACTGACGGGTGCCGAAAAGGGAACTGCTTTGCATCTTTTTATGGAAGTGCTGGATTTAGAAAAGTATCGAAAGATTTTAGAATCCCAGGGGGATGAAGGGATCAGCCAGTTTTTACTTTCAGAAAGAGAGCGTTTAATTGTCGATCGATATTTGGGTCATGCCCAGGGGATGAGTATTGATCTTAAACTGGTCCAGACGTTTTTTAATACAGATCTGGGAAATAGAATTCTGACAGCAGCAACAATAAAGCGGGAATGGCCTTTTACACTTAAGGTCAGCCCAGCGACGATCCGTCCGGAGTGGGAAGATTATCGTCAGTCCGTTATGGTACAGGGGGTAATCGACTGTGCTTTTATTGAAAATGGCGAATGGGTGATTGTTGATTATAAAACAGACTATTTAAAGGACCAGCAGGACTATCAAAATAGACTCGAGACGTACAGGGCTCAGGTGGAATTTTATGCTAAGGCAGTCGAAACTTTAACCCAAATACCAGTTCGAGAAAAAATAATTTGTTTTATTCGTATGGGCAAAATATTTCTTTAAATTAAATGTGCTATAATGAATGAATAATCGAGAAAAAGGGAAAAGGGACGGATAATGAAAGCACTCAATAAGGATATTTTACGCGAAATTAAAAAAACCAAAAGCCGGTTTATTTCTATCGTGGCGATCATCGCTCTGGGCGTCTGCTTTTTTGTGGGTATAAAAGCGACCGGTCCCAGCATGGAATACACGGCAAATGTATATTATGAAACCCAGCGTCTGATGGATTTCAGGCTTGTCTCAACTTTTGGTTTTCAGGACGATGATATAGCAGCGTTGGGAAAAACGGAGGGTGTGGAAACGATCATGGCCGGTTATTCGGCTGATGTAATCATCGATGAAGGTGAGAAGCGTCCGGTCATAAGGCTTTATTCTGTACCGGAAGACCAAAGTCTTAATCAGCTGGTGCTGGTCGAGGGACGGTTGCCGCAAAAGTCCGGAGAGATTGTTGTGGAAGCCCCCTATGAAGATAGCGTGGTAGGTTCGGTTGATTATGTAATTGGTGATACGATTACGCTTGACTCTGATCTTTCGGGGGAACCCCGTAGCGATACGATCGTACCAGATACTTATACCATTGTCGGTTTTGTCAGATCACCTCAGTATGTTTCCTTTGACCGGGGAACGACTTCCGTAGGGAATGGTAATGTCGCCTTTTACGGGTTCATCCCGCAAGCCGATTTTGCTTATGAACGCTATACCGAAGTGTATGTAAAAACATCAGCATTGGCCGATGGAGAATCTGCTTTTTCTAAGGAATACTGGACCTTGATTGACGGTTTTGAACAAAATCTGGAGGCTGTTGGTGCCCAGCGTCTGGAAATCAATTATTCTGAAATTATGAATGAGGCCCAGGAAAAGCTTGATGAAGGGTATGCAGAATATAATGATGGACAAAGGGAGTTTCTTGAAGGCATTGCCAGTGGAGAAACGGAACTTGCCGATGCCAGAGCACAACTGGTTAGTGGTGAGATAGAAATTGAAGCTGGTTATGATGAGCTTTTCTCGACTATGGCAACAACTGAAGCAACACTGGCAGACAGTAAGGCTCAGCTTGATGCCGCCAGAGCAGGTTTAATTGCCGGTGAAAATGAACTGGCAGATAAAATTGCCGAAGCAAATGCTCAGCTGGATCAGGGACGAGAAGGGATTGTTCAATTGACACAAGCGATTGAACAGATGGAAGCCGCTGATCCGTCAGATCAGTTGCCAGAATTGCAGGCGCAGTTGGCCGAGGTTCAGACTCAGATTGATGAGGGTGAGGCTGCTATTGCAGGTTTAAATGAACAGATTGCTGGCCTTCAGATTCAAATTGAAGCTTTAGATCCGGACGATCCCAATTATGAAGACCAGCTGGCAGTATTGCAGGCCCAGATTGAAGAACTGAACGTTTCCGTAAGTGCCATTGAGACCCAGCTTCAACCGGCTTATCAGGCACAGTTACAGCTCCAAGCCGGAATTGATGAAATCCTGAATTTTCAGCAGACGCTTGAACAGACCAGGGCGCAATTAGAGGCTCTGCAGACTCAGGTGGAACAGGGTCAGGCAGCTCTTGATGCCGAACAGGCAGCAGCTGAAGCTCAGCTTCAGGATGGCTGGAACCAGTACTATAGTGGTCTGGCTGCCTATAATCAGGGTTATGCTCAGTATCAGGCTGGCATCGATGAAGGCTTTGCGACCTTGGCAAATGCTGAAGCAGAAATTGCCGATGGCTGGAATCAGTATTATGATGGCGTGGCCCAGCTGGAAGAAAGTCGGGCCGAAGGTCAAGCTGAGCTTGATGAGGCAGCGGCAGAGCTGGCCGATGCGCAACAAGAAGTGGATGATATTGAAGAAGGAAAATTGTATCTCTTTGATCGCGATGATAACCCTGGATATCGCAGCTATGGCGAGGATGCTACTCGAATAAATAAAATTGCCAATGTTTTTCCCTTATTTTTCTTATTAGTAGCGGCACTGGTATCTTTTACGACCATGACGCGAATGGTGGAAGAACAAAGAACGCAAATTGGGACATTAAAGGCATTGGGCTATCGTCATTCACAGATTGCCTCAAAATTTGTTGTTTATGCGGTATTGGCTGGATTAACCGGTGCGGTGATTGGAATCATCGTGGGGCTAAACACTTTGCCATACCTTATTGCCGGGGCTTACGGGATGATGTATCAAATCCCAGACCTACTGATTTCTCCGCCCTGGCTACCGATAATCATCAGTGCTGTAATGGCTGTTTTCTGTACAGTGGCGGCAGCTGGTCTGGCGACAGTCGTTGAACTTAGAGAACAGCCCTCCGAGTTGATGCGACCTAAAGCACCTAAGATTGGTAAAAATATTTTATTGGAGCGTATTCCTTTAATCTGGAAACGGTTGGGCTTTATTGAAAAAGTGACGGCCAGAAATCTGATGCGTTACAAAGGGCGTTTCTTTATGACGGTCATTGGGATTGCCGGATGTACAGCCTTGATACTTGCCGGTTTTGGTCTGCAGGATGCGATAACGACAATTATTCCCAAGCAGTTTGGGGAGATAGCAGTCTACGATGGGCTGTTGGCTTTTAAAGAAAGTGGGACCATAGAAGAAAAGACCGCAATAAAAGATGAGCTCAATGCTGATAATCGCTTTTCAGAAAATATGCTGGCCTATCAGACCAGTATGAAAGTTGAAAAAAGCGGTGATGACTACAGCAAATCAGTTTATCTCCTGGTTCCTGAAACAACTGACCAGCTGGATGACTATATTCATGTCAAAAATCAGGAGACAGATGAATCTCTGGATTTATCTCAGGGGGCGATTATCACAGAAAAGGCCTCCCGGGATTTAAACGTAGCAATCGGGGAAACCATTAGGGTATTTAATGATGACGATTCTTATGAAGTTGAAATAGCTGGAATCGCTGAAAATTACCTGGAAAATTATCTTTATATGTCACCGGAAACATATTCCCAGATTGTTGGTCAGGAACCTGAGTTTAATGTGGCCTATATCAATATACCGGACACGAATGAGACCTTGGAAACACAGATTGCTGGTGACTGGCTTGCTAAAGATGATGTGGTCTCGTTAAACTTTACTGGCAGTATTATCGAATCTTCTGAAGACAGTATGGGAAGTTTGAATATTGTCATTCTGGTTTTGATCCTTTCAGCGGCAGCTTTGGCTGGAGTGGTTTTATATAATCTGACCAATATTAATATTTCCGAACGTGTCAGAGAGATTGCCACCATTCGGGTACTGGGTTTTTATGACATGGAAACCTATAATTATATTTTTAGAGAAAATATTGTCCTGGCTTTGGTTGGTGTTATTGTGGGATTATTTTTAGGGACCGGCCTGAATAACCTGATTATTAATACCATGGAGACCGATATGACGACTTTTGTTCGGGAGATTGAATTGAGTTCATATTTACTGGCAGGTGCCTTGACAATGATCTTTACCCTGATTATCAATGTGGTTATGACACCGATTATTAAACGCATCAATATGGTTGAATCGCTGAAGTCGATAGAATAAAGAAGTACGGGCTGCGCCCTATAAGCAAAACAGGCCATAAAGGGATTTTTTAGGATACGCTTAACAAAACAGAGTGAAGAACAAAGCCGTGGGCGCACTCGGTTCCGCTAACGCTCCACCTCGTCGCGGGCTGCGCCCCACAAGCCAAAAACACCAAAAAGAGATTTTTAAGTTAAGCTTTTAAAAAACAGAGGTGAAAAATGAAGCCGTGCATTCGGTTCCGCTGTGCTTCACCTCATCGCGGGCTACGCCCTATAAGGAAAAACCCCACAAAAAGAGATTTAAAGGTACTTAAAAATCTCTTTTTGTGGGGTTTTTCCTTGCACGGCTTTATTTTCGCGCAATATTTTCCCCTTCGTCGTGCTTTTAAAGGGGGGAGATTTCTGATAAACTATTAACAATGAACGCGTTTACCTGACAGAAAAGATGTTTCTGATCTAAAGGAGAATGAATAGTGAAAGAGTATTCTGACTTTTTGCTGAATTTGTGAGATTGCGAATAGAAAGATGCTTGTTTTTTTCCGTTCAGGTAACAAAATTAAAATCGGAAAAGGATGGAAAAACGAATGAAAAAATGGATTGTGTTGCTTCTGGCAACGGTGAGTCTGGTGTTTATGATGGCTGGCTGTCAGACCGAAACGGCTGAACCGCAAACGGTTAAAGTGGGTACCCTGGCTGGGCCGACGGGTATGGGAATGGCTCAAATGATGGTTAATGGTGTAGATCTGGGTGAGAATATCACCACCGAATTTGTTTTGGCAGGTGCGCCGGACCAGCTTACGGCCAGCGTTATCAGTGGTGAAGTCCAGATGGCGGCGGTTCCTTCAAATTTAGCAGCGGTTTTATATAATAAAACTGAAGGTCAGATTGTTTTGGGATCGGTCAATACCCTTGGAGTTTTATATATCGTCGCGGATGAGTCAGAAGGTATTGCCTCTATTGCAGATTTAAAAGGGAAAACTATTCTGGCAAGCGGACAGGGATCAACGCCGGAATATGTCCTGAATTACCTGCTTGAGAAAAACGGCTTGACACCGGGAGTTGATGTGACCATTAATTATGTGGCTGAGCATAGCGAGGTTGTAACGGCACTGGCAGCAGGTAATGCCACAGTAGCGATGCTGCCGGAACCTTTTGTAACGACGATCACTGCCAAGAAAGCAAATATTAAGGTTGCAGTGGATATGACTGAAGCCTGGGCGCAAGTCGGTGATGGTTCTGAGCTTCAGATGTCAACCCTGATCGTTAATAAAGAATGGGCGACAGCCAATCCTGATGCTTTTGATGCTTTTCTGCAGGCTTATGAGGGCTCCATTAATGATTTAAACGAAAATCCGGCTGAAGGTGCGCAAAATATTGTCGAAGCAGGAATTATGGGGGATGCGGCCATCGCTGAAGCTGCAATTCCAAATTGCAATATTGTATTTATTTCTGTAGCGGACGCAAAAGATTCGCTAAATGACTATTATAATGTTTTATATGGATTTGAACCAAAATCTGTTGGAGGAGCTCTGCCAGGTGAAGATTTCTACTCATTGGGCCAATAAACGAATTGTTAAATTAGGGATGGTTCTATTTTGGATCCTCCTCTGGATGCTGGCAGCATGGCGGGTTGATAATCCGCTGGTGCTGCCTTCGCCATTTGATACGATAAAAGGGGTCATTACGCTTTCTAAGTCTCCGGATTTTTTTGTAAGTATTGTGACTACCCTGATTCGGGTTTTTTCGGGTGTTCTAATTTCTTTCCTGATTGGTCTAATTCTGGGGATTATTGGCGGCCTTAAGCCCTTATTTAATGAGTTTTTAAATCCTCTGGTGGTGACTATTAAATCAGTTCCGGTTGTTTCAATTATTATTCTGATCAACCTCTGGATTGAATCGTCTCTGGTTCCTCTGCTGGTGACCTTTCTGATCTGTTTTCCAATTACCTGGACTAACATCATTCAGGGGATAAAAGCAACCGATACAAAACTGCTGGAAATGGCGGCAATCTATCGGGTATCTGCAATAAAAATATTAAGAAATATTTATCTGCCAACTCTCAGACCTTACGCTAGTTCGGCTCTGATTAACGCCATTGGTTTAGGCTGGAAAGTAACAGTGACAGCCGAGGTTTTGGCAAATGCCATCCCTTCGGTAGGGATGAATCTGTATTATGCCAGAATTTATCTGGAGACAGATTATCTTTTTTCATGGACACTGGTGATTGTTGTGTTAAGTTATCTGATCGAAAAACTGACGGTTAAAGGCCTTAACCGCGCCGGTAAAGGAGTCTTGTCATGACAATCAATATAGCCAATCTTAAAAAAGCATATGGTGATCAGATTATCTTTGATGACTTTTCTCAGGCAATAGAAACGAATCGAATTACCGGTATTACCGGGCCTTCAGGAGCTGGAAAAACAACCCTGCTGCGTTTGCTTTCTGGTCTGGAGAAAGCAGATGGGGGGACCATAACCGGCGTTGAAAAGAATAACCTTTCTTTTATATTTCAGGAGCCAAGACTGCTTCCATGGCTGACTGTTCGACAAAACCTGCGTTTTGTGATGAATCAGCTTAATGTAAAAAGAACTGGACCCTTTGAAGATGAAATTGATCAGATGCTTTCACAGGTGGAGCTTACATCAGCAAAAGACCTATACCCTCAAGCCTTGAGTGGTGGAATGAAACAACGGGTTTCTATTGCCCGTGCTTTCCTTGTACCTTCTTCCTTGCTGATTATGGACGAACCTTTTGTCAATTTAGATGCTGAACTGAAAGACCGGCTGATGGAACTCTTCCTTTCGCTATGGGAAAAAAGCAAAAAAACGGTAATTTTTGTCTCTCACGATAATATTGAGATCAGAAAACTCTCCGATATCATTTTAACCCTATCTGAAAACCCTGTGAGGGTTCTTAAATCAGAAGAAAATATAAAACTGTAAAGGCTTACTTCATGCAAAGAAGCTTTTTCTATGGTAAACTGGAAAAAATAATTATGAAATCGAGCTTTATTTTTTCAGAGAGAACGGAGATAAAATGAATATTAAACTAATTGCACTGGACCTGGATGGGACCACCTTAAAAAGTGACTTTAAATCCATCACAAAAAAAACGGAAGATACTTTAAAAGCAGCAATCGAACAGGGAATTCATGTTGTGCCTTCAACCGGCCGAATTCTTGGACAACTGCCAGAATCAGTGACTTCCATTCCCGGGATTAATTATGCGGTGACCTCTAATGGGGCTTCAGTTGTAAATTTAAGAACAAAAGAAGTTATCTCTTCCCAATATATTGGGGCGGGCACGATAAAAAAGATTATGCCAGTTTTAAGCAGGAAAAAGCTTTTTTGTGAGGTCTATCACAAGGGTCAGTCCTATGCTGAACATCGTTTTTTTGAATCCATCGAAGATATTAAGGAATTTCCACCAGACTTGATTGACTTTATCAAGAATAAATCCACTGCTGTTGATTCTATAGCAGAATTTACCATGGCCAATGCTGGGGAAATTGAAAAAATTAATATCCCCCTTTTAAGTGACCAGAACCACCGTCGTTTATGGCAGCGCTTTTCTCAGATCAGAGGGGTGACACTGACCCAGGCCCTTGCCAGTAATATTGAGGTAAATCACCGAGATTCCAATAAAGGCAGGGGTTTAAAGGCGCTTTGTAAGCTTCTTGAGGTTAAACAGTCAGAAGTTATGGCATTAGGTGACAGTGACAACGATATTAAAATGCTTGAGTTTGCCGGTTTGCCGGTGGCTATGGGCAATGCTTCTGACGATGTTAAAGCCGTAGCCAAAGTAGTCACTTTACGTTTCGATGAAGATGGTCTCGCTCACGCTATTGAGAAATATGCCTTAAACAAGTAGACGAGCGTTTTGAGAACAGGTCAATTATATTTGGCCTGTTTTTTCGTTGAAAAGTTATCAGTGGGATTTCTTGTAAAGCATTAACTGATGTGCTAGACTAACAGTTAGTAAATGATTAGCGTGAAGTCCTAGTAAAGATCGGGAGATAAAAAGATGAACAAAAAATTGGAAGTTTATGTTTCGCTGGTTGATTTTCTGGCGGAATTTATGGGCGAAAATACAGAAGTTGTTCTACATGATATGACCGATTGGCATCATTCTGTAGTTGCAATCAGAAATGGCTATATCAGTGGGAGAACCGTTGGAGATCCGATCACTGAAGTTTCGTTGCGGATACTAAAAAGTCAGATTCATCTAAAAAAAGATTTTATCTGGAATGATCCGGTTAAATTAAAGAAAAAAGAGACCATCCGCTCAGGTACCTGGTTTATAAAGGATGATGATGAGTCTTTGATCGGGATGCTTTGTATTAACACAGATGACGAAGAACTGATAAAAGTAAGAGATATCCTAAATCGGATGGTCAAAAAAAATATTGAAGCCAAGCCGGAAGTAGAAACAGAAAAATTCAGTGTCGATGCCAAAGAGATGGTTGATAAACATCTTACCCATCTAATGCCAAAGTGGCCGGTAAAAGTCAAGATGATGAAGAAAAAGGAAAAAGTTGCTCTGGTAAAAAGTTTAGACGAGATGGGAACTTTTTCGGTAAAAGGAAGCATCTGGTACCTGGCCAACCTCTTAAATGTATCGATTCCGACCTTATATCGTTATATTGCCGAAGCCAAGGATTTGGAAGACCGAGAGTAAATAATCATCCAAAGAGCTGCTTCTAAAATCTGATTTTCTTAAAGACCGGTTTGCTGATTTTACAAATTGCTGAAAATGACATATAATAGAAGAAACATTTTTTACATCTACTAAACCGGTTGACAAAAAGCTTATCTCTAAGACGGTTAGCGAAGAAAGGTGAATCATGACCATAGATAGACAGAACCTGCCTGAACACGTGGCCATTATAATGGATGGCAACGGCAGATGGGCAAAACAACGGAATCGTCCGCGACTGTTTGGACACAATGCGGGCATGAAGACCTTAAAAAAAATTGTTCGTGCTTCCTCGGATTTTGGGATTAAAATTCTGACAGTTTATGCTTTTTCAACAGAAAATTGGAAACGCAGCGATGAAGAAGTCAGCGGTCTGATGAAAATTGCCGTTGATTACTTTAACAATGAAGTAAAAGAATTGCACGAAAACAATGTCAAAGTTAACGTGATCGGTAATTTAAATAGATTGAGTCCCAAGGTTTTAAAAGCCGCCGAAGGTGCGATGAGCCTGACTAAGAATAATACCGGGCTGATCTTTAATGTGGCCCTAAATTATGGTGGACGGGATGAGATCCTTTCAGCGGTTAAAACAATTGTTGCTGAAGGAATTGCTGCTGAAGATGTGACGGAAAGTCTTATCTCAGAAAAACTGTATACCGCCGGGATGCCTGATCCGGATCTGGTTTTACGGACTTCAGGTGAAAAGCGGGTGAGTAACTTTATGCTTTGGCAGATGGCTTACTCTGAATTTTTCTTTATCGATACACTGTGGCCGGATTTTGATGAAGATGCCTATGCTGACCTGATTATTGCTTATCAGAAAAGGAACAGACGATATGGCGCGACGTAAAAAAAAGGATAACTCTTCACTGCGAACCCGGGTCATTACCTCGGTCGTCGGTTTACCGATACTGATTGGAATTTTGGCACTTGGCGGGGTATGGCTGGTGATTGGTGTGATGGTGCTGACTTTTATCGGTACCATGGAGTTTACTTCAGCCATTAATCATCTGATTATTCCTAAAATTTCTTATATTTTTATGATGATTCTGTCATTCCTGATGGTCATCACGATCAAGCTTGATTATAATTTTGGCTTGCCCATGCTTTTAATCTGCTTTATTTCTCTTTTCTGCTATGAAATTGCCACAGGTAAGCTGGGAATCCAAAGAGCCGGTTCCATGCTTTTAGGAATTGTTTATGTTCCGGTCATGTTTTCGCATTTGTTTTTGTTTGAAACCATCAGTCGCGGTGTCTACTATTTGTGGCTGATTTTTGTCATCGCTTTTGTAACTGACACAGCAGCTTATTTTGTCGGTCGCTTTTTGGGTAACCGTAAACTGGCACCTAAAATCAGCCCTAAAAAAACAGTAGCCGGAAGTGTTGGAGGCATATTATTTGCGGCTCTTGCAGCAATGGCCTATGGGAATATTTTAAGAACATATTTTGATTTTGATTTGGCCTGGTACTGGTATATTGGTATTGGCGTATTAGGCTCAATTGCCGGTCAATGTGGAGATCTTACTGCATCGATGATTAAAAGGAAGGCCCAAATCAAAGATTTCAGTCAGGTTCTGCCGGGTCACGGCGGAGTCCTTGATCGTTTTGACAGTATTATATTTATCATTCCAATTATTTATATTTTCGCCCGATTAACCTTCGGGATGTCTTAGGAGAAAAATGAACCCGATAACCATACTTGTAACATTAATAATTTTAAGCGTATTAGTGGTGAGCCACGAATTTGGCCACTTTATTGCTGCCCGCAAAACGGGGGTCTTTGTCGAAGAATTTGCGATCGGCATGGGCCCTAAATTGTTTTCCAGACAAGGTAAAGAGACCCTTTTTTCGATTCGGCTTTTTCCCATTGGCGGTTTTTGTAAAATGCGGGGTGAAGAGCCGGAACTGGATGAGGATGGCAACTATCTGCCCGAGGATCCTGAAAAACCTGTCGATGAAAAAAGTTTTGAAGCTAAAACAAACGCACAGAAGCTATTAATTCTGGTAGCTGGTTCGGCCATGAATATTATTTTTGCCTGGGTCTGTCTGCTGGTTTTAGCAATCCTGGTAGGTAACACCAACCCTCTGGACATTCTGCAGCTGGCTTTTATAAATACGGCCCGCTTTGCCGGGATCATCTTTCAATCATTTGCCATGTTGCTTTCTGGCCAGGCTGGACTCAATGATGTAGCTGGTCCAATCGGAATGGTATCGATGGTTGATACTTTTATTAATACCGGATTTGTCAGTCTGCTGGCTTTTACCGCGCTGATTTCTGTTAATCTTGGTGTTATCAATATGATGCCTCTGCCTGCCCTGGATGGTGGCAGGGTTTTTATCATTCTAATTGAAATGATAACCCGCAGAAAATTTTCACCGGAGGTAGAAGGTCGAATCAATTTTGTTGGCTTTGTTTTCTTAATGGGGCTGGCTCTGGTGATTGCCTTTAATGATATTATGCGTTTAAGTGCCTAGGAGAAGCTATGAGAAGAAAGACCAGACCGGTTAAAATTGGTAATCGATACATTGGCGGTGAACATCCAATCTCCATTCAGTCGATGACCAATACCGATACCCGGGATGTAAAAAAAACAGTTGACCAGATTCACCGACTGGAAGAGGCTGGCTGTGACCTGGTGCGTTTAGCTGTACCTGATGAGACGGCAGCTCTGGCGATTGGTCAAATAAAAAAAAATATTAATATTCCACTGGTTGCCGATATTCATTTTGATCATCAGCTGGCGCTTTTGTCGATGGCTCAGGGTATTGATAAGCTTCGGATCAATCCCGGCAATATCGGTGACAAAAATAAGGTCAGAGAAATCGTGGCAATGGCGAAAGACAGGGGCATCCCCATCCGGATTGGGGTTAATGCCGGATCTTTAGATAAAGAATTGTTAGAGGAAAGTGGCGGCCATCCTACGCCAGGCCTAATGGTTGAATCGGCAAGACGCCATATTGAAATTCTAGAGGAACTGAATTTCTCGGATATTGTGGTGTCATTAAAAGCTTCGGATGTCCGGCTTTCCATCGATTCCTATCGCGCTTTTTCGAAAGAATATGATTATCCCCTGCATTTGGGGATTACTGAAGCCGGTCTCCTGCGGACATCAGCAGTTAAATCAGCGATTGGACTGGGTAATCTGTTGCTCGACGGAATTGGTGATACCCTTCGCGTATCGGTTACCGGCGATCCGGTGACAGAAATCGCTGTAGGCCGTGATATTCTTTCGGCGATTGGTCTTTATCAGGGGCAAAAGGCTGGTGTTTCCCTGATTGCCTGTCCAACTTGCGGACGAACAGAAATTGATCTGATTGGGATTGCCGGGGAGGTCGATTGTGCGCTGCAGAAAATTGACAAAAAGCTGACGGTAGCGGTCATGGGATGCATTGTCAACGGACCTGGTGAAGCCAAAGAAGCAGATATTGGAATTGCCGGTGGTAAAAATAAAGCGGTGCTTTTTAAAAAGGGACAAATTTTAAAAACCGTCGCAGAAAATCAGATTATCACAGCATTACTTGAAGAAATAAATAAAATGTGAGGCATGTTTTGAGTATACAAAAAAAGCAGGCGCATTATCAAAAAATTATACAAACCCACGAACTTCAGGCTGAGCATATAAAAATCAATTCCACACAGGGGGAATTGATTTTTAAATTTCAGACGCTCAAAAAAGAAGTGGATATGGAGGCGGTTAAAAGCCAGCTGATTGATGTTTTTGATTATGCCAGTAGTCTGAAAATAGAAATTAATCATAAAATTTATGAATCGGCTCAGGAGCTGATTAAAGATGAGAAGGCAAGTATCAGCGAAAAGCTGTCGGGTATAAATTTAAAAATTGCTTCCGTTATCCTTGTTAATACCCTGTCAGCAGAAGGAGATACTTTCTACTTAAAAGCCCGGTCCACCGATGAGATAGACACTGAAACCTGGGAAATTTTCAAAGGCCGTTTCAGACGTATTATTCTGGAAGATTATGGTCTTAATGCTCAGTTGCAAATCCAGTTCATGGATCATCAGGCAGTTCGGGAGAAAAGCCGTGAAGATCTTAATAAAAAACTGTCAGCAATTAATCCGGATGCGGTCTCGGCACCAGCACCAGCCAAGAGCGGTAAAAAGTCGGGGAAAAATTCAGAACCAATCAGAGCTGAAAAACCTGGAGATGTGATCCTCGGAAAAGTGGTCAGGAATCTGCCGACATTTTTAAAAGATGTCGATTTCTCTTTAGGCGGCGAATCAGAAGGTGAAAACATTGTTGTAACCGGAACGGTTTTTGGGGTCGATATCCGGGAATTAAAAAGCGGAAAAACATTATTAAGCTTTAATATTACCGATAATACCGGATCGATTACCGCCAAAATATTTACCGAGTCGGAGGATCTTTGTCAGCATATTAAAAAGGGCATGGTTTTAACGGTCGAAGGCAGGCTTAAATATGACGAGTTTGCTTCAGAACTTATGCTTTTTCCGCGAAATATAGTCCTTTCATCAAAAACTAAAAAGCGTGATGATGCACCAGTGAAACGAGTTGAGCTCCATATGCACAGTCAGTTCAGTGCCATGGATGCAGTCAGCAAAGTGGAAAATATAATGGAGCAGGCAGTAAACTATGGTCATGATATGATTGGGATCACCGATCATGGTGTCCTTCAGGCCTATCCGGAAATGATGTCTCTGGGTCGAAAAAATAAGATTAAAGTTCTCTATGGGGTTGAAGGCTACCTGGTTGACGACCAGATGGAGTTGATAGTTGGCCCCCAAAACCAGGATTTTTCCGGTGAGTTTGTTTTCTTTGATCTGGAAACAACGGGTTTCATCCCCGGCAATCATCGGATTATCGAGATAGCAGCGGTTAGAATCAGAAACGGCCAGATTGTTGATCAGTTTAATACCCTTGTTAACCCCCATTGTGAGATACCGCCGGAGATTACTGAGTTAACAGGCATTACCAGTCAGATGGCTGAAGGTGGAATGGAAGAAGTTCAGGCGATAAATGAATTTTTCGATTTTATCGGGGAGGCTGTTCTGGTTGCCCATAATGCAGCTTTTGATATGAGCTTTATCGAAAAAGCCATGGAAGTGCATGATATCAGGCGCGAGAATACTTGGATTGATACGTTGGCTATGGCCCGTTGTTTGCTGACCCAAATTGCCAGACATAACCTTAAAAAATTGACCTCGTTTTTCAAGATTGAACTAAATAATCACCACCGGGCCCTGGATGATGCCATGGCTTCCGCACGGGTATTTTTAAAGCTCCTGGAACTGGCAGAGAAAAAGGGCTGTGAAACGATACAGGATCTGTCGTCTTTATCACAGCGGGATCGAAACATTAAGATCAACTACCCTTACCATGTCATTATCTATGCTAAAAATCAGCAGGGAATCAAAGACCTTTATAAAATTGTTTCGGAATCCCACCTGAATTATTTTCACAAAAAGCCGCGAATTCCCCGTTCCTTACTGGTGGAAAACAGAGCGAATCTGTTAATCGGATCGGCTTGTGAAGCGGGAGAACTCTATAAAGCTTTTATCAGCAATAAACCCAGACAGGAGATTGTCAGGATAGCTTCTTTTTATGATTATCTGGAAATTCAGCCGCTGGGAAACAATCAGTTTCTGATTGAAAACAATAGTGTACCTGATCAGGAAGGCTTAAAAAGAATCAACCGCGAGATCATTGAACTGGGAAAAGAGATGAATAAACTGGTAGTTGCCACCGGCGATGTCCATTTTGTCAGCCTGGAAGACAGCCTGTATCGGGAAATTTTATTTACCGGTCAGGGCTATAAAGATGCTAAAAGCCAGCCCCCGCTTTATTACCGGACGACTCAGGAAATGCTCGATGAGTTTTCTTATCTCGATCCGGAAACAGCTAAAGAAGTGGTAATTGATAATACCCGAAAAATCGGGGAGATGATGGAAGACGTCCTGCCTATTCCTGATGGAACCTTTACACCGGTAATGGAAGGTTCGGATGATGAAATCAGAAATATGGTGGTGGACCGTGCTCACCAGATGTTTGGCGATCCGCTTCCTGATAATGTGGAAAAAAGGATGAACCGGGAACTGGATTCGATCATCGGAAACGGTTATTCGGTATTGTATCTGATTGCCCAGAAACTGGTAGCTCATTCCATGGAGGATGGCTATCTGGTTGGATCGCGAGGATCGGTTGGGTCATCTTTTGTAGCGACACTCTGTGGAATTACCGAGGTTAACCCCTTGGCACCCCATTATCGGTGCCCGGACTGTCAGCACTCGGAATTTTTTGAATCCAATGATGTGGGCGTCGGTCCTGACCTGGCTGATGCGAATTGTCCGAAATGCGGTGCAGCAATGATTAAAGACGGCTTTGATATTCCCTTTGAAACTTTCCTTGGTTTTGAAGGTGACAAGGAGCCTGATATCGATCTGAACTTCTCTGGCGAAAATCAGGCTGAAGCCCATCGTTATACCGAAGTGCTGTTCGGCAAGGGAAAAGTATTCCGGGCCGGGACAATTTCGACTATCGCTGATAAAACGGCCTTTGGTTTTGTTAAAAATTATTATGATGAGGAAGAAAAAAAGGTCACCAGAGCAGAAATTGATCGGGTTGTCGGCTGCTGCGCCGGAGTTAAAAAAACCACCGGTCAGCATCCCGGGGGAATTATGGTTGTTCCTTCATATAAGGATATTTATGATTTCTGTCCGGTCCAAAGGCCAGCTGACGATCCCGACAGTGACACCATCACCACCCATTTTGCCTATGAATCGATTAGTGGCCGGCTTTTAAAACTGGATATTCTGGGCCATGATGATCCTACCATGCTGCGGATGCTTAAGGACTTTACAGGTGTTGATCCGGTTAAGATTCCTCTCGATGATGAGAAAACCATGAGTCTTTTTACTTCAACAAAGGCCTTGAATTTTACGGATAACGATTTTGAATCGCCGCTTGGGGTTTGCGGGATTCCAGAATTTGGAACCTCGTTTGTTCGAGAGATGCTTTTGGATACAAAACCAACAGCATTTTCTGATTTAATCCGAATTTCTGGTCTTTCTCATGGAACTGATGTTTGGCTTAATAACGCCCAGGATCTGATCCGTGATAAAAAAGCGACCATTAAGGAAGCCATCTGTACCCGTGATGATATTATGCTGTTTTTAATATACATGGGCCTGGAAGCCAAGCAGTCATTTACAATCATGGAAGCAGTGCGAAAAGGTAAGGGCCTGAAACCTGAATGGGAAGATGCCATGCGGGAAAACAAGGTGCCGGAGTGGTATATCGATTCCTGTAAAAAAATTAAATATATGTTCCCGAAAGCCCATGCGGCTGCTTATGTTACCATGGCCTTTAGAATTGCCTGGTATAAGGTTTATTATCCGCTGGCTTATTATGCTACTTATTTTACAGTCAGGGCAACGGAATTTGATGCGGGTGTGATTGCCCAAGGAAAGGCAGCTGTTGTAGCCAGAATGAAAGAAATAAAAGCCCTGGGAAATAAGGCCTCAAATAAAGAAAAGGGCCTACTGACTTCACTGGAACTGGCCCATGAAATGATGTGTCGGGGCTTCTCCTTCAAAAATGTGGATGTATATGCTTCCCATTTCTCAGAGTTTAGAATTGTTGACAACAGCCTTTTACCGCCTTTAAACGCATTGGAAGGAATTGGTGACAAGGCTGCCAGCCGAATTTTTGAAGAAGCCCAGATAAGGCCCTACATGTCCTGTGAAGACTTGCAGAATCGGACAAAGATCAGTAAATCCAATATCGAAACTTTAACAAAACAGGGATGCTTGAACCAGCTGCCCCAGTCTAATCAGATTTCATTTTTATAAGCAAAAAACAGTCGATAAAATCATCGACTGTTTTTCTTTTTACAGATGTCGGGCTACATCACGGGCCCAGGCATCAGATTCCAGGATATCGGAAAGACCGGGGTCGGCAATCAGCTGGTGAGCATCCATGACGGCTTCGTTTATGCGCGGAATATCCAAAAAACCGATTTGACGGTTTAGGAATCGCTCAACGGCTATTTCGTTGGCGGCGTTTAAGACGCAGCTAGAGGAGCCGCCCAGCTTTAAGGCATCAAAGGCCAGGCCCAAGCAGGGGAAGCGTTTTATATCGGGATCTTCAAAAGTCAGAGTTGACGCTTTTTTAAAATCCAGAGGAGTCCGGTTGTTGGAAACTCGATCGGGATAGAAGAAAGCGTATTGAATAGGCAGTGCCATATCAGGCATTCCCATCTGAGCGATTGTGGAGTGGTCGACAAATTCCACCATTGAGTGAATAATGCTCTGGGGATGAACGATCACATCAATCTGGGGGAGTTCCAGATCAAACAGCCACTTTGCTTCGATGACTTCCAGACCTTTATTCATCAGTGAGGCTGAGTCAATTGTGATTTTTTGACCCATAGCCCAATTGGGATGCTTAAGGGCCTGCTCCAGGGTGACGCTTTTTAATTCATCGGCATTTTTATTACGGAATGGGCCGCCGGATGCAGTGATAATGATTCGTTTTATGGCTTCCTTCGGATTTCCCCGCAGACATTGAAAAATGGCCGAATGCTCGCTGTCGACAGGTAAAATCGAGACATCTTTGTCAGCAGCGGCTTTCATCACCAGTTTACCGGCAGCAACCAGGGTTTCCTTGTTGGCCAGGGCTATATCAATACCTTCACTAATTGCCGCCAGAGTAGGTTTTAAACCAATCATACCAGACACTGCAGTTAATAACAGGTCACAGCCTGGCAGGGTGGAAACGGCTATCAGACCGTCAATACCGCTTAAAACTTCAACATTTTTATGGGAAAGTCGTTTTTTTAGGGTTAAAGCCGCATCTGGATCCATGACACAAACAACTTTTGGGTGAAAGGTATTAATCTGCTCTTCCAGCAAATCGATATTTTTATTGGTGGACAAGCCAATAACTTTTATTTCCTCTGGATATTCGGCGGCAACTGTCAGAGACTGAGTACCGATAGATCCAGTGGAGCCGATAATTGATATTTTTTTCATGCTTACCTCTTTCACATTACAATTCAATTAAGACCAGCTTCTGATTGCGTTTTCAGTCAATCATTTTAATTATAACCGTCAAATCTTAAATTTCTGTCAAAGAAAGAGATGACTACCAATAATTATTTTGAGAGGGTAATAAATTACGGTTTCTGTGTAAATTAATTCAATAATGTATCCCAAACCATAAAAAATTTCCATTCTATCTGCTAAATGTTTGGCATATAATCGTGTAAACGAATAAAATCATAACAAATTCTGGAGGTTATTTTAATGGGTAGAACATATTATTTCCCACCGATTGTTATCATGGGACCGGGAGCTGTAGAACTGATTGTTCCCGAAATTATGAAAATGAATGTCAAAAAAGCATTAATTGTGACAGACAAAGTTTTAATGGAAGCTGGAGTCGTTGAAGAAGTGACTAAGGTTTTGGATGAAGCGAAAATTGCCTATGCTATCTTCTCTGATGTTAAACCAAATCCTACTGTTAAAAATGTAAATGATGGATACCAGGCGCTGCAGGATAATGAATGTGACTTTGTTATCAGTATTGGTGGCGGGTCTCCTCAGGATACCGGTAAAGGGGTTGCAATTCTGGCCACTAATCCGGGTGATTTAAGAGATTACGAAGGTGTGGGTAAAACCGCTAATAAATCAATTCCGATTGTAGCGATTAATACAACCGCCGGAACTGCCAGCGAAGCAACGATTAACTATGTTATTACCGATGAAGAACGAAAAGTAAAAATGGTTATTGTCGATCCTAACTCGATTGCAACTGTTGCCGTTAATGATCCGATTCTGATGCTTAAAATGCCAAAATCTTTAACTGCAGCAACCGGTATGGACGCCCTGACCCATGCAGTAGAAGGCTATACAACAGCTGGTGCTTCAGCTTTTACTGACCTGTTTAACCTGGAAGCCATCAAAGTTATTTCTAAGAGCCTTAGAGCTGCAGTTGAAGACGGAGATGATCTGGATGCCCGTGATGAAATGGCTTATGGTCAGTTTGTAACTGGTATGGGCTTCTCTAATGGGGGCTTGGGCATCGTTCACTCCATGGCTCATCAGCTGGGTGGTTTCTATGACCTGCCTCATGGTGTGGCAAATGCAGTACTTCTTCCTCATGTTGTAGCGTATAATGCTGATTCTGTTGGTGATCGACTTAAAGATATCGCTGTTGCGATGGGACTTGACATTAGCCGTCGTGAACCAAAAGAAATCAATATTATGACAATTGATGCCATTAAAAAGCTGTCTAAAGATGTTGGAATTCCTTCTGGTCTGCAGGAACTGGGTGTCAAAGAAGAAGACTTCCCAACTTTAGCTGATCTGGCTCTTGCCGATGCCTGTACTCCTGGAAATCCCAAATGCCCTTCAAAAGAAGACATTATTGCTATTTATAAGGCTGCTTTCTAAGAAATTAAATACTCAACACCTCGACGGTAGCAACCGGCGAGGTGTTTTTTTCTTTATATAGCTTCATTTTTAGCCCTGATAATGGTACAATAAAGCGTATCTTTATAAAACAGAAGTCATGTGTAAGCGACTTATTTCGGAAACGGAATTGATTTCCGGTAGTGACAATCTGTAAATTTGAAAACTGGAGGCAAGTGGATGCTTAAGAGTTTTATACATACTGGAGATTTTCATCTCGGGCGCCCCTTTACCTTTTTACAGCAGGGCAATTATTATGGAAAGTCCAAGCGTAAAGAGTTGTGGAAGGCCTTTGATCATATGATTGCCTATGCAAAAGAAAAAGAGATTGAACTGGTGCTGATTGCCGGAGATCTTTTCGATTCAGTCAATGTGCTGACAATGGATATTAAACGGGTGGCCGAAAGTTTTAAAAGTCTTGATAAGGCCTGGGTGATTATTGTTACTGGAAATCACGATTACAATGGGGAAGATTCTCCTTATAAAAAGGTGGAGTGGCCCCGAAATGTTTATATTTTCAATGAAGACCGGTTTCGGTCTGTTTATATACAGGAATTAAATACTGAAGTTTATGGTTTTTCATGGGTGGAGAACGAATACCGGGAATTTCCTGAACTTTCTTTTGATCGTTTGCGTCTCAATGAGGGTCGATATAATATTCTTTTGATGCACGGAGAAGTGGCTTCAAAGAGTTCTTACCTGCCCATTAACCTTAAAAAAATTGAAGAAAAAGGCTTTCATGCCATTTGTCTCGGGCATATTCACAAGCCGGGAATTACTTCCGGCGGCGTAGCCTATTGCGGCTCGCCGGTTCCTCTAGATTTTGGGGAGACTGGGGACCATGGCTTCTTATCGGCGCGGGTGGAAGTGGATTATGAGAAGCAGCTGTTTCTCACCAAGAACCGCTTTAATCCCATTCATTCCAGATGTTATGAGTCACTGGAGATTTCAGTTACTCCCGAAGATTCCTACTCGGATATTCTCGATAAAGCAACAACCTGTGACTCCCGGGATAATCGGATGAACAATTATTACCGGCTTAAGCTGACCGGACTCATTGATCCGGAAATCCATTTGGATTGGATTGAAGATGATCTGGAGGATTCCTTTTATTATGTCGAAACAGATCTTTCGAGTTTAGAAACTGATATTGATATCGAGAAGCTGATTGATGAAAATAAAGACAATCCTGTGGGAAGCTTTCTGTTGGAACTTCAGGAGATTCAGGACGAAGAACTGCGAAAACGGGCCATCCTTTACTCTATTGAAGCGATGCTTAAAGAGGGGGTGCTTAAATGAAAATAAAAGCGCTTAGAATCAAAGCTTTTGGGAAATTTAAAGATCGCACTTTGTCGCTAAAACCAGGCTTAAATATCGTCTATGGTGAGAATGAAGCTGGTAAAACGACCATGCAGGCCTTTATTCAGGGGATGTTCTTTGGCTTTTTCAAACCCTACCGAAAGAAAAAGACCTATAGCGATGATTATGAAAAATATATGCCCTGGGCCCAGTTTGACTACAGTGGCTCCTTAGTATACGAATTAGATGGTGAAGAACTGCGTCTGGAGCGAAATTTCCTGCGTGGCAAGGATAGCCTGACAATCTTTGATAATGCAACTGGCAGCGAACTGACAAAAAAATTCGCATACGATGGCGTAATCAGACAACATTTGCCTTTGGGAAATCTGGGAATAACACCGGGGATTTACAATCAGACCGTGAATCTGAAGCAGACCGGTTATGACTTTGATCCGGCTTCAAGTGAAGAAATCAGAGATTCTTACTTGGAATTCTTAAATGCTGGAAACTTCGATTTAAATCTCAGCAAGGTTGCTAAAAATCTGGAAGATCGTAAAAAAAGTGTCGGTCGTGCTGGTCAGTCTAAATCAAAAATCGGTCTCTTGATGAGAAAGAGAGAGGAACTCAGAGAGACTTTAAAAGAAGCCCAGGAAGCTTATCAGAGAGTGGCAGATAATCAGGAGAAAATTACCAGACTGTCCAAGCGGCTTAAAAAAGTGGAAACAGAAAATAATTATTTGATTCAGGAAACAGAAGTCCGAAACAAACGCGATTTATTAAAATCTTATGAGAAAATCACCGAACTGGAAAAAGAAAATCTGGCAATCACAGAACGTTTGGAGATTTTGGGAGATAAAGAAAGCTATAATCAGGAAACCCTTGAAAATTTAAGAACCACCCAAGGTCAGATTGACCGCCTGGAAGATCAGATCCAATACATCCAGAAAGAAATTGATGACCTGACTGAACAGTTAAAAGCATTGCGAACGCGGGTAGAAGCAAAAGAACAGGTCCTGGAAGGCAACAACTGGGAAATGATTCACGCCGATTACGAAGTTTTTGGAGAGGAAAAAACGGGCAAAGAGGATGCGATTCAGAAAAAAAATGTTTTGATCAGTACAGCTTCTATCGTTGTAACTTTTCTAGGCCTTTTAGTGATTTGGCTTAATGTGATGGGTTTTACACCGATTGATGGTTTGGATCAGACTGCGGCCCTGCTTATCGGATCGGTGCTGATGATTGTTGGTGTAGGTGGTTCGATCTTTGGGATTATTTCGGCCTTTCAAATCCGCAGAAGCCGTTATGAGATTCAGCTGACCATGGATCAGGAAGAGATATTAAAAAAATACGATTTTTCCAATGGACAGGAATTCGAAGACTTTTTTAAAAAAGCCAGTCGTGCCCAGCGGGAACTGGAACAATTGTTCAACGAAAAGGAACTGCTTTCTGTCCAATTGGGGCGTCATCAGACCGGTTTTGAAATACTGTTTGAACAAAGTCGAGGAATAAAAAGAGAACTGGAGAAAAAATTTGAGCTAAACGGCGTTGATTCAGTTGAGGCCTATGCTGAAAACTGCGTGATTGCTCGGGAAATCAAAGAGTTAAAAGAAAATTTCATGGATAACAAAGATCAGATAGAGAGTTTGCGTGAATCTGTGACAGAAAGCGAAGAACAGCGGATTTCTAATACCTGGAATAAGACCAATCCCAAAGCAGATGAGCTGTTAATGATCGGGAAGGAAATAGCACGGCTGGAAGGTGAAAATGCAGCCCTGACCGAAGGAGTGGATCTGCCGGTGGAAATAGCAGAAACCATAGAATCCCTGGAAGCGCAAATTTCATCATATAACAGAGAAATTGCAGCCTGCGACGCGGCTCTTAAGGTTATGGCCCGGATGCAAAAAGAAACACATCGGGAATCAGCACCGGAACTCAATGATTCGATTGGTGATGTGTTGGAGACCCTGACCGGCCGCTATAAGGGAGTTAAAATCGATGAAGCCATGCAGGTTAAAGTGGTTGATCCGTCTGGCGGTGATTTTAAAGAAGCTGACCAGCTCAGCGCCGGGACCATGGATCAGGTTCATTTTGCCTTTCGTTATGGGATGGGTAATATGATTACCCGGGACATGCCTTTTATCCTGGACGAACCCTTTGTCCGCTATGATGAAAATCGAAAAACTCAGGCTCTTAAACTGCTTTCTGATTTATCAAAAGATAAGCAGATCATTTTGTTTACCTGCGGTAGTGATGAGGATAGAATCCTCGAATCTCTGGGGCGAAAATACCACCGGATCGAATTGTAATCTGGACCGACCAAAACGACCATGGGCTTTGCCCTGGTCGTTAAAAAAGTAACCCTTTACATTTCCGGAGATTGGAGTTAGACTTAAGTGGTTCATTTGAGAACAGGTAAAAAGGAGTATTATGAAACTCAAAGAAATTAAGGATTTATTAAATGCCGTTGTACTCACGGGTGAGGATCACCTGGAGGATGAGGTTTTTTGCGGTTTTGGTAGCGATCTGATGAGTGACGTGCTTTGTTATGCCAATGATGATGCAATTCTTTTAACTGGCCTGATTAACAGACAGGTTTTAAACACAGCGGAGATGGCCAATATGCGTTGCGTAGTTTTTGTCAGAAACAAAAGACCGTCAGAGGACCTGATCGCTTTGGCGATGGAAATGGATATGCTGGTGATGACGACCCGGATGATCCTTTTTGAATGCTGTGGAGTCCTCTATCAGCATGGCCTTTCCGGAGCTAATAAAAGATGAGTTATGAATTGAAATTTGAAGTAATGCGGGGCGATTTCGAATCGGCCGGCCAGGCTTCCCGAAAAATTAAAAAAACCCTGCAACAGTTGGGGATCAATAATAAGACAATTCGAAAAGTGTCGATAGCCGGCTATGAAGGTGAGATGAATCTGGCCATTCATTCCGATGGCGGGACCATTTGTTTAACGGTTTTAGAGGGTGAACTGCTCTTGATTATTGAAGATAACGGTCCCGGGATTCCAGATATTTCCCTTGCTATGCAGGAAGGCTACTCTACGGCTGGTGATGAAGCTCGGGAAATGGGATTTGGGGCCGGGATGGGGCTTCCCAATATGCGTAATAATTCTGACGCCTTCGAGATCACATCTGAGCCAGGTGTGGGCACTCGAATTGAAATGCATTTTAAAACTACATAGATTAAAGAAATAGAGGATGAGGAATGGAAAAGCTTTTGCATTCCGTTTACCTCGACTCGGATAAATGTTTGGGGTGTACAACCTGTTTGAGGAATTGTCCCACCGGAGCCATCCGAGTTCGGGACGGAAAAGCGATTATAATTGAATCAAAGTGTATCGATTGTGGAGAGTGTATTCGGGTATGTCCCCACCACGCAAAATTGGCAAAAACTGACCCGCTGGCAAAAATTTCCCAATTCAAATACAAGGTAGCCATTCCGGCGCCTTCGATTTTGGGACAGTTTAAACCCAAATATTCTATTGTTGAAGTGCTTTCGGCGATTAAAGCTCTGGGCTTTGACGAAGTGGTGGAAGTCGCTTATGGTGCTGAAGTAGTGGGACGGGCACTCAAATATGAGTTTCATGCCAAACGTTATCCAAAACCACTTATATCATCGGCCTGTCCGGCAGTAGTTAAACTGATTCAGGTTCGGTTTCCTGAACTGACTGATAATATCTGTCGTTTAAAATCTCCAATGGCTCTGACGGCAAGGCTGGTGAGAAAACGACTGAGGGATCAGAAAGGCTTTAAAAACGGGGAAGTGGGTGTGTTTTTTATTACACCCTGCGCAGCCAAGGCGACGATGGTCAATAATCCTGCTTCCAGTGAATATGATTCTTATGGACATATCGATGGAGCTATTGCCATGAAAGATATTTTTGCCGATCTCCATAAGCAACTGGGCCACTGCCAACTGGATGAAGGGATTGTCAATTCTACTGCCGAAGGGTTTTCCTGGGCCTTGAGTGGCGGGGAGAGCAAATACCTGAAAAATAAAAATATTCTCCATGTCGATGGGATTCAAAATGTTATCAATGTGTTGGAGGAAATTGAATGTGGAAAACTGGAGTCAATTGAGTTTTTCGAAGGCCTGGCCTGTATCGGCGGTTGTGTGGGTGGCTGCTTAACCGTTGAAAACAATTATGTGGCAAAAATGTACATGGAAGAGCGGGTTAAGCAATTAAGTGAAACTTCTATCGTACATATGTCAGAGGAGTATGTTAAGGAAATCTATAATTCGGGGATGATGCATATTAAGGAGCGAATTCTCCCGCGCAGTCCCGAACCCTTGGATCACGACATCAATAAAGCCATCGAAAAAATGAAAAAGATCGAAGAGATCGAAGAACGGCTGCCACGGTTGGACTGTGGGTCCTGCGGGGCACCGGGCTGCCGGGCCCTGGCTGAAGATATTGTCATCGGCAAGGCCCGGGAAATAGATTGTGTCTTTGTTTTGAAAGACCGGTTGCTGGAACTTTCGCAGCTGACCAATGAGTTGTTGCAGTTGGCCCAACCAACCGGAAAGAATAATGAGGAAAAGGGAGAAGCTAAGAATGAAAGTAAGTGACTTGTGTAAAAAGAGTGAATTCACCTGCCTGAATCCGGAAGTTGGTTTGGAAGGCGAAATTAAAGAAGGCTATACCGGAGATCTTTTAAGCTGGGTGATGGCGAATGCCAAAGCCAGCTCAGCCTGGGTGACTATTCAAACCCATGTCAATATTGTAGCGGTGGCAACCTTATTGGAAATGGCTTGTATTATAATCCCGGAAGGTGCAGAAATTGAGGATTCTGCATTGGAACGGGCTATCCTGGAGGATGTGCCGATCGTAACAACTGAATTAAATGCCTATGAGGTCTGTCGGGTTCTGGCGAAAGCCGGCATCTAATGGAAAAGATTGCCGTCGATCTTCATATTCATTCCTGTCTCTCGCCTTGTGGCGAGGAGGAGATGACACCAAATAATATTGTCAATATGGCAATTCTAAAAGAACTGGACTATATTGCAGTGACTGATCACAATTCAGCAAAGAATCTACCGGCGGTGGCTGAAGTGATTGAAGTGCTTAATCAGGGGATTTGTCTGTTGCCCGGGATTGAAGTAACGACCAAAGAGGAAGCCCATGTATTAGCTTATTTCAAGAACGTTTCTGATGCACTGGAGTTTGGAGACTTGCTTTACAGCCACCTGCCGGACATTAAGAATGATAAAGCTATCTTTGGGCCCCAACTGATTTTGGACAATAACGATCAGGTGATCGGGGAAGTAGACAAACTGTTGATTTCAGCGACTGATTTAGGGATTGATGAACTTTATGATTTGGTTTCCGGTTTTGGCGGAGTTATTGTACCGGCCCATATCGATCGAAAATCTTACAGTATTGTAGCATCTCTTGGCTTTGTTCCGCCTGAGTTACCAATTAAGACGCTGGAAGTTTCCAGACACAGCGAAATTGAAACTGTGAAAAAAAGTTTTCGCTTTTTTAAACCCTATCAGTTTATTAAAGCCTCAGATGCTCACCAGCTGATGGATATCGCTGAAAGGGAGTTTTTTATTGAACTGCCTGACCTGCAGCGGGAAACCTTGATTTCTTTTCTGGGAGAAAATGACAGCAGACAAATCTGAAACGATACTTTCAACTGATTAAAATAGCTATAGACTTAAAACTGCGTATTGATTCAAGTGCATTGAAACTCAAATGGCAGTTTTTTAATTGCAAAAAATTGGTTATTTTTTTGATTTGAAAGATTTTAGAATTTGTGGTAAAATTGACAAATAATTAACAAAAAATAAAGAGAAGGAACCGGGTTTGCTAGGGGCAAAAAAGTTTCTGTTTTTATCAGGTCTGTCTTTATGAGAAAAAAAATTGATATAATTCATAAAAAATGCCCCCAAATTATTAAATATTTGTGCAAAACCGGTAAAAATTTATCTGATATTTATATAACAGAGGCAAGACCGCTATGCTATAATCGAGTATACAAAAAGTGTAATTGCAATCGTAAAGGTTTGCATAAATTTTGAGGAGGTTATTGAATTGGCTGATTATGTACCAGTTGAAAACTTGGATGTGGTGAAAGAAATCGTCGCGGCGCAGAAAGATGTACCGGGATGTCTGATGGGAATCCTGCAGGAAACCCAGGAAAAGTATGGTTATTTACCACTGGAACTTCAGAGCACCATTGCTGATGAACTAAAGATTCCATTAACAGAGGTCTACGGAGTAGCAACTTTTTACTCTCAGTTCACCTTAAAACCAAAAGGAAAATACAAAATTGGGGTTTGCCTGGGAACGGCCTGCTATGTCCGTGGTTCACAGGATATTCTGGATAAGGTCAATGGCCAGTTGGGGATTAACACTGGTGATACTACCGAAGACGGTAAATTTTCAGTGGATGCAACTCGCTGTGTAGGTGCTTGTGGTCTGGCTCCGGTTATGATGATTAATGAAGAAGTTTACGGCCGTCTGGTTGCAAACGACGTGGCTGATATATTGGCAAAATATTAATTATGAAAGAACTTTCGCTTCATTTGCTGGATATCACACAAAATTCTGTTCGAGCTCAGGCCAGCCTGATTAAATTAACAATCAACGAAGCCGTAAAAAAAAATCTTCTTTCAATGGAAATAGAAGATAACGGAAAAGGGATTCCCAGTGACAGGCTGGCAGTTATTACCGATCCTTTTGTTACCAGCAGAACCACCAGACGGGTGGGACTGGGGCTTTCGATGTTTGAAGCAGCGGCAAAACAATGCGGAGGAGAATTTGAGATCCAGTCACGGGAAGGCTTGGGAACTACGGTTTCAGCCAGCTTTATCTACGATCATATTGATCGTGTACCCCTGGGGAATATGGCGGATACCATTGTGACCATGGTGATGTCATTTGGAGCGGCAGATCTGTTATACCAACATATTTATAATGAAAATATTTTCGTTTTTGACACTCGGGAAATAAGAGCTGCGCTAGAAGTAGTGAGCCTTAATGAGATTGAAATTCTTGAGTGGATTAGGGAAAATGTGGCTGAAGGCCTGGAAGAAATAATGGAGGGATAAAAAATGGCAAAGTCATTAGCTGAATTAAAAGAAATTCGCGAAAAAAAATTCAATGAAATGAATTTAAGAAAAGGTAAAGAGGGTTATCGTGTGGTTGTTGGGATGGCAACTTGCGGAATTGCTGCCGGAGCGCGACCAGTAATGGTTAAACTGATGGAAGAAGTAGCAGAAAAAAATTTAACAGATGTAACTGTTGCTCAAACAGGTTGTATTGGTTCATGTCGTCTTGAGCCAATGGTAGAAGTGTATAATGCTGAGGGTGAAAAAGTTACTTATATAAAAATGACACCGGAAAAAGTCAGCCGTATTGTAGATGAACACCTGACAAACGGAAAAGTTGTTGAAGAATACACCATGACGGTAGTAGACGGCAAAATCATTGAACCCACTAAGAAAGCTTAGTAGAGGAGGAGAAAAGCAATATGGCATATAAACGTTCTCAGATACTGATCTGCGGGGGTACTGGGTGTACTTCGTCAGGATCCCAGGTATTGGCACAGGAATTAAGAAAAGAACTGGTTAAACATGACATTCTGGAAGAAATTGAAATTATTATTACAGGATGTTTTGGATTATGTGAGCTGGGCCCAGTGGTTATTGTTTATCCCGAAGGTACTTTTTATAGTCGGGTTGAAACCAGCGACATTCCGGAAATGGTCGAAGAACACCTAGTTAAGGGACGTCCTTTAGAAAGACTGATCTATTCTGAAAAAGGTGACGGACAGCACCCGTTATCAATTAATGAACTGGGCTTTTTCAAAAAACAGAAAAGAATCGCCCTGGCTAACTGTGGTGTTATTAACCCCGAAGATATTGATGAATACATTGCTTTTAATGGATATATGGCTCTGGAAAAAGTATTGGGTTCTATGAGTCCTCAAGATGTAATCGATGAGATTAAAGCTTCCGGACTCCGAGGCCGTGGCGGCGGTGGATTCCCAACTGGTTTAAAATGGCAGTTCGCCCATGACGCAGTCTCCGAAGACGGTGTTAAATTTGTAGCCTGTAATGCCGACGAGGGTGACCCGGGTGCATTTATGGACCGTTCTGTCTTAGAAGGAGATCCTAATGCTCTAATCGAAGCGATGGCCATTGCCGGATACGCTGTAGGAGCGGAAAAAGGCTATGTTTATGTTCGTGCGGAATATCCGATTGCCGTTGATCGTCTGCAAATTGCTATTGATCAGGCTAAAGACTACGGAATCCTGGGGAACAATATTTTTGATTCAAACTTCTCTTTCGATTTAGAAATTCGATTGGGTGCCGGTGCCTTCGTTTGTGGTGAAGAAACTGCTTTAATGAATTCTGTTGAAGGTAAACGAGGTGAACCACGTCCACGTCCGCCATTCCCTGCTAATAAAGGTTTATTTGGCCGACCAACCGTTTTAAACAATGTTGAAACCTATGCTAATATACCAGCTATCATTTTAAATGGGTCAGAATGGTTTGCTTCAGTTGGTACTGAAAAATCAAAAGGAACCAAAGTATTTGCCTTAGGTGGTAAGATCAATAATACCGGTCTTCTGGAAATCCCAATGGGAACAACCCTGCGTGAGATTATTTTTGAAATCGGTGGCGGAATTCCAAATGGAAAAGAGTTTAAAGCGGCTCAAACCGGTGGTCCTTCGGGCGGATGTATTCCAGCAGATCTTTTAGACACACCAATTGATTATGATAACCTGATTGCAATTGGCTCTATGATGGGTTCCGGTGGTCTGATCGTAATGGATGAAGACAACTGTATGGTCGATGTAGCCCGCTTCTTCTTAGACTTTACTCAGGACGAATCATGTGGTAAATGTCCGCCATGTCGTATCGGAACCAAGAGAATGCTGGAGATTCTTGAACGAATCTGCGATGGTAAAGGTGAAGAAGGCGATATTGAACGGCTTGAAGAACTGGCTGTGGGGATCAAGTCATCTGCCCTTTGCGGTCTGGGACAAACAGCACCTAACCCGGTACTTTCTACCATCAAATTCTTTAGAGACGAATATGAAGCCCATATCCGTGATAAAAAATGTCCGGCTGGCGTTTGTAAACACCTGCTTGACTTTACCATTGTGCCAGAAACCTGTAAAGGCTGTGGCATCTGTGCGAAAAAATGTCCTGTTTCTGCTATCAGCGGCGAAAAGAAAAAACCGTATACCATCGATACAGAGGCTTGTATTAAGTGTGGTGCCTGTATTGAAGCCTGTCCATTTGGCGCAGTAATAAAGGCATAAGAGGGGGTTTTAAAAACGATGAAAGAAGTAACATTTAAAATTAACGGTCAGGAAATGACTGTCCCGGAAGGTACAACTGTGCTGGAAGCTGCCAGAATGAAAAACATTGATATTCCAACATTGTGTTATCTCAAGGATATCAATGAAATTGGTGCTTGTAGAATGTGTCTGGTGGAAATCGCCGGTGCTAGAGCTCTGCAGGCTTCCTGCGTGTATCCAGTTGCCAATGGGATTGAGGTCCTGACTAATTCTGAAAAGGTCAGAGAAGCTCGACGTGTGAATTTGGAGCTGATTCTCTCTGACCATAACCGGGAATGTACAACCTGTGTCCGTAGCGAAAACTGTGAGTTGCAGTCCATGGCTAAAGATTTGGGCGTATCTGATGTCCCATTTGAAGGGGAACGTTCTGGACATTTAATTGATAATATGTCAACCTCTATTGTTCGGGATGAAAGCAAATGTATCCTGTGTAAACGCTGTTCAGCTGTATGTAGCAGCGTGCAGGGAGTTGCAGTTCTGGGAGCTGTAGGCCGTGGTTTTACATCACAGGTTCAACCAGTCTTCGATAAATCGCTGGCCGAGGTAGGCTGTATCAATTGTGGACAGTGTATCGTCAATTGTCCAGTTGGTGCTTTAACCGAAAAATCAAATATCCGACAGGTCTGGGACGCAATATCTGATCCTTCAAAAATGGTTGTTGTTCAGACTGCGCCAGCCGTTCGTGCTGCTCTGGGTGAAGAATTCGGACTGCCTATGGGAACTGCGGTAACAGGTAAAATGGTGGCATCACTCAAAAGACTGGGATTTGATAAAGTCTTCGATACTGATTTTGGCGCTGATGTGACAATTATGGAAGAAGGAACAGAACTATTAGGACGGATTAATAATAATGGCGTTCTGCCGATGATCACTTCCTGTTCACCTGGCTGGGTTAAATATATCGAAACCTATTATCCGGAAATGATTCCTCATCTGTCAAGCTGTAAATCGCCACAGAATATGACAGGAGCCCTGTTAAAATCGCACTATGCAAAAGCAAACGGAATTGATCCTAAAGATATGTTTGTTGTATCGGTTATGCCATGTACTGCTAAAAAATATGAAGTACAGCGTGAAGAACTGGCATCGAAAGATGGCCTGGCAGATGTTGATGTTTCAATTACTACCCGTGAACTGGCAAGAATGATTAAAGAAGCCAGAATCATGTTCACGAAATTACCAGACGAAAGTTTTGATGAATACTATGGTGAATCGACAGGTGCAGCCGTTATTTTTGGCGCAACTGGTGGTGTTATGGAAGCCGCAGTTCGAACCCTGGCTGATATTTTGAATGACAAAGATATCCAGGAAATCGATTATGAAATGGTTCGTGGCGTAGAAGGCATTAAACGGGCAACCGTTTCTGTTACACCGGAAATGGATGTTAATGTTCTGGTCGCTCACGGTGGAAATAATATTAAAACCGTTATGGAAGATTTAAAAGCCGGAAAATTATCCGATGTGTCATTTATTGAGCTGATGGCCTGTCCGGGTGGTTGTGTAAACGGTGGTGGACAACCAATTGTCGCACCTAAAGATCAAATTGATATAGATATCCGCACAGAACGGGCTAAAGCTTTATATAATGAAGATGCTCAGGTGTTAAAATATCGTAAATCGCACCAGAGCCCATCTGTTAAACGGATCTACGAAGAATTCCTGGAAGAGCCTAACAGTCATGTTGCCCATGACATTCTTCACACGACTTATTCTGAAAAACCTAAAATGATCTAATCTAGTTTTAAACATCAAAAAGGCTGCTAGCCGGTGACCGTTGTGGTCAGTCGGCAGCAGCCTTTTTTTTATTTCTTATTTATAGAGAAGAATTAAACCAGTCCGATCAGTCGCCCGCCGATTGGCAGCCAGATGGTACAAAGGACGATGAAGGCCAATTGCATATAAATGGTTGCCTTAGGCATATCCATCATTTTGTAATAACCGGCTGTGTAGGTTATGAGGGGAATGGTATCGATGGGGAACAGATAACAATTCCCGGCACAAAGCCCCAGGGTGATAATTAAAAGAGCCGGATTAATGCCCGTGGTCAGAGCAATACTGACAATAACCGGGGATAAAACCCCAATCAGGGCCGGGGCTACAGGTACCACCAGCATGACCACAAAAGCGATTATAGAGACAAATAGGACACCTTGCATCACGGTTAGTGTCAGAGAAGCAGGCAGGACATGACTGACAAACCATTCACTGACACCGTTGGTAACCAGTGTATTGGCGATACATAGAACAGTACCGATTAAAATAAAGGAAGTCCAGGAGACCGCTTTTACATATTGCTCCCAGCTTAGAACGTTGATTCCCGGCATGAAGAATAGGGAGCAGCCCAACAGGGCGACAACTGATACGTCAATACCGGAAACAAATGAACTCAGTATCCAGAAAAAAAGCATTGTGGCACCGATGGTCAGGACCTTTTTTTCAATCGTCTGTAGTCCTTCAGTAATGGCGATGCTTTCAAGGTAGGTTTGAACGCGGTCATGTTCAATGTCTGCGGGAGGGAAAATCTTTATCAGCAGCCACCATGAAAAAGGTACCATGATAATGACTATCGGGATAGCACAAACCATCCATTGAATAAAGGTAATCTGAATACCGGCTATCTCCTGGAGCAGTCCGATGGTCAGGATATTGATACCACTGCCTGCTGGAGTCATAATTCCCCCCAGCATAATCGCAATGGGGATTCCGATCATTAAGGGTCGGGCAGTTTTTTTTCGGTCGGCCTCGTTTTCAAAAAGCTTTAAAAAACTGCTCCCGATACCCATAAAAACCACCACCGTAGGCACATCAGTAACCATAGAAGATACGATTGTTCCGGAGATCATAATGGCCAGTATACAGGTTTTTACGTCCTTGCCAAAGCTCTTGATAATGGCGTATAGAATTCGCCTGACAATTGGTGTTGAAGTTACTGCTTCTGCCAGGCCAAAAGAGGCGATAACAAAGAAAAGCATGGTGTTGGAAAAACCTGTCAAACCACTGGCTAAATTCTTGGTCACCCCTAAAAGCGGTAAAAGGGCTAGACTGATAAAGCAGATAATCCCAACCGGCAGAGATTCGAAAATAAGCAAAACCAGGAAAAAAATCAGCAGTCCGATGGTCCGAAATCCGATTTCAGTCAAACCTTCAGGGATAGGTAAGAAAATACTGGCTAACAGAACCAGGATTCCCAGAGCGATGCCGACAATCTGTTTTTTATTCATTTTTCACCTCACTTGTAAAAAAAAAGGGAGGAATAATCCTCCCTGTATAGTTAGTTTAGAACATTTCTTTGGACATTCGATCGATTTCATTGGTCAGAGTCTGATAAACTCCAGGGAAGGATTCGACCGGCAGACCGGAAGTCTGACAAGGAATGAAATACAGTTTTCCATTTTCCCGGCAGGTTTCTTCAACATATTTTGCAACAATTTCAGGGGTCCAGTCTGGGAAATCAACCAGACCAGAGTGAATACCACCCATGAATGAAATCTTTCCACCATACTCTTTAATCAGTTCGGGAATTTTATTGGTATTCATGACTCCCTGCCAGATATCAATGCCCATCTCGATCATTGAGGGGACCAGGTTGGCAGCATAAGAATCACTGTGGTGAACAATTAGTTCTACGCCGTTTTCCTTATAGAAACCATAAATCTTTTTATAAGCTGGGACAAAGAACTCTTCAAACATTTCAGGAGAAATGAAGGAATTAATCTGGCTGCCCCAATCATCATGATGGAAAACAGCATCTGGATGGAGGTGTTCGATAAATTCTTTTGCCAGTCTAAGTTCAAAATCAACAAGGAAATCAATTAGTTCATGCATCGCTTCCGGTTCTTCATAGTAGGCCATTAAAGCTTCTTCCATACTCATCAAATAATGGATATGTTCAAACAGACCGGGTGCAACAAAGACAGTGACAAAATATTCATCGCGATCAACCGCAGCAGCTTCTGCAGCAGCTTCTGCCCAGGCTTCATCAGGATAGTCAAGATTAGGTGCTTTTACATAGTCACGCCATTTTGTGATGTCTTTGATGACAATATGTTCCTCATCATGAACCGGGAAAGAGCCAAGCTGTCCTTCCGGCCATCGTAGCAGTACGCCCCATTCATTATAAGCTTCACCACCAACTGGCGGTTTAATTCTAGTGATCGGTGTTTTCATGACCAGATGCAGCGCTTCATACTGATTAACAAATCGGTCAGGGTTTCCGCCTTTTATAACTTCCATTAAATTTTGTCGTTTAGTTAACATGGTATCTCCTTTAACATTGATAAGAATTCGATGCTGATTTTACAACTGCTTATTTTTGTTTATCCATATCTTGCTTAATTTCAGCCATTTTCGATGGAGTCAACGAGTAAAGTTTTAACATCAGAAGCAGACCAATTGCCATGATGATAGCAGGGTACAGAGCAAAACCGTTTTTAATTCCCTGAACAAGTTCTGGAGTAACTGCCATATCAGCAACATAACCAACAGAAGCAAGTACTGCTGAAATAATTACCGAACGTACAAATACAGAGATTTTTATGGGGAAAGAAATCAATGACATGATGAAACCTCGGGCGTTTTTACCAGTTTTCCATTCACCATAGTCAACAGTTGCAGAGTACATGGCAACACCCAGTGAATCAGGAAGTCCATAACCGATGTAAGCAACAAACATAACCACTTTAAAGGCTGTAGCGCTTAAAGGCACAAACCAGACGACCAGCAGACCGACAATCAGGAATAAAAGGGCAATGACATAAGTCATTTTTTCACCCAATTTCTTGGCAATCGGTGCAGCGATCATAGCAGCAAAGAAGGAAACGATGGTCAGTCCTGTCATAAATAAAGCCAGACCTGGCAGGTCTTCAATAACATATTTGAAGTAATAGAAAGCCATACCGAAGATAACAAAACGTCCCAGATAACGACCCAGCTCTACTAACATCAGTCCCATTAAAGGAGGATTGACAGTGATCTGTTTAAGCATTTCGCTAATAGGCATTTTTTCTTTAGTGGCCTGAGCTTCAGAACCATTATCTTTATATGGAGTAGTAATTTTAAAATAAGTCAGGTTACAGATGATCATAATACATCCGGTAACAGCAGCTATGATGGTATAACCTAACACTTCATTACCAATACCGGCGCCAACAGCAGCGATAGATTTAACGCCAAAATATGAGAAGACAAGGCTTCCGGCAGCATTAAACATACCACGATTACCAGCCATAGAAATTCGCTCTTCACGAATGGTGGTTAAGGCATTATTCATAGAAATATGAGCCGCATAGAAGGTGTTCCAAACCAGATGGGAAACGGCAAAACCGATAAAGATAATAACAGCTGTTGTCATCGCTTCACCAATCTGAGAGAACTGGAAGACATAGAAAAAGGCTGCAATCGGTGGGCCGACTAATAGCCAGGAGCGATATTTACCCCATTTCATATTGCTTTTTTCAAGAATGATCCCAGATACTGGAACCGACACAATATCAACAATAGAAGTTAACAAAAGTACAGCAGAGGCGAGTGCCAATGGTATTTTAGCGTAATCGGTCAGAAACGCTGCAAAGAGCATGACCTCGATATTAACCATTGTCTGAAAGCCGAACGACGGCAAACCATAGAGATTTATGGCTGACTTGCTTAAAGGTTGATTCATATGTTTCTCCTTTTCATTTCAGTCAATAAACTGATAATTTTAGATTTTATAAATGTGTTGATGATTCTTTTTAAAACCCTCTTACCCTCTTCATAATTACGATATAAGAACGTCTTAAATACCTGTGATTTTACAAACAGTAAATTGGCCAATAATTACTATAGAAATCATGACTTCATTGTACTCGGTTTCACATTCATAGTCAACATATTTTAGTATATTATTAAAATATTTTTGTTTTTCGCCAGATGATTTCGTTTACATTCAGTAATAATCAAATAACTTACGGAAAATAGGTATTTCATCAAAAAAAATGAATTAACGAAAAAAAATAGAATAAGGAAAAATAAACAGTAAAAAATTAAATACGCTTAAATTATATCGATGTTTTATGGATTGTCAATACAAAATGCTATATAAAGGATAACATTTACAAAAATATAAAAATGATTTTAAATTTAATTTGATAATTCGTAAATTCAGCTTGAGAAAATAGGGACTTTTTGAAACTTATGATTGACAATATTGCTGAAACCGTTTATACTACAGTAAAATAATTTAAAATTACTAATAAAACAGTAATCAATAAATTTAATACTAATAATTACGAAGATGGGTTTTGTAATTATGGGAAAATCATTGAGGAGGTTGACAAGTGTTAACGATTAAAGAGAACTTAAAGGAAGTAATGTCAGGTGGCAAACCGGATCGGTTTGTAAAACAGTTTGAATTTATGGAAATGATTATGAATGTTCCATCTTGCCGAATTAAACCAGCTATTGGCGAAGAGGTGGTTAACGAGTGGGGTGTAACCGTTGCATGGCCGGAAGGACAGCTTGGTGCTTTCCCGGTTCATAATAATGGTAAAATCGTTTTAAAAGATATTACTGAATGGAAAGAGTATATTAAAGCTCCAAATGTTGTCTTTCCGGAAGCTGACTGGCAACCGGCGATTGAAGCTGCAAAGGCAGTTGATCGTGATAATAAATATGTTACTGCTTTTATTGCACCGGGAATTTTCGAATTAACGCATTATCTGATGGGGATGGAAGATGCATTAATGAGTTTTTATGAAGAGCCGGAAGCCATGAAAGAGCTGATTGACTATCTGACAGAATTCGAATTAGCTTATGCTAAAGAGCTGGTTACTTATTTAAAACCAGATTGCCTGTTTCATCATGATGATTGGGGCAGTCAGATTTCTACTTTCCTTTCTCCAGCAATGTTTGAAGAATTCTTACTGCCAGCATATAAAAAATTATACGGCTTCTATAAAGAAAACGGTGTAGAATTAATTGTTCATCACAGTGACTCTTATGGTGCAACTATCGTTCCAGCGATGATTGAAATGGGAATCGATGTCTGGCAGGGTGTTATGACAACTAACGATATTCCGGCAATGATTAAGGAATACGGCGGACAAATTACCTTTATGGGCGGTGTTCACTCAGGCATCATTGATCATCCGGATTGGACAAAAGAGCAGGTAGAAGAAGAATTTACCCGTGCCTGTCGTGAATGCGGTAAACTTTACTTCATCCCGGGAGCTTGTCAGGGAATGGGCGTATCTTCCTTCCCAGGCGTTTACGAAGCCAGTGATGAAGCAATTGATAAAATGACCAAAGAAATGTTTTAAAGGAGATACTAATGATTATTATTGGAGAAAAAATTAACGGAGCGATTCCGTCAACCGCCAAAGCGATTGCGGCTAAGGATGCTGAATTCATTAAGAATCTGGCCATTAAACAGGCAGAAGCAGGCGCAGATTATATTGATGTCTGTGCATCAGTAGATGATGACATTGAAATGGAAACCATGAAATGGTTAATTGATATCGTACAGGAAGCGGTAGATACCCCTATTGCTGTAGACAGTCCTAATGTTTTCACTTGTATTGAATCCATGAAACTTTGCAAAAAACCGGGATTATTCAATTCAGTTTCCATGGAAGGGGACAAAATTGACGCGGCTTTTAAAGCGCTGGCTGATACCGAATGGGAATGTGTTGCTCTGTTAAACAGCGATAAAGGAATTCCTAAAACAGCTAAAGACCGTTTGGATGTATTCCACGACATTATGGCTAAATGTAAAGAATATGGCATTGATCCATCCCGTATGCACATCGATCCATTGATTGAAATGCTGTGTACCTCTGAAGATGGCATTAATATGGTTACTGAAGTTATCCGTGAAATTAAAAAAGCCTACCCGACTATTCATGTCACCGGTGCGGTTTCAAATATTTCCTTCAACCTGCCAGCTCGTCGAATTGCCAACCAGGCTTTTGCCGTGCTAGCAATGAACGCTGGCATGGACTCCTTCATCCTGGATCCACTAAACAAGGACATGATGGGAATGCTTTTTGCCACTGAAGCCATGATGGGTGAAGATGAGTACTGTATGGAATATATCGGCGCTTTCCGCGAAGGTATTTTTGTAAAATAAATAATTTTGCACACACAAAGATAAAAAATAAAATTAAATTCTAAGGAGAAAGAATATGTCAACAATTGCAGAAGTAAAAACACTGGTAGAAACTGGAAAATCTAAAAAAGTAGGAGCTGCTGTACAGGCTGCTTTGGATGCAGGCGTAGTTGCTCAGGAAATTTTAGATGGCATGATCGAATCCATGGGCGTTGTCGGTGAAAAATTCTCAGCTGGCGAAATCTTCGTTCCAGAAATGTTGATTGCTGCCAAAGCAATGTCAAAAGGTGTGGATATTTTAAAACCGGTTATGGCTGGTGAAAATTCTACTTCTTTAGGAACCTGTATTATGGGAACTGTTGCCGGAGACCTGCATGATATCGGTAAAAACCTGGTTGTTATGATGCTTGAAAGCTCAGGATTTGACATGGTCGACCTGGGTGTGGATGTACCAGCAGACAAATTCGTTGAAGCGGTTAAAGAAAACGATAATGTAGTTTTAGTTGCCTGCTCTGGTCTGTTAACTACTACAATGCCAGCTTTAAAAGAAGCAGTTCAGACTGTAAAAGCTGCTTATCCTGAACTTCCAGTTATCGTTGGTGGCGCTCCTGTAACACCAGAATATGCTGCAGAAATTGGCGCAGATGGATACGCTCCAGATGCTGGTAGCTCAGCTTCAAAAGCCAAAGAACTAATTGGCGCATAGGAAACTCTTTATTTAAAGATTGCAATAATTGGGCCTTCTGTGATAAAATACCTACTCATGGAAGGCTTTTTATATGTGCAAAATTTTTTTGGCAGTAAAAAAGACTTTAGTTCGGGAAAAAATAAGTGGATATTAAAAAATAATGTGTTATTATTTTGTTGGATATTATAAATCGGAATGTTTCAATCAGATATCCACTTCAGTCCTAAGGAGATAGAGAGATGCGTAAAAAAACTAAAGGCGAAATGACAAAAGAAAGGATTTTCGACAGTGCAAAAGAACTGTTTTATCAGCAGGGCTATAATGCAACGACAATAGTCCAGATTGCTGAGCGTTCAAATTCCACTTTGGGCTCTATGACTTATCATTTTGCGACGAAAGACCTTTTTATTGCTCAAATTTTTGAAGATTATTTAAATAATATTCATGATAGCTTAAAAGAAAAGCTGATCGGATATCGCCCCATCAATGCTTTCGAAAATCATTTTTACTTAACGATGGTCTGGTATCATTATCTCTTATCCGATCCCCAGGTCAGAAATTTTTATTATGAAATCTCCCGAATTGATTCACTCTATCAGTTTCTCCATAAGAGTATTGAAGCCATTTATCACCAGTTTGTGGATGACTATAAATTGCGCATCCGGCCGATCGAATTTGATGCCCTCCTAATCGCCGATTTCGGGGCCCGCCGGGAATTGACCAGAAACTACTGTGAAGGTAATATTAATATGCCGGTGGAGGATTTCTCCATCCTTTTAATTTCCAATACCGCCCGCTGCTTTGGGATTCCCCAAAAGGTAATTTACAAAGTCAGCTATGAAGCCCTGCTGTTTTTCCGGGGAAACGATTTTTCAGACATTAAACTGCTGGTATAAAAAAAGACCCTAGAGGTCTTTTTTTATTGGTCGTCGAGAGCGGCGATAACGGCTATAAAGATTTTTCCAGCCCCGCCGTCTCTTAGCGTGGCGGCTGCTTCAAAAAGCGTTGCCCCAGTGGTCAGTACATCATCAACCAGTAGAATGTTCTTTTTATAAACCTCTCTCGGATTACTTAAATCAAATACGCCCAGCATATTTTCCTTACGTTTCTTTAAAGACTGGCCGATTTGATGGGGGTTGTTGTGGCTCCGAAAGAGATTATCATTAGCAAGGTGAATCGCCAGATTTTCAGGCAGTTCAGCGGCTAGACCTTCAGCTATTTTCTCACTCTGGTTGTAGCCTCTTTCCTTCCGCCGTTCTGGGTGAATGGGGATTGGCATAATTAAGTCAACCTTGTTAATCCAATCCTGTGTTTTGATTGCTTTGCCCATTTCCTGGCCCAGATAAACAGCCAGTCCCGGCCGGTTTTTAAATTTAAGGTCAGTAATCATTTTTCTTGAATCTTCCTGATAGTGAAAAAGACACAAGCCGCCGGAAAAAGGGTCTTCTTCCTGCCGGCAATGTTTACAGACCAATTTTTGATTGTCAGTCAGAGCCCGGCCGCAAGATTGGCAGACAGGACCATTATTAAGCGGCTTTCGTTTTTCGCATTCAGCACAGAGAAAAGCATCGCCCCAAAAAAGGACCTTTCCACAGACCGGGCAGGTCCCGTTTTTCAAAAATAGAAATTCCCCTAAAAATGAATTAATAGCTTCATATAGTGAGTTCATATTCGCGCTCCATTTTCCCTGCGGGCTATAGCAGCGGGTTATTCAAATAATCTATAATTCGCATTTTAAGAGCGGTCTGGCGCTGCTGGCTCTTTTCCGATTTAATCATCTGCCGGAAAACATACTGATTACCCATTAAAATGAGAAGCTTCTTGGCCCTGGTAACGCCGGTATATAAAAGTTTGCGGTTTAAGAACATCGGCGGTCCCCCGACTATTGGCATAATCACAACCGGAAACTCGCTGCCCTGGCTCTTATGGACAGTCATGGCATAGGCATGGGTAATCTCATCCATCTGGTCATAATCGTATTCCGATTCCCGTCCGTCATTAAAGAGGATGGTAAAAGTTTTTCGGCCGGGGTTGATATCGGTCAGAATTCCGATATCGCCATTATAAACCCCTTCACCTTCGTCGGGTCCGTCTTCCCATTTTTGCCGGTAGTTGTTTTTAATCTGCATGACCTTGTCGCCTTCCCGATAAATAACCGCTCCGAATTCCCGCTGGTTTTTATCAGCTGCGGGCGGGTTTAAGACGGACTGCAGGGCCTGATTTAAGTTAATCACCCCAACGGTTCCCTTTTTCATTGGCGAGATAACCTGAATATCGGAAATGTCAGTAAAGCCTTTGGCATTGGGGATGCGGTTTTCAACCAGATCAAGTATATCTCTTAAAAGTTTGTCATTATCATTTTTGTTAAGAAATAGAAAGTCAGTCTGATTATCGATATCGGGATAGCGGCCCTGGTTGATTTCATGGGCATTGACAGAAATCATACTATCCTCAGACTGGCGGTAAATCCGCTCTAAAGATACCACCTTGACAGCATCGCTTTCGATAATATCAGCCAGGACATTACCCGGTCCAACAGAGGGCAGCTGATCGGCATCGCCCACCAGAATCAGGCGGGTGCCGGGGGAAAGGGCAGATAAAAGGCTGTTTAATAAAAGGATATCGATCATTGAAGACTCGTCAACGATTAAGGCATCGGCCTCTAACGGATTGGCTTCATCACGGGTGAAGAAGGGGTTATCATCGTCACCGCCAAATTCGTATTCCAGCAGTCGGTGGATGGTTTTGGCTTCTGCCCCGGTGGTCTCCGACATCCGTTTGGCAGCCCGGCCAGTGGGGGCGCACAGCACAGTTTCCAGGCCCAGATTGGAAAAGATCTGTAAGATTCCATTTATAATGGTGGTTTTCCCGGTTCCCGGTCCACCGGTAATGACAATGACGCCGTGATCCATAGCTGCTGAAATGGCCTCGCGCTGCCTTGGGTCCAGGTCTAACTGCATTTGTTTTTCGTAGCGAGAAATTTGTTCTTCGATCGAAGTATCAGGAATTTCATATTGCGAACGGCTGATTCGGGCCATTAAAAGGGCCGCATTATCTTCTGCTTCAAATAGGGATAAAGGATAGTAAACGGGCTGGTCATCGAGAACTTCCTGACGGACCTGACCGGAAAAAATAACCTCGCTTAAGTGACTCATAATCGTGTCCGTGCTGACATTAAGCATTCGTGCTGCCCCGCCAATCAGCTCATCTTCGGTCATATAGGTATTGCCCCGGCTGTAGCAGTCGGACAGCACATAAGAGATGCCGGCCAGAACCCGACCGGGACTGTCCGGGTCAAAACCCAGCTGACTGGCAATATGGTCGGCAATCTTAAAGCCAATACCGCGGATGTCCTCAATCATTTTATAGGGGGTGTTGAGTAAAACGGAAATGGTATCACCTTTGTAGGTCTGGTACAGTTTCATAGCCCAGGTTGAGGAAATTCCGTATTCCTGAATTTGAAGCATGGTATTGCGGATTTCCCGCTGTTCAGGGTAAACTTCCTTGATGCCGGCCAGGGTTTTTTTACCGATTCCTTTAATCTCAGATAGACGGTTCAGGTCGTTATCAAGAATCTCGATAGTATCCTGTCCAAAACGTTCAACGATCAGGCGGGCGGTTTTTTCACCAATCCCCGGCAGGACCCCGGAGGATAGATAACGGATGATCCCATCAGTAGAGGTGGGGATTTCAAAGGCGTAGGTTTCTACAGCAAACTGTTCACCGTAGCTGCGATGTTCGGTAAAATAGCCGGTCAGTTTTAAAAATTCCCCATGATTCAGTTCCTCAAAATTTCCAACAACGGTAATTAATTCTCCGTCAATATCAAAATGCGCTACCGTATATCCGTTGGAATCATTACGATAGACGATGTGTTCAACCGTCCCTTTTAAGCTTTCCATGCCTGCTCCTGTGTCAATTTTTTTTCATTATAACATTAAACTTTGAGACTGGGTAGGATAAGTGTCTTAAAAAATGATTTAAAAAAGCCTGAATCTAGGCCTTTGGCCAGTTTTTAATGGAAAAAAAAGCGGTCGCATGTTAGAATGTCCTTTATAAAGAAAAAATGATAAGTGCTGGTAGTCAGTGAATACGGGAGAGCTTAAAAATCGTACTGACGGCTGGAGCTCGTCAGAAGCCAATTGTTGGTACGGTGGTGTATTTAATAAATGATTTAGATTTTATTTATGTATACCAGCACAAAAAAATTGATAGGAAACTAAATGGAAAAAATTATAAATGAACTGCAGGCTGTCCTGCAGCCGGAACAGATTAAAATTAACGAACCGATGAAGGCCCACACTTCTTTTCAGGTGGGGGGACCAGCGGATTTGCTGTTATTGCCAGGTTCTATAGAAGAAATGCAAGCGATCCTTAAAAGTCTTAAAAATCATGATGTTCCCGTATATATTATGGGGAAAGGTTCTAATCTTTTAGTTAAAGATAAGGGCTTTCGGGGTATTATGATAAAAACGACCAGTCTTAAAAAAGTTGAGGTGATTGACGAAACCATTATCGCCCAACCGGGGATTTCTTTAAAAGAACTGGCTGAAGTGGCCCTTGAAAATAGTCTGACCGGGCTGGAATTTGCTTCCGGCATCCCTGGCAGCCTGGGTGGAGCGGTGACCATGAACGCCGGTGCCTATGATGGAGAAATGAAACAGTGTATTGAATCCATTGAGGTCATTACTGAAGATGGAAATCTTAAAACTATCCATCTGGAAGACTGCGGCTTTGGCTATCGTCAGTCGGTCCTGCAAAAGCATGACTGGGTCCTGGTGTCCGTAACAATTAAGTTAAGTAGGGGCGAGCAGGCAGCTATACTTGAAAAAATGACAGATCTTAATCAGCGTCGGTCGGATAAACAGCCCCTGGAATACCCCAGTGCCGGTTCTACCTTTAGAAGACCGGAAGGCTATTTTGCCGGAAAACTGGTGCAGGATGCCGGTTTTAAAGGCTATAGCCTGGGTGGTGCTCAGGTCTCGGAAAAACACAGTGGTTTTGTCATCAATCGTGATAATGCCTCGGCGGCCGACATTTTAAACCTGATTGCAGCGATTCAGAACGGCGTTAAAGAAAAGTTTGGTGTGGAGTTAAAAACCGAGGTCATTGTGATCGGGGAATAACAGTATAAAAGGAGTGGGAATATGAAATCGGAATACACACCTTTGGAAATCAGCCGAAAAACAAAAAGGATATTTTCTGAAAATGATGTCAGACGAGCCTTTCTGTTCGGGTCATACGCTAAAGGCAGTGAGACCGCGAAAAGCGATATCGATATATATGCTGAATTTTTTCACAAAAAGCCCTTTTTCGAACTTTGTGGTATATTGTATGATCTGAGAGAGGCATTAAAAAAAGATGTCGATTTTTTTGATGAAGATGAACTGAAAAAAAATCCTGATTTATATCAAAATGCCAAATCAGAAGGAATTTGTATCTATGAAAAAAAGTGATGAAGAACGATTGGAGAAAATTACTCAATACTGTTTTGAAGCTATTGCTTTTACAGACGATATAAATCTCGAAATATTTTTAAATGATCTGAAAACAATAAGAGCAGTTACGATGACATTGGTACAAATTGGTGAGTTGGTCTATAAACTCTCAGATGAGATCAAGGAATCACATCATGAAGTTCCCTGGCGACAAATAGCAGGTTTGCGACACCGCCTGGTGCATGATTACGGAAATACCGATTATGCTGCAGTATGGGAGATTATTCGAATTAATATACCAGAGCTGCAAAATAGCATCAAAGATATTTTGAAATAGGCAGGACACAATTATGAAAATAGTCCACGATATGCACACCCATACCGTCTACAGTCACGGCAAAAATACCATTGAAGAAATGGTTCTGCAGGCCCGGGAGATTGGCTTAAAAGCCATTACCATCTCCGATCACGGCCGCTCCCACCCTTTGTTTGGCGTCCGTAAAAAGAATTTTAAAAAAATGCGGGCAGAAATCGATGCTTTAAATGAAAAGTATGATGATATCCGGATCTTTTTGTCAGTGGAGTCAAATATTACGGGTCGAAACGGTGATATTGATATCGGTCAGGAAGAACGTGAATACTGCGACTGGATCTTAGCCGGTTATCATTATGGCTATATTCCGGCGACCCTTGCCGATATCTTCTTGTTTGCCATTCCCAATTATCTGGCGATGGTTATTCCGCCTCTTAGAAAAAAAGTAAAGGCCATGAATACCCAAACCTATGTCAAGGCCATGGAGAAAAATAAAATAAGGCTGATTACCCATCCCGGGGACAAGCTGCCCATCGACATCGAACCGGTGGCTCATACGGCGGCTAAACATGGTGTGCTCTTGGAGATTAACCCCCGGCATGACCATTTAAACGTTGAAGAAATTAAAATATGTATGAAATATCCGGTAGAATTTGCCATCAACAGTGATGCTCATAAAAAAGAGGCGCTGGGGAATATGCGGGATACGCCAGCAATTGTTAAAGCAGCAGGTTTACCGCTTCATCGAATTGTTAATATCTGTGAAGATTAGGTGTCCCCTTGGGTCAGGAAAGAGAAGGTGAGAAATGGAGAACATTATTATAACCGGGATGTCAGGTGCCGGAAAAACCCAGGCCATGCAGATTCTTGAGGAACTGGGCTTTTTTTGTGTCGATAATCTGCCGCCCCAGCTGATTCCCACCTTTCTGGAACTGTGTCAGGAATCCGCAAAAAACCTCGATAAAGTCGCATTAGTAACAGACATTCGGGGAGAAATTTTCAGGGATCCCTCCTGCGAAGAAAAGGTATACTACCAGATCAAAGATCAGGTTCGGTACTTTTTTCTTGATGCCAGAGATGATGTACTGATCTCCCGTTATCAGGAAAGCCGCCGCAGCCACCCCCTATCGGAAATTAGTGGCAGCCTGATCGAAGCCATAGCCAGGGAGCGCCAAAGTCTGGCTTATCTAAAAGACCTGGCTGATGTGGTCATCGATACCTCGGAGATCACGACCGCGGAACTTAGAGAAACCCTCTTAAAAGCTTTAAATCGTGAAGAAACGCAAATTAAAACAAAAGTTAAACTATACTCATTTGGCTATAAATATGAAAGCCCAGTGGGGGCTGATTTTGTTTTCGATGTCCGTTTCCTTAAAAATCCTTTCTATTTAAAGGAGTTAAGAACCCTGACCGGTAAGGATAAAGAAGTGCAGGATTATGTCATGTCCTTTGCCGAAGCAAAGACCTTTTATGACCACCTTCTGGCGCTGCTGTCCTTTGTCATCCCCGAGTTTAAAAAAGTTTCCAAACCGGTGTTGGAAGTGGCTATCGGCTGTACCGGCGGTCAGCATCGTTCGGTGACCTTTGCTGAACTTTTAGCTAAGGATCTTAAACTGCAGGGCCTGGAAGTAACCCTCCTGCATCGGGATATGGATAAAAACGTCCATGTCGTCAAAAAAAGAGAAAATAAATTGTGATAGCCATAGAATACGAGGGACGGTTTTTTATTGTGCCCCTGTGTCTTACATCGCTGTGAAGGAAGTGATTGGATGGAAATGAAAGAATATATTCGGGAGTTTACCTTGAAGGACATAGTCAGAGTCAGAAATCCCCGTGTTGTAGCCATTGGCGGGGGAACCGGGCTGTCTGTGATCCTGCGGGGACTAAAAAAATATACCGACCGGCTCTCAGCCATTGTAACAGTTGGCGATGATGGCGGCGGTTCGGGAATGCTCAGAGAAGATCTGGGTATACTGCCGCCGGGGGATATCAGATCCTGTATCCTGGCCCTGGCTGATGATGAGAATATCATGCAGGATTTGTTTAATTACCGTTTCCCGGAAGGCCGGATGATGGGCCAGTCCTTTGGCAATCTCTTTCTGGCAGCCATGAACGGGATCTCTCATGATTTTTATGATGCGGTTCGTCGAACCTCTGATGTTTTACAGATTAAGGGGGAAGTCCTGCCGGTGACCTTGTCGCAGATGACTCTGGTGGCCAAGCTTCAAAATGGTGCCATTGTTGAAGGGGAGTCGGCCATACCGGATCAGGTGATTCGACAGAACAGCCCGATTAATGAATTATCATTAAAACCCCAACAGATTAGTCCCCTGCCCGAAACCATTGAAGCGATTGCAGAAGCCGATCTGATTATAATCGGACCGGGAAGCCTCTATACCAGTATTATCCCAAATCTTTTAGTGTCCGGGGTGGCCAGGGCTATTTTCGACAGCCGGGCCAAACGTTTCTATATCGGCAATCTGATGAGCCAACCCGGCGAGACCAGCAGTTTTTCGCAGGAAGACCATGTTCGGGCCATCCTGTCCCATCTTGATCCCGATGAAGGACGGCTCTTTGATTATATCTGTGCCAATACCGGCCGGCTTCCGGTAAGTATTAAGGAAAAGTACGAAAAATGCGACGCTCGGACCATTTTCCTGGATCAGGAGCCGCTGCCCGGCTATACCTATATCTACGATGACTTTGTCACCATGGAAAGCGGCTACGTGCGGCACGACGCCGATCTGTTAGCCAAACGCATCTTTGAAACCTATATTGGATGATTTGGACATAGGGGGACGGTTCTTCTTGTGTTAACATTTAAAAACAAATAACAAGATAACAAAGAAAGCAAGGACACAGGGGGGCGGTTCTTCTTGTGTTAACATTTAAAAACAAATAACAAGATAACAAAGAAAGCAAGGACACAGGGGGACGGTTCTTCTTGTGTTAACATTTAAAAACAAATAATAAGATAACAAAGAAAGCAAGGACACAGGGGGACGGTTCTTCTTGTGTTAACATTTAAAAACAAATAATAAGATAACACAAAAGAACCGTCCCCCTGTGTCGTCCCTGGAGGTAAATATGACATTTTCAGCAATTCTAAAAAAAGACTTATCCCGGCTGCCACTGGAGCATGAAGCCCAAACGCTGGCTGAACTGGCAGGGATTATCTCGGCGGTTGGGACGGTCAAAATCATAAGTCTTGACGACAACCCCAGTACGGCACTGTCGGTCAAAACAGAAAATCCGGCGGTGGCCACCCGCACCTACCAGCTGTTAAAAAAACTTTATGCCTATAAAGCCTCGGTGGAAATTCAAAAAACCAGAAAATTCAGAGACCATCGGAACTATCTGGTAACTGTAGCAGATTCACAGCTGGCTAGAAAAATATTTAACGATACCCAAAGCTTTGCTGGTGACTTAAGCAGGCGCTTAAATGATAATGGCGCTAAAGCTTATTTAAGAGGCGTCTTTTTAGGCTGTGGATCGGTAACTAACCCGGAAAAGACCTATCATCTGGAACTGGTATCTAAAACCGGTGAGGATTTTTTGCAGAATATAAAGACCTTGCTTTCCGGCTTCGAAATTCGATCCAATCTGATCAGGCGCAAAAATTCATCAGTCTTATATATAAAGGAAAGCGAATCTGTAGCCAACTTTTTAAATGTCATCGGTGCCCACCGGGGGCTTTTGGAAATGGAGAATATCCGGATTGTCAAGGAGATGCGCAATGATGTCAACAGACAGGTTAACTGCGAGACGGCCAACCTTAATAAGACCGTCGCTGCCGCCTGTGATCAGATTGCCGATATCATGGTTTTAAAAGACCATTACGGCTTTAAAAATTTGCCTAAAAATCTGTATGCTATTGCTGAAGTCAGGCTAAATTACCCTGATGCGACCATTAAGGAGCTGGGCCAGCGGCTGGACCCGCCAGTTGGCAAATCCGGTGTCTACCACCGGCTCAAAAAACTCTCGGAACTGGCTCAAACGGTCAGAAATGAAAAAGGATTAGGTGAATAGTTGATTGATATACATACCCATATATTGCCCGGAGTTGATGACGGGGCCAGAAATTTTGAAGAAAGTTTAAAGATGTTGAAGAAGGCTGAGAGCATTGGTTTTGATGCCCTGGTCTGCAGCCCGCATTTCCATGAGGATAAGGAGATGACCATCACGGCCTGTGAGAATAATCTTTTAATCAAGCGGTTAAAAAAAGCCGCCAAGGCAGAAGGGATTAATATTTTTCTTTTTCCCGGCAATGAAGTCTTTTATTCGCCTCATATTATGGAAGATATCGATAAAAGTCTGTTTATCAGCCTGAACAAAAGCCGATACTTTTTAGTGGAAGGCAACCGTCATAAGCTGGACTGCCATAATTTCGAACGCTTTCTGATTAATCTTAAGGCCAAAGGCTACACACCTATTATCGCCCACCCGGAACGCTACTCCTGCATTCAGGAAAACCCCAATATTCTGGCCCGGATGATTGGTCATGGCTGTTATGCCCAGCTTAATCTTCTTAGCCTGATCGGCTTTCATGGCGATCAGGCCCAGGATACAGCCGAAATCCTTTTAACCCACCAGATGGTTCATTTTGCTGCATCAGACGCCCATAAACCCAGGTACTATGAGTCCATGCCCAAAGCCCTGGACATGGCTGCAGAACTGATTGGTGAGGTAGAACTTGACCGCCTGATGGACAAGAATCCCAAACGCCTACTGGTTAACGAAGCAATTCATCTGCCAGAACCTTATATGGTTGAGCTGAAACCTAAAAGAACAAGCTTACTCTGGGGCTTCTTTAAAAAAAGCCAGGTATAAAAAAATAACCGGTTGTAGTACCGGTTTAGAACTTATTCCTACTCCGTACCGACCAATTGAATTTCGTAGTCTGCGCGCGGTTTCGTACAGTTGCTAAATTTGCATGTGCAAATATTTAAGATTTTCTAGCAACTGTTCGCCCCGAGGCAGACTACTGAAAAGCCAATTGTCGGTACTCAGGTGATTAATTATCTTTAGATCGGTTTAATAGCCGGTTATTTTTTTGCAAAGAATCAGTTGGGACGATGGGAAAAGCCGGCATCACAAAGCTCCGCTCTCAGCTGTTTAAGCAGACGGCGGTGCATCTGCGACAGGGCATTGGCCGAACAGCCGGCTTCTTGGGCCAGTTCATTTAAGCTTCTGCCTCTGGCATAAACCTCGTTTAAAAGCCAGACCTGACGGGGCCGGAGTTTTTTTAGCAGCTCGCTCAGGGTTTTTAACAGCTCCTGGGTGCTGTAACGGCTTTCAATTAGCAGGTCAGGGTCACACAGGCTTTCAAGCAGGGTGAGGCCCTCGGAATCAGGCTTTATTTCATCCAGGGAAGAGGTATAGCGAAATTTCTTGGCCTTTTCGACCCAGTGATAGAATAATTGTTTTTTAAGATAGGCGCCGAAAGGAACCTTTAATGACGGGTCATAATCATTTATGGTCATTAAAAGAACCACAATCCCCTCAGAAATCAGATCTTCGGGAGGGAGATTATTAAGGTTATACTTTTGCCCCATAGAATATAAAAGGGGTGTATACTGTCTGATCAGTAACAGCCTGGACTGGCTGTCCTGTGAACGCGCGCTTTTTATAAGCGTCAGGGTATCATACATAGTTTTCCTCCTGTTATGAAAATTCGGGTTAACCGGATTGCGTCACGAACGATCTGAAAATCGCCACACTTAACTCACAAATAGTCATAACGCAAAGAACTGATATCATTAATTATTATAACGGAAATTCATAATTATCGCAAGAGTAAAATATAGGACACAGGGGGACGGTTCTTATTGTGTTAACATATAAAACAAATAAAGATAACACAAAGGAACCGTCCCCCTGTGTCCCATATCTTTGCCGTCAACGTTACCGAAATTGGAGCGGATTGATAATTTGCTGCTTAAGTTTTCCTTAGTAATTGCCATGTTGGCCTCCTTAATGTTTTTTAACCGGTTATGCCAATAGATAGACCTGTGACAGAAAATGTGACAAAAAAACTTAAAAAAATGAGAAATTTCTTTAAATCCTTTATCTTCCTTTAGTACTTAGGTTATAATATAGGGTATTACAAAGGGGAATTGCATAATACCCGAGACACAGGGGGACGGTTCTTATTGTGTTAACATATAAAACAAATAAAGATAACACAAAAGAACCGTCCCCCTGTGTCCTCTGTGTCCCCAACGACCCAAACTTTTTATTTTGCACCAGTGCAATAAAACGTCCCCCCTGGACGTTACTAATATATGGAGGACAAAATCTGAATGAATCTTTTTCTGACCATGGTGGTACCACCGGAGACAGAGCCAACCAGTGAACTTGACGAAGGCCTGTTTTTAAAAATTGCAGAAAATGATATGGAGGCCTTTGAAACCTTCTATCGACAGACTGAGCGTACCCTGTATGCCTTTATCCTGTCGATTATCAAAAACCACGATGAAGCTCTGGATCTGCTCCAGGATACCTATTTAAAGGTGCGGGCGGCGGCCCACCTCTATAAGCCCATGGGCAAACCCATGGCCTGGGTCTTTACCATCGCCAGGAACTTAACGATAAGTCGAATCCGCAAGCAGACAAAAAACGAGAACGGACAGGTTAATGAAATAGAGAATGATTTAAATTTTTCCTACGTCACCGATCCCGAGGACCGGCTGGTATTACAGACCGCCCTTAAGATTCTAAACGAAGAGGAAAGAGAAGTTATTCTTCTCCATGCCATTTCCGGTTTTACCCACCGGGAGCTCGCCGAGAACCTTAATCTGCCTATTTCCACTGTTTTATCCAAATATCATCGGGGTCTTAAAAAACTTAAAAAACACCTGTTGGAAAAGGGGGTGAAACGATGAAAAAAATTGAGATGGAAGGCGCGCTTTCCCGGGCTGTTAACCAGGCCCCGCTCTTGGATTTTAAAGCCCTTTCTGCCATGCCGGTCGAAAAGATGGACAAACACGACTGGATTACCATGCCGAGAAAGAAGAAATGCATTAATCTAAAACCAATATCAGCGGTAGCGGCAAGCTTTCTGGTTGGGGTAGTGGTTTATTCCGGCTGGTTTGCCCAGTTTAAGATGGCCGATTCGGTGATCGGGCTGGATGTTAATCAGAGTGTGGAAATCATAACCAACCGTCAGAACAAAGTGCTGTCAGTCAGGCCCCTAAATGCATTGGGGGAAAAAGTGATTGCCGGTAAAGATTTTAAGCAGGCCGATCTTAATGAATCGGTCAATACCATTGTCAATGGCCTGATCGAATACGGCTATTTAAATGAAGCCGATAAAACTATTCTGGTCTCGGTCAAGAACAGCGATGTGGCAAAGGCTGACCAGCTGGTCGCATCAGTCAGCGAGACCATCGAAAAAACCGCCGATGCGGAAGCCATAAGCCCCACCATCCTCAATCAGACCTATGACAAAATCGATACAGCGGAAGAGGAGCTGGCTGAGAGTCTGAATGTGACCACCGGTAAAATGAATGTCATTACGGTGATGAATCAGGCTGACGAGTCTCTGGAGCTGGAAGCACTGGCAGCCATGTCCATGGACCAGCTGATTCAAGTGTCGGATGAGAAAAATATCGACTTAAGCTCGGTTATTAAAACGGAAGAGGCGGACAAGGTCAAGAATAGTCTCGAAAGCTCAAAAGAAACCGGTGCGGTCGAAGTCGAAGACGCAGAGGAAGCAGATGAAAATTCCGATGATCTTGTTGTAGAAAATGCTGCCACTTCCAAAGAAGATCCAAGCAGCGATGCTGACCAAAGCCTTGATGGCCTTGCGAGTGATGAAGAGAACACCGAAGAGACGGTTGGTGGAAGCGGCGAAATAGCTGATGAAACACCAAAAGAAGTAGCTGGCAGTGAGGATAAAAACAAGCAGTCCCTTGAGGAAGAAGAACAGGTTGATTTAGAAGATCCGCCTGATAAGATCAGTCAGTCCCACGATAAGGACGAGGCGGCAAAAGATCCGGATGAAGTTCAAGACCAGGATAACGGCCGGGAACTGGCGGAAGAAGAGCTGTCAGACCTGTCTGAAGAAGAAAGCCCTATGGAAGAAACGACAGTTTCACCGACTGAGGAAAAAGAAATTTAAAAAAATTAAAAAAGGTTGCGATAAAAAGTAAAACTCTATCGTTAACCAATTGTAATTAGGATTTAGTGCCTCGCCTTAACCGGCTAAAATCGGGAAATTAGCAATTGCTGAAATTTTTAGTTGCAAAACCGTTACTAATTGGTTTTAAGTTAAATTCAATTGACTTCAATTGTAAAGTTTGTAAATAAAAAAATCGGGTAATTCTGAATTAATGATTGCAAATTTCTATAAGAAGGTGTAAAATTCTTAATGAGAATGCTCTTAATCTTTTATGGTCACGCAATGGGTAATCTTGCAAACTTTCCAACCTTTTGGGCAGAGGATGTTGCAAGCTGAGGTTTACCTTTGTAAGCAATAGAAAGGAAAGGAGGCAGAGAGCGTTTGCGGAGCCATTTAAGAAGAGTATACATTTTTCGGAACTAAGCGTGAGTATATCATAAAGATCGCTTTTTTCTGGAAACACAACAAAATAAAATTCACGAACGGAGGATTTAAGTGTGAAGAAAATTACTGCAAGTATTTTAACAGTAATGTTGACGCTTTCGATGGTATTCTCATCGAGTGTATTCGCAGCAGAAAAAACATCTGCATGGGATTCATTCCTGGGATTATTTTCGAATGACACAGCAACAACTGAAGCCACTGCTGTTGGTGTTCAGTACAAAGGACACGTAGAAAACAAAGGTGACGTTGATTGGGTTACAGGACCAGAAGAATTAGGTACAAGAGGACAAAGTTTAAGACTGGAAGCTTTCTATATCGAATTAATGGATGCTCCTGCTGACATGCACATCATGTACCGAGTTCATGTTCAGAACGAAGGTTGGTTAGAGTGGGTTGAAGATGGCGCACTTGGCGGAACCACCGGTAAAGCTCAGCGTATTGAATCTGTTGAAATCAAATTAGTTGATGACAACGGTGCTGATTACGAAGGTTACTCTGTAGAATATCAGGGACATGTTCAGAACAAAGGTGATATGCCTGCTGACGGATCTTGGTATATGGATGGAGCTCAGTTAGGTACTGTTGGTGAAGGTTTACGTCTGGAAGCCCTTAAAGTTCAGATCGTACAGACTAAAGCTGACATGACTGCTTATGAAGCTGCTGTAGAAGCTGCTAATGCTTTAGATTCAGCTGATTATACTGCTGAAACTTGGGCTGAGCTTGAAGCTGCTTTAGCGGTTGAAGTAACTGAAGACAATACTCAGACTGAAGTTGATGATGCTACAGCGGCTATTAACGCTGCTATGGATGCACTTGTAATGGTACCAAGTATTTCTAGCTTAGAAGCTACAGGTTTAAAACAATTGACTGTAACATTCAACATGCCAGTTGATACAGATGTAGCTTCATTTAGTGTTATTAAAGGGACAGCTACAAGCATTGGCGTTTCAACTGTAACATGGAATGACGATGCAACAGTTGCAACACTTGCATTAGCATCAAAATTAACAGAAGCTACTTATACTGTAAATGTTGATAATTTAGCTGATGATACTTTAACAGCATCAGTTGATACATTAGCAGAAACAGTTACTGAAATTACAATTGCATCAGATATCGCAGTGTTTAATTCAACAACAAGTGAATATTCTGTTGGATATGCTGTTTATAATCAGTACGGTGAAAACATGACATCTAAAGTTTCTACAATTGTACCAAATGCTTCAAGTGGAGCAGGTGCACCTACTGCAACAGCTGCAACTGGTATTGTTACAATTCCAGAGGGAACATTAGAAATTGGTGATACTACAGTATTGACTCTTGTTGATAGCGGTACTGGCGTTTCTGCTTCACAGAAATTAACTTGCTCAGATTCAGCTGCAGTTGCTGAAATTACACTGGGAGAAGTTTACAATGAAGATGGTTATGAACTTTCAGCTGATAACACAGCAGAAGATTTTTATGTGGTTGTAGATGCATATGATCAGTACGGTACAAAACTTGAAGCCGCTACATTAAATAGTGCAACCGCAGTTGTTGTTTCTACTACAGATTCTTCTGTATTAGACGTTGTAAGAGCTGATGATCCTGACTTCTTCTATGATATGGATATCAATGATGATGATGTAGACGAAACATTAATGAAACTTGATGCAGCGTCTATGACAGATGGAACAGCTAAATTAACAGTGATTTCGTTATACAATGGTGCAAAATCAGCAGTTACATTAACCGTTGCTCCTGCAACACAAGTTGATGTACTGACACTGGAACAGCCTGACCTAGCGGTTGCTGGTGAAGATGTCGTTATTCCATATGAAGCTTATGATTTAGATGGAGAAGCTGTGTCATCCACAACTCTGTTAAATGCTGTTAACTTTGGATTCACTTTCACTGATTTAGCAGATGCTGGTTCTACAGATGCTGTATTCAAGAAGAATGCTTCAACTGGTGAAGTTGAATTAATTTTAACATTAGATGTAACTGACGCTGATGATGATGGCGGAAAAGTTACTTTGACAGCTACGACACCAACTGGTGAAGTAACAATTTTAACAGTTACTGTAGAAGAAGCTGCTACACCAACAACAATTTCAGGTTTAGATGATGTAACATTAAACCCAACAGTTGATGGTACAAGCACACTTGACTTTGATGAAGTAATCGTTGTTGACCAATTTGATCGTGTAATGGATCCTACTACTAGTGGTGCACAAATTGATGTTACTATTGATGATGTTACTATTGCTGATACAGATGATGCTGGTGCAGCCACAGATTCGCTCGTTAACGGTGATACCTTAACAGTTTATGGTCAAGCAAAAGGAACTACTGATGTAACATTTGAAATTAATGGTGTTACTGATAGTGAATACACAACAAGCATTCGTGTTGCAGCTACAAGCGAATTTGATTCTTACACATTGTCTACAGTTGGAACAATCTATGATGATTCATTAGTTGCTGCAACTGCAGGAAGTGCAAAATATAATGAATCATTAACAGTATACGGTGTTACATCTAATGGTACTGAAGTAGTAGTACCTGCAGCAAACTATAATGTTTTAATTACTGGACAATCTGGATTGGTTGCTGCAGCAGGAACTAACTCAACATCAATTGGTGTTGTAGAAACAGGAGCTGCTTCTGTAATTAGTTACGCAACAGATGCTACAGAAGCCTCAGCCACTATAATTGTTACAATCAATGCAAGTGGTGAACAGTATACACAGTCACTTACAATTTCTAAAGTTGAACCTGTTGTAAGCACAATTGTAATGGGATCTTCTGTAGTAAGTGGTGGATATGATTTAGCAGCAGGTACATTTGATGCAGATGACATTGCGGCTTTAATTTCTACAACTGATTCAGAAGATAATTATGGTGAAGATTTAGATTTCACAACAGATTCATCTAATGTAACATTTGCAGATGGTTCAGATTCACCTGTATACTATACAGTATCTGACATTGTTGATGCAGATGACGCAGGTGATATGGCAATTACTGGAAATGGTACTGGAACATTAGCTATTGGTAATGCAGAAGTTGGAGATAGCTTCACAGTAACCATTACAGCAGACGGCGTATCTAGAGTATTTGGCGTAGTCGTCAACTAATCAACAGATACGGTGCCAGGCCTGACTTAACTTATTAACTTAACTCATTGAGTTGGGTTGAGAGTGAAGTAACAGAGAAAATAGAGGCGATTCGAACTCGAGAGGGTTCGGATCGTCTTTTCTTTTTTGGTTGGAAAAGAGTAAGGAATCTGACTGGTTAAAATTTCAGAAGGATAGACACAAGGGGACGGTTCTTCTGTGTTCGCTTGCGTTGGGACTGGTTGAAAAAGAATGGTAAATTTGGCAGGAAAATTTTTGACTGCTGATGTAAATATACGGTGCCAGGCCTGACTTAACTTATTGAGATGATGAGGACACAAGGGGACGGTTCTTCTGTGTTCGCTTGCGTTGGGACTGGTTTAAAAAGAATGGTAAATTTGGCAGGAAAATTTTTGAGTGCTGATGCAAAGATATGGTGCCAGGCCTGACTTAACTTATTGAGATGATGGGTAGCGGGTGTATATTATGAAGCGACAGAGCCAACCAATCTCCTGTGATAGAGCCAGGTAATCTTTTATCGAGAGCCAGTGCTCCGAAAGAGGGAGCCACTAGAGATAGCTCCCTGGTAGTTGAATTATTTAATGGTTCGTTTTCGCCAGCGCATTGAAACATCGCCATCAATAATCATTGAATAAGCAGATGGAACAATGCGGTCAAGAATTGAATCAGCCAGCGCACCACCACCTAAACGTTCATGCCAGCCTTCGGCAGTTAGCTGTGAACAGATAATAATGGATGCCTGATCACAACGACATTCCACAAGTTCCAGAAGATCCCGCTGCTCAGTATCTGTAGTTGGGACCAGTAGAAACTCATCCAGAATCATCAGAGAACATTTTTTATACTGATTGAGAAGATGATGATACTTCCCCTGAATACGGGCAGCTTCAAAGGCGCTAAAGAGATCCGGCAAACGAATATGAAACACAAGGGGACGGTTCTTCTGTGTTCACGTACTAGGTAAGTATTCTGCCGATATTAAGTAAGCGCTCAACTATAGGGTGTCGCAAAAAACAACAGAACCGGTAGCGACAGCTAACCGATTCTGGAAAAATTGATTTACATTTTAAAATCTAACTGGATCTGTTCAGACCATGGCATCAGCGCTTCCAGCTCTTCAGGCTCATTACGGTAATCCAGCCCTGGTGGACACAAGGGGACGGTTCTTCTGTGTTCGCTTGCGTTGGGACTGGTTTAAAAAGAATGGTAAATTTGGCAGGAAAATTTTTGAGTGCTGATGCAAAGATATGGTGCCAGGCCTGACTTAACATATTGAGATGATGGGTAGCGGGACTGAGAAAAGAAAAATAAGAGACGATTCGAGCTCTAGAGGGAGCGGAACGTCTTTTCTTTTTTGGGGAAATCAGATATAATAGTTATAATATACAGGTTGAAATCAATAAGACTTTCGGAATTGTTAAGCTGCGGAGATAACATGGAAATCGAAGATTTAAGAGTAAAAGTATTTGAACGAAAAATAAAGTGGACAGCACATGTGGCCCAAAGAATTCAGGAACGTGATATCAGTCGGCTTGATGTCATTAACTGCATATCATCAGGTGAAATTATTGAAAGTTATCCTGAAGATTATCCCAACCCCAGTTGCCTGATTTTAGGTTTACGCAATGATGGAAAATCAATACATGTTGTAGCTGGATCTGATGGTGATTACATTTTTATTATAACGGCATATTATCCAAACCTTAATAAATTTGAAGCAGACTATAAAACAAGGAGAAAATCATGAAGATGTGTTTTTATTGTAAAGGTGATTTAATTAATAGCATCACGTCACACGTTGTAAATTATAAAAATTGTATTATCATTATAAAGAACGTTCCTTGCGAAGAATGTGAACAGTGTGGTGAAAAGTATTTTAGTGATGAAACTATGGAAGTGCTTGAAAACATCGTAAATGCGGCAAAATCACTAGCTGGTGAAATATCTGTTATCGATTTTCATCATAACGCTGCTTAGTCTTGCTTGAGACAGGACACAAGGGGACTGTTCTTCTGTGTTCGCGTACTAGGTGAGTATTCTGCCGATATTAAGATACAGTGCCAGGCCTGACTAAGCATATTAACTTAACTTATTGGGTTGATGGGGAGCGGGACTGAGAAAAGAATAAGAATAATAGAAGGCGATTCGTGCTCGAAAGGGTTTGGATCGTCTTTTCTTTTTTGGGGAAATCATTTATAATGTAATAAAGTAAAAGTCATATATTTTTGCAGTAATACTATTAATATTACAGTATTTACATAAGGATGAAATGGAAAAAATGAATATTGAAAAATTAAGAGTTCTTTACAAGCAAGATCTAGTTTTTTTAACACAACATGTAATTGAACGCTGTAAGCAGCGAAACATCCGTCCTAGTAATATCAGAGAAGCGGTAATGACAGGAGAGATCATAGAAGATTATCCAAATGATTTTCCAACTCCGAGTTGTTTGATTCTTGGAATGACTTCATTTGATGTATCTATTCATGTAGTAATTGCAAGTAATGGTGAAACAGCAAAAATTGTTACAGCATATTATCCAGATAAAGATAAATGGGAAGCAGATTTAAAGACTAGAAAGGAAAGATCAAAATGAAATGTTTAAGTTGTAAAAGTGGTGAAATGGAAAGTTCAGTTACAACCTACTTTGCGGACTTGAAGAATTGCATGATTATTGTCAAAAATGTACCTTGTTATAAATGTGAGCAGTGTGGTGAAATTTTGTTTTCTGCTTCTGTTGCAGAAAAACTTGATGAACTGATGGATAAAGCAGAAATTTTAGCGAGCGAATTGACAATTATGGAATATGATCGGATCGCATAGAGATACAGTGCCATGGAACACAAGGGGACGGTTCTTTTGTGTTGACTATAAAGAGGGACACAAGGGGACGGTTCTTTTGTGTTGACTATAAATAAGAGTGCTGATAGAATAGATGAGAGGTGATAAAATGCCAAGAAAAGCGCGTATTAAAAGCAGCACTGGTATTTACCATATCTTGATTAGAGGCATAAATCGACAGATCATCTTTGAGGATGACGAAGACTGTCAGCAATATCTGGAAGTTTTGAAAGAGCAAAAGGAGAAAAGCGGAATTGAGATTTATGCTTATTGTTTAATGAGCAACCATATCCATTTGTTGATCAAAGAAGGCAGCGAAGAACTGGGAACTGTTTTCAAACGTATCGGAGCAAGTTATGTCTACTGGTATAATTGGAAATACAATCGACGGGGACACTTATATCAGGATCGGTTTAAAAGTGAAGAAGTTCAGGATGATAATTATTTTCTGACTGTAATTAAATATATTCACCAAAATCCGCTAAAAGCGGGTATTACAAAAAATTTGGAGCAATATCCGTGGTGCAGTTATAATGAGTATCTGGGAGAGAAAGGTTTTTGTCAAACACAAACAGCCTTGAAAATCTTTTCTAAAAATCCGGAGCGAGCAGTTATTCTATTTAAGGAATTCAGTATAGGAAAGGTCGAAGACAATGTACTGGATGATGATGAAAAAATACGCTGGAAAGACAATGAAGCCAGCATATTCATCAAGAAACTAGCATCGGTTGTCAGCCCGACAGAAATTCAGAATATGGGGCAGGAATCAAGGGATCAGATAATTCTGAGCTGTAAGCAACAAGGAATGTCCATTAGACAGATTGTACGTTTGACAGGTGTAAGTTTTGGAATAATTCGAAAGCTGTGAACACAAGGGAACCGTCCCCTTGTGTTATGAGGGAACCGTCCCCTTGTGTTATGGGCCAAAGAAATTTCACCGGGTGTGGCATTTCTGCCGCCACCAATTAAGGCATTGGTAGACGCATTGTGGTGGGGTGCGCGATAGGGTCGTTTTCTTACCAGGCCGCTGTCATCATTGATCAATCCGGCAACGCTGTAAATGGTTGTCACCTCCAGGGCTTCGGATTCGCTCATTTCCGGTAAAATTGTTGGGATTCGTTTGGCGATCATCGATTTTCCGCAGCCGGGTGAACCGATCATCAGCAGATTATGGCCGCCGGCAGCGGCTACAACAAGATATTCGATCAAACCTTCCTGACCGGCAATATCGGAAAAATCAACATGATCAGATGGCTCTGTCGCTTGTGAAGCTTTAAAACCGGGAATAATATCCTGGTAAGGCTTTCTTTCCTCCAGAAAATCCACGACGTCTTGTAAATTGTCAAAACCGTAAATGTTTAAACCAGTAACCAGACTTGCTTCTGGGAGGTTTTTAGCGGGTACAATAATATCTGTAATTCCAGCATTGCGTGCTGCTATCATCATCGGAAGAATTCCACTGCAAGCACGCAGTTTTGAATTTAGAGACAATTCTCCTATTAATGCAAAGGGATTTGGTCTTAAAATAGAGATTTGTTTGGTTTCAATAAGAATCCCCAGCGCAATTGCCAGGTCAAAATGAGAGCCGCTTTTCTTCATATCACTGGGGGCAAGATTGATGACCACCTTTTTCTGTGGAAATGTGAAGTGCCCGTCACAAATGGCCGCTTCTACACGTTCTCTGGCTTCTTTGACGGCAGTGTCGCCCAAACCAACGATAGAAATCATCGGCAATCCATTAATGGCTTTAACCTCCACATCAACAGGATAGGCATCTACACCGGAAAGTCCAAAACTTTTTACAATTGAGGCCATAATATTTCTGCCTTTCATTCTTTAATCGATAATTAATATACTTCAGTTTAGCAGAAATTAAAATCGTATTCAATCATTGGTGAAGATAATTTGTTGGTGGTAAGAATGTTAGCAAATAACATAGAACACAAAAGAACCGTCCCTTAGAATACGGTGCCAGGCCTGACTTAACTTATTGAGTTGATGGGAGCGGGACTGAGAAAAGAATAATAAGAGGCGATTCGAGCTCGAGAAGGTTCGGAGCGTCTTTTCTTTTGTCTAAAAGTAAACGCTTGATAACAGGGTGCCTTACATTCAAAAATAATCCATGAGATAATACTCCCGAATAAGAGTTTTTCAAGTAATAGTTTTTCGAGTTTTTAAGTGCCTTGAAAAACTCTAGCTGAGGTATATTATATGGATGAAATCACACTCGTAAGAACAAGGTTTCGGGTGGCACAGTGGACACAAACACATAAATGAAATTATTATTCTATTGTGATGTCATTGCTATTAAGGAGTTGAGGTGATAAAATAAAGACAAAAAGACATAAATGTTTTACTTCATATTCAAGTTGATAAATATCGTAAACTATTGGTTATGATGATTCTAAAGAGAAATGAGAAAATAATTTGAACATGAAAGGACTAAAAAATGCCGACAATTAGTATGTTTTATGGAATTATTATTCGAATGTTTTGTGCGCCAGAAGAACATAATCCGCCGCATTTTCATGCGTATTATGGGGAGTTCAAGGCCATTATTGATATTAAAACGTGTGAATTAAAGGAAGGGAATTTGCCCAAAAAACAACTTAAGCTTGTTTTGGCTTGGGCTGAGTTAAGACAGGAAGAACTACTTGCCGATTGGATATTGGCTATGAACAGTGAGCTTCCATATAAAATTGATCCATTAAAATAGGAGGTCGAATGATGTACTTAGCAGTTATAGAGGTAGAACCTTTAAATGATTATAAGCTTCTTTTAACTTTTGAAAATGACGAAAAGCGAATATTTGATGTTAGTCCATATTTGGGTAAGGGTATTTTTCAAGAATTAAGGAATTTGGATAAATTCAATACTGTACGTGTTAGTTTTGATAGTATTGAATGGTGTAATCAAGCAGATCTTGATCCAGAGTTTTTATATGAAAAGAGCATAGCCTGTTAGCAGAATACGGTGCCAGGCCTGTCTTAACTTATTGGGGTGATGCGATGCGGGATTGAGAAAAGAATAATAAGAGGCGATTCGAGCTCTGGAGGGTTCGGATCGCTTTTTAAAAAGTGAAAATTGCGATGATATGCAATCAAATTAATATTTATTAAATCCTATCTATTTTTGGTTGAAAGCGTTGCCATGTTCTGGTAAACTGAATATCAGAAAGAGATGATTAGTTGAGCCGGAAACCTATAATCGATTACCCAGGTGGTATTTATCATTTGATACAGCGCGGTAATAATCGTATTTATATATTCGAGAAAAAAGAAGATAAGGCCGAGCTGCTTGATCTGATTCGCGCCTATCAGCTGGAACTGGGTTTTGAATGCCTGGGCTATGTAATCATGGGCAATCATTATCACCTTATCATTAAAAGGGAGTCATCCGCTTCAATTTCAGAGATTATGCATCGTATTAATTTTCGTTTTGCCCGATACTATAATCTGAAAAACAAGCGGACTGGACATGTCTTTGAAATCGCTATCGAGGTTATCTGGTGAAAGACGATGCTTACCTTTTAGCCCTCCTTCGTTACATTCATCAGAATCCGGTTGTGGCAAAAATGTGACGAAAAGTAAGTGAATATCCCTGGAGCAGCGACAGTGCCTATCGAAAAAACGAACCACTGGGACTCACGTCTATCGATTTTATCTTGAATATTTTTTCTGAGGATCGGTATATTGCGCTTAAGGAATACGATATTTTTATGAATGAATATAAGATCGAATCCGATTTTGATTTGGAGCTTCAATTGGCTCCCAAAATGCCATGTATACCTGCTTCCGCTCCAATAAAAGTTAGTCACTCAAAATCACTGGATAAAATTTTAAAGGAATGCGCTGACGATACGGCTTATTCCGCAATTTTAACTGGATCCAGACAACGAACGCTAACAGAAGTTAAGAAGAAATTTATTACTCAGGCACTAAATGCAAATTTTTCCTCAAACGCAATGAGCAGATCGCCAGTTTCTGCAAGCAGATTTTAATTGTTGAAGCCTGAGCAAAAAGCGGCACTTTGTATACTGCCAGTATTGCTGCAGATTTGAAACGCAAAATTCTGGTGCCTCCTCATGAGATTTATGATTCTCGTGGTCTTGGGAGCAATCTGCTGCTGCAAAAAACGGCAGAACTTTATTTTGAACCCAGGCAATTAACAGATCAAGACCTTTCTCATTTGATTCTGATTGTGCAGATTATATGGCAAAAAATAGTGTTGCTAAGAAGCTGACGGCTAATGAAGAAAAAATTGTAAATCTGCTTGATGATTGTCCTAAGAAGGTTCTGCAGCTTGCTGAAAAACTGGGTTTTACTGAAGTCACTCTGCTGCAGTTACTGTCAGATATGGAGCTGGAAGGGCTGCTTATCTGTCAAAACGGATATTACAAACTTGGTCAGATGGAAAAAAATGTTTAAGGATACAAGGCGACAGGTTTTTAATAAAACGGTGGCAGGCAATTTTAACTTTAGCGCATGTCAATTAACTTATTGAGTTGGGGCGGGTGTGAAGTTAAAAGACAGAGGTAACTCGAGCCGAAAGAGATCGGATTGCCTCTGTCTTTTATAGCTCAGTATTTAAATCCCAGCCTCTTTATTGCTTCATCTTCAGCAAGCGGCTTATCAAAGTAATAACCCTGGACATATTCGCAGCCGTATCCCTTTAAGATCTTTAGCTGTTCAAATGTTTCCACCCCTTCCGCGCAGCTGGAAAGTTTTAAAGACTTGGCCAGCATGATAACAGAGACAAGTAGTTCTCTGGACTGCTCGGAGTTGCCGATGGTGTCGACAAAAGATTTGTCAATTTTTAAAACATCAATGGGCAGTTTGTGCAGATAGCTTAAAGAAGAATAGCCGGTGCCAAAATCGTCCAGATAGATGGGAATCCCCAAGCCCTTAATCCGCTCCATTACCCGTTTGGCATTATCAAGGTTTTCAATATAGGCAGTTTCGGTAATTTCGAAGGCAATGTTATTTACCGCTACATCAGTATCTTTAATTGTTTTTTGGGTTCTGACAAGAAAAGATTCTTCCAGCAGCTGCCGTGCCGAAATATTGATCGAGACCACGATCGAGGCATCAATCTGAGAAGCGTTTTTGGCAAAAATCATAGCATTTTTCATAATGACCTGACCCAGTTCGATTATCTGGCCGGATTGCTCTGCTACCCGGATAAATTCATCAGGATAAATAGTTCCCAGTTCCTGGGAATTCCAGCGGACTAAGGCCTCAAAACCGTCCACCGAATTATTGTTCAGACCAACCTTTGGCTGGTAGAGATTATAAAACTCCCCTTTTTCGATGGCTTCACTCATTATACTGGAAATTTTATATTGTCGGTCGATCATCTGAATGTAAGCATCGTCATGGTCGGCATAATTTCCTTTTCCTTCATCTTTTACCTTATGCATGGCCATTTCAGCATTGCGAATCAAGTCAATAGTTCGGGCATTCTCGTAAGCTTCAGAGATGCCGATGCTGGCCTTTATTCTAAACTCCATTTCACCGATTTTAATCGACTTGAAAATCTGTTCCAGCTGACAAAGGACAACTTTTTTAGCAATCGAATGATTAACGATAAACATCAGGGTATCGCCGTCAGACCGTGAGACATATTCAAATAAGTCATGTTTACTCATCAGCTGATTGACCAGTTTGATAATAATCTGGTCGCCGGTATTGTAGCCGAATGAATTGTTGATATACATAAAATTGTCCAGATCAAAGAGGACAACATAGAAATCAGTGTTTTTGTCAACAGCAATCCGTTGTTCCAGAGCGTCAGCGAATCCCCGCCAGTTCAGGGCTCCAGTAAGACTGTCATGAATCAGGCTGTGCTTTAATTCCTGGTCGGTGCTGATGATTTCTTCATTTAAATGGCGCAGACTGAGATGGAGGTCGTTCATTTTCAACAGTTGAAGCTGGTATAATTCTTCGAATTGGGCGTACATGTCAATTCCCTTGACCAGGGTAATAAGCATCAGCAGGTACATTCCGAAATTGGAGAAAAGATAACCTAGGCCCAGCGCGACAAATTGGCCTACCCCAAGTATGCCGTAATAAGTGATGAAGCCCAGGGTGAGAAAACCGGCAATATAGAGATAGCGTTTATTCAGGCTAAGAAAAATGACCACGGTCATGGTATAAACTGCCAGGCCGTTGGTGGTCAGATATTTTTCTGTTGGCAGAATTGTCAACATTATAATATAGATAAGTGAAATAATCAGATAGATGCGTAGGCGCAAACTCTGGTCAGAGATTTTTTTCTTGATGATGACCAGTCCCAAAGTTGAGATAAGTGCTGTCCCAACATTGACACCCAACAACAAGAGTTTATAAGACAAAGGATAAATAGATAATAAGATAGCAGGAAAGAAAGTGAGGGTAATAATAATTATGGCCAGAATAAACACTTGATGGATAGTATTTGCCCGGATAGTTTGATACTGATCTTTCAGATTCCTGGTTATTTCTTTCATGACAATCCTCTCTTGTGATAGTACGAATGGACAATCACTATTTTGGTAATTTAACTTATTATAGCATTAGCGGGGAGAGCTTTTAAAGGCTTTTAAGAAATAAAGGAGGAACAAAACCTGTAAAGGTGATTGTTGAAATGGTAAACTGATTCAATACATAAAATTTCAGAATAGTGGTGATGATTCCCGACACCAGGTCTGCCAATCCTAGTAGAGTAGTATTAGCCAAAATGATTCTCCTAAATTTTATTACCACATTATTTGTGGCGATTTGATTTAATAAACTCTTTAGTTAAGCTTGAGACTAACGGACAGTCATGCTAGAATATTATATTAGATTAAACTTGAAATTTTTACAGGAAAAGAGATGTTATACATGGTCGAATTGTTTGAACTGTTACTTGAATTGTCTAAGGCTACAGATCTGGTCAGCCCAAGACTCAATCATCATCAGCATCAGGTTGGCTTTATTGCCTGTTGTCTGGGTGAGCAGATGGGCTTCTCCAAGGAGAGCCTGAATACCATAGGAATGGCTGGGATTTTACATGATATCGGTGGTTTGAGCTTGCAGGAACGAATTGATGTCCTGAAATTCGATGCCATTCATCCCCATCGGCACGCTCGGATTGGCTGGCAGCTGCTTAAAGAAAATACAAACCTGACGGAGATTGCTGAAATCATCAAATTCCATCATGTTGATTGGGATAACGGCAGCGGTATTTTCTTTAATGGTGAAGCAGTGCCCCTTGAAAGTCATTTAATTCATCTGGCGGACCGAATATCCACATCAATTAATCCAACTGAGGATCTCATCAATCAGGGTGATGCTATTTATGAAAAGATCAAACGGGCATCTGGCCGGAAATTTAATCCGGCATTTGTTGAGGCTTTTGCCCAAATCAGACATTTTGACTATTTCTGGTTCGATCTGGAATCGATCATGAAGGGCAACAATCTTTACCGCAAGTTTACTGATTTCTCAAAGATTCAGATTGATCTGGAGGGGTTGCTGGATATTTCCCGCCTGTTTTCTCGGGTTATCGATTTTAGAAGTCCTTTTACCGCAGTCCATAGTGTGGGAGTTGCCTGTGTCGGTGCTGAAATTGGAAAATTATGCGGATTAAATGATGATACCTGCCAGAAAATTAAAATTGCCGGCTACCTTCATGATTTGGGTAAACTGGCGATTTCCAATGAAGTTCTGGAAAAGCCGGATCGGTTGACAGAAAAAGAATTTTCTCTGGTTAAAGCCCATGTTTATGAAACCTATATTTTATTGGATCGGGTGAACGGGATGCAGGAAATTACCGCTATTGCCGCTTTACATCACGAAAAAATGGACGGCAGCGGTTACCCTTTTAAATTAAGCGGCGACCAGCTCAGTTATGAAGCGAGAATTTTAGCCATTGCTGATATTTTTACAGCCTTAACTGAAAACAGGCCTTACCGAAAAGGAATGAGTCAGGTCGCTGTCAAAGAAATATTTAACGAACTGAAAAATGAAAACAAGTTAGATCCGGCAATTTTAGAAGTTGTAGATGCAAATTATGAGCTGCTGGAAAAAGTCAGGATCTCTTCACAGTCCGGAGCCCGCGACCATTATCAGCGGTTAAAAGCAGAAACGGATGAACCCAGTCCACGAAAGGAACCCGTTTTCGACCCTTCTGCCTGGCCTGATACAAGGTCTTATCTGCATCAGGAAGAAGCTTTTCAGGCCTGATTTCCGGCAAAGGAATAATCTTGCCCAAATAGAGTAAGACCCGCTTCGCTGAAGCGGGTCTTTTTTTAGATATCCCAGTTAATGGAATCATCTTTGACATCTTTACTGGGTTTGCCGCCGGAAAAATGAAGTTCCATGTTTTTAATACTGACCTTGGTTCCTTCGGGAACTGACTTGGTGATAAAGACATTACTGCCGATAACGACCCCTTTTCCGACCACTGTATCGCCACCGAGGATTGATGCGCCGGAATAAACGGTCACTTCATCTTCAAGACAGGGGTGACGTCTGACGCCACGCAACTTTTGTCCGCCTCTGGTTGACAGGGCGCCCAGAGTAACACCCTGATAGATTTTTACCCGTTCGCCAATGAGGGCTGTTTCACCGATTACGACACCAGTTCCGTGATCGATAAAAAAGTATTTGCCAATGGTGGCACCAGGATGAATATCGATTCCCGTAATATTGTGGGCGTATTCACTCATAATTCGGGGAATCATCGGGACCGATAATTTATAGAGCTCGTGGGCCAGACGGTGGATGGAAATGGCGAAAACGCCCGGATAACAAAAGATGACTTCATCTTTACTTTGAGCCGCTGGGTCACCGTCAAAAGCAGCCTGAACATCGGTAGCCAGAAATTCGCGGATTTCCGGTATTTTTTTCATGAAAGTACAGCAGAGATTTTCTGCAACAGCCTGACAATCAGAAATGTCACCACCCTTATTAATGCAGGAGTTATGTTTTAGTGTCAGGGTGATCTGCTCCGTCATTTTTTCAGTAATGGAAACAGCCAGTTCACTGATATGGTAGTCCTGTATTTCCTTGCGGAAATGGGTGTTCGAAAAATAGCTGGGAAAGACCAGTTGTCTTAACAGTTTTGTGGTTTCGATAATAACCGAACGATTGGGAATATAGCCTTGTTCATAGGGAGCAATTCGATCCTCTTTATCATAGCTTTCGGATATCATTAAAACCAGATCATCAATTTTTCCTTTAAATTCATTACTCATGGTATTATTTCCTTTGCACGTTTTCTTCTATTATAGCCTATTCATTTATTGAAAACAAGAAAGCAAAGACCCCAGCTTTTTCGGGGGTTTAATAGTAGACTTAAAGGTTTTTTTATTATGGGGATTCGCTTGCTTTTGATCAGGACAGGGCTTATAATAAATATGTTATACTGGAGTAAGTCTATATTTTTAAGATAAAAACTAAAGGAGATCAAACCGTGTTTAAAAAAAGCTTTGCAGTGACCATGTCGCTGATACTCATATTGCTGTCCTTACCCCTTTCGGTAATGGCAGAGGAAACCCTGCAGGTTAACAGCCTGGACCAGCTGGAAACGGTCGATGTTCTGGATGCGACCGGCCGTCAGGTAGTTGTGATCTATAATGAAAAACAGGAAGATAATATTGGGACCCTTGATTTATCAAACAGTGAAATAATTGGGGGAGAATCAGTATCCAGCCGGGTCGATGTCATCGAAGTGGCAGAAGATGTGGATATTGATGCCTTTCTGGCCGAATTAAGAAGCCAGCCCAATGTATTGGCGGCGGACCTCAATCAGCTTTACGAAAAATCTTCATTGCCTGATGATCCCTACATTCAGAATGGTCAGGCTTGGCAGTTTACCGGAATTGGTCAGGATTTGGTTTGGGATCAGGTAGAGAATGAAGAGGCGGTAGTAGTAGCTGTACTGGATACCGGCCTTAATACCCAACACCCGGATCTGCTGGGGAGAATTGTTGAGGGCTACGATTATCTTTCCGGCTCTACCCAGGTGGTTGATCGCGACTGGGAAGAAGGTCATGGAACTGCGGTCAGTGGTTTTGTTGTGGCAACTGCAAATAATGGGATTGGGACTGCTGGTGTAGCCGGGACGGCTAATGTGAAAGTTGCGCCATTCTGCATTGGCGATGGCAGTTATTCAAATGCGACAATTGCGGCTGCCCTGATGGATGCGGCCGATCGAGCGGATATTGATGTGATTAATATGAGCTATGGCGGTTATGGTGCTAATGCTACAGAACTGATGGCTATCAACTATGCCCTTTCAAAAGGAAAAATACTGGTGGCTTCTTCAGGGAATGAAGGGGATGGTCGTGAAGCCGGCCAATATTCCTATCCGGCATCATACGATGGCGTTATCTCTGTTGGTGCAACAGACAGCAATCAGCAGATTGCCTATTTTTCCCAGTATAACGATAAAGTCGATTTGGTGGCACCAGGTGTTGGACTTGTCACAACTGATCAGTCAGGTGGCTATGCTACAGAAGATGTTGATGGGACTTCCTTTTCTTCACCGATTGTTGCCGGAGCCTGTGCGCTTCTTCTGGCAGCTGACAGTAGTTTAACTGCTACGGAAGTCGAATCAACTTTAAAAGAAACAGCCCTTGACTTGGGACAAACCGGCAAAGATAATTATTATGGATATGGCCTGATTCAGCTAGACAAGGCTTTGGAACTGGTCACTCAAGCTAAACCGACAGATCCCGAAGATCCTGCTGATCCGGTTGGCTTAGAAGCTCCAGATGTCTTTTACCATACCCATGTGCAAAATTATGGCTGGCAGAATTATGTTTCCAATGGTGAAACCAGTGGTACCTCGGGTGAAGGTCTGCGACTGGAGGGCATTGAGATTAATCTTGGAGGATCGGATTATGATCTGGGTATTGCCTACTCCACGCATGTAGAAAATTACGGCTGGCAGGATTATGTCTATAACGGGCAAATGAGCGGTTCACAGGACGAGGGTTTGCGGCTTGAAGCTATCCGGATAGATCTGGTGGGTGAAGATGCCGAACTGTTTGATGTTTACTATCGGGTTCATGCCCAAAATGTTGGTTGGATGGGATGGGCCAAAAATGGCGCCGATTCGGGAACCTCTGGCTATGGCTATCGTCTTGAGGGGATAGAAATAGTCGTTTTGCCGGCTGGTGAGATGCCGACCGGGTCAATGGAAAATGCTTTCATAGAAGCTTAGCAGAAGTTGCCATTAGATATATTAATAAATCAACTTAATGAATCTTTAAGCCGCCGATTTGGCGGCTTTTGATTTATGTGAAATGGCTAAAGATTTCTGTAAAAAAGCCGATAGAACACTATAGAAGCTAGAAAAAATAAAAAAATTTGATAGCTTATGCAATAAATTAATTGATTAGAACGTTGACTTAATAAAGCCTTAAAAAAGATCAGAAAGCGAGAAAAATATGATAAAAAAATTCAGTCTTATAACAGGTCTATTACTCGGTCTGTTGTTTTTTTCCTCAACCGTTTCAGCGGAAGAAAGTCCGTTATTAAAAACAAACAGCATATCTGATTTTCAGGTTGACTATCATACCCACATACAGAATATTGGTTGGGAATGGGACTGGATCACTGACGGAAATACTTCCGGTACATTTGGCAAAGGCCTGCGGCTGGAAGGAATTCAGATAAAGTTAACTGGTAACATACCAGAGGGCGCCTCCATTGAATACCGGACTCAGGTGCAGAATCTGGGCTGGGAGCAAAGCTGGACAACAGATGCAGAAACCTCGGGAACGACGGGCCTGGGTTATCGGCTGGAAGCTATTCAAATCCGTCTGGTTGACTGCCCTGGCTATCATCTGGAATATCGTACCCATATCCAGAATCTGGGCTGGGAGCAAACCTGGTCGACAGATGGAGAAACTTCGGGGACCGTAGGAAAAAGTCTGCGGCTGGAAGGGATTCAGATTAAACTGGTTAAGGATGATGCCGACCTGGAAGAATATGATGCGTTGTTGGAAGAAATAGATAGTTTAAAATCCTATCAGTATACTGACTATTCCTGGGACCTTCTTCAGACGACAATGGAAACCTATGCTGTAACACAGAGAAATACGGCTTCTGAAGTAACAAAAGCAGTCGAGAAAATCACCCAGGCCCTTGATAATCTGGAAAGCTTAAGCGAGGCGACGGTTTATGACGAGGAAGGGACCTATGGTTCTTCATCGAGCAGTTCACCACAGGTAATAGCGGGAAATGTGATAATTGATGAAGAGGACATTATACTTAAGAATATGGTCATCAAAGGCAATCTGATCATTGGTGAAGGAGTTGGCAGCGGCGACTGTACATTGGAGAATGTGGTAGTTTACGGCGAAACCTACATTCGCGGTGGCGGCGACAACAGCATTCATATCAACGGCGGTGATTATAACGATATCATTATTCAAAGAACAGCTTCAGGCTCGGTTCGGGTGGTAACCACCCTGGATGGGCTGGAAGTGGTTATTGCTGAAGATGCCAGCGAAGATTCAGTGATTTTAGAAGGAAATTTTACCAGTGTAACCCTTGAAGGCATTGATGTGGATTTGACGATAGCCGGTTCATCAGTAATTGATGAATTAATTGTCAAACCGCTGGGTTTAGGCAGTATGATTACGGTTGAAGACAACGCGACCATTTCAGACTTGTATGTGAACGGGCCGGAAGTCACTTTTTATGGTCTGGGAGATATTGAATGGGCAGAGGTGACAGCCAGAGATGTCAGTTTTGAAAAAGCGCCGGATACCCTGATTCTTGATGATAACGTCGATATTGATGTTCCGGTCATGGTTGAAGCGATTTCAGTTTCCGGTTATAATGGAGCAAGTACCATCAAAACGGATGGTGGGACACTGCAGATGCTCGCAGAGCTTGAGCCGGAAGATGCTGACAATCAGGACGTAACCTGGTCAGTGGTGAATTCTACCGGTGAAGCAACCATCAGCAGCAGTGGCTTACTTACCGCTGTCAAGAATGGTACAGTAACTGTTTATGCCACAGCTAAAGACGGCTCTCGAATTAGCGGTTCGATGTCGGTGGTGATTACCAATCAGACCGAACCGACCATTTCAGCGGCTTCAAGTACAATCGTCAGTGGAACAGTCGATCCAAAAGTTGTGTTAACTCTGACAAATGACACTTTTACAACAACAGCTAACTTAAATTCATACTGGACGATCTCAACCGGAACGACTGGACTGGCCTTAAACACTATAACCAGGGATTTATCCTCTCAGGTGACAATCAGTTTTATTGGGACAGCCGTGCCGGGAACGATTTCTATTCAGGCCGGACAATCTGCTTTATCCGGAGGACAAGCCTCCAACGCGATTGAGCTGACTGTTCCCACAGTAGCGGTGACATCAGTGTCATTATCAGCATCAACTATGGCTTTAACAACTGGTGGAGCGACCGGTTCTCTGACAACGACTGTTTTGCCGACAAATGCAACGATTAAGACGGTTAGTTGGTCTTCCCAGGATACTTCAGTGGCAACCGTAACTGCCGGCAAAGTGACACCGGTATCGGAAGGTCGGACTTATATAATCGCAACGACAACAGATGGTCAAAAAACAGCGTCCTGTCTGGTGACGGTAACGGATGCTGAAACTGAGCCCTATATGACGGCCTTAACAGCAGTTCTTGATGATGACAGCGAGGTACAAGCCTCCGGCGAGACTCTGAGCCTGACCCTTGAACAAAATACTTTAACCAAGTCAATTTCCGTTGTCATGAATGAGAAAGTCAAGCTGGGCACCGACCCGACAGTTTATTTTAACGGGACAAATGTGGTTTATGGGACCATTAGTCTGGATACTAATGATACCAGCGGAAAAACCATAATCATTACACCAGGCGGTTCAAATGGAACTGCGGCATTATTAGGAACATTTACCTTCAATGTACCGGCTGGGGCTCTTCTGGATATGCTTGATCATGGCAATGAGGCAACTTCATTTAACCTGACGGTCATCCCCGTTGAGACGCTGGTTCCGGCTAGTCGTATTACAACTTATAATACAACAGTTGATGGCGTGACAGTTGCTGCTGATGCGGGTGTAGATGGAAGGGCAACAATCAGTTTTTCTGACTCTATTGCCTGGCCGACTGACCAGGAACCAAATGTTGATTTGGGCGGTGACCCCAATTATGTATATGTGGATCTGCTGGTTTTAAAACCGGAGGGTGCTACACAGGTTCTGATTGATGATGCAAAAGTAGCTTTGGATGATCAAATAAATGGAACGCTGCCCACCGGATTATTGTTTTATTACCCGGTAGCAGTGAAGGATAGCAGTAATAATTTTGTAGGAATTTCCCAGGAAAAAACCTGGAATGAAAAAATATACTGGTATGATGAAAATGATGTTTTAATTGCCATCGAAAATCTTGAGGTTTATCGAGAGGTTTATGGAAATTAATTAGGAATATGCAATAGCGTTGAAAAGTAGCAGGAAGGAGAAAGAAGATGAAGAAGAAAATTGCCATACTGATGTCCGGCGTATTAAGTCTTTCAATGGTTATGTCCAGCGGTGTCTGGGCAGCCAGTGAGACCCTTGAAACTGCTTCGACAGTTGGAGTTGAATATAAGACTCATATTCAGGATTATGGTTGGGAAAGTGAATGGAAAGAAGATGGGGTACTGTCAGGAACCGTGGGGCAAGGTAAACGGCTGGAAGCCCTGAGAATTGAATTGACAGGCAATTATCCCAGCGATGCAGAAATACAGACTTATGTCCATGTCCAGAATTACGGCGACAAAGGTCCTTTTACGATGGGCCAGGATGCCGGAACGTCGGGGGAAGGGCTGCGTCTGGAACGAATCAGACTGGTACTTAAAAATCTTCCGGCCTATACCCTGGCGTATAACGTACAGGTGGAGAATTATGGCTGGCTTAGGGATGAGTATGATACCACAGACTGGTTTAGAAGCGGTGAGGTAGCCGGTACCACCGGGATGGGACTTCGTCTTGAAGGGATCAGAATTGAGCTGATTAAAGTTAATGAGGCTTATGCTGCATATCTGGAAGCTCTCTCCAATGTTGATGAGGATGATTACACCATTGACTCCTGGAAAACCTATAAACGGGTTGTAACGGCCTATGCAATGACTGAAGACGACGATGAAGAGCTGATTGATCTGGCAACGGAGACTATTGTGTCAGCCCAGAAAAATCTGGTCAAGGGAATGAATATGAAAAAGTATAAAGAAGCTCTGGCAAAAGTAACAGAGGAAAATTATACACCTGATTCATGGTCTGCCTATCAGACAATAGTAAATCGTAATTATGTGGATCAGTCCAATACTCAGTCAGAGATTGATGAAGCGACGGTAAATATTCTGGAAGCGCAGAAACTGCTTGAAGGAAAGGTTAATTTAACTGAATATCTGGAACTCCTGGCATCGGTTCGCGAAGACAATTATACGGCATTGTCATGGTTTTTCTATCAGCAGTCAGTCAACAGTAATCAGGTGGATTTAAGTAATACCCAGACTCAAGTCGATAAGGCGGTAGAAAATATTAAAACCGCTCAGAACAAACTGGTTCGAAAATTTGATTTCTCAGCCTATAATGCCCTTTTAAAGGCGGTTGAACAAGAGGATTATACAACCATTTCATGGGGAAAATACCAGGCGGCAATTGAAGAATACGGCGTGACGGAAAATGATACCCAGAGTGATATCGAAGAAGCTATCCTGGCCATCGAAGAAGCTCAAAAAGGGCTGGTTAAAGGCAGTGATCTTTCTGCTTATTATGCAGTTCTTGATAATGTTGACAAGTACTCCTGTACCACTGATTCCTGGACCGCCTATCAGAAAGTGGTAGATAAAAATTATGTAACCAAAGACAGCCCTCAGTCTGATGTTGACAAAGCGGCAGAAACCATTCTTAAAGCGCAGTTAAAGCTGGTTGGTCTGGGTGATCTTTCAGAATACCTGGATATCCTGGATCAGGTCATTGAAGAAGACTACACACCTAAATCCTGGGCAACCTATCAGAAAGTGGTCAAAGCCAATATTGTAACCGAAGCTAGTGGTCAATCTGCTATTGATTCGGCTATTGTTAAAATTGCCGCTGCCCAGCTTAAATTGGAACTGGCAGGTGATCTGACTGAGTATAATGCCTTGTTGGATTCATATAACAGTACTCAGAACCAGTGGACTTCCGATTCCTGGACAGCTTTCCAGAAAGTGGTGACATCAAATTATATGACCACCGATGACAATCAGACGGATATTAATTCAGCAATGTCTAAAATTAAACTGGCCTATCTAAAACTCATTGAAAGAGGAGATATTACAGAGTTTACCACCCTGATTAACAGCGTTAGTCAGGATGATTATACGGTGGACTCATGGACCGATTATCGAAAAGTTCTGATGAAATATTATATGACTGAAGATAATTCTCAAGCCGAAATCACTGAGGCAGTTTTAAAAATTACCTTGGCTCAGTTGGAACTGGTTTATAAAGGCGATGTCACTGCTTATGAAGAATTGATTGAATCCAAGAGCGGGATGGCAGATAGTTATACGACTGCTTCATGGGCAGCTTATCAGGCTGTTCTGGCTGCTAATGTTATGACCACTGAAAATACTAACTCTGAAATTGCCGTGGCAATTCAGCGAATTAAAGCGGCTCAGGATCGATTAATAAAAGCATCTAACATGACTTATTACAATAATGCGCTTCATGCCTATGATGGACTGGAATCAGAATATACAGAAACTTCCTGGGCTGTTTACCAGGCGGTAATCATAAAAAATCTGGTAACCAAAGACAATACTCAGAGTGAAGTTGATACCGCAACGGTAAATATCACAAATGCTGCTAAGAATCTGGTACGAAGTACTAATTTATCCAACTTCCTGACAACACTTGGATTGTATCAGCGGGATAAAATTGCAAACGAGAATATTCAGAAGAATGCTACCGCTGCCACCTGGGCTGACTATGAATATTGGGTCGAATATTATGCGGCATTTGATGAAACAACATGGGATTACGATGAGAGTAAAGATCCGAAGATTACCTCGAGTTCTTCGCAGAATTCGGTTGATATCGCAACCGGCGTAATTCAGGAGGCGTTAGATAATATTCTTCCGGATCAAACAGCTGCACCAGCTTTATATAATGCCTATAGTGCATACGTGGCGGCCATCAAACTTGACGGAAATGATACCCAGGAAATGTTTACCCTTGATTCTTATACTGAGTATCAATCGACAATTGATCGCTATCCTTTGACAAAATCGGTTATTGAGTATGATGCACCGGTACTTCAGGGAATGGCTGACACCATTCAGAGTATGAAAGATAAGTTGGAGAAAAGAGTTACGCAGGCGAATTGGGATTTATTTGAAGCAGAAGCTGCAATTCACGATACATTAAACAGTGCTAATTACACACAAACATCGTGGAATACCTATAGTGATGCCTGGAGCAATTACTATGATAATCCGATTTATGCTTATACTCAGGATAACAACACAGATGAAGAAGTTATTGATGCGACAAAAGACTTAAGAGAGAAACGAATCGGATTGATTATTGCTTCAGATAAGAGGACGATTGATACTGTCTCTTCTCGATTAACAAACGAAGCGATTCAAGTAATGGCTTATCAAGAAGCTGATACTTATAAAGAAGGGGTTGTAATGGGTGAAAATCTTTTAGACTTGGCAGTAGATCTTATTGATGATAAGTATACTGACCCATTGAATACGAGTTATACAGTAACTCTGACTCCTGCACCGACAACAGCAAACGTAAATGTGGATGGTTCAGGAATCGTAAATGGTTTAGTTGACCAAAAAGTTACAATTTCATTTACTGTTTCAGATGGTTCAACAACTAAAGTTATAACGCTTACTGACTTACCAATTATTAGTAATCCATAGAATAAGCTTTTAGTATACTTAAATAAAAATTAATAAAAACGGCACCTGACTTTCAGGTGTCGTTTTTTAGTGGCCTTTAAATTTCCCTTACTACCGGGCTTATTAACTGCTCAAAAATTGGTCATAAAACTCTTAAAACCATATTAAAACAAGTCGATTCTTTAAGAACTTGCAAAGAATACATTTTTATTGTAAACTTTCCTTTGTTAATTGTAACAAAAAGAATACATCTAAGGATGATGACATTCATAATTGCAGGAGGAGAAATGAAGAATACTGGTTTAAAAAGACTGTGTCTTGGCACGGCCCTGGTTTTAATGCTTGGCTTTGCACCGTCAGCGGTACTGGCCAACGAAAGTAATACAGAAGACACAGCGGTGCAGACGACGGTAGCGCAAAAAACGTTTTTTACCCCCCGATTAACACAGCCGACATCAGACAACCCATATTTCTATGCCAACAATCGCTATTATCAAGGCGGCTATGGTTTGCCCAATTGTACGGCTTATGCCTATGGACGCGCCTATGAAATTTTAGGCTATGATCCCGGTTTACCAATGAATGACGCCGGCGGCTGGTGGTCTGATAATATGGCTTCAGGAACTTATGCCTACGGTTCAACCCCTAAACTGGGTGCAATTATCTGCTGGAACGGCAGTTATTATGGGCATGTAGCGGTGGTTGAAGCCATCAACGGCGATCAGGTAACGGTATCGGAATCTGCCTGGAGCGGTCCGATATTTAATTCCTATACCTATACTATTGGAAATGAAAATAATACTTCAGTTGGCGGCTTCCAGGGCTATATCTATGTTGGTGATTTTGTTGATGCTTCGACAGATACAGTAAAGCCGACAATTGAAAATGTCCGTGTTTCGGAAGTAGATGATGAGGGCTTTACGGTAACAGCAGAAGTAAGTGATGCTGATACTGGTATTTCAAAAATTACCATCCCTGTCTGGACAGATGCCGGCGGTCAGGATGATCGCATCTGGTACGACGGAAGCCTGGATGGAAACACCGTAACCTGTCGGGTTGAATATGCTGATCATAACAATGAGCAGGGAGACTACTCCATTCATTTGTATGCTTATGACTATAATGGGAATCAGTCATTGGTGACCACCCACACCTCAATTAATACGGTCTATCCGACGATAACGGATGTAGGTGATCTGCTAACTGCATCAAAAGAAAGTGATAAAGCGCCACCGGTAATTTAATAGTAGACCTGAGACCGCCTTCGGGCGGTTTCTTTTTAACTTGCAAAATGGGGATAGAAAGTGTAAAATTCAGTTAAAACAATCGCTTAAATTCCCATATTTGGGAGCAGACGAGATGTCTTAAAGTGGTATAAAAAGGAGAATTCTGATGAAAAAGCAGTTTACAAGTCTGGTTTCAGTGTTGACTTTGCTACTTGTCTTAATGTCGGGGAATGTCCTGGCAGCAAGTCCTGTCAGCCAGGCAACCGAAACAGTGGGAGTCCGTTATAAAACCCATATTCAGGATAAGGGCTGGGAAACGGCCTGGAAGGCTGACGGGGAATTGTCAGGGACAGTAGGGGAGTCCAAACGGCTTGAAGCCATTAAGGTGGAATTGACCGGGGATGTTCCGGAGGATGCAAACATCGAAACCTGGGTTCATGTTCAGAATGAAGGTGATAAGGGGCCATTCATCATGGGCGAGGCTGCCGGAAGCGAAGGTAAAAGCCAACGTCTGGAGCGAATTACCTTGCAATTAAATAATATGCCTGGTTATAGCCTCCGCTACAATGTGCAGGTTCAGAATAAAGGCTGGTTAATGGACGAAGATGACTCAACAACCTGGTTTGTTGACGGTGAAGCGGCTGGGACTGAAGGAGAAAGCCTTCGTCTTGAAGCAATAAAAATTATTATTACTAAAGATGCCGATCTGACAGATTATCAGGAAGCTCTGGACAGTGTTTCAGAAGAAAATTATACTGAAGAATCATGGACTGTCTATCAGGACGTGGTTGAAGCCAATACTGTGACTAAATTGAATACTCAGGAAGAAGTCTATGTGGCGACCATCAGTATTTTAAAGGCGCAAAAAAATCTTGTCTCTAAATCAGATCTGACAGCCTATGAAGCAGCACTGGCAGCAGTGACTGAAGACCAGGTAAAAGAAGGATGGACTGCCTATCAGGCTGTGGTTGATGCCAATGTGATGACGGCTCAGAATACTCAGGAAGAAGTTGATACAGCGACTGCAAATATTCTTGCCGCTCAGAAAGATTTGGTGTTTTATTCCGATTTAACTGCTTTTAATGATGCTATTCAATTGTATGTTCTTTATGGTGCAGACAGTACTTATACCCCTTATTCCATCGATACCTGGGATGCTTATGTGGCGGTCTGTGAGGAATATGGAAGTCTTTCTGATGGCGAATGGGAATACGATGTGATTTCTAAAGAAAGTTCCCAGGAAGTAGTGGATGATGCCACAGAAGTCATTGAGGCTGTTTGGCTGGAATTAGAATCGGCAGCTGACCTTTCTGCTTTTAGTGCCGCCAAGAATATTGAACAGGGCAATTACACGACAGCTTCATTTGAAGCTTATCAGGCTGATTCCCGAGTCATTGCTATTGTGGAGGTTCCGACAGCGACAATGAAGGGCTATTCTCAAGGCGTAGTTGATGGTTATACAGCAACTTTGCTTGCCCTGCAGGAAGAGATTCTGGTTTATGGAGCTGATCTCAGTCAATATGAAATGGCACTGGCAGCAGTTGAAGAAAGTGATTTTACATCAGCTTCCTGGACGATCTACCAGGCAGTAGTGGACGAAAATGTCGTCAGTGTTGATAATACGCAAGCCCAGGTATCGACTGCTACGGCTAATATTATTGCAGCTCAAACGGACCTGGTTTACAAGGCTTCATATGTAGTCAGCCATGCAGGTATGACGGGTTCCGAATTTGGTGAACTTACTGTCGGCGATAACATTTTAACAATTGCAAATGAATTTATCGAAGCAGCAGGAATCGATTCTGCAGATTATACAGTAACCTTTATCCGTGTGGATTCAGGATCTACTGTGATTAATGAAGAAACCGGTGAAATAACAAGTGTCGGAGATGTTGGAACGACCGTATATTTTACAATTACACCAAACGATGGTGGCGCAGCTGCTAATACTATTAATATAGGTTTGGAAATTGCATAACAGATTTTTAGGAAGACCCACTTTTGTTAAACATTACAAACAAAAGTGGGTGTTTTTTAAGTTTATCTAATATTTAATAGAATATTTTATTTAGAAGTGGGTAAATAAGCATATAAATAAATCAAAAGAGAGTGATTCTAATGATTGATACGCATATTCATTTATTACCAGCAGTTGATGATGGTGCTAATGATCTTGAGATATCCCGACAAATGGCAAAAAGAGCTGTTGATGAAGGAATTTCACAAATGATTGTAACACCTCATTTTGTTAATAATATAGATTATCAGACTAATGCCAGACAGCAGTTTGAACTTTTGTCGCAGGTGTTGGAGGAAGAAAATATTAGTTTGAAGATTCGTCTTGGCAATGAGATTCATTTATCCGAAGAAAATGTGGAGGCTATTTTTTCTGGGGTGGCCAATACCATGGCAGGCAGTGACTATGTTTTAATTGAACTGCCAACCTACCATTTTTATGAGTTTCATGAAGCGTTTCTCTATAATTTGCTTGAAAAAGGATATAAAATAATTTTGGCACATATCGAGCGCTATCGGATCTTTGAGGATCGTCCGGAAAAGCTTGGCCAATTTATCGAAGCGGGTATGTTTGCCCAGGTGACTGCTAAATATCTTATTGAACGTAAGACCCGTAAGAAGGGCATCGACTGGATTAAGACTGGTTGGGTTCATATTGTTGCGACAGACGCCCATGATATTAAGTATCGGCCGCCGCAAATGAAGAAGGCCTACGAGATAATTGAAGGACGTTTTGGAGAATGTGCCGCCATTCGCTTATTCAAAGAGAATCCGCGAGCAGTTATTGAAAACAGACCGATCGATTCCGTCATGGTCAGTCAAAAGCGTTGGAGATTATTTTAAATGTTTAAGGTAAAAAGATGAATTTGAGAATAAAATCTTATATTGGAAGTTAGATCTTATAACTGTTCGAAGGAGTAGCGATGAATAATCGACTAAAAGAATTTCTAATGATATTAGCTGATGGTCTTTTAATAAACGGGGCAATCTTGCTGACCTTTTTTCTTCATTATGAAGGCATTGTGCCGGAAGATGTCTGGCAAGTCTATTTTAATAATGTTCTGTTTATAACCATAGGAGAGATTATAGTCTACAGATACTTTGGGATGTATAAGAGTATCTGGGCTTATGCAACACTGGAAGAGTTAGTCAAGGTATTTTTGGCTGTTACTGTATCATCATTATTTACTACAGCTTTTCTGATCTATCGTGGAGCGGATTTTTTCTATGGTATATATTTTACCATGTACTTGTTTGAACTGGTTTTTGTTGGTGTATTTAGAGCCAGTTTCCGTTTATATCGCAGTATCAAAAATAGACATTTCTTTATCAGGAATCAATTCGAAAAAAAAATTCTAATTATTGGAAGTGGCGCAACAGCATCATTAATCGCCGATGAAATCAGAAATCACAAAGATACCTATGGAGATGTGATCGGTTTTCTTGACGAGGATGATAAAAATCTTCACAAGGTGATTTCCGGTGTTAAGGTTATCGGAAACTTCCATGATATTGGCAGTGTTGCCTATCGTTTTGAAATTGATGAAATTATTGTAGCAGTGCCTACAGTGGGACAGGGAACCCTGCGAATGATCCTCGAAGAAGCAAAACGGACCAGTGCCAAGGTACGGATTACTCCGGGGATTAAGGAGATTATTGACGGCCAGGTGTCACTGAGTAAAATCCGAGATGTTGAAATCGAGGATTTACTGGGCCGCGAAGCCGTTAATTTGAATATCCGCGAAGTCGTTGATTCAATCGAAGGAAAAGTAGTATTGGTCACCGGTGGAGGGGGCTCAATCGGGTCGGAACTGTGCCGACAAATTGCCCGTTTTAATCCCAAAAAGCTAATCATCCTTGATATCTATGAAAACAGCGCCTATGAGATTCAGCATGAGCTGAATCAGGATTATGGTTCCAGACTAAATTTGGATGTCGTTATTGCTTCGGTAACTGATAGGGAAGCGATATTTTCTTTGATAGATTCGCAACAGCCCAACATCATTTTTCATGCGGCGGCGCATAAACATGTTCCGCTGATGGAACGCTCACCTAACGAGGCCATCAAAAATAATGTTTTTGGCACCAGAAATGTCGCTGAAGCAGCACATAAATGCGGTGTTGGCAGGTTTGTCATGGTTTCCACAGATAAAGCGGTCAATCCCACCAATATTATGGGGGCCAGTAAGCGGATCTGTGAAATGTACATTCAGGTGATGGACAAACAGAGTAAGACCAAGTTTACGGCTGTACGTTTTGGTAATGTTCTGGGCAGTAATGGGTCTGTCGTTCCCCTGTTTAAAAAACAGATTCGCGAAGGTGGACCGGTCACTGTTACCCATCGGGAAATTATCCGCTATTTTATGACAATACCTGAAGCCACTCAGCTGGTTATGCAGTCTGGGGCCATGGCCAAGGGCGGTGAAATTTTTGTCTTGGATATGGGCAAGCCAGTTAAGATTTATGATCTGGCAGTTGATATGATTAAACTTTCAGGACTTAAACTGGGCGAAGATATAGAAATTGAAATTATCGGACTACGGCCTGGCGAAAAACTTTATGAAGAGCTTCTGATGGATGAGGAAGGACTAAAGGGAACAGCACATGATAAAATCCGTGTTGGTCATCCCCTCGATATTGATATCAATGAGTTCCTGGATTCGGTAGAAGGATTAAAAGATTGGCTTAAAGATTCTGATCACGATCGTCTACTGCTCGAAGTGCAGAAAATTCTACCTAATTATCGGGATAACCGTGAGGTCAATCAGGAAAAGATTAGAGAGAATATGGAGTCCCTTAATCAGAATATTGTTACTGGAAAAGAAGGTTACAATTTTTCCTGATATTTTAGCAAAAATATGAAAAAATGCTTTTCTGATCTTTGAAAGGATAGATTAGGTGTGAGGAAATGAATGGGTCAAAAAAATGGATTATCCTATTTTCCGTCATCGGACTGGTGATCCTTGGTGGAGCCGGTCTTTATCTGTATAATCAGAATAATATGTCAGCAAGCCAAAATACTGATACTAATGCAGAATCATCTGGTGGCTCGTTGCTGGATACATTGAATCAGAATAATGAAGAACTGTTGAAAGAGGTTGATACCCGTAAAACTGTAATATTTGGCCTCTACGGAACCGATGAACGAGAAGATGAAGTGTCTCGAGGGGACATTATTATGGTTGTAAAATATAACCCTCAGACCAAGGTGGCAGTGATTGCTTCTATTCCCCGGGATACCATGGTTGAAATACCTGGATATGGACTGGATAAGATTAATCATTCCTATGCTTTTGGCGGCCAGGAACTTCTGGATCAGACCGTTGAGAATTTTCTTGATATCCAGCTTGATTTTTCTGTGAAAACTAATTTTGTTACTTTTTCAAAAATTATTGATGATGTGGGCGGGGTATTTGTGAATGTGCAGAAGGATTTTCATTATGAAGACGGTTCTTTAGCAATAGCGGCAGGAGAACAGATATTAGACAGTGAAGATGCTTTGTTCTACGTTCGCTTTCGTCGGGATTCAGACAATGATTTTGGACGGATTGGCAGACAGCAGGAAGTTATCATTTCTCTTGTAGATACTCTATCTAAAACCAGTCTTCAGGAAATTGATAAGCTGATAGAAAAATATTATAATAATGGAATGGAAACTAATGCTAATTTCTCTAAAATTCAGGAATATATTAACCTGGGTACACGAGATACTGATATAACATATGAGACATATCGTTTGAATACCAGCGGCGCTTTAATTGACGGCATCTGGTATGAAGTTTATACTCAGGAGGATCTGGATACGATAAAAGCATTATTCCAGGATCCCGATTTGCATCAGGATAACTGGGAATAAAGGAATTATCTAAAGGAGGAAAGAATGAATACATCAAAACTCGTTGTACTCTATGATTCAGATTCGTTTGTTGCAGAAAGTTATAAACTCTTGCGGACTAACTTGGATTTTAAAAACTCAAAGAAATTAAATCAGGTGATGCTGATAACCAGCTCGGGTAAACATGAAGGTAAGAGTACTACAATTTCAAATCTTGCTGCGTCTTTTGCTCAGGCTCAGAAAAAAGTCCTTCTGATTGACTGTGATTTAAGGCAACCTAAAATAGGTGAAATTTTCGGAATTAATAAAATGAAAACAGGTCTGTCAAACCTTGTGGTTGATAATTTACCAATAGAAACAGCAATCAATAAAATCGGCAATTTTAGTTTACATGTCATGACGGCAGGAAGTAAACAGGTTTCTCCAACAGAACTATTAAATTCGCAGGATTTTGAGGAACTTATTGAAGCCTGTAGAGCTGAATATGATCTGATTTTGATTGATACGCCGCCAATATTAAGTTTTGCTGACGCTTTAATTATTTCGCGAGTTGTCGATGGGGTGCTCCTGGTTATTGCAGCTGGAGAGACCAAAAAGACGATGATGGTTGAGGCCAAAAAAAATCTGGAAAAAGTTGGTGCAAATCTGATGGGGGTAATTCTGACAAAGGTAGAGTTTAAAAAGAACTTGGAGTATTACCATTACGACTATAAGAAACGCAAGCGTCATTTTTTTTAGCAAATCAACCTGATTATGCAGGAAGGAATTGATGCTGATGCCATTGTAAGATAGTGTTTATGAAAATTTGCTGTGTTTTTTTCAGAACGAAAAAAACCAGCAGTTTTTTGTTGAACACGTATCGCAATGGTGCCATTTATTTAAAGGTTCGTGGGTAACAGAAGTATCCTGGAGTGTTGCGTGATCCCAATAACAGACAGATTATTTAAGTGAAAGGACGAATGAGATGAAAATATTAATTACTGGAGCAGCTGGTTTTATTGGTTTTCACTTGTCTGATTTATTGCTGTCAAAAAACGTTGAAGTAATTGGGATTGACAATCTCAATAATTATTATGATACTGGATTAAAGGAAGATCGTCTGGCTATTTTAAAACAGAAAAAAAATTTTATTTTTCATAAGATTGATCTGAAAGACAAGGAATCGCTGGATGAATTGTTTGAAAACAGTCGGCCAGAATATGTGGTAAATCTGGCGGCGCAGGCAGGTGTGCGATATTCGATTGAAAATCCCTATGCCTATGTTGATTCAAATCTGGTCGGTTTTGTGAATATTTTGGAAGCCTGCAGAAACTATCCCGTAAAACATCTGCTGTATGCATCATCAAGCTCCGTTTATGGTGGAAATAAAAGGGTTCCTTTTTCCACTGCTCATAATGTGGATCATCCGGTATCCTTGTATGCGGCTACGAAGAAAGCTAATGAACTGATGGCCCACACATACAGCCATCTCTATGGCATTCCAACAACAGGGTTACGTTTCTTTACAGTGTATGGCCCCTATGGCAGGCCAGATATGGCCTATTTTAGTTTTACCAAAGAAATTTTGGCAGGAAGACCGATCAAAGTTTACAACAATGGAAAAATGGAACGAGACTTTACTTACATTGATGACATAGTAACAGGAATTGAAAGACTTATCGAGAAAGTCCCGGTGGCTAATAAAAACTGGGATGAAAGTGTTGATGATATCAGTACGAGCTTTGCTCCCTATAAGATTTACAATATTGGAAACAACAAGCCAATTCAGTTAATGTATTTTATAACGGCTTTAGAGAAGGCATTAGGGAAAGAGGGTCAGAAAATATTTATGGAAATGCAGCCGGGTGATGTTTTAAGGACTTATGCTGAGGTAAGTGATCTTTCACGAGATACCGGTTTTAAACCAGATACCACGATAGAAGAGGGGCTTAAAAAGTTTGTTGAATGGTATCTGGATTACTATAACATAATAACAGAGCAGATCTGATTTCGGGTATCTTTTTTTATCGAAGAAACTAACCCCAAAGGTTGATTGAGAAATGACAAAAATCAATAAGGAGTCATATTATGAAAATAACTATCGCAGGAATTGGTTATGTGGGGCTGTCAAATGCGATTCTGCTGTCGCAGCATAACGAAGTAATTGCCGTCGACATTATCAGGGAAAGAGTTGAACAGATTAATAGAAGAGAATCGCCGATTATTGATAAGGAAATTGAAGAATACCTTTCATCAAAAGAACTGAATTTAAGGGCAACTTATGATAATTATGAGGCTTATATTGAAGCAGATTATGTCATTATTTGCACACCGACTAATTATGATCCACAGAAAAACTATTTTAATACCCGATCAGTTGAGGCAGTCATTGCTAATGTACTGGCTATTAATTCAGATGCTGTGATGATCATAAAATCAACGGTTCCGGTAGGCTATACAAAAACAATTAGAGAAAAATTTGAAACGGAAAATGTCATTTTCTCACCTGAATTCCTGAGAGAGGGAAAAGCTCTTTATGATAATCTCTATCCTTCCAGAATCATTGTTGGCGAAGATTCCAAAAGAGCCGAAGTTTTTGCCAACTTGCTTAAAGATGGCGCATTAAAGGAAGAAATAGAAGTACTTTTTACCAATTCCACAGAAGCAGAGGCTATTAAACTTTTTGCCAATACCTATCTGGCCCTGAGAATTGCCTATTTTAACGAATTGGATTCCTATGCTGAGGTGCGTGGCCTTAATACGCATGATATTATTAAAGGGGTATCGATGGACCCGCGAATTGGAGATCATTATAATAACCCTTCATTTGGTTATGGGGGATATTGTCTGCCAAAAGATACAAAGCAGCTGCTTGCAAATTATTCGGATGTACCGCAAAACATCATGTCGGCCATTGTTGATGCAAACCGGACCCGAAAAGATCATATTGCTGAAATGATTATTCAAAAATCCCCGAAAACGGTTGGTATTTATCGGTTAACGATGAAGACCAATTCAGATAATTTCCGGGAATCGGCTGTTCAAGGGGTTATGAAGCGGATTAAAGCCAAAGGGATAGATGTGGTGGTTTACGAGCCCGCCATGAAAGAAGATACTTTCTTTAATTCGCAGGTGATTAGCTCATTGGAAGAGTTTAAAGAAATATCTGACATCATCGTTGCAAACCGTTTATCTGATGAAATAAGCGATGTTGTTGATAAAGTGTACACGCGAGACCTGTTCAGCAGAGATTAGAATTGTAACCTTATATTTTGAATTGCACAAATTACCTTTTTTCGCTGAGTTCGGGGATAGCCCCTAGTACGGTGACCCCGAGCAGCTTTTCGATATCATCTTCATTTTTAACCGTATCATCACCTAAAAATAAAACTAAAATAGTGAACAATGAAATTAAAAAACCGATTAATGTACCAATAAGTAAATAGCTTAATAAAACTGGTGAAACAGGATCCGTAGGAACTTGGGCTTGATCAATAATCCGGATGTTTTCGACACCTACGATTTCGAAAACCGCTAAAGTCAGTTGTTTAGCTAACTCGTCAGAAACACTTTTAGCAATTGCAGGATCAGGATACATAAAGCCAACGGTAAATAACCTGGAGTCTTCAACTGTTTGAATGACAACACTATCCCGGAATTCTTCATAGCTAATATCCAGATTAGTGTTGTTGATGACTTGATCGATAACCAGTCGAGTTAAGGCGATTTGCTGATAATCAACGATTAACTGATTATTGGCATTAAGGGTTCCCAATGAAATGTCAACATTACCCAGACCGGAATTTTCTTTACCGATAAATAAAACGGTGTCAGCTTCATAAACAGGTGTAATGACTTGAGTTGCAATAACAAAAGCTGAACCGAATCCTACTGTCATCAGCAGCAGGACGAGCCACCATTTTTTAAATAAGGTTTGAAAAATATCTTTGAGTTGCAGTTCCTTTTTGTTTTCCATAATACCTCCATGAATTGCAGATGATGTTTAGTCCGAGTAAAATTCCTTTATTTCATATTCCAGTTTGAACGTCTGAAGTTAGCTAATTAATTACTATCTACCCTCTTTTTAGAGATTTATCCCTCAAATATTAAATTTAACAAGTTGACTATTGTTTTTTGAATATTAAAAGGAGAGCGTTTATTTTAAGTGAGGAAAATTATTTAACTTTTGGAATATTTCCTAATACAGATGTTCCAATTAAATTTTCGACATCATCTTCATTTTTGACGGTATTATCTAAAAGAAACGCAAAAATTATAATGGCTAGTGCAAGCAAAATACCCAAAGAAGTCCCTAAGATTAGAACGTTAAGCATTCTGGGGAAAATTGGAGCGTCAGGAACTGGTGCCGAATCAAGGATTTGAATATTCTCAACTCCGACAGTTGCGGAAATTGACTGCAAGAGTTGATTAGCTAATGAATTCGCGACAGAGTTTGCGATGATGGGATCGGGAGATTGAAAACTGATTGTAAATAAGCGTGAACCTTCAACGGCAGTAATAAAGATATTTTCAAGAAATTCCGCATACGTCATTTGAAGATTTAAATTACTAATGATAGGATCAATGACCGAGTGTGATAGGGCAATATGCTGATAATCGGTAATGAGTTGTCTGTCAGTGTCCATTAGAGAAGAATCAAGGTCTGCTAAACTGGTGTTTTCTGTTCCGAGAAATAAAACCGTAGTAGCTTCATAAATGGGTGTAAGGTATCGATCGGCGACCAGGTAGGAAGTTCCAAAACTGATAGTCGTAAAGATCAGGATCAGCCACCATTTTTTTATTAAAACTGCTGTAATTTTCTTTAAATCTATTACTATTGTCTCTTTCATTGGGTCTCCTTTGTACCTTTACAAACCTAAGATCTTTCTTGTATTTTACCCGATTCTTTAAAAAATAACAAATAATTCTAATTTTATCAAATTTTTCTGATGCGGTCTGATTTTTAAATATTAGTTTCCAGCTTTTATTCAGGTTGGAAATTTGAACAGATTATATTATAATTATTCGCAAGAAGACTTATTTCAAGTCAAATAAATTAAATATAGTTTAAATTTTACATTTAAAGGGTATTAAATATAAAAATATTGTTATTGGTAAAATAACACAGGAGAAAAAAATGAAAGTATCAACTGTAATGTCGACATACAATGGAAGACGATATTTGCCTGAAATGTTGGATTCTATAAGAAAACAGACAAGAGAAATAGATGAAGTTCTGATTTATGATGATAAATCAAGTGATGAGACTGTTTCTTATATCGATAAATATATTGCCGAACATAAGTTGGTTAAATGGAAATTAAAAGTAAATAAAACAAATCTGGGCTGGGAACGGAATTTTTTTCAGGGCCTTAAAAAGGCGACAGGCGATGTTATTTTCCTTTGTGATCAGGATGATATCTGGCACGAGGAACGAATCGAGAAAATGACCAGAGCTTTTGAAGAAAATGATGATATTTGGCTGCTGGCTTCTGGTTTTCATGCTTTTACTGAGACTGGTGGAGAGATGATCTATCAGCAGTCTGTAAAGACTGAAAGTCAGGGAATTGTGAGTAAAGTTACATTTGATAAGCATTATTATAAAATTCTTCGACCTGGATGTACAATGGCCTTTCGTAAAGATCTATTGCCGATGTTTGAAGAAAACTGGGAAAAAGGTACGCCACATGATGTGGTTTTATGGGTTGTTGCAGCATTGTTAGATAAACTATTTCTTTATGACCAAACCTTTATCGAATACCGGAGACATGCAAATAATGCTTCACGCTCAATTAAATATAATTATTTATATACAGTAAATGAAATAGTTAGAACAATTCGGATTAATCAGTGGTATCTTAAATCAGAATACTATAAACCGGAAAAAAGGAAGCTGATAGAAAGTTTAAATATTTGGTGTGATCTTCGAAATAAACTTTTGACAGAAAAAAAGTTCTTTGCATGGCTCAAACTGTTTAAATATCGTGAGTTTTATTTTACGCAAAGACAATATCTGGTGGATGGATATTATTTCGTGGAGCAGTTTAAAGACAAAAATACTGTTGGCAGAGAACACTGAGAAACTATGGAATTAAAAAAGTCAGTATTAATCAATGCTTCCGGAAAGTATACAAAAGTAGTTTTATCGCTTCTAGTGAACGCTGTATTAGCAAGAATTTTATCACCTGAGGATTACGGAATTGTCGCCGTTGTTACTGTATTTTCCACCTTTTTCACAACTTTTTCAGATATGGGGTTTGGACCTGCTATTATCCAGAAAAAAGATCTTACAAAAGAGGATATTAATAATATCTATTCATTTACTGTTTATGTTTCAGTGGTATTGATGTTTGTGTTTATCTTGTGTGCTTATCCGATTGCATCTTTTTATGAAGATGATGTATTTATCTCATTGGGACAAATGTTAAGTATTGCTCTTTTATTTAATGCTTTAAATATGGTTCCCAACGGAATTCTGAACAGGGAAAAGAAGTTTGCAAGTATTGCCGTCAGAACAGTTGTGGTCTATGTAGGCGCTTCGGTAATTAGTATTTTTCTGGCATTTATGGGCTTCCGTTATTATGCCCTGGCAATTCAGGCTATTTTAGTGGCATTATTCACTTTTATTTGGAATTTTGGGACAACACGTCCAAGATTTCGTTTTAAAATTGATATGGACAGTATAAAAAAAGTTATAAATTATTCAAGTTACCAGTTTGCTTTTAATCTGATTAATTATTTTTCAAAAAATCTTGATAATTTGCTGATTGGAAAGTTTATGGGAAGTGCAGAGTTAGGATATTACAATAAAGCCTATACCCTAATGGTGTATCCGGTAAATAATCTAACGGGCGTTATTTCACCGGTATTGCATCCAGTTCTTTCGGATTATCAGCAACAGTTAGATATTATATATAGAAAATACATGAAAATTGTACATCTGTTAGCCTGTGTTGGATTATACATAGCACCGGTGTGTTTCCTTGGAGCCAATGAGATAATAAATATTTTTTATGGCAGGAACTGGGGTGCCTCAGTGAGCTGCTTCCAGTATTTGTCGATTGCAATTGTTCCTCAGATGATCAACTCAAGTTCTGGAGCTATTTTTCAGTCTCTTGGTAATACCAGACAACTCTTTGCAAACGGCCTGATCAATACCTGTGTAACGGTTATCGCTATATTAATTGGGGTTTTTGTGGGAGGAAGCATTGAAACGGTATCAATCTGTGTCGCGGCTGCCTATCTCTTTCATTTTATAACCGCATCAGTAATGCTGATAAAACTTGGATTTAAATATCAGTTGATTGCATATATAAAGGACCTGGTTCCAGTGCTATTTGTGCTTTTGGCGATGATTGCCGGGGTTGTTTTATATCCGTTTTCGATTGAATCAGTGTTGCTGTCTATCTTTGTAAAATGCGTCTATTTAGGCATTTTTTTTATAGGTTCAATATTTGTAAGCAGAGAGTACAAACAGCTGCTTTTTTTACTTAAAAAATGATGAAAAATGTAGGTCATATTTTATAATTTAGAATATTTATTTGAGGAATTTTAATGGAAGAAGTGCTTCGTTATTATAATTTTTTTATACAGCATGGAATATTTTCAAGTCGAAAAACGATTATTGAAACAGTAATTGTCGTTTTATTAATCATAACGTTGCTAATTTTTAATAAGGAAAAATGGTCAGCCCGTGAAAAGGTTGGAAGAATGGCAGTGTGGTTCTATTTATATTTGATATTTTTGTTTACGTTTTTAGCTCGCTCATCTAATGAAGAAGCTGGTAAAAATCTGCTTTTATTCTGGTCATATCAACATATCTATTCTACCCATGATTTCTACATTGTGCTGGAAGTTCTGATAAATTGTTTGATGTTTGTTCCAGTAGGAATTTTGGTTCCCTGGGCATACAGAAACTATTTGCATGAGGAAATGGTCAGGGAGCGCAATACAGTTATGCTGTTTGGGCTGATTGTTTCGATTTCCGTGGAATGTCTGCAATTAGTAACAAAAACAGGTTTTTTTGAATGGGATGACATTATGCACAATATGATTGGTCTAGTTTGGGGATACGGCCTTTTTCTATGGATGATGGGGAAAAAATTTTGGGAAGTGCATCGGTATTTTTTGCCAATGGTTGCCGTTGGATTGGCTTTACTTATTACCATGTTGTAATGGATTGAAGACGTGATGGAGGTGGAAATATGTATCCTGTTGTAAAACGAATGGGTGATATAGTGATTGCACTGTTTGGTTTAATATTACTTAGTCCGGTTTTATTAATTGCCATGCTGGCAATAAGGATTGACTCAGAGGGACCAATCATTTTTAAGCAGCAGCGTTTGGGAAAAAATGGAAAAGTCTTTGAGATTTATAAATTTCGCTCAATGTGTGTGGGCGCTGAAAAAGGCGGCGTGTATGAAAAAAAAGGCGATAAAAGAGTCACTAAAGTTGGTCGTATTATCCGCAAAACGAGTATTGATGAATTTCCGCAGTTTATGAATATTTTAAAAGGTGATATGTCTTTAATTGGACCGAGACCGCCCTTGACCTATCATCCCTGGCCTTTTGAAGAATATAGTGATGAACAGAAAAGAATGTTTGATGTTCGTCCTGGGGTAACAGGTTGGGCACAGGTAAATGGTAGAAAAGATGTTGAATGGAATAGACGGATTGAACTCAGTGTTGAATATGTAGAGAAAATGTCATTAACCTTTGATCTTCTGATATTTTTTAAAACTATTTCAAAAGTCATAAGAATGAAAGACAATGTAAACACACATGAGACGGTAGATAAAAAGTCAAATAAAACAAATGAGTGAGAAGGTATAAAATAATGAATTTGAAATTGATGTATATTACTAATGATCCAGAGGTTGCAAAGGTGGCAGAAGTTGCTGGCGTGGATTGGGTGTTTATTGATTTGGAAATTAACGGCAAAGAAGAACGTCAAGGTCATTTGGATACGGTAATTTCGAGACACTCAATTGATGATGTCGAAAAAGTTCGGAGGGCTTTAACCCAGTCAAAGCTTCTGGTACGCATCAATCCTATTTATGAAGAATCAGAGGAAGAAATTAACAAGGTCATAAATGATGGTGCGGATATTGTGATGCTGCCTTTTTTTAAAACAGCCGGAGAGGTAGAGACTTTTATTGATATCGTAGCTGGTCGAGCAAAAACGTGTCTGCTTTTGGAGACTCCGGAAGCAGTCGAATGCCTGGAGGGTATATTATCCATTGAAGGAATTGATTTCATTCATATTGGATTAAATGATTTACATCTGGGTTACGGAATGGACTTTATGTTTGAATTATTGTCAAATGGAACAGTTGAACGCTTATGTGAAAAATTTCGAGATAAGAAGATAGCTTATGGCTTTGGCGGCATTGCTCGATTGGGCGAAGGGGAGTTGCCGGCGGAATTGATTATTGCTGAGCATTATAGATTGGGTTCAGAAATGGCTATTTTGTCGAGAAGTTTTTGTAATTTAAATAAAATTAATGATCGTAGTCAAATAAAAGATTTGTTTCAATCAGGCGTTTCAGAGATACGAGATTATGAAAAAGCACTGGGAGATAAAGAGGGCCCTTTTTTTGATGAAAATTCGGTAATGATTAAAGAAAAAGTGGCTAATATTGTTGAACGAATTGCCTCAAAACGTAAAAAGTGATTGGACGAACGCGAATTTTTACAGCATATTACCAATAATATATTTTTGTCAAAGAAAAAATAGGTTAGTAAACGAGTTGATGGGATCTTAAGGACATAATTTGAAATAGTTGACCTGATTTTAACTGGGAGTGTAGATATGAAAGTAATGGTGATTTCTCCAAAAAACAAAGCGATATTTAATTTTAGAGGTGATTTAATAAAAGAAATGATCAGACAAGGACATGAAGTTGTTGCAACCGGTCCGAATCAAGATAATTTAGATGATATTTTAGCATTAGGAGCTGATTTTATTGAAGTTCCATTGGTGAAAGATAATACAAGTATTTGGGGAGACCTAAAATACTATCAGAATTTAAAAAAAGTTTTTCTTAAGGAAAAACCGGATGTGGTTTTTGCTTTTACGATAAAACCGGTTATTTATGGGAGTTTGGCGGCTAAAAGGGCAGGAGTCAGAAAAATATACGCGATGGTAACAGGACTTGGTAGGGTGTATTCATCCAATAGTATGAAGTCAAAATTACTAAGAGTGGTCACCGGTATATTATATAAAAGTGCCTTTAAAGGATGCGATCGAGTTATATTTCAGAATGACGATGATCGAATGAAATTTGTTAATCTGAAATACACAACAGAAGAAAAAACGGTGCGTGTTGATGGCTCAGGTGTCAATCTACAACGTTTTCAGGTAGCCAGTTTACCCAATGAAAATATCTTTTTGATGATTGCCAGAATTATTAAAGAAAAAGGTGTCCTTGATTTTGCAGAGGCAGCACGAATTGTAAAAATAGATTATCCAGAAGCCTGTTTTATTTTACTTGGGGGCTATGATAAATCTATCGGTGCAATAAGACAGGAAGACCTCGAACCCTACATTAGTGAGGGTACAATCGAATTTCCAGGTGAAGTTAAGGATGTAGTTCCCTATCTTAAAGAAGCAAGGATTTTTGTACTGCCATCATATTATGGAGAAGGTTTACCGAGAACAATACTTGAATCTATGGCAATGGGTCGTCCTGTAATTACCACAGACTGGCAGGGATGTAGAGATGCTGTGGAAAATGGTGTTAATGGATACCTGGTTAAACCCAGGGATCCAATTAGTTTAAGCCTGGCGATGAAAAAAATGATTGAAGAACCACAAAAAGCTAAGGCTATGGGAGAAAATGGTAGAAAGTTATGCCAGGAAAAATATGATGTTAATTTAGTGAACAAACATATGCTGTCAATTATGGGGTTGATAGAGGGAAAATCATAAGGGGGAACATATGAAAGAGCCAGTGAGAATACTCCATGTTTTTGGTAAATTGAATAGAGGTGGGGCAGAAACAATGATAATGAATCTTTATCGCGAAATTGACCGATCGAAGATTCAGTTTGACTTTGTTATTCACACTGAAGAAGAATGCGATTATAATCTTGAAATTGAATCTTTAGGAGGCATAATTCATCATGTCCCTCAATATACCGGTAAAAATCATTTCAAATATAAAAAAGCATGGCGGGATTTCTTTATTGAACATAGCAGCTATAAAATAATACATAGTCATGTGCGAAGTACAGCATCGATCTATTTGGCAATGGCAAGAAAGCGTGGTATATACACGATTGCTCACAGCCATAATACATCGTCAGGTTCGGGTGTTTCCTCAATAGCTAAAAATATCCTTCAATATCGGCTAAGATATATCGCTGATGATTTGTTTGCCTGTTCTAAAGATGCCGGCGAATGGCTGTTCGGTAATAAATGTCACTTTCATATTCTCAAAAATGCTATTGATACTGATAAATTCAGGTTCAACGAAGAAATACGGCAGACAAAAAGAGCTGAGCTAAACGTGACTGATAGATTGGTGATCGGTCATGTTGGTCGGTTCGATCCGCAAAAGAACCATACATTTTTAATTGACATATTTAAGGTAATCAACTTGAAGTGGGAGAACGCCACCCTGGTCCTCATTGGGGATGGTGGGCTGAAAAACAGTATCGAAAAAAAAGTAAATGACCTTGGTTTAGAGAAGACGGTGATTTTTACAGGGGTGAGATCAGACGTACCAGAGCTTTTACAGGCAGTTGATGTGTTTTTATTTCCTTCGTTGTTTGAAGGGTTGCCGCTGACTCTAGTAGAAGCACAAGCTGCAGGGTTGCCGTGTGTGATATCCGATACTATAACCAGGGAAATCGTGATGAAAGATGAGTTGATTACATTTGTTTTACTGGAGGATGAACCAGAAACATGGGCAGATGAAGTCTTGAAAAACAGGGCAGTAAGGTTAAACGCGCAGGATGAAATAAAAAATAATGGTTATGACATTCATTCGAGCGTGGAATGGCTTCAGGCGTATTATTTAAAAATATTCGCTGAGAATAAGGTGTAGATATGAATACTGCGATTAATACTAATATAGAAGATTATCGATATTTTTTTATTGCTCTTGTTCCAGTGTTGGCACTGTATCAGTTTATCCCACTCGTTAATTTGGGTTATTTATTTTTGATGCTGATTATTTTTATAAAAGTTATAAAAGATAATTTGATTGTTGAAATAAATATTCAGTTGTTGCTGGTCATGACAGCTTTTATACTGCTTAATTTTTTCGTTGGAGGCACAAAATATCTGTCAATAACAAGTACCCTAAATAATACAGCAGGGATGATTGTGTTTACGATTATAGCCATTGTTTTGTGTTGTCCGGGTTATATTGAACCGGAAAAACTATATAAAGCCTGTAAAGTGGTTAGTATAGCAGCGACTTTGTTTTTGATCTATCAATTTCTAGCCTATAATCTTTTAGATGTTACGGTTTGGGGAAAAATCCCTTTTTTAACGCAGGTTGAAGATGGATTTACATCGATGGAAAATGGACGACCCAATTCTTTTTTCTATGAACCGGCACATTTTATTATTTATATTATGCCAGTCTATGCAATGTCAATTATCAAAAAGGAATATTGGTTATCAATATTTTTAGCGATTGGGACAATTTTATCAACGAGCACGACTGGCTTTGTTCTGCTGTTTGCTATTCCGGTTATCATAGCAATCAAGAATTCAATCTCACTGATCATTACCTCAGGCGTTTTACTGATTGCTATGGGTATAATCAGTCAGCTGGCTGTTTTTACCGAACAATACTTAAATAAACTTGGGCTTTCCAGCTTATTGCAAAATACCAGGTTGTTTGGCACTCTGGATTATTTTCAGTATTTTTCGATTAAGGAATGGATTTTTGGAATTGGGTTTAACAGACTGGCAGAATGGCTTTATTTGAATGGGATAAGCTATGGTAGAAACTATTCGAATTCTGTAGTATTTATGATGTTCTCGTTTGGTGTAATTGGTTTTTTAATCTTCATCTATTTATGTGTTATTCTTTATAGGAATATCCAATATGAATATCGGGTCATGTGGTTTATTCTAATGTTTATTTTAGCCAGTGATCAAATATTTTTTAATAGAAACTTTCTTTACCTGATCATTTGGATTTACGCAGTTCATAAAAAAGAGGATGAGGTATTAGAACTGGTTGATTCATACAACGTTGAGTTACTAAGATAGAAATTCTATTGGGAATGAGGTTAGGTTTTATGGAGCCTTTAATTAGTATAATTATGCCAGTATATAATGCGGAAAAAAGAATGCGGATTTCAATCGACAGTATTCTGGCTCAAACATATAAAAATTTTGAATTGATCTTGGTAGATGACGGCTCAAGAGATTTATCGCCGCAAATATGTGATGAGTATTCTGCCCTTGACCCAAGAGTAAAGGCTATTCACCAGAAAAATTTGAGGGTAAGTGAAGCAAGAAATACCGGGATTCGAAACGCGGTTGGTGAGTTCATATCATTTGTTGATGCGGATGATATTCTTAACGCAAATGCTTACAAAGAGGTAATGGAAATCCTGGCAGATTATTCAATTGATATTGTGATGTTTGGGATGAGTTTTGACTATTATAAGAAAGAAGTGCTCAAAAAAAGGGTAATCAGGTCTGTTGAAAAAAGTTATAATATTAATAAAAATGAGCTAAAAACGTATTTTTTAACGTTGTATGATAATAATTATTTAAGTCCGGTTTGGAACAAAGTAATTAGAACTAAAGTGATAAAAGAAAATAAAATCAGCTTCGAAAATGAGATGTCACTTCTCGAGGATTTCAAATTTTCGTTGGATGTTCTTGATAAAGTTGAAAGAATATCGGTATTGTCCAAGCCGTTATATGAATATTACCACGATCTGGAAGTTTCCACTCTGAAAAGAAGACCAAATATTGATTTTATGAGAAATTTTCAGATCCTTGATCAGCAGCTGCGGTATTTTGCAAAAAAGTATGAATTGGACGAAGGAGTTAATGGTAAAAAAATTAATGGGATGATTATCAGATATTACATGATTGCTATCGAAAAGCTGTTTTCAAGCAATGAAAATGCTCAATACAAATTCAACGAAATGAAACGCATCATTGAAACTAAAGAATTTCAAAGGGCTTTGCAAACGGATTACATAACCAGAGGAAGACTCAAAAGTATCTATGATCTTTTGAAAAAAGGCAGATATAGAAGATTATTTTTGATATTTTTTGCCAATGATGTTGTTAGAAAATAAAACTTATAACCGATATTGCTGAGCATTTAATTCCATATTTCCGGGGTCATCTAGGTTACTAAAAAATTATTCGTTTCTGGACACTCAGGTAGCAGAAAACGAGGATGATTTTAGTTAAGATGATCTTTTTGTATTTTTTGTCCGGGAAATTTGAGAGAATAATATTATTCTTGATTCGCGAAAAATTTGAAATAACCTGGTTTAGATTCAGATTTTTAAAAGGGCTATCTAAAGGAAATTAAAGTTTTCTTAACATATATAGAGATAAAATAAATTAATATTTGGAACATCCACATAAGATTAAACAAAAGAGCAATATGTGAGATGAAATAAATTTAATGTGTGTAAAATAAGAAACAACAACGAAAATCGATAAAAATATTGACTTGGGTATTGTCAGGTGATATAGTTATGTCAAGGAACGAACGGAAACGATAAAATTCGAAGTATTGACAAAAGCAAACCAGTCGAAAGACTGGGACGCAAAACTAAAGGGCCTGTAAAATGGCAGCCAGTTGTCGAAAGGAAGCGAAGGATTTTCTAATACTCGGACCGCAAACTAAATATAATGTTGAAGTGAACTTTCAACGATAATAGCAAACCAGTCGAAAGGCTGGGACGCAAAACTAAAGGGCCTGTAAAATGGCAGCCAGTTACCGAAAGGAAGTTTTTTATTGTGAATTTTTTAATATGTCGTGTGTGATTATTCCACGATAATGGCAAACCGGGCGAAAGACCGGGACGCAAAGCCAAGGGCCTGTAAGATGGCAGCCGGCTACCGAAAAGGAGTAAAAAAATGAAAAAGTTATCTGCACTTTTAGTGATTGTAGTGATGTTGTTCAGTAGCGTATCAGTTTATGCAGCACCTAAAGATAAAACTTGGAATCCCAATAAACCAGCCAAGGAAACTGTAACAGAAGAAGCAGTAGTCGAAGAACCGGTAGTGGAAGATCCGGTAGTCGAAGAACCGGTAGTGGATGTAACAACACCGGAAGAAATAGTAGTGGAAGAACCAGTAGTGGATGAAACAACACCGGAAGAGACAGTGCCGGAACAGAGTGAACCAGTTGATACAGGAAGTGGCGTCAGTGTATTGGATTTTGGGGCTAAAGGTGATGGCGTAACGAATGACACATCGGCAATCCAGGCGGCACTTAATGCCAACTCAGCCGTTTATATTCCCGACGGAACCTACATGATTGATGTCAACACATCATTAGAACCAAACTCAGGACAAACCATAACACTTGCTGAAAACGCAGTATTAAAAGCCATTCCAAGCTCAAATTCGACAAATGCAGTAATCCGCATCAGTGGTCAGAATAATATCACAATCGCTGGTGGAAGTATTGTCGGTGAAAGATACGGTCATTTAGGAACAACCGGTGCCTGGGGAATGGGCGTAACCATTCTGGATGGTGCCAGTGGAATTGATATCAGCAATATGACAATTACTGACTGTTGGGGAGATGGCATTTACCTGGGTGGTACTCCGGCGGTAAGCGCAGTAACGGTTGATAATGTAGTCAGTGATAATAACCGAAGACAGGGAATGTCAATTACAAACGCCAGCAATGTAGCTGTCAGCAACAGTGTTTTCAGTAACACAAATGGAACAGCACCACAGGCCGGAATTGATATCGAACCAAACGGCGGTCAGTCAGCTTCAGAAATAACAATCAACAATGTACAGACTAATAATAATATGGGTATGGGAATTCAGTTACTGGGAACAAACGGAACTGTTCAGGGTGTTGAAATCAGCAACAGTGAAATAAGTGACAACAACGAAGTCGGTTTAAAACTGGATACTGCCAGTGATGTAAGTGCAGACAGTGTCGTGATTTCAAACAACAGTTATGGAATTGATATTCCGAGAAACCTTACAAATGCATCATTTACTAATATGACCATTACCAACAACAGGTCACGCGGCGTATCAATGGTAACTTCAAGACAAAGCTCTGGCGTTCAGAATATCGTGTTTGAAGACAGTGTCATTTCAAACAGCAGTCAAGGTTCTCCGGCAACGATGGATGGTGTAAGAATTGACAGTTATGATTCGACTGGCGTTATGACAGATATTGCTTTCAGAAATGTACAGTTTATCGATAATCAGTCAGTAGCAACTCAGAGATATGGCTTAACAATGGGGTCTTCATCAACCATTAGTGGTGTAACAGTAGATTCAAGCTGTAGCTTCTCTGGAAATGCAGCAGGTTCTTATATCGGAACATTGAGCTTTGTATAAGTCAATAAAGAGTGTTAACATTTCCTGATAACAGAGGATACATACATTTAATTTTAAACTTAAGGGTTGTCAATCATTCGAATTGACAGCCCTTAAAAAGTAAATTAGTTGAAAGATTGGTATAGGGCCTGAAAGATGGCAGTTTGTAATTTTAAAAAGTTTTCATAGTAAATTTAAGTCATCGTGAGTAAATTATTCCACGATAATAGCAAACCGGGCGAAAGACCGGGACGCAAAGCCAAGGGCCTGTAAGATGGCAGCCGGCTACCGAAAGGATAAGGATGTTAAAACAATATAGTAAAGTTAATGCAGGATTTTTAAGTCTTTTATTTTTGATGATCAGTTTTCTAAATCTTTCAATGCCGATGGAGAAAGTGGCAGCAGCTCAAGTAACCGATTTTGGGGTATCTTATCGAACTCATATTCAGAACGAAGGATGGGCTCAGGGCTTTGTCAATGATGGCGATCTTTCCGGTTCAGAAGGAAAAGGCCTGCGATTGGAAGGCATTGAAATTAAACTGACAGGTGATGTTCCCGGAGATCTGGGAATTGAATACCGCACTCATATCCAGAACATTGGTTGGGAAGAAGAATTTGCTTCAAATGGAGATTTTTCAGGTTCGGAAGGCCAGGGCCTAAGACTGGAAGGTATTGAAATCCGTTTGACTGGACAAGAAGCTCAGAATTACTCAGTAAAATATCGTACTCACATCCAGAATGAAGGTTGGGAGCAAGGCTGGGTATATGATGGTGCCATGGCTGGATCAGAAGGAAAAGGCTTGCGTCTGGAAGCGATTGAAGTTGTAATTGAAGAAAAAGCTGCAGCTAGTGATAATTTAGGAAATAGCGGTTCGACAAATGTGTCAACTGACCAGACACAAGAAGAAACAATACCGGAAGAGACAGTACCAGAACAGAGTGAACCAGTTGATACAGGAAGCGGCGTCAGTGTATTGGATTTTGGAGCTAAAGGTGATGGCGTAGCGAATGACACATCAGCAATCCAGGCGGCACTTAATGCCAACTCAGCCGTTTACATACCCGACGGAACCTACATGATTGATGTCAACACCTCGTTAAAACCTCAATCAGGACAAACCATTACGCTTGCTGAAAATGCAGTATTAAAAGCCATTCCAAGCTCAAATTCGACAAATGCAGTAATCCGCATCAGTGGTCAGAATAATATTACAATCACAGGTGGAAGTATTGTCGGTGAAAGATACGGTCACTTTGGAACAACCGGTGCCTGGGGAATGGGCGTAACCATTCTGGATGGTGCCAGTGGAATTGATATCAGCAATATGACAATTACTGACTGTTGGGGAGATGGCATTTACCTGGGTGGTACTCCGGCGGTAAGCGCAGTAACGGTTGATAATGTAGTCAGTGATAATAACCGGAGACAGGGAATGTCAATTACAAACGCCAGTAATGTAACTGTCAGCAACAGTGTTTTCAGTAACACCAATGGAACAGCACCACAGGCTGGAATTGATATCGAACCAAACGGCGGTCAGTCAGCTTCACAAATAACAATCATCAATGTACAGTCTTATAACAATAAAGGTATGGGAATTCAGCTACTGGGAACAAACGGAAGTGTTCAGGGAGTCGACATTATCAATAGTAGGTTAAGTGACAACAACGAAGTCGGTTTAAAACTGGATACTGCCAGTGATGTAAGTGCTGATTATGTCGAGATTTCAAACAACAGTTATGGAATTGATATTCCGAGAAATCTGATAAATGCATCATTTTCTAATATGACCATCACCAACAACAGGTCACGCGGCGTATCAATGGTAACTTCAAGACAAAGCTCTGGCGTTCAAAACATTGTATTTAGAGACAGTGTTATTTCAAACAGCAGTCAAGGTTCTCCGGCAACGATGGATGGTGTAAGAATTGACAGTTATGATTCGACTGGTGTTATGTCTAATATAGCCTTTAAAAATGTAAAATTTGTCGATAATCAGTCAGTAGCAACTCAGAGGTATGGTTTAACAATGGGTTCTTCATCAACCATTAGCGGTGTAACAGTTGATTCAAGCTGCAGTTTTGCAGGTAACGCAGCAGGATCTTATATTGGAGCATTGAGTTTTGTATAAGTCAATAAAGCGTGTCAGTATCTCCTCATATTAAAGGAGTAAACAAAATTAATAGCTAAAAAAAAAGGGCTGTCAATCGAATGAATTGGCACCCCTTTTGTTGTTTAAAATTAGAATGAAGATATAAACGCTCTGAAAGGCTCGCAAAGAATGCGTCTAAATATAATTTTATTATTGATAAATGCTATAGTAAGGAAATAATGGGGTATTTAATAATAGATATGAATTTGGTTAACTGCGATAAAGTGAGTCAGATTGTATAAATTTTAAGCTGGGGGGATAAAAATGGGAAAATTAATTTCAGAAATTTCTAAGATTGATAAAAAATATTTCAAAGGAAATTTGAATACATTTTATTCTCGGCATCTAAGATATCGAAAAAAAGTATATCAATTAACAGAAGAGCTGTATTTTCCGCCCCATGAAGCGGCAAATGAGAAATTTAAAATGGGCCCAAATGGTAAATTGTTAGCATTTGGTGGTGATTTCTCCCCGGAACGAATCATTTTAGCATATAAAAACGGGATTTATCCTTTGTCCTACGAAGGTCAGCCGCTGTTATGGTGGACGACGGATACCTATTGTGTTTTATTTCTTGAGGATTTACACATCAGAAGAACGGTTTGTAAATTTATTAAGAACGATAATTTTCGAATCACTGCAGATAGAGCCTATTTTGAAGTTGTCAATGCCTGCTCTGAAAACAGAAAAGGGCCAACATGGATAACAAATAAAAGAAAAGAAGCTGCCGTTAAGCTATTCGAGATGGGTAAGGCCCACTCTGTTGAAGTGTGGCAGGATGACCAGCTGATTGGAGGTTTGTTTGGCGTTATAGTTGGGGCTTGTTTTTACAATGAATCAATGTTTACCCGCAAGGATTGCGGTTCGAAAATAGCCATGACTGCACTGGCACTTAGATTAAAAGAACTGAATTTTAGGATAATGGATTTAGGTATGTGGCCCACTGAGAATTTGAGACGATATGGATCAACGCAGATTTGTCGGGAGGAACATATAGATGAGATGAAAAAATGTCTTAATTCACCTTGTTATGAATGTGACTGGAGCGAGCTATTTAAAGACTGGGATTTTAAATCCGCGGTTAATAAACAGCGATATCGGGAACAATGATTTGAAGCTCAACAGGGGGAGAATAGTCGGCAATTGAATGCATTGAAAAGGTTTAAAAACCACAAATTATAAACATAGTAGAGATATAAACAACATATATTGGTTTAAAAAAAGAAAAAGAACAAAAATAGATAAAAATGTTGACGCCGCGATTGTCAGATGATATAGTTACGTCAAGAAGTAAACTTTCAACGATAATAGCAAACCAGTCGAAAGGTTGGGACGCAAAACTAGAGGGCCTGTAAAATGGCAGCCAGTCACCGAAAGGAAGTTTTTTATTGTGAATTTTTTAATATGTCGTGTGTGATTATTCCACGATAATGGCAAACCGGGCGAAAGACCGGGACGCAAAGCCATGGGCCTGTAAAATGGCAGCCGGCTACCGAAAAGGAGTAAAAAATGAAAAAGCTATCGGCACTTTTATTGGTTGCAGTGATGTTATTTAGTGCTTCGCCAGTACAGGCGAAGTCAAGATGGGATAGATGGGATTGGAGTAAGATCTGGAATCCTACGAAATGGCATGAAATTTGGAATCCGGTAGAGGAAGAAGAAACAGCTTCCCCAGAAGAAACTACAACACCTGAGGAATCAGCTGTAGAAGAACCAGCAGTGGATGAAACAACACCGGAAGAAGCAGTAGTCGAAGAACCGGTAGTGGATGAAACAACACCGGAAGAAGTAGTAGTCGAAGAACCGGTAGTGGATGAAACAACACCGGAAGAAATAGTAGTGGAAGAACCAGTAGTGGATGAAACAACACCGGAAGAGACAGTGCCGGAACAGAGTGAACCAGTTGATACAGGAAGTGGCGTCAGTGTATTGGATTTTGGGGCTAAAGGTGATGGCGTAACGAATGACACATCGGCAATCCAGGCGGCACTTAATGCCAACTCAGCCGTTTATATTCCCGACGGAACCTACATGATTGATGTCAACACATCATTAGAACCAAACTCAGGACAAACCATAACACTTGCTGAAAACGCAGTATTAAAAGCCATTCCAAGCTCAAATTCGACAAATGCAGTAATCCGCATCAGTGGTCAGAATAATATCACAATCGCTGGTGGAAGTATTGTCGGTGAAAGATACGGTCATTTAGGAACAACCGGTGCCTGGGGAATGGGCGTAACCATTCTGGATGGTGCCAGTGGAATTGATATCAGCAATATGACAATTACTGACTGTTGGGGAGATGGCATTTACCTGGGTGGTACTCCGGCGGTAAGCGCAGTAACGGTTGATAATGTAGTCAGTGATAATAACCGAAGACAGGGAATGTCAATTACAAACGCCAGCAATGTAGCTGTCAGCAACAGTGTTTTCAGTAACACAAATGGAACAGCACCACAGGCCGGAATTGATATCGAACCAAACGGCGGTCAGTCAGCTTCACAAATAACAATCATCAATGTACAGACTAATAATAATATGGGTATGGGAATTCAGTTACTGGGAACAAACGGAACTGTTCAGGGCGTTGAAATCAGCAACAGTGAAATAAGTGACAACAACGAAGTCGGTTTAAAACTGGATACTGCCAATGATGTAAGTGCAGACAGTGTCGTGATTTCAAACAACAGTTATGGAATTGATATTCCGAGAAACCTTACAAATGCATCATTTACTAATATGACCATTACCAACAACAGGTCGCGCGGCGTATCAATGGTAACTTCAAGACAAAGCTCTGGCGTTCAGAATATCGTGTTTGAAGACAGTGTCATTTCAAACAGCAGTCAAGGTTCTCCGGCAACGATGGATGGTGTAAGAATCGACAGTTATGATTCGACTGGGGTTATGACAGATATTGCTTTCAGAAATGTACAGTTTATCGATAATCAGTCAGTAGCAACTCAGAGATATGGCTTAACAATGGGTTCTTCATCAACCATTAGTGGTGTAACAGTAGATTCAAGCTGTAGCTTCTCTGGAAATGCAGCAGGTTCTTATATCGGAACATTGAGCTTTGTATAAGTCAATAAAGAGTGTTAAAATTACCAGATATTTAAGGAAAACATAAAGTTAATTTCAAAACTTCGGGGTTGTCAATAATATGAATTGACAACCCTTTTGAGTTATTCAATTTTTGCAGCTATCAAGCTGAGAATGATCTATATTGACATTGCATAAGATTTTGGATAAAATTATATTATTTAAAAGAATGGATCTAAAGTGTTGGATTTAGAAGTTTTGAGAGTGAATTATTAATTAAAAGATAAGAGGGAGAAATTGTTGGAAAACGAAGTAATGGTAAGTGTTGCTTGCATCACATATAATCATGAAAAATATATAGCTGACGCTATAGAAAGCTTTCTGATGCAAAAAACGAACTTTAAATTTGAGATTTTAATTCACGATGATGCTTCTACTGACGCAACAGCGAGAATCATCAAAGAATATGAAGAACGTTATCCAGACTTAATAAAGCCAATTTATCAGACCGAAAATAAGTATTCACAAGGCTTGGATGTTGACGAAATAAATACCTGCAGAGCAAAAGGTAAATATATTGCTATGTGTGAAGGTGATGATTTTTGGACTGATCCGACAAAACTGCAGCAACAGTATGACTATATGGAATCTTGTCCAGCATGCAGTTTATGTGTTCATGATGCTTATATAGTTTATGCTTCTGGAAAAAGAAAAGATGTTTCAATGCGACTTAGAAAAAGTCGGAAATTTTCTGTCGAAGAAATTATTGTTGGTGGAGGTGCTTTATTTGCAACAAGTTCTCTTTTTTATCGACAATGTTTTGATGGAAATATGCCGGAATTTTATAAAATATCACCGACTGGAGACTATCCACTGGTTATTCATTTAGCCTTAAAAGGAGAGGTCTACTATATTGGGAAAAAGATGTCAGCATATCGAGTCGGTGTTGCTGGTTCATGGACTGAAACGGAAATGAAAACCTTAGAGAAGCGAACAAAGCATTATCGTGAAATTGCAGAGATGCTTGACGAGTTGGATCGTTACACAGACTATCTTTATCAGGATACAATACTTAATGCAAAGAGTAGAAATGAATTTGAGTTATTAATTCATGCAAAAAGATATGATGAGTTAAAACGCGGAAAATACCAGGAGATTTATCGGTCTTTGTCAAAACGGAAGCGATGGAGTATATTTTTAAGGGAGCATTTTCCCTTTCTAGTTAAAAAGCTTCAGGTTCATAAATAAAAATGAAATACTACTGCAGATTTTGGGCGCAGTAGAAAAATAAACCCTAAAGAAGTTTTGCATATGAGTTGATTCTATCATAAACCATATGGCGAACTTCTTTTTTTATATATTAAGTTTTTGAAGACTACTTTTAGTTTATAAATAATTGGGTATAATGATACTAACTCTTAAACAGGAAATGGTAAAAGCATTCATGGAAGATAAACAGATAAAATCGAAAGTCATTACATCACTATTCTGGAAATTAATGGAGCGTGGAGGAACACAGGGTATTCAATTTATTGTTCAGATTGTGTTGGCCCGGCTACTTTTGCCTGAAGAATATGGCGTATTGGCAATTTTACTTGTTTTTATAGCACTGGCCAATGTATTTGTGCAGTATGGTTTTAATACCTCTCTCATTCAAAAAAAAGATGCTGATGAGACGGATTTTTCAACGGTATTTTATTCAAGTCTGGTAGTTGCTGGAGTGATTTATATTATATTGTTTTTTACAGTACCTGTAATTGCTGACTTTTATGAAAATGAAATGATAATACCGTTAATGAGGGTCTTGTCATTAACTTTGTTTATTGGGGCCTTAAATTCGATCCAAAATGCCATTGTGGCCAGAAATCTGGAATTTAAGAAATTGTTTTACAGTAGTTTAGGGGCAATTATCATTTCTGGAGTTGTTGGGATTTTCATGGCATATAGGGGCTTGGGAATATGGGCGCTGGTTTTTCAGCAATTGTCCAATCAGGTGACAATTGCTTTAATTTTGTGGTTTACAGTAAAATGGCGGCCCAGACTACTTTTTTCATTTGAAAGTCTTAAGAGTTTATTTTCTTTTGGTTGGAAATTACTGCTGTCAGCTTTAATTAATACGTTTTATACCAATATATATACTTTTGTTATCGGAAAACTGTATAGTCCGGAAATGTTGGGGTATTTTAACAGAGGACAACAATTTCCGCAATTAGTGGTGAAGAATGTTAATGGTTCGATTCAGTCGGTGATGTTTCCAGCTATGGCCTCGCAGCAGGAAAACAGGGAGCGGCTAAAAGGGATGGCCAGAAGAAGCATTGTGACCAGTTCATTTTTAGTTTTCCCAATGATGGTGGGGATGGCAATTATTGCTGAACCTATGGTTAAGGTTTTATTAACTGATAAGTGGCTTCCTAGTGTTCCGTTTTTGCAGATTGCCTGTGCCAGTCTAGCTTTAGTGCCGATTCATACGGCAAATTTGCAGGCAATTAATGCTCTGGGACGCAGCGACATTTTCTTGAAACTGGAGATTATTAAAACAGTCGTTGATGGCTTGCTGTTAGTAATAGCCCTGTTTTTCGGGATTTATGCAATCGCCTGGGCGATGGTAGTGTCGAGTTTGATTGCCTCATTTATCAATGCATATCCTAATTTAAAGCTTTTAAATTACAGTTATAAAGAGCAACTGAAAGATATTTTACCTTCATTATTATTGTCCATGATAATGGGAGCCGGTATTTATGTCTTTTCATTTTTGGGTTTGAGTCCCCTGATAACGATAATTGTACAAGTTTCTGCAGGGATAATTATATATTTTGGACTGGCAAAGATAATGAAATTGGAGAGTTTCACTTATCTGATAATAACGGGCAAAGAAATTTTTTACAGCAGAAAAAATTCGAAACATAATTAAAAAAATAAAAGGTGATGAAAATGGGGAAATTAATGTCATTATTATCAAAGATTGATAAGATTTTTTTAAAAGGGACGTTAAAAATATTTTAATCTCGACATTTTAGATATCGGAACAAAGTATATCAGTTGACGGAAGACCTGTATTTTCCACCCCATGAAGCGGCGAATGAAAAATTTAAAATGGGTCCATATGGCAAATTACTGGCTATTGGGGGAGCTTTCTCTCCAGAGCGGATTATTTTGGCTTATCAAAACGGGATTTATCCTTTATCCTACGAAGGTCAGCCATTACTCTGGTGGACGTCGGATACTTATTTAATTTTATACCTGGATAAGTTACATATTGCAACAGATGTCAGGAAATTTATCAGAAATGATAATTTCAGCATAACTGCTGACAAAGCTTACTATGAAGTTGTCAATGCCTGCTCAGAAAACAGACAAGGTCAAACCTGGCTGACGAAAGAAAGAAAAGAAGCCGCTTTTCAGTTATATGAGATGGGCAAGGCTCACTCTGTTGAAGTGTGGCAGAATAATGAATTGATTGGTGGTTTGTTTGGGGTTGTGATTGGTTCTTGTTTCTACAATGAATCCATGTTTACCCGAAGGGATTCCGGGTCAAAAGTTGCGATGACAGCTTCGGCACTTAGGTTAAAAGAACTGAATTTTCGGACAATGGATTTAGGAGACTGGCCAACTGATAATTTGCTGCGATATGGATCGACACAAATCTGTCGTGAAGATTATATGAAGGAAATGAAAAAGTGTCACGATGAGTCTGGTTTTAAAGGTGATTGGGTAGATATATTTAAAGATTGGGATTTAAAATCTGCTATTAAAAAACATCGTCATCTGAAATTATGATATCAAGTCTATCAGCGGGGGGATTTAGAAATGGGAAATAAAATAGGTGGGCTGAAAAAGATTGATCAGAAGTTTTTTCATGGAAAGATGAAGGCTTTTTATAGGCGGCATATGCTATATCAAAATAAAGCCTATCATTTGACAGAAGACCTATATTTCCCTCCTCACACAGATGCCAACAAAGAAGTTCGGTTGGGACCATTAGGGGAACTACTGGCGATTGGCGGAGATTTATCACTAGAGCGGATGATCTTCTCATATAAGAATGGGATTGATATGACGATTTCCAAGGATGAACCGATTCTCTGGTGGACATCTGAAGGCAGGTGTGTGTTATTTCCACCTAATATCCATATTTCAAAGGGGGCTCGACGATTTATTGAAAGAAATACCTTTCGGTTTACAGTCGATCAGGTTTTTGAAAAAGTAGTCGATGCTTGCTCGGAAGAAAGAACGGGACTGACATGGCTGACACCGGAAAGAAAAGACGTGGCTTATAAATTATATCAGCAAGGAATCGCCCATTCGATTGAATTGTGGCAGGATGATAATCTAATTGCTGGAAATTTTGGCGTGGCTTTTGGCGCATATTTTTTGAGTGAATCAAAATTCTCAAGGGTAAGTAATGCTGGAAAGGCTGCTACGATTGCCTTGGCCCTACGACTAAAAGAATTACACTACAACCTTTATGATATGGGGATATGGCCCACTGATCACCTAATAAGCATGGGCGCTGAGGTGATTCCGCGTGAAGAATTTCATAAAATATTAAAAGAAAGTCTTGAAAAACCTGATATCGTAAAAGAATGGGACAGACTATTTGAAAACTGGGATTTAAAATCTGCAGTTGAAAAACATCGTGTAGAGAGGACGCTTGCCTGGGAAAAGGATAACAGTTCACAAATTTAATGAAGTTATAATCGGCTGATATAATTGCTTACTTGTTTCTAATAATGGAGCTATAATATGGGAAAGAGAATAAATGTTACACGTTCATCAATGCCTGAATTTGAGGAGTATATAGAAGAAATTAGAAGCTTATGGGATAGTCATTGGTTGACTAATATGGGAGAAAAACATGAAAAATTCAGCGCTTGTTTAAGATCTTATCTGAGTGTGCCGTATGTTTCGCTTTTTACCAATGGCCATCTGGCACTTGAATGTATTCTGGCTGCACTTGAATTAGAGGGTGAGGCTATTACCACGCCATATACATTTGCATCAACGACCCATGCGGTTATCAGAAATGGTTTAGTACCAGTATTTTGTGATATTAATGAGGAAGACTATACCATTGATGTTAAGCAGATTGAAAGCCTGATTACCGAAAAGACATCTGCAATTATTCCTGTTCATGTTTATGGGAATATCTGTAATCTGGAAGATATTGATAAAATTGCTAAGAAATACAATCTTAAAGTCATTTATGATGCGGCTCACGCATTCGGAGTAAAAGTTAACGGCGTAGGAATTGGTAATTTCGGAGACGCCTCAATGTTTAGTTTTCATGCGACTAAGGTTTTTAACACCATTGAAGGTGGAGCGGCTTCATATCGTGAGGAATATATTCAACAAATATTGTATTATCTTAAAAACTTTGGTATTACTGGGCCGGAATCGGTGGAATATGTTGGGGGGAATGCCAAAATGAGCGAATTTCAGGCTGCAATGGGAATTTGTAATCTTCGCCATGTTGATGAAGATATCAGTAAACGCAAAAAGGTGACAGACCGTTATCAGCAAAACCTGGGTAAAACTCCTGGGATCAAACTGGTCAAAAACCAGGCTGGGGTACAAGGGAATTATGCTTATATGCCGGTTGTTTTCGACGGATATCATAAGTCTAGAGACCAGATTTTTAAGGAGCTGGAAGGAAAAAACATTCATCCGAGGAAGTATTTTTATCCGATCATAACAGATTATGAATGTTATGAGGGTCAATTCAATTCAGATAATACCCCAGTTGCAAAATATATTGCCGACCGGGTTTTAACACTTCCGATCTATCCGGATCTGGCACTTGAAGATGTTGACTGGATTTGTGATATTATCAAGAAACCATTGTAAGACGGCAATGTCTGCTGAATATGATGTTTAATGAACGTTGGTGGGGGATGAAAAGTAATGAATATTTCAATTATGCAGCCTTATTTGTTTCCGTATATAGGATATTTTCAGATGATAAACTGTTCCGATTATTTTGTGATAGATGATGAAGATCAATATATAAAAAGAGGCTGGATTAACAGAAACAGGATTTTGGTCGATGGTAAAGATTATATGATTACTTTACCTGTAGTTAAAGATAATTACCGTTTAGGTATTAATGAGCGCTATTATGTAGATGATCCGGATAATAAAATTGAGGAAAAATTTTTAAAGACAATTGAACACGCTTATAAAAAGGCACCAAATTTTGGAGCGTGTTATGAATTGATTAAAGAAATACTACGTTTTGATAATAAAAATGTAGCAGAATTTACTGGCAATAGTCTGAATAAAATTTGTCGTTATCTGGAAATAGAAACGCCGATGCGTTACCAGTCTGAAATTAATCCACCCAAAAACCTGGATTATCAGGATTCAGTCATCTACATTTGTAAAGAAATGGAGGCTAGCTGCTATATCAATGCAATCGGTGGAACAGAACTCTATTCTAATCGTGTGTTTGATGAGAACGACCTGACTTTAAAATTCATCAAAACACGAGAATCCCTGGAATACAAACAATATTGGAATACTTTTATTCCAAACCTTTCGATCATCGATGTGATGATGTTTAATTCTCTTGAGGAAATTAAAGCCTTGCTTACAGAATATGATCTGATAAGCGGAAAAAATTAATAAACGAGCAAATCTATTATTAAATTGTGTGTTTTGTCTGACAGAATGATAAAGTGTTATAACGTATGAAGAATGAGAGATGGTATTATGAGAATTTCAATTATGCAACCCTATCTATTTCCATATATAGGCTATTTCCAAATGATAAACTGTTCTGATTATTTTGTCTTTGATGATAGCGATCAGTATATTCAGCGAGGTTGGATTAATAGAAATAGAATCTTGTTAAACGGCAAAGACCATTTTATAACAATGCCGGTTGTAAAGGATAGTTATCGTTTAAAAATAAATGAACGCTATTTTGTAGAAGAACAGGAGAATATAAACGAAGAAAAAATATTGGACACCATTTATTATGCATACCATAAAGCGCCCTACTATTCAGATTGCTATGATTTGATTAAATATATATTATCTTTTAAGAATAAAAATGTTGCAGAATATACAGCAAATAGTTTGAAAGAGGTTTGTAATTATTTAGAAATTGAAACAAAAATGTTATTTAAATCTAAATTAAATCCTCCCCCGGACGTGAATTATCAGGATTCTGTGATTTATGTCTGTAAACAAATGGAGGCAGATTGCTATATTAATGCTATCGGCGGCATGGAACTGTATTCAGCAAGAAAGTTCAGTGAGAACAATATAGAATTAAGATTTATTAAAACAAGAGAGACCATAAGATACCAGCAATTCTGGTATGATTTTATACCTAATTTATCAATCATTGATGTGATGATGTTTAATTCTCCGGAGCAGATAAAAACACTGCTGTCAGAATATGATTTGATAGATGGGAAGAATTAATGGATATTTCTATTATGCAACCCTATCTTTTTCCATATATTGGGTATTTCCAGATGATTAAAGCATCAGATTATTTTATTATTTCAGATAGTGTTCAGTATATCCAACATGGTTGGATCAACAGGAATCAGATTCTAGTAGATGGTAAAGGCCGTTTAATTACTTTGCCAGTAGTAAAGGATAGATACCGCCTAAATATTAATGCGCGTTATTATGTCGATGACCCTGCCAGAAAATTTGAAAGAAAAATGCTTAATACCATTTACTATGCTTATCGTAAAGCACAGTATTTTGAACAGGTTTATCAATTAGTTGAAACAATACTTGATTTTAATAATAAAAATGTAGCAGATTTTACTGACAATAGTTTAAAGCAAATTTGTAATTATTTGGGGATTATAAGCTGCACTGAAAGAGAGTCGGAAATGAAACTGTCAGCTGAACTAAATGCTCAGGAGAAAATTATATATATCTGTAAGATAAAGAATGCAGACCGCTATATTAATGCAATTGGCGGGAAAAATCTGTATTCAGCCACACCTTTTCAAAAAAATAATTTAGAATTAAAATTCATAAAAACGAGAGATTCTTTAAAATACAAGCAGTTTGGCAATGTATTTGTCCCAAACCTGTCAATCATTGATGTGATGATGTTCAATTCTCGAAAGCAGCTTGATGATTTGCTGCTTGAATATGACTTAGTTGACTAAAAAAATTCAATACCAATTAAGTGCCTCTGCGATAAGTATTTAATCAGGTTCGAAGGACGAAGTAAATTAGGAGTAGTAGATAATACTGGCCAATAATTGCTTTTGTTTTTTGATGAAAATCAAATTTCAATGAGCATTAAGTTTATATGAATAGGTGTATTTAAATTGGGTATTTATAAAGCAATTGGTATGTTTTTAGATTTGAAAGTAAACTGGAATGATTAATTTATATTAATACCGGATGCCAAAGTGGTCGGGTCTAAAAAACACCCAAAAAATTGACAGGAGGATAGACTATGTATTGCAAAAATTGTGGAAAGGAAATCCCGGATAATTCAGTATTTTGTACTAACTGCGGAGCTAAACAGACCAGTTCGTCGGGTTCTGTACAGCCTTCACAGCCAGTGATACAAAATAGCTCAGCGCAGCAGGAGCGTAAGGAATATCGTCAGTCTTCAACACAGCAAAATGGCGAAGTTGATGTTCTCAGCATGGGTCAGTACTTAATTATGTTTTTACTTACAGCAGTTCCAATTGTTGGGATTGTGATGCTCTTTGTCTGGGGATTTGGGAGCCAGTCCGGCCCTAATAAAAAGAATTTTGCCCGGGCTTATCTGATTATGATGCTGATTGGGATTGTCTTGAGTATTCTTTTAAGTGGGGTAATCGGGGCGATTATGGCTTCAATGATGAGCAGTATGTACTATTATTAACCAGCAGAAAAATATGTTGACCTTTTAATTAGAAATGTGCTATGATGCTAGTAATGAAAAATAAATTTGATACATTCCAGATTATTCCATCGATTCGAAGATTGAGTGATCTTGAAGCCGGGCTCAACAGCCAGTCAGATATTGTACTCTTAACTGAGGCCCATATTGCTAACCTAAAAGATTTAGTCAAGATCGCCCACCAGAAAAACAAACTGGTTCTGGTTAATCTTGAATTGGTTGGTGGGTTTGGTAAAGATCAGATCGGGATCAAACTGATGAAAAACTATTACCAGGTTGATGGCGTTATGTCGACAGATCAGTCGAAACTTAATTTGGCCAGACACAATGGATTGTTCACAATTCAGCGGTTTTTTCTTCATGATTCAAGGGCCTTAGAAACAAGTCTGCGACTGCTTGAAAAAAGTACCGTGGATGCGGCAGAGCTATTGCCGTCAAAAATTGCTATCGATTTTATTGAAAAGATCTCATCTGTCACCGATATTCCCTTATTGGCCGGAGGCTTCATTCATGATCAGCAAATGATAAAAGTTATTCGGGAATCAGGCTTTAGCGGGATGACAGTTAGCGATAAAACATTATGGTAACAACAAAATAAATCAGCCGGACGGTGAATTGGTGAGTCCTGCTTAACAGACGCAAATTACTTGCGTCTGTTAAGCAGGACTCTTTTTTTGTGAGGCTGATACAAAAAATTTAAAGGAGGATTATGTGATGGCAAAGTATTTGATTGGACTGGATAATGGGGGAACCATGATCAAAGCGGCTTTATATGATATGAAGGGGAATGAGGTGGCAATTTCCAGTTCTAAAACGGCCATGTTTCAGCCCCAGCCCGGGTTTACAGAGAGGGATCTGGAAGAGATGTGGCAGGCCAATGTCACTGCCATTAAAGGTGTACTTGAAAAGGCGGGTATCAAAGGCGAAGAGGTGGCTGGTTTATCGGTTACCGGTCATGGCAATGGGATGTATCTGGTTAAGGAGGATGGCAGTCAAGCCTATAACGGCATGATTTCAACAGATGTTCGCGGCAAAGATTATGTCATCGAATGGATGAAAGATGGAACGTTTGAAAAAATTCTTCCTAAGACTATGCAGTCGGTATGGGCAGGTCAGCCGACAACCCTTTTAAAATGGTTTTTAGAACATCGACCTGAGGTCATTGATGAAACCCGCTGGGTTTTTATGTGTAAAGATTATGTGCGGTTTAGAATGACCGGTGAGGCCTATGGAGAAATTGCTGATATGTCCGGGTCCAGTCTGATGAATGTTCGGGATGTTAAATATGATAAAGAACTTCTTGCCGATATGGGCTTGGAGATGATTTATGATAAGCTGCCGCCGCTTCGCTATTCTGGAGAGGTCTGTGGGACGATTACCAAAGAGGTAGCAGAGCTGACTGGACTTAAAGAAGGAACACCAGTCGCTGGCGGATGTATGGACATCCATGCTTCAGCGATGGCAGTGGGTATTACTGATGAAGAAAAAATGTGTGTTGTGGCAGGAACCTGGTCTATTAATGAATATATCAGTAAAGAACCAGTGGTTGATAAAGATCTCTTTATGACTTCTATCTATACAATGCCGGGCTACTGGATGATACTTGAGGGAAGTCCCACCTCTGCCAGCAATCTTGAATGGTTTTTAACCGAAATCCTTAAAGATGTGGATCTTCATGATCAGGACGTTTATGATTTTTCAAACCACTGTGTCAATTGCGTGGCTGATGAGGATTGTGGAATTGTCTTTTTGCCTTTTCTTTATGCCAGCAATGTCAATATCAATGCTAAAGCCTGTTTTATTGGCTTAAGTGCCCACCATAATCGGGATAATATGCTTAGAGCTGTCTATGAAGGGATTGTATTCAGTCATAAATATCATATTGAAAAACTACTTAAATATCGGCAAGCACCTAAGAGTATCAGAATTGCTGGTGGGGTGGCAAAATCAAAAGTTTGGGTGCAGATGTTTGCAAACATTTTACAGCTGCCAATTGAGGTTACCGATTGTAAGGAACTGGGTGCTTTGGGAGCAGCCATTTGTGCTGGCGTGGCAACTCAGGAATTTTCCGGTTTTAAAGAAGCTTCTGATGAGATGGTCAAAATCGCTTATACCGCTGAGCCTGATCCGGAAAAATTTCTCATGTACGATAAGAAATATAAGCGCTATTTAAAGGTCATCGATGCACTTGATGGGATCTGGGATGAGTATTAAAAAGCATAATCGCCATAACATGATATTTACCTGAAATACACGATTCGAAAATGGAAAGGAAACAAATGGATTTACATTTAAAAGGAAAAAACGCGGTAATAACCGGAGGGTCACGTGGGGTAGGCAGGGCGATTGCCTTGGGTTTGGCTCAAGAAGGGGTCAATATTGTCTTTACAGCTACCCGATTGACACCTGAAGTTGACGAAACCCTAAAAATGATTCAAAGCTATGGCGTTAAGGCTCGGGTTATGGCGGTGGATCTTAAAGACAGTCAGGCGGCACTGGTGATGATTAAATCCGCAGAAGATTTTCTTGGGAGCCTTGATATTCTGGTTAATAATGCTGGTATCTGGCTGCAGGGATGGATTGAAGATATCCCTGTTGAAGATTGGGATCTTTCAATGGATGTGAATCTCAAAGCTCCCTTTGTATTATCACAGTATTTTGCAAAGTCAAATCTTAAATCGGGAAAAGAAGGGCGAATTATCAATATTAATTCCCAGGCGGCCTTTAATGGTTCGACTACTGGCCATGCCCACTACGCAGCCAGTAAGGCCGGAATGACCGCCTTGACAATCTCAATGGCCAGAGAACTTTCAAAAAAAGGGATCACCGTAAATGCCGTTGCTTTGGGGGTGGTGGAAACAGATATGATCAGATCCCAAATTGAAGAAAACCCCGGCTATTATGAAGGTCGAATCCCTATAGGGCGAGTGGCGCAGCCAGAAGAAATTGCTGATATTGTCGTTTTTCTGGCTTCGGCCAGATCAGCCTATTTAACCGGGGCAACCATAGACGCAACAGGTGGGATGTTGATGAGATAAAGTGGGATATGCCGATTTAGCACTATAAATTTTTTTTTTAAGTTTATAAGCGGTGAACAGTTTGGACTGTTCACCGCACAAACGATACTTATTTATTATTAAAGTACCGACATCCTACTACTAACAAGGTAGTTATTATCACACCTGGATAAAGTAAATTAAGAAAGGAAATCAAATGACTAGATATGACGTAATCATCATCGGTGGTGGCATTACCGGTTCAGCGATTGCCAGAGAGTTGTCGCGATTTGAATTGAAAGTTGCTCTGCTGGAAAAAGGTCTGGATATTGGAATGGGGGCAACCAAGGGTAATGGTGGAGTTGTTCACCAGGGATATGATCCGGTGCCCGGTTCGGTGAAAGCCAAGATCAACGCTGAAGGCGCCAGACAGTTTCCCCAGCTTTCCAGGGAACTGGGTTTTGAAATTAGTAATCCGGGACTTTTTGTTTTGGGTTTTGGTGCGGCTGACCTGGAAGTACTAAAACACAAACTGGATTATGGCATTAGAAATGGAATTAAAGATATCCGCATTGTTGATAAAGAAACGGTTAAAGAGAAAGAGCCGCATATTAATTCCAATGTCACACATGGCTTATCGGTACCAACAACGACGGTCGTAGATCCCTTTGAAGTGGCTTTGGCTTTTGCTGAAAATGCAGTTGATAATGGGGTTGAGGTTTTTCTGGGAGAAACGGTTGGAAAAATTGAAAAAATGGGCGAAGATTTCTTAATTATGACCGAGTCATCTCAATATAAAACAAAATACATTGTTAATGCTGCCGGAAATCATGCTGATGATGTGGCGAAACTGGCAGGGATTGAAGAATATCGGATGCAGCCTCGCCATGGGGATTTACTGGTATTTGACCGGGATATGAGAATTAAACCGCAAACAGTGATGTTTCCCTGTCCGGGTCCTGATACCAAGGGTATCGCCTGTATTCCCACCATTCATGGCAACACTATTGTCGGTTCTACCGCTACTATGATGAATGATAAAGAGGATGTTTCCAATTATAAAAAGGGAATCGAAGCGCTGATTAAAGGTGTTCACCATATTTTACCAGAACTGGATGAACGAAAAATTATTCGAACCTTTGCCGGCTTAAGACCGGTGGTTCTTGACCATAACAACGACTTTTTCATTGAAATCTCAACAGTAGACCAGCACTTTATTCATGCTGCCGGGATTCAGTCGCCGGGAATGGCATCGGCACCGGCAATCGCCGAGCGAGTCAGAGATCTTTTAAACAATGCCGGATTGGATTTGCGTGATAAGAAGTCTTTTAACCCTTATCGCAAAGCGCCGACAATTTTCAACCAATTGCCAGAAGTTGAGCAGGATCTTTTAATCAAAGAAAACATCGCGTTCGGTCATATGGTCTGCCGTTGTGAATCAGTCACCGAGGGAGAAATTTTGGCGGCAATCCAAAGCAGTATTCCGGCGACAACGGTAGATGGGATTAAAAGGCGGACTCGTGCCGGCATGGGACGTTGTCAGAGCGGTTTTTGTCAGTATAAGGTTTTATCGATTCTGGCCAAAGTGCATGGTTTGCCGGTTGAACAGGTCCTTCTTGAAGATGAGGGGTCGCAGCTGATTTTCGGAAAGGTCAAGGGATGAGTGATGTATAAATTTGATGTTGTCGTGGTCGGCGGCGGTCCTGCTGGTATGGGGGCAGCGGTAGAAGCGTCAAGGAAAGGTGCCAGCGTTGCCATCCTTGAGCGAAATGATGAGCTGGGTGGTATTTTAAATCAGTGTATTCACAGTGGTTTTGGTCTACAGTATTTTAAAGAAGAACTAACCGGACCGGAGTATGCGGAAAATTTTAAAAACCAGGTTGAGAAGGCTCGGATTAAAGTTTTTCTAAATACGATGGTGACAGAGATTAAAGCTCATAAAGAAGTCGTGGCGGTCAGTACTCAAGGTATCATAACTCTTCAAGCCGGGGCAATTGTTTTATCGATGGGATGTCGGGAGCGGACCAGGGGTGCCATTAAAATTCCTGGAAGCCGTCCGGCAGGAGTACTGACAGCGGGGCTTGCACAACGCTATGTTAACATGGAAAATCTGAAGCCGGGAAACCGGATAGTTATACTTGGGTCTGGTGATATTGGACTGATCATGGCCAGGCGACTGGCTCTTGAAGGAATGGAGGTCGTCGGTGTTTATGAGCTGATGCCTTATGCCAATGGCCTGTTCAGAAACGTGAAAAACTGTTTGGATGATTTTTGTATTCCTCTTCATTTATCAACTACGGTTACCAGGGTAATCGGTTATCCTCGGGTGGAAGCGGTCGAAGTCTGTCAGGTCGATGCGTGCGGTTGTCCGATACCGGGAAAAGAAAAAATAGTTCCCTGTGATACGCTGCTTTTGTCGGTTGGCTTAATTCCGGAAAATGAATTGTCACAAAAATTAGGTGTAGTCCTAGATCAGCGGACCAATGGTCCTTTAGTCAACCAGGATCTGGAAACATCTGTCAGCGGCGTCTTTGCTTGTGGCAATGTACTTCATGTTCATGATCTGGTTGATAAGGTGACGGTTGAAGCAATCCAGGCAGGAGGGAAGGCCGCAGCCTATGCTTTGTCAGACCGACAGCCATCAGAGGGTGAAAAGAGTGCTATTGAACATGGTGAAAATATTGCCTATACGGTACCGTCTTATTTTGACCAGGTCGCTGCTCAGGACCTGCAGATTAAATTCAGAGTTAAAAAACCCCTTGATTCTGGTGTCATTAAGGTAATCAATGGTGATAAAATTATTTCAGAGAGCAAAATAAAATCATTTAAGCCCAGTATTATGGAAGAATTTCCCGTTAATTTAGTAGAAATAAATGGAAAACAGTCGATCAGAATTATTATCGAGGAGGTTGAGGATGAAGTGTGATCAGATATGCTGTACGACTTGTCCTTCAGAATGTCGAATATCAGTCTTCTCAGATGGGGGACAGATTATCAAAATCGAAGGAAACAGCTGTAAGAGAGGAATTGTATTTGCCGAAAAAGAAATGACCGATCCTGTCAGGACCTTAACCAGTACGGTGATTTTGAAAAGTTCAACCGGAGAGATTTCGGTGCCAGTTAAAAGCAGCCAACCGATTGCCTTAAGAAATATGATGGATGCGATGAAGCAAATTCATGAGACACAAATAGATAATGCTGTAAAGATTGGTCAAGTTGTTATTCCGGATATCTGTTGTTCTGGCGCTGATATTGTGGCCTGTAAAACCGTGAAAGGATAAACGATGTTAGTCAATTTAAAAGAAATTCTTGAAAAAGCTGTCAAAGGTAATTATGCGATTGGTGCTTTTAATACCCCCAATCTGGAAACTATTCAGGCGGTAATAACAGCAGCTGAAATCACTGGTATACCAGTGATTTTAAATCACGCCCAGATTCATGATAAAATCGCGCCGCTTGATTTGATTGGTCCTTTAATGGTTAAACTGGCTCAAAAAAGTTCAGCAGAGATTTGTGTTCACCTGGATCATGGAGAAGATGAGGAATATATCAGACGGGCGATTGAGATGGGGTTTACTTCAGCGATGTTTGATGGTTCAAAACTGTCCTATCAAGAAAATCTAAATAAGACAAAGGCGATTGTAAAAATTGCCCATGCTAAAAATGTCAGTGTTGAGGCTGAACTGGGGCGAGTGTTGAGGCCGGAAGGCGGAGGGGTTGATCCTGCGGAGGAAGATCTAAATCCCGAAAATTACTATACAGATCCTCAAAAGGCCAAGGATTTTAGTGATGAGACTGGGATTGATGCTTTGGCTATTTCGTTTGGAACCGCTCATGGCCTTTATGATATCGCACCTATGCTGGATTTTAATCGGATTCAGATGATTCGCAAAAAAACCGATATACCACTTGTTATGCACGGGGGATCGGGTTTATCCCAGCAGGATTTTTTAAAAGCGATTGACGCTGGTATTAATAAGGTAAATTATTTTACCTACCTGTCACTGGCTGGCGGTGAGGCTGTCGCTGAACTTTATCAACAAAAAAAGTTCCTGCGTTTTGACGAAATATCTGAATGTGGGCGACTGGTGATGCAGAAGCATACGGAATCAAAATTAAAATTGTTTAAAAATAATAAAGATTGACCTTTGTCGGGCAGGCTTTTGCTTTGTGTAGACGGTCAGAATATTGGAATAGCTGAGTTTTTTGTATCGTTAATTTGAATTGAGTAAATACATTAAGAACAAGCCCGTCGCGGACAATTTTTTTGTCCTGGCGGGTTTATTGCTGTTTCTATTTGAGTAAAGAAATATCTGAAAACTTTCAAATCATAAAAAGTTTGCAAAAAAGGGCCGATTGTTGTAAAATAAAGTAAACAAATTGTAACAATTCGGTTCGTTTTTAAACTGAAAAATGATATAAAGACTGATCTTTGTCAACAGGAGAGTAAAATGGAATTAAAAACCTTAAAAAAATCATGTATCGGACTGGTGCTTGCCCTCAGTTTAGGGATCTTTCCGGCCAATGTGTTTGCTGAAGAAGTGATTGTTGTCTCGGATACTGGGCAGAATGTAATAGAAGCGCGGGAGATGATGCCTGGAGATGTGGCGACTGAATATGATGGTGCAGATCCGGCAATAATTAGAACCAATGAGCTCTTTTCACCGCGCCTGACTGCTCCTGAGTCGGGAAATCCTTATTATTTTGATTATAACAGTTATTATCTGTCAGGATACGGAATGCCTAACTGTACGGCTTATGCTTATGGGAGGGCTTATGAAATTCTTGGAAGCAAGCCGAATCTTTGCATGGGTAATGCTAATCAGTGGTGGGATTATAATCTTTCCAGGGGCTATTATGAGTCCGGCAGTACCCCTGAAGTTGGGGCTGTAATCTGCTGGGGTGGCGGAGAATGTGGTCATGTGGCTGTAGTTGAAAAAATCGAAGGCAACACAGTCACGTATTCCGAATCAACCTGGAGCGGTGTGTATTTCCAGACCCGAACCTATACTATCGGAAATGAAGACAATGTCTCACTTGGTGATTTTCAGGGATATATTTATCTCGGGGATTTTACAAATGAAGAAGACGAGTCTGCTGATAATGGAGAAGATGTGGTGTCAGATACCAGTGCACCGCTGATTAGTAATCTGGTTATTTCCAATGTAGATGATTCAGGGTTCACTGTTTCCTGCAATGTCTCTGATGATGAATCAGGTATTGAGCGGGTACTCTTTCCAACCTGGACCGAGAATAATGATCAGGATGATCTGATCTGGTATGTCGCTAATGTGGTCGATGGGATTGCTTCAAAACGTATTTCCTTCGCTGAGCATAACGACGAAAGAGGGATTTATTTAGTCCATGCCTATACCTACAATACACAGAATCTGTTGTCTGTATTGGGAACCTCTATTGCCATACCGCAGGGAACGGTAGATGTTTCATATCGTACTCATGTTCAGGATTTCGGTTGGCAGGACTGGAAGACAAACGGAGACTTAAGTGGTACCATGGGAGAGGGCAAGCGTCTTGAAGGAATAGAGATTAGCCTTGATGCTCAGGGTTATGATTTGGGGATCGCCTATTCAACACATATTGAAAACATTGGCTGGCAGGATTATAGGACAAATGGTGTGATGAGCGGGACCGAAGGCCGGGGGTTAAGGCTGGAAGCGATTCGAATTGAGTTAACGGGAACAGATGCCAAGCTCTTTGATGTTTATTATAGGGTTCATGCCCAGAATGTCGGTTGGCTGGATTGGGCCAGCAATGGTGCAGATTCTGGAACAGCCGGTTTTGGTTACCGTCTCGAAAGTATTGAAGTCAGAGTGGTGCCAAAAGGTTCGGCAGCGCCGGGAGAAACGGCAAAAGCCTATATTCAGAGTCTTTAATATTAATTAAAATGTCATATTGATCATAAACCTTCTATCTATTAGCAGATAGGAGGTTTTTTTATGGAACTAAATCAGATGATGATGGCTTTAAAAAGTATTTTGGCATTGACTGGTTCTTTGCTGGCGGCTTTTTTCGGTGGTTGGGACGCAACGTTATATACCTTGTTGATCTTTATTCTGTTCGACTATTTAACGGGAGTAGTCAGGGCCGCTTATGAAAGAAAAGTCTCGAGTAGCGTTGGCTTTTGGGGGATATTAAAAAAGGTGATGGTTCTCTTGATAGTTGGTCTTTCACATTTATTGGATGTAAATCTTTTAGGTGGAGGGCAGGTGCTTAGAACCGGCGTAATATTTTTTTATTCTGCCAATGAAGGAATCAGTATTACAGAAAACCTTGGAGCGATGGGGTTTCCGATTCCCCGAAAACTTAGAAAAGTGCTGCTTCAGATAAAGGAGGAAGAAGATGGATGAATTTATAAAAAAAGTACAGGTGGCTTTGCTTGAAAAGGGATTTAAACCGGGTCCGGTAGATGGGATCTGCGGCCCACAGACACGACAAGCGGTTATTTCTTTTCAGAAACTGGCTGGACTTGAAGCTGATGGTCTGGTCGGACACCTGACAATGGCTTTTTTATTTAATCAGCATCAATTCACAAATACAGTTGCGGACCAACAATCTGAATACCTTTCAGATCATTTTAGACGAGAGGAATTTCGCTGCTGCTGCCAGGGTCGTTATTGCACCGGTTTTCCGGCGGAGATGAATTGGAGCTTAATTGATAAACTGGAAAGTGTGCGCTTAAGCCTTGGAACAGCGGTTATCGTAACATCCGGGGTCAGGTGTGTCATCAGAAATCGAGAGGTCGGTGGGATTGACAATTCCAGACATTTATCAGGTAATGCGGTGGATTGCTATGCTCCGGGATTTTCAGTCCATCAGTTAAAGGCGGCAGCGGAAAAAGAAGGATTGTCGGTAATTCTTTATCAAGCAGAAGGATTTTGTCATCTGCAATTGTAAAAAGACGAGTATTAATTATCCGATTTGATGGGTTATTTATAAAATTAAATAGTATTGATGGAGATGGTCATTAAGTCAGCAGCAAAATGCTCTTATCGCTCGACCTGTTAATAGGTTACGGATAATAAAAAGAAGGCGTTGAAAATTTTCAAGTACACTTGAATTTTCAACGCCTTCTTAGTTTTACTTTTGTTTGCTAAAACTTGTTCATAATAGCCTTGACTTTAGGGGCATAGGTCAAATCGGCGGCCCAGGTACCAGCCAGTTCTTCAACTGACAGGGCTTTAGTTCTGAGCTTATCGTTCCAACGGGGATCGACATTCGTGTTGTTGAGAGAAAGACTGCTGGCATAACATTTAAGATGCTGAATATGAGCCCGAATCCCCATTTGGATACCGGTGGCATTATTGCCATAGGCTTCGGCAAAGTTAAAGCCAGGTGCCCCATTGCCGGTCGCGCCAAGTCCGGCAAAATTAAATTGTCCAACGGAAACATCTTTACCAAACTGAAGATGACCGGTTTCCAGCATAGCCTGAGCAAAAGCTACTTCTGCCCGAACCCCTTCGGCTTTAGCTTCTTTTACATAAAGATCACAGAAGGTCTCTAAGTTTACGCCCAGATCATTGTAAAGCTGGGGGTAGACCTTACCAGTGCTTTTATAATAGGCAACCAGCTGAGCGGATGTTATAGTAGTGCTTCCCATAATGGGGGTTTCAACATAGCGGATGCTGGCTGAGCTAGCACCCAGAAAAACGGCAGTGCCATCACTTTCATAGCAGTATACATGGAAGTCATAAGTACCACTGTTGCCTTTATGGTTTTTAGCATCTACAATCACCTGATAAGAACCATCGCTTTGTTTAGTGGCAGTATACCATTTGATATCATCCTGACCACCGGCTTCACTCCAGCTGGGAACCAGGATTTTACTGACACCATTTGGTGTGGTCAAGCCATCAATTTTTAGAATGGCTATATTTTCAGTAACTGTAGCGGTAATGCTTTTTGCAGTTGCCGGTGTATAAGTGACTTTTACACTGGTATGGCCTAAATATTGATAGGTTTTAGATGCAAGATCCATTCCATAGCAGTGAATATTATATTGTCCGCTTTCATTGTTGTGGTTACTGGTATTGATGGTGCAGGTATAAGTACCGTTGCTTTTTTTAGTGGCTTTTACCCATTCTACATCATCTTGACCATTTTGGCTGGTCCAGACTGGGAAGTAGACGGAATCAATTCCTCCGGGAGCCTCAATGCCAGTTAGGGTAGCTGTAATCTCACGGCCGGAAACACTGGCAGTTACTTTTTCAGCACTCATAGGATCCAGATTGACATCAACACTGGTATTTCCAAGGAAGGTCAGTTTATCATAGGAATCTCGTCCGTAACAGTGGATCGAGTAAGAGCCAGTGTTATACAGGTGATCTGCAACCGATATCGACGCCTGATAGGCACCAGTACTTTGTCTGGTGGCTGTGACCCACTGAATATCATCTTGACCGTTTGTATTGCTCCATACCGGAAAAATGATTTCTTTAAGTCCATAGGGCGCGGAAACCGAAGTTGCTGTTATTGTTATCTGCCCGCTGGTGGAACTGGTGGCAGATATTTTTTTGACTGACATAGTAGAGACCGTCATCGACAGGCTGGTGCTGCCCAGATAATTTAGCTTACCATAGGAGTCTTTGCCGTAACAATGAATGTTATAGGTTCCGCCATCATAACGGTGGTCTTTAATATCGATTGTGGCCTGGTAGGAACCGTCACTTTGTTTGCTGGCTGTAACCCACTTGATGTCGTCCTGGCCGTCAGTTTCACTCCAGACTGGAAATACAACTTCAGTCAGACCATCAGGTGCATATATGTCAGAGACACTGACTTTAAACGTGGAATCAGTCAGGAGTTGAGAAATAACGCCACTGGAGCTCATTTTATCAACTGCCACTGAGGCAATGGTACTTCCCAAAAAGTTCTGTTTTCCATTTGTATCGGTGCCATAACAATGAATCTGATAAGAGCCGTCCTGTTTCTGATGATCTTTAATGTCGACGGTAGCCTGATAGGAACCATCACTTTGTTTAGTGGCTGTGTACCACCTGAGATCATCCTGTCCGCCTTTATCAGACCAGACCGCAAAGGATAGGGATTTAACATTTGTAGTAGTAGTGATGCCTGAAGCGGTAACCGTTATTTTTTCCCCGGAAGTACTGGCTTTTACCGAAGAAGCGGTTATGGTTGGAGTATCGTTGCCAAAAAAGGTATCAATACTTTTAAGAACCTGATTAGCCATCGCCTGCTGATTGCTGTCGTTGGCAAGCAGTAGGGATTCTGCATTGTTTGAGACAAATCCGGCTTCAATTAAAACAGAAGGCATACTGGTTTTTTTTAGGATTGAATCATCCCGCTCGACAATTCTGTTACGGCTGGGGATGTAAGAAAGACTGGCTTTAAAGTTGCTGTTGAAAAGGTTGGCCAGTTCTTTAGAACTAAGGGCAATAGCCGGTGGGGTGGAGTCTAAGGTAGCACTGGAGCCATCCGACCAGGCATTGGCCTTCTGGTAAAGGCCATCATTATCGAGTGTTGGGTGGTAGCTGGACCAGTAAAATTCATAGCCACTGGAAGTTGTTCCGCCGGAATTGTGGTGGATGCTGACAAGTAGGTCGGCACCAAGTTTATTTGCAGCGTTGCAGACCGACGTTGAAGTGTTGACAGTGGTTGAAAGCAGCGTCGGCAGTCCTGGATTGCCGGGAACCTGATGGCTGAGCATGGCGTTATAACCGGCATTTCGAAGATTTTGCACAACCTTGATGGCCAGGGCATTGTTTAATTCCACTTCAGTAATCCCGGTGGTTTTATTAACTGCTCCGGTATCACTTCCGGACTGGTGACCGGGATTAATAATAATGGTCTGTTTGGAGGCAGCTTGTACTGGAGGCGTGTAATAAATGGAAAAAGTTAGAAAAATCAGAATGAAGGCCAGTAAAAGGCCAGCTAATTTTTTAATGTATTTGATGGTTGCTGAGTTCATTTTTTATTTCCTTTCGGGATTGGAAGGTCTAATGACCCTATTATTCATGTAACAAAGATATCACTATTGTGTAACGGTGTCAATTAAAAAGTGAAGTTTTCATGAACCAGTAAAAATTGCTTAAATGTTTATATAAAGGGGGTTGAAAGACCTTTGCAAGGCGTGTTGATTCTTATGGAATTTGGATTTTCAATCAGAAAATTTGTATAGTATTGTATATAAAATGTAAAGGAAAGAGAACGGGAAAAATGATCGTCAAACTGCAAGAGCGGTTAATTGCTGCAATCAGATAGTAACAGTTAAGTTTTTAAAAAACTTTTTATGAACTATTATGTTGACAGTCGACATATGTCATGCTACAATATATCAAAAGCTGATATATCGCTAGTCGACATATCGAGTAACGACGTAAAGAAGGTGAGTTATGTGAAGGTGAGTGAACCTTTAACAGAGAGTTATTTTTATATTCTTCTATGCCTTAAAGAGGGGTCTAATCATGGTTACGGTATCATGCAGCGGGTCAAAGAGCTTTCTGATGAGCGGGTGAATATCGGCTCAGGAACCATGTATGGAGCGACGGGCAAGATGATTAAGAAAAAGTGGATTCAGGAGATCAAGAGTCCCAATGATGACAGGAAACGGATGTATCAACTTACGCCATTGGGGGAAGATATTTTATCGGGTGAGTACAGGCGCTTACAGGCGCTGATTGAAAGCGCACAAACGATTATGAAGGAGGAGTGACAAATGGGAAAAATCAACAAAACATCATTTAGAGCTTACGCAGCCTGGAATTATGACAAAGAAGAGCAGGATCTGGATGAGCAATCAAAAAAAGGTTGGCAACTTGTAAAAGGAGGCTGCTTCCATAGTCGGTTTATTCAGGATGAATCAGTAACTTATCGGTATCGGATTGATTTCAATCCGACCATTTTAAAAAGCCGCGAGGAAAAGGAGCGTTACATCAGCTTTTTCGAAGATCAGGGCTGGGAATTTGTCAATGTCACCTTTAACGGCTGGTCTTATTTTAGGAAACTAGTCCGAAGTGAAGTGCTGGAATCAGAGTATGAAATTTACAGCGATCAGGAATCCTATTATGGTATGCTTTCGCGTTGGATCCGTGTAGGCTGGGTTGCCGTGATTTTTGAACTGGTGGCGGCTTTGGTCTATATACTGCATTTTCTGGAAGACCATGAGGCGGTTTTTATTGTTGGACCGATTGCATTTCTGGCGATGGCAGCCTGGATTGGCAATGGGATTAGACGGATGAAAGAAAAACTTGACCAGCGGACTACAAATTAAAACATGATAAACGGCTGAGCTGTATCAGGTCGTCTAAAATGTTTTAACTGACGGCTATAATTTGGGATTTTTTATAAAAGTTGAAGATAGCAGATAGACAAATAAAAAAGAGGCCGCGAGGTCTCTTTTTTTGGAGGAGCTGATTGTGTGTTTTTAATAAGCAATGTTTTGTAAATTGGCAATTTCTTCTTTCATTTTATTGGAAATGTCATTAAGCATTTGCAGTTTCTGGTTAATTTCGTCCATTGAAGCCTGGTGCTCGATCACGATTTTCCCAGCTTTATTAGCTTGTGATTCAACACCATTCATGCTGGCAACCAGATTATCGAGAATGTTTTCAATTTTTTTTGCGGAGTCCACACTCATGACAGCCAGTTTACGAACTTCGTCAGCAACGACATTAAATCCTCGGCCATATTCACCGGCGCGGGTTGCTTCGATAGCGGCATTAAGTCCCAATAAATTGGTTTGAGTGGCAACATCGCGGATGAATTTTAAAATGGAGTCGGTTTCCTTGACTTCATTTTTAGAAAGGGTGGATGACTTCATCAGTTCCTTGGAAGTGTCATTTAATGATTCGATCTGTTTGGAGAATGTTTCCAGCATTTCACTGACGGAACGGATGTTTTCAAACATATTTTCAGTCAGTCCCTGGAATTTCTCAGTTTCTTCGACCAGCATACGATTATGGTGTCCCATGCTGGAAATAGAATTGGCAAAAATATAGAGCATATCAGCAGCGGCATCAACCTGGTCTCGAGGAACGATTTTTACTTTTCTGAGAGCCGCAATATATTCATCTTCATCCACACCGATTTCCCGGGCAACTTTTCTAAAGTAGTCTTCATCGGGGGGCTCAGTTAGAACCTGACCTCCGAGAATGGCACCAATCTGGTTACCATCAATAATAATTGGTGCGGCAAAATCTACCAGCCCGGCATGACAGGCATAAACAGCAGGTCTTCCAGTAGCGGCAGCTTTTTTTCCCCCTGAAACATCACAACCGATGCAACGCTCATTACCTACTTTTGAACCACGGGTAAATTTCATACAAAAATCAGTGAAGTTACTGGGCTCGGTGATGGAACCTTTTTCATTGTCAACCGTGATACTGGCCATTCCCATAGCAGTAGCAAAACTATCCTGAAATTTTTGCAGGACATTAAGATCAATCAATTCGTCAACATAATAATGTGATTTTTTTTCCATTAAATCATTCCTCCAATATTGGTTTTGTATTATATTTTGATTCAAGAACTCGTATTTTTTAGAAATGCAAAATATTATTTCTCTCAGTCGTCGGAAGTTATTTTTAGTTAATACCCATAATATAAATCGAATATTCATCATAAGAATAAATATTAGAGTATTTTGACCTGAAACAAATTAATTCGCCTTATTGTATCATTTCTAGTACAAGTTGTCAGCAAATACATTTAAAATATAGGAGGATAGCAAAAAAAGGAAGGAAGTGGTATGATAAAAAACAGCATCATAAATAATTGATTAGTATGGTTGGAGAATAGTATGGAGATAATAAAAAAATATGGATGGTGGATCTTGACGATTCTTTGGATGGGGGTAATTTTTTTAAGTTCCAGCCAAACAGGGGAAATTTCCGGAAGCCTGAGCACTGGTTTAAGCAGCCTCATTATGACGCAGTTGGAAGCTTTGTTTGGCATCAATTTAAAGCTGGCCGGCTTTGATCATTTTATCAGAAAGAACGCTCATTTTTTTGTCTATCTGATTTTAGGGATTTTTTCATATCTGGCACTTAAATCCCGGGGATTCTCTAACCCGGGACTTAAAGCGGTTTTATTCAGTTTAATCTATGCTGCCAGCGACGAAATTCATCAGCTTTTTGTGGCGGGAAGAGCGGGTCGGTTGACGGATGTATTGATCGATACACTAGGCGCCCTGGTTGGCGTTTTTATTGCTTATCAGATAAAAAAGCGGCGGGGTCAGAGGGAATAGCGGCCTAAAACCCTGCCGACGATACGGAGAGTATCATACTCGTTGGGAATAATGGAATCATATAAGGGGTTGAATGAAATAAAAGCATCATCGCGATACTGTTTGATGTAGGCATCACCATTAATGATAATGATTCCCACATCGCCCCGATTAAGCTGGTTGACGGGTTCCACAAAGACTATGTCATCCTGATAATAGGCTGGTTCCATACTATCGCCGGTAACTCGGATAGCATATTTGGCTTTATCCGGAACGGAGTCTGCCGGGAAAGATTTGAATTCGTATTGATCTGAATCAAGGTAACTGCCGACACCGGCAGAAGCGGGGAGCAGGTAAAGAGGGAGTTCGCGATAGGCTTCCGGATTCGGAAAGCTCAATTCTTTTTGTTCGTAGTCACTGAATTGATCCAATATATCGGAAATAAATTTTTTTCCTTCATTGGAAAGCGTCTGGTAGCGGGATAGAATATCACGATCCATTAAAGAGAGTGTTGGCAGTTCTTCTTCGTGAATGGCTTGAATGATAAGCTCATGATCAAGCGCATCCAGAAAAGCGGTTAAAGTATTATATTTAGGGTTGGTTGTTTCACCAGATAATAATTTATGAATAGTTGGCAGTGGAATCCTGGATTTCATTGAGAGTTCCTGAGTAGTCATTGATGACTGCTTTTTTAATTGGCGAAGTTTTTCGTTTATCATTAAATCATCGGATATCATTAAAGATTCTGATATCTTTTCCTTTCCGTGAATGATTTCTAAGCATTTGTTGTGACACAACAGGTCAGAACAGAATGGAAATCATCACCCTTTATTGCTATTATAAGGGATTTATCTGCGAAAAGCAAGTATAGAGTTATCAAACAAGTGGTATCATATAAGAAAATATGCTATTGACAAAACACCGCAAAAGGATATAATTAAAAATATAAAATAATTTATGATGAAAGAAGGAGAAGATGGAGCGTGTCATTCTGCATTGTGATATGAACAGTTTTTATGCCAGTGTGGAGGCCCTTTATCATCCAGAGCTGGAAGGAAAGCCATTGGCAGTGGGGGGGAATCCAGAAAAGCGGCATGGGATTATTCTAGCTAAGAATCAGCTGGCCAAGAAGGCGGGGGTAAAAACGGGTGAAACTTTAGCTCAGGCCATTGCTAAATGTCCGGGCCTGGTAGTCGTGAGGCCTGAATATACGCGATATTTGCGCTTTTCACGCCTGGCCAGAAAAATTTATAATCGTTACTCTGATCAGGTAGAGTCTTTTGGTCTGGATGAAGCCTGGATTGATGTTACAAACAGCGATAAACAGTTCGGGTCAGGATTTGAAATTGCCAAAGCCATTAGTCAGGCGGTTTATCAGGAGTTGGGTGTGACTTTATCGATTGGGGTTTCCTGGAATAAAATTTTTGCCAAATTTGGTTCAGATTATAAAAAACCCAACGCGATTACTGAAATCAATAAAGAAAATTATCGGGAAATAATCTGGCGCCAGGAGGCTGGTGATTTATTATATGTGGGACGATCTACGCAAAAGAAGCTTAATAGACATGGGATTTTTACAATTGGTCAACTGGCGCAGTCTAATCGGGATTTTTTAAAGTTCACTCTGGGGAAAATGGGCTTGATCTTATGGGATTTTGCCAACGGTCTGGATCAAAGTCCGGTGAAGTTTTTCGATGAAACGTGTAACGGCAACGAGCGGGCCATTAAAAGCATTGGTAACAGCGTCACAACGGCTCGAGACCTGGTCAATCGCCACGATGTCAATCTGGTTGTCTGCCTGCTTGCAGAAAGTGTGGCTATGCGATTAAGAGAGACCGGTTGTTTTTGCCAGACGGTGGCAATCCATGTCCGGAATTGTGATCTGGAAAGTTTTACCAGACAGAAAAAACTTGTTAAACCAACGGATTTAACTCGGGAGATTTATCAGGCCGCGATGGCCATTTTTGACGACCATTATGTGTTTGGCCCGACGATTCGTTCTATCGGGGTACGGGTGGAAAGGCTGATGCCCAATTCTGTTCCGATTCAGCTGGATCTGTTTGGCTGCGAAGAAGATCGGGTCAGACAGGAAAAGCTTGATCAGGCGGTGGATAGGCTGCGGCGTCGTTTTGGCAATCATTCGGTTCGCCGGGCGATCACCGTTGGTGATAAACTGGGAGATCTTGATGCCAAGAAGGATCATGTTATTCATCCGGTTGGGTATTTTTAAGTTGTGTGATGAATTTCAAAAGAGGAATGAAGATGAACAGTTCAGAGAAAAGAGTTAAAAAATATGTACCAGTCCTGGTGATGTTTGAAGAAAGCGGACGCATGACACCACTGGAAATTTATTGGGAGGATGGGCGCCGGTTTTCAATTGACCGGGTTTTGGATATGCGTCCCGGAGTTTCCAGAAAAGCTGGAGGACAGGGAATTCGCTATCTTTGCCGGATAAAAAATCAGGAGGTCCTGCTTTTTTATGAAGAGCCTAAATGGTTTGTGGAAGAAAAAAAATAAAATCTTCTATAATTAATTTGAAATCGGGTAGACAAAATAATGAAAGGATAATCAATCCAGGAGGGAAATAAAAATGGACAACGCAAATCAAAAACCAAAGGAGAATGAAGTAATGGAGTACCAGGAGTTTACCCAGGAAGATATTGAGGATAATAAGGTAATGGCGGCTTTGGCCTATATTCTTTTCTTTTTACCATTGATTGTCTGCCCGGAATCAGCCTATGGGAAATTTCATGCCAATCAGGGGCTGGTACTATTAATTATCAGTGTGGCAGGCAGCATTGTTTTTAGTCTGATTCCGGTAATCGGATGGATCTTGTTGCCAATATTCAGCTTGGCAATTCTGGCTTTTGTGATTCTTGGGATTGTTAATGCCTTAAATGGAAAGGCAAATAAATTGCCGCTGATTGGAGAGATTGTCATTCTTAAATAAAAAAAACGCTCAGATGAGCGTTTTTTTATGGAATAAATCAGGAAAGGCTGTTAACAGCTGCCTGGATGACATTCAGATCAAAACCGTCAGAGGTAAAGACTGAATAATCGTAATCAGTTGTACTGAAAGTAGCTAAACCTTCAGCGCCATCATTATATTGATAAAAAACGGCGTTTCCCCGGGAATCGGTGATTGTTTCGCCGTGATCAAATTGGGTGTAAACACCGCTGATGTCTTCATCACTGCGTTTGGCTTTTCGGATAGTAAAAGAGATCCCCTCAAAAGTCAAATCAACCTGAGCGATGGTATCAGCAATCAAATAATAGCTGGAATCTGATGAGGGCTCTGGCAGGGAATCAAAGGTGAATCCCAGGCTTTCATTAATGGCCTCGAGAGAAGAAATTTCTGTCATCGGATTGGGCAGGCTTTCTTCGGTGCTTTCGGATTGGTCCGACTGGCTGCAGCCGGTTAAAGCAAGTATTAGAACGACAAAAAGAATAAAGGTCAAATTTTGTTTCATCGTTTCCTCCAGAGTACTAAACAGGACAGTTTTCGTTTTTAGGCTGGTGGGTGAAATGGGACTGTCCACTGGCGTAATCACTAACGCGCTGACCATGACCTATGAGTTTGTACTTGTAGCTTAAAAGCCCATCCAGACCAACCGGGCCGCGGGCGTGAAGTTTGGAGGTACTGATTCCAACTTCGGCACCGAACCCAAAACGGAAGCCGTCACTAAACCGGGTTGAGCAATTACTGAAGACACCGGCAGAATCGACCAGTGTCATAAAAGTTTTAATAGCCGCGTCATCATTTGTGATGATGACATCGGTATGTCCGGAACCATAGGTATTAATATGAGAAATAGCAGAAGAAAGATCCGGGACGATTTTAATGGAAAGAATATAATCCAGATATTCGGTTTTCCAGTCATCTTCGGTTGCTGCTTCTATGTCAATGATTTTTAAAACTTCAGCATCGCCTTTAAGATGAACATTCTTCTCTTCCATAGCTCTTTTAAGCGGTGGCAAGATGTCTTTGGCAATAGATTCATGAACCAGCAGGGTTTCTAAGGTGTTGCAGGCGGCGACATACTGGGTCTTGGAATCAATGATGAGATCGATAGCCATGGGTATTTCGGCATCTTCATTGACAAAAACATGGCAGATTCCGTCAGCGTGACCCATAACCGGTATGTTGGAATGGTTCATAATATACTGCACAAACTCATTAGAACCGCGAGGGATAATCAGATCAATATAATCATCCAGTGCCAGCATGGCGTTAACTTCATCACGGCTTTCCAGATTTTGAATAAAGCCTTTGGGAATGCCGGCAGAAAGGGTTGCTTCTTCAATGACCTGACAAAGCATCCGGTTGGTTTCCAAAGCTTCGCGACCGCCTTTTAACAGGACGCTGTTGCCGCTTTTTAAACAAAGGGTTGAAATCTGAACAAAGGCATCTGGACGGGATTCAAAAATAACGCCAATGACACCGATGGGACAGGTGACTTTGTATAGATCAAGCCCCTTGTCAAGTTCGGTTGCCAGTCGGGTGGCTCCCAGTGGATCTGTCAGTTCAATCAGGCTGTGGATACCGTCAATGACATCATTTATTTTACTTTCATTAAAAACAAGGCGTTTTAAAAGCGGAGCCGCCAGGTTTTCAGCTTCACTGCGTTTAAGATCGGCTTCATTGGCAGCCAGAATCTCATCTTTATGAGCTTCTAAGCCTTTTGCAATTTCCAAAAGCGCATCATTTCTGGTTTTGGTGTCGGTAGCAGCCAGTTTAATACCGGCTTCCCGGGCAATTTTTCCGCGTTCTATCATGGGTCTCTCCTTTAAATTTTAAATTTATTCAAGCAGGTTGTCTCTGATTTTTTCAAAGTCTGTCTGGGTCATATCGGTCTGATCCAGCAGGTAGGCTTCTACATGACCATAGTTACCATTGATATAATCCATTGAGATTTTCAGCCAGTCCGGTTTGACTCCGTAGAATTCCCAGAGATGATGATTATCAACGCCCAACTCTTCAGACATAATATTTCCTAAAACCTGATAGCTTTCGTCAAAGGTCAAGTTGGTCAGGGTATAATCAGAAAGAATCGTTTCATCGTTAACGCCAAGAATCCCCAAAAGCAGATAGGTCATAAAACCGGTTCGGTCTTTACCGTTGGTGCAGTGGTATAATAGTGGGGTTTCGGTAGGAATGGTCAGATATTTTAAGACGTCGGCAAAGCGTTGAGCGCGTTGCTCGGTTTGTTCATGATAGACACCGCGCATAAAACTGTCTACAGCACCGGGTTGAGTAAAATCGATGCTTGAAGTCCTAGCCCCAAGACTGTCAAAAATCGGATTTAGATGATACTGGGTCGAGCTTGGCAGACGATCAACCTGTTTTCGGGCCTTTGATTCGTTTCTGAAATCAAAAACATGTTTTAGTCTTAAGTCATGGAAAAATTCCACATCTTTATCAGATAAGTGGGCCAGTTCTTCACTTCTGATGACTTTGCGCCATTTGACTTTACCACCCTGGTAGCCGGTATAACCACCAATATCACGAATATTGATGGAATTTTCCAGTTGAATCAGGCGTTTAGATAATTGCGTTTCCTCGCAGAAAATTAGATTGTGTTCATCCTTAAAATCGTAAAGAGGTTGGCCGGTCGGTGAAACCGGACCGCTGGTATAGATAGGAGATTCTTTTTCCGGAAGTTCAAAAGGGGTTGTAGCTTGAAAAGCAGTTGAGCCTGGTGTGCTTGTTGCGGTAGGATCTTGTCCACTTGCTTGTTTAGTTTTTCTTTTTTTCATAAACAGAAAAGCCGAAAAACCGGCAAAAGCTCCAGTCATTACTGCCAGCGTGAATTTTTTGTTCATGTAAGGGTTCCTTTCTGGTGATGAATGCTATAATGGATATTATAGCATAAATATTGGGACAATAGTCCTTAAAAAAGTGGAGAAAAAATGCAAGCAAAATGTCAGGAAGAAAAATTAGGAATATACTGTCATATTCCGTTTTGCATAAAAAAATGTGATTACTGCGATTTTAATTCGGAAGCCTGCTTTGATCAGCAGCAGATTGATAATTACTTTAAAGCTTTAACAAAAGAAGTCTGTTTGACAGCAAGCAAAGATAAAAGTGTAGATACCCTTTATATCGGTGGCGGAACTCCGTCTAGTGTAGAAGGTGATAGAATTTATGATTTAATCCAAAGATTAAAAGCGTCATTTTGTTTTACTGAAAAAAATGAGATAACCATCGAAGTCAATCCCGGAACAGTGACAAAAGAAAAGCTTTCCATATATAAGCAAGCAGGAATTAATCGTGTCAGTGTGGGCCTGCAGGCCTGGCAGGATGATCTTTTGCAAAAATTGGGTCGGATTCATGCTCAGAGGCAGTTTGTTGAGACCATGGAGGGACTCAAAATGACTGGATTTAAAAATATCAGCGTGGATTTGATGTATGGATTGCCGGGGCAGACGCTTTCAATGATGTTTGAAACAATCGATGAAGTGCTAAAATTTGAGCCGACCCATTTTTCCTGTTACAGTCTGATTCTTGAAGAGGGGACAATGATGACAGATAGGGTGGAAAAAGGGGAGATTTCTTGTCCCGATGAGGAAACTGAGCGAAAAATGCACTGGATGATCGATGAGACTTTAAAAAAGCATGGCTTTCATCATTATGAGATATCAAGTTATGCAAAGGCCGGATATGAAAGCCGTCACAATTTAAAATACTGGGAATTAAAAGAAACCCTGGGTTTGGGAGCGGGTGCCCACAGTTTTTATGGGGGCGTTCGTTTTGCCAATCTTGCGAAAAGAACTGATTATGTGGAAGCGCTAACAAGGGGTGAGCTGCCAAGAACTGAGATGCATCAGCTCTCTAAAAAAGAGGAGATGGATGAATGGATGTTCCTGGGTTTAAGAAAACTTGACGGTTTGAGCCGTACGAATTTTTATGCTCATTTTGCCTGCGACTATATGACTCTATATAAGGAAGAAATTAAAAAACTGCTCAGTGAAAAGCTACTGGAACAAGAGGGTGATTACCTTAAACTCACGAAAAAAGGACAGGATTTTGCCAATCAGGTATTCATGGCTTTTATATAAGAAGATTAGGTTAAAAAACTTAAACCTTCTTTAAAAATTGATCATGATCTTATAGAATCTTATTGACAAAGTAAGAACCAGGTGCTATATTTATATCAGATGTTAGCACTCAATTCTTGTGAGTGCTAATAACGAGGTGAATCATGGAACTAAGTGAACGAAAAAAGAAAATTCTGGAAGTTATTATTAGGGACTATATTAATTCAGCTGAACCGGTAGGATCAAGAACTTTGTCCAAGCGGTGTAATCTGGGGATTAGCCCGGCAACGATCCGGAATGAAATGGCAGATCTTGAGGAAATGGGTTTTTTAATTCAACCCCATACCTCTTCTGGTCGGATCCCAACGCAACAGGCTTATCGCTTTTATGTGGATGAGATTATGGAGATCAGAAAACTTGAGAAAATAATCAGAACTGATATTCATCGGGGGTTTTTGGATTATAACAATGAGTTGGGAACAACCATTTCACATACGGCACAGGTTTTGTCTAAATTGACCAATTATACTTCGGTGGTTTTAGCACCTCGGATTACAAATTATAATTGTAAACACGTACAGATTATTCCCTTAATCAAAAATCGTGTGCTGATGGTGGCGGTAACCTATGAAGGGATTGCCAAAAATGTGGAGATGTCGCTTTCAGCTGAAGTCAGTGAAATGATGGCGCTTAAACTTTCCAATGTGATCAACGGATTTTTGAAGAATTCATTTTTAAAAGATATGAATGCCAGTTTTTTCGATCAGATTCAGGAGCTGTCGCAACTTGAGAGCAGGCTGGTTCGAGAAATCATTCCCCATCTTAAAAAAGCATTGCTTGAAGATGCCTCGGAAGTCCATTCAACCGGCTTGACCAATCTGTTTAATTATCCGGAATTCAGTGATGTGGAAAAAATTAAACAGGTCGTCAATATTGTTCAGGAAAAACATGTCTTGTCAGAAATCCTTACTGGAAATGAGAGTGGGAAAGTGGTCCATATCAGGATCGGAAATGAGAATGACAATGAAAATTTAAAAGATTTTAGCATTATTACATCAACTTATGAACTGGATGGTGAGATGATGGGGGCTTTTGGTGTAATTGGTCCCACGAGGATGAATTATGACAATGTCTCATCGGTTTTAAATTATATCAGAAATGAGTTGAACTTGCATATCTCAAATTTATTAATGAAATAGGTGGTTAAATGGCTAGCGAAGAACAGAAAAATGAAGAAGTAATGGAAGAAGAAATTGTCAGTGAAAAGTCGGAGGAAGAAATTTCACCGGAAGAAGCGGTAGAAGAAGAAATTGAAACCGTCAAGGAGGTGGCAGAAGAAGCCAAAAAAGAAGATGAAGATGTGATTAATCGTCTCCTTCGCCTTCAGGCTGACTTTGAAAATTACAAAAAAAGAACGCAAAAGGAAAAAACAGAAATATCTCAATTTGCCGCAGAACGGTTTGCGACAAAGCTTCTACCGGTACTTGATAATCTGGAACGGGCCCAGGCCTCGTTTAAGGATTCTACCGATGAAGCTAAAACTTATGCAGACGGTGTTCAGATGGTCTTTAAACAGCTGATGGCGGTTTTAACCGAAGAAGGTTTGGAAGAAGTAGATTGTGACTGTTCTTTTGATCCTAATTGTCATCATGGAGTAGCCACTGAGGATCATCCCGATAGGGAGGATCAGGATATTCTAGAGGTATTCCAGAAGGGATACACCTTTAAAGGAAAACTGATTCGACCGGCAATGGTTAAAATATGCAGCAAATAAAAAATAACAGAAATTTGGATAAAAAAGAAATTAAACCCTTAGGAGGAATTAGATATGAGTAAAGAAAAAATTATCGGTATTGACTTAGGAACAACCAATTCATGTGTGGCCGTACTTGAAGGCGGTGAAGCAGTTGTAATCCCAAATGCGGAAGGAAATCGAACAACTCCATCGGTTGTCGCTTTTTCAAAAGATGGCGAACGACTGGTAGGACAGGTCGCAAAACGTCAGGCAGTAACCAATCCGGACCGTACCATTTCATCTATTAAACGTGAAATGGGAACGGATCATAAAGTATCCGTTGATGATAAAAGTTATACCCCTCAGGAAATTTCAGCAATGGTTTTACAAAAACTAAAAGCAGATGCTGAAGCTTATCTGGGAGAAACTGTCAGCAAAGCGGTTATTACAGTCCCTGCATATTTCAGTGATGCACAGCGTCAGGCAACTAAAGATGCTGGTCGAATTGCCGGTCTTGAAGTCTTGAGAATTATCAATGAGCCAACAGCTGCAGCTTTAGCATATGGCTTGGATAAAGGCGATAATCAAAAAATTATGGTATACGACCTTGGTGGTGGTACATTTGACGTATCGATCCTGGAACTGGGCGATGGCGTGTTTGAAGTAAAATCAACCAATGGGAACAATCATCTGGGTGGAGATGACTTTGACCAGAAGATTATCGATTGGATGGCAGACGAATTTAAAAAATCTCACGGGATTGATTTAAGAAACGATAAAATGGCACTGCAGCGACTTAAAGAAGCAGCTGAAAAAGCAAAAATTGAATTATCAACGGTTATGAAATCAGATATTAACCTGCCTTTCATTACCGCAACAGCAGATGGCCCACAGCATCTGGAACTGTCTTTAACCCGAGCTAAATTTGATGAACTTACGGCTGCTTTAGTAAAAAGTACAGTCGGACCAGTTGAAAAAGCTATGGCAGATGCCGGACTTAAGAAACATGAACTGGACAAGGTTATTCTGGTTGGTGGTTCAACTCGTATTCCTGCTGTTCAGGAAGCCGTTAAAAACTTAACTGGTGAAGAAGCTTACAAAGGTATTAATCCTGATGAATGTGTAGCTATTGGTGCTTCAATTCAGGCTGGGGTACTGGCAGGCGAAGTCAACGATGTCCTGCTTCTGGATGTTACACCGCTGTCATTGGGAATTGAAACTTTGGGTGGTGTGTTCACTCGATTAATTGATAGAAATACAACCATTCCGACCAAGAAAAGTCAGGTATTCTCAACTGCAGCTGACAATCAGACCGCTGTTGATATCCACGTCCTCCAGGGTGAACGTGAAATGTCTAAAGACAATAAAACCCTTGGTCGCTTCCAGTTAACTGGAATTCCTGCAGCTCGACGCGGTATTCCACAAATTGAAGTAACCTTCGATATTGATGCCAATGGGATTGTTAATGTATCTGCTAAAGATATGGGTACAGGAACAACTCAGAATGTGGTTATTAAATCAAGCACTAACATGAATGAAGAAGAAATTGAAAAAGCTGTAAAAGAAGCGGAACTTCATGCTGAAGAAGATAAAAAACAAAAAGCACTGATCGAAGCGAAAAACACAGCCGACTCAACAGCTTACCAGATGGAACAGTCACTGGAAGAAGCCAAAGATAAAATTTCCGATGATGAAAAGGAAAAAGTTCAGGCAGCCATTGAAAAACTTAAAACAACGGCTGAAGGCGATGACGTTGAAGCAATCACTAAAGCAACTGAAGAACTAAATGAAGCTTTCTATCCAATTGCCCAGAAGATGTATGAAGAAGCAGCTGCACAGCAGGGAGCAGAAGCTCAGGGTGCGGAAGGATCTGATGACGATGATGAAGTCATGGATGCTGAATACGAAGAAGTAAATGACTAAGCAATAGGGTAAGACAAAAAAATAATTGGCAGCGAAAGCTGCCTTTATTTTCGTTGAAGGTGTAGAAAACATAATACAGGCATCGTCAACCTTGTGAAACCGACTGCTGAATTGAGGATTAGCTTTAAAATACTTGCGAATCGCAGAGGATTGAAGGTATAATAAAGCGTTGTCTCTGGCAGAGAACGAGTATAAAAGAGGTGAGTTGAATCAATGAGCGAGAAACGTGATTATTATGAGGTGCTGGGCGTTGATAAATCGGCCAGTGCAGATGAAATAAAAAAAGCCTATCGAAAAAAGGCAATGCAGTATCATCCGGATAAAAATCCAGGTGACAAAGAAGCTGAAGAAAAATTTAAAGAAGCAAATGAAGCCTACGAAGTTTTAAGTGATGAAGAAAAGAAGTCTGTTTATGATCAGTATGGTCATGCCGGCATGGATGGAATGGCTGGCGGCGGTGCAGGCTATGGCGGCGGAGGCGGCTTTGGCGGTTTTGAAGATATTTTCAGTGATATTTTTGGTGCTTTTGGCGGCGGAGGCGGAGGCTTTGGTGGCTTTGGCGGAAGCTCTCGGGGACGAAGACGGTCTAATCGCGGCAGCGATATGAAGATCAGTATTAACCTGACCTTTAAGGAAGCCGTTTTTGGAACTGAGAAAAAGATCAAAATCAAACGCAAGGAATCCTGTGAACATTGCGGCGGCAGTGGTGCTCAGGCTGGGTCAGAGTCTAAAACCTGTGATCAGTGCGGCGGCACCGGTCAGGTTGTCATGAGACAGCAGACTCCGTTTGGTACCGTTCAACAGGTTCATACCTGTGAAAAGTGCGGCGGCGAAGGAACCATAATCGAAAAACCATGTACCTATTGTAATGGGTCAGGCGTGGAATTAAAGGAACGTACCATCAGTATTAAGATTCCTGCCGGTGTGGATGATGAATCCGTTCTGCCACTACGTGGAGAAGGAAACACCGGTCCTAAAAACGGACCTAAAGGTGATCTTTACGTTTATATCTCGGTGGAAGAGGATGAACTCTTCAAACGGGAAGGCGATGACGTTCATTATGAACTGCCTCTAACCTTTGTTCAGGCAGCTCTGGGTGACAGTCTTGTAGTTCCAACTCTGGATGGTAAAATCAAATTAAAGATTCCTGAAGGAACTCAAAACGGAAAGGTTTTCCGTCTGAAAAACAAAGGAATTCCTAATGTTAATGGACGAGGACGGGGCGATCTGTTTATTCTGGTCAATATAGAAGTACCTAAAAAGCTTAACAAGGAACAGAAAAAAGTTCTGGAAGAATTTGCCAAATTAACCGGTGAAGAAGTGCATCCGGTCGGAAAGCATTTCTGGAACCGCTTTTCAAAATAAGGAAAGAAAAGCCGATTTGATCGGCTTTTTTTCTTTCTTTAAGGAATTCTTTGGAAAAACGAAAAGGCTTGCAGGGGCGATTTCAAATAGCATATAATTAGAACAATATCTGTCTTATATAAAAACGAGGAAAATATGAAAAAAATGAAATCAATTGTGAGTGTTGCACTGGTTTTTCTAATAATGGCCAGCTGGTTTCCAGTCAACAGTTTTGCAACAGAGCTCACCGTTCAAAGTACAGTAAACAGTGACATAAGTGAAGAACAGACAAATTTGAATGAAACTGCTTCAATAAGTGAAGAAAATAGTGCTGAATCTGGTTTGCAAATTGATTCGCCCGAAGAGTCTTTACTGACAACGCTTGAAGCGCAACCGGAGCCTGAGTATGATGAATCCATAGAAAATCAGATTGTTGTTATTTATAAGAATGCCAATGAATCCGTTGAAACTCTGGACCTGCAATCTGGTGAGGTGGTAGCAGGTGAATCTGTTTCTGATTGGGTAGATGTCATTGAATTGAAAGATGAAGAAACAGCTGAACAGGCAATTGAGTTACTTTCGCAAAACCCCAATGTGTTATCGGTCGAAAAAAATGCAGTGATTCAGGCCAGCTCCTTACCCAATGATCCCTATATTCTGGATGGGTCGGCCTGGCAGTTTGAAAAAATCGGTGCCGATAAAATATGGGAAGATCTTAACAGCGCTGACGAAATTGTCGTAGCTGTCATCGATACTGGTCTTAATACCAGCCATCCAGATCTGGCGGGACGGATTACCAGCGGATATGATTATGTAGAAGGTAGTTCAGCGGTTACAGATCTATCTGGTCACGGAACGATGGTTAGTGGTTGTGTAGCTGCATCTGTCAACAATGGCATAGGTGTGTCAGGGAGTGCTGTTTCGGCCAATGTAAAAATAGCACCATACCGTACAGGTGGCCAGTATGTTGGGGACAAGACACTTTATATTTCCCATATAGTGGCGGCGATTATGGCGGCTGCCGATCGCTCAGATGTTTCAGTCATCAATATGAGCTTTGGAACCGATACATCGTATCCTACAATTCAGTCGAGTGTTGCCTACGCTGTGTCAAAAGGTAAGGTGCTGGTGGCTTCGGCAGGGAATGGAGGAGCTTCAGCCAACGCTGGTTCTTATATTTATCCGGCTTCCTTTGATGGAGTTATTTCTGTAGCAGCAACCGACAGCAGCGACGGCCATCCCAGTTTTTCACAGTATAATGATAAAGTAGATATTTCGGCACCTGGAAGTTCTGTTTACACGACAACCAGAAATGGTTTATATGGAACGGCCACTGGGACTTCTTTTTCTGCTCCTATTGTAGCCGGTGCCGCGGCCCTTCTAATGTCGCTTGATGAGACGATGACGGCGACGGATGTGGAGACTGTTTTAAAAGAGACTGCTCTGGATCTTGGAACGGTCGGTAAAGATAATTATTTCGGATATGGAAGGATTCAATTGGATCAGGCTGTAGCGGCAGTAACCTCAGAGAAACCACTGTCAGGCATCAGTCTTTCACAGACCAGTATGACTTTATTGGCGGGGAATTCAAAAGGCCTTGAGCTTGCTTACAGTCCGGTCAATACGACGGATAATAAGACTGTATCATGGACCAGCTCTGACGAGGCGGTTGCAAGTGTTGATACTGATGGTAAGGTGACGGCTATATCAGCTGGTACGGCAACCATTACCGCAACCGTCGGCAGCTTCTCAGCCTCTTGCATGGTGACAGTGAAACAAGATCTTTTAGAAATTGGGGTAACCTACCAGACCCATGTTCAAAATGAGGGCTGGCAAGACTGGGTAGCAGATGGAGCCCTTTCCGGTACAACTGGAAAGAGTCTGAGGCTGGAAGGAATTCATATCACAGTTGATGATAATGGGGCTGACCTGGGTGTTTCCTATAAAACCCATGTGGAGAATTACGGCTGGATGAACTGGGCAGCAGACGGAGCTTTATCGGGAACGACTGGTCAGTCCTTAAGGCTGGAAGGGATTCAAATAGAATTAACCGGTGCAGATGCGGACCTCTATGATATTTATTATCAGGTTCATGCCCAAAATATTGGCTGGCTGGACTGGGCTAAGAACGGTGAATCTTCAGGAACCGCTGGCTATGGCTATCGCCTTGAGGGGATTAAGATTGTCGTTGTGCCAGTAGGAGATCCGGCACCGGGAGCGACAGCTAGGCCGTTTATTGAAAAATGATTTAAATGAATATAATTATAAAAAAACAGCTCTTTCTGAATCAATCATTCAGATGGAGCTGTTTTTATGTGGCAAGCAATTAGAAAAAGGCGGCTATAAAAGCTATTAATAGCCAAAGTAAGTAAATAGAAAAAATGATAATAATAATTTATTATTACGATGAGATTTATGTTGACATCTAACTATAACCATGTTATTATAACGACACAAGAAAATAGAAGAACGAAATAACAAAGGCGTTATTGATTTTAATCAATGCGCCTTTTATTTTTTTGTCACATACCAAAGCATTTAAAAGGTTTGATTGAAACAATTAGTGAAAAAAGATTGAACCATACTCAGGAGGCATCAATGAAACTGCAAACAAATATAATAAAACCCCTCTTATCCATTGTATTTGCGCTGATATTCGGAGCACTCATCATCGCTCTGATTCAGCAGAATCCGGTGGAAGTTTATCAGGTCATGTGGCAGGGGGCCTTTGGTTCAAAAATGGCCATTGCGGCAACACTGGTCAAAGCAACAACGCTGATTTTTGTCGGTCTGGCCTATGGATTTGCCTATAAGTGCGGCCTGGTCAATATCGGGATCGAAGGCCAGCTTTACATGGGAGCTTTGTTTTCCACATATGTCGCGGTCTATATGGATCTGCCGATGGTGCTGCATGTGCCGCTGGCACTCCTGGCAGGTTTTATCGGAGGCGCCTTCTGGGGAGGAATCGTCGGATTTTTAAAGAACCGTTTTAATGCCAGCGAAATGATCACCACAGTAATGATGAACTATGTGGCAGTGTATATCGTATCAGCCCTGGTCAACGGACCGATGATGGAAGAAAAGGCGACCTATCCCCAGTCGGACATCATCATGGACAGTGCCAAGCTGATTAAGCTGATTCCCAACAGCCAGCTGACGATTGGATTATTCATTGCTCTGGCGGCCCTGGTGGTCTATTATATCTACTGGAAATATACCCCCCAGGGATTCAGAATGGCAACAGTGGGAACCAACAAAGACGCCGCTGAATATGTGGGGATTCCGGTAAAACGGATGGTGCTGATGGCGATGGTTATTTCGGGCGGAATCGGTGGCCTGGCGGGCAGCATGGAAGTGCTGGGCGTTCAGCATAAACTGCTGGAAGGTCTGTCGGCCGGATACGGTTTTGACGGGATTGCGGTAGCTCTTCTGGGCAACAGCAGTGCCATCGGAATTTTCTTCTCCTCGATTCTGTTCGGTGCTCTTAGAAGCGGCGGAAACGCGGTTCAGATGTTCACCCGACTGCCGATTGCCGTCATCTATATCATCCAGGGACTGGTTATCATATTTGTGGTGGTGGATCAGTTCAAGCCATTCAGCTTCAAAAAGCCTGAGGGTTTAAGAAAGCTATTGGAAAGAAAGGAAGTATCCCAGTGAATCTATTAAGTTTCCTGACAACTGTAATAAATACATCAACGCCGATTCTTCTGGCGGCAATGGGGATTCTGATCATGCACCTGGCCGGTGTGATAAATATCGGAGCGGAAGGGATGATGCTGATTGGTGCCTTTTCCGGTGTGGTCGGGTCCTATCTGTTTGGCAATGTGTGGCTGGGAATGCTCTTTGCTCTGGGTGTCAGCGCAGTGGTCGGCCTGCTTTTTGCCTGGCTGACGGTGGGAATCAAAGCCAATCAGGTGGTGGTGGGGATTGCCCTGAATATCATTGCTGAAGGCCTGACGACGACCCTCTACCGGACCCTGTTCGGGATGAAGGAAGGGTCGATGAAGGTGGCAGGATTTACAGAGATTGGCGGCGGTTTTACCCTGCCGGTGTACCTGACGATTCTGGCGGTTATCCTGCTGAGTCTGTTTCTGTACAAGACCAGACCGGGGCTGAGAGTCAGAGCAACCGGTGAATATCCGGCGGCGATTGATTCTGTGGGTCTCAGTGTTGAAAAAATCCGATACCTGAGTACCATTGGCGGCTCGATGTTTATTGGAGCGGGCGGCGCCTATCTGTCACTGGGTCTGTTGTCTTTTTTCACCGAAAATATGGTCAGCGGCCGTGGCTTTATTGCCCTGGCAGCGGTTATTTTCGGCAGATACACCCCTGTGGGTGCTTTGCTGGCGGTCCTGCTCTTTGGTGCGGGAGAGGCCATGCAGTTCAGGATTCAGTCCTTTGGCAGTGACATACCAACCCAGCTGCTTTTAATGATTCCCTATGTGCTGACCATTGTCATGGTTTCGGTCTTTGGCCAGAAATCAGGCGATCCCAGTGCCCTGGGAGTACCATTTACCAAGGGTAAATGACAGCTTTAAAATAAATCACGTCAAGTATAAAAGGAACCCGGGATTCCTTTTATCTATAAATTTAAAAAGAATGTTATAAACAGGAGGAAGAAGAAATGAAAAAAGTACTTGTGTTAATGCTTGCCCTGATGATGACGGTAACCTTATTTGCCGGATGTCAGAGCTCGAGCGATACTGAAGGTGATGCTGCAACAGGTGATACTTTAAAGGTAGCTCTGCTGCTGCCGGGAACAGCTAATGATAAGGGCTGGAACAATGAAGCCTATGACGGATTGATGGAGATTGAGGAACTGGGATGTGAAGTCGCTTATTCTGAAGCGGTAGCTGCTTCTGATTATGAAACTGTATTCCGCGGCTATGCTGATCAGGGTTACAATATCATTTTCGGACATGGTTCTGAATTTGCCGATGCAGCCAAAAATGTTGCCCCAGACTATTTGGATACAATGTTTTTAATCACCAGTTCTGACGTAGTTCAGGAACCCAATGTAGCAGGTGTGCTGAATCTGAATGATCAGCAGGGATTCATTGCCGGTGTAGTAGCGGCATTAGCGACAGAAACAGGAAAAGTTGGAGCTATCGGTGGGATGGAGATTCCATCAATCCAAAGCTATATAACAGGTTTTGAACAGGGTGTTGCCTATGTTGATAATGGAACTGTTGCTCTGACTGCTTTTACTGGCGATTTTGACGATGCAGCCAAGCTTAAAGATCAGGCAGTAGTATTCATCGAAGATGGTGCGGACATTATCGCTCATGATGCGGACCAGGCAGGTCTGGGTGTCTTTGAAGCAGTTAAAGGCCACGAAGGCGTTTACGCTATTGGAGCAGTTAAAGACCAGTATGAAGAAAATCCGGAACAGACACTCACCAGTGCGACCAACCAGATTAGTCTGGGTATGGTAGCGGCTGTTAAAGAAGCCATGAATGGACCATTAGAAGCTAAAGTTTACCACTTCGGTATTGCTGAAGGCGTTATTGGCCTGGCTCCTTACCATGACTGTGAAGATGTGCTGACAGATGATGAAAAACAGTTTGTGACTGATACAATGGATAAAATCGCAGCTGGCGAAATCGAAATCGAAAGCGCACAGGCTAACTAAGAACAGCAGGAAAAGAAGGCTCATCATAACAGATAGCCGTATAAAAGTAGATTATTACCATAACCCCGATGATGGTTTTCCAGGTATATCGGACAATCCGATATACCTGGATTAAATCAATAAAGGGCTGAATTAAGGAAGGAAAATGGCCATGGATGCCTTACTTGAACTCAAAAAAATAACAAAATCATTTAATGATTTAAAAGCAAATGATGAAATAAGCTTTTCTCTGGAGAAAGGTCAGATTCATGCTTTACTGGGGGAAAATGGTGCCGGTAAAAGTACCCTGATGAATATTATCTTCGGGATTATTAAACAGGACTCTGGTGCTATTATCATCAATGGCAGGGAAGTGGAGATCAATTCTCCTAAAGACGCAATTAAAAACGGCATAGGGATGGTCCATCAGCACTTCATGCTGATTTCGACACTGACCGTTGCTGAGAACATTATTTTATCAATGGTTGATCAGAAAGGCTTATTGCTGGACAAGGCAAATGTTATTAAGAGGATTAAAGAAATTTCCGAGAAATATCAGTTGGAAATTGATCCGAACATGCTTGTTGCAGATTTGACAGTTGGCCAGCAGCAGCGCGTTGAAATCATCAAGGCTGTCTATACCGATTGTAATTTGCTGATATTGGATGAGCCGACAGCAGTATTGACACCGAGAGAAACAGAACAGCTGTTTGAAATCATTCATCAACTTAAGTCTGAAGACAAGTCTGTAATCTTTATCAGTCACAAGCTGAATGAGGTTATGAAAATCAGTGAGAAAATTAGTGTTTTGAGAAACGGCCGGTTAGTAGCTGAACGTGATAAAGAAGCAACCAGTCAGAAAGAACTGGCGGCTTTGATGGTGGGTAAAGAGGTGGCCTTTGTGGTCAATGAGCATGATCGGGAGCCGGGGGAAGATCGGCTGGTTGTGAATGACCTGACTGTAAAAGGTAAACGCCATAATTTAGTAGTCAAGAACTTGAACCTGAAAGTCCGAGCCGGCGAGATCTATGGTATTGCTGGAGTTGATGGCAATGGTCAGACGGAACTGATCAAAGCAATCAGTGCTCTGGACAAGGCGGCATCTGGAAGTGTTAAGATTAATGGCCGGGATATGACCAATAAGAAGCCTAACGATATTCTTGAGTGTGGTGTTTCGCATATACCAGAAGATCGTCAGGCAGATGGTGTCCTGATGAGCAAGAGCATACTGGAAAACATGATTCTCCACGATATTGGAAAAAAAGAATACAAAAAAGGACCTTTTATCAACTGGCCTTTGCATCAGCAGCGGACAGAAGAACGAATTGCCAAATATAATGTCAAAACGCCGGATATCTGGGCGCCGATGGAAAGCCTTTCTGGCGGTAACCAGCAAAAGGTGGTCATTGCCAGAGAACTGGAAAAAAATCCGGACCTGCTTTTGGCAGTACACCCGACGCGGGGCGTTGATATTGGAGCGATAGAGTTTATACATAAAGAGATCATCGAGGCTAAAAACAGAGGCTGTGCGGTTTTACTGGTTTCAACAGAATTGGATGAAATCATGGCCCTTAGCGACAGGATTGGCGTCATGTATGATGGTCAGATTCTGGGAGAAATGGATAGAAAGAGCGCGACAATCGAAAGAATCGGATGCCTGATGGCAGGACTTTGTGAGAGTGAAGAGATGGAGGCATAATGTTAGATCAATTACTTATAAATGCGATTATTGTCACAGTAGACAGTGACAGAAAAATCTGGTACAAAGGGGCGATGGCTGTCGCTCAGGGGAAAATTGTCGAAGTTGGACCGTCTGAAATCCTTGAAAAAAAGTATTCAGAAGTTAAAGAGGTCATAGACTGTGATGGCAAAATTATCTTTCCCGGTTTTATCAATACCCATACCCACCTTTTTCAGACGCTTTTAAAGGGGCTCGGCGATGATATGGATCTAAAGGACTGGTTAGCGACGATGACCTTTCCGGCCGCCCGCTTTCTGACACCGGAGGACTGTTACCAGGCTGCTCTTCTGGGAAGTATGGAATCCGTCCGCAGCGGGATTACCACATCCCTTGACTATATGTACCCCCATGCATCAGAAGGTTTGAGTGACGGCGTAATCCAGGCCTTTAAAGATTTAAAAATCCGTGGTGTTTTTGGCAGGGGAACCATGAATGCCGGTTTGGATTTCGGTGTTTGCCAGGAGATTACTCAGGACGTGAAAACGGTCGAAAAAGATCTGGTACGTTTGTTTGATACCTACCATAACACCGAAGATGGCAGAATCAAGGTTTGGACAGCACCGGCTGCCCTTTGGTCAAACTCAGAAGAAATGTTTAAAATGCTCTATGAAGTGACTAATGCCTATAAGTCGGGTTTGACAGTTCATGTGTCTGAGACACCTTTTGATCGGATGGCGACAGAAGCCCTTCACGGTGTTGCGGGGGTGGATTGCCTAGAAAAACTGGGCATTACCGGATCTAATGTACTGATGGTGCACTGTGTTTATCTGACAGAAGAAGATATTCGGAAAGCAGCGGCTTATGATTTCAAGGTTTCTTATAATGCCGTCAGTAATATGTATTTGTCATCTGGGGTGGCACCAGTTCCACAGATGATTCGATCTGGCGTGACGGTTAGTCTGGGCGTTGATGGAGCGGCCAGCAATAACTCCCAGGATATGATTGAATTGATGAAGTCGGCCTCTCTGCTTCAAAAAGTCCATAACCTGGACCCAACGGCGATGACCGCTGAAAAGGTACTTGAAATGGCAACCATTGACGGCGCCAAGGCCCTGGGAATGGAAAATGAAATAGGCTCTCTGGAAGCAGGTAAAAAGGCTGACTATATTATCTTTAATCCGTATTTAAATCCCAAGGCGATACCGGTTCACAACCCTGTTTCAACTCTGGTTTATTCTTCGGGTATGGATAATATCGAAAGTGTTGCGGTTGATGGTCGGTTAATACTGCATAACAGCAAGTTTACCGGTGGTATTGATGAAGAAGCCGCTTACAGAAAAGCACAGGCAACAGCAGACGATTTGGCACTTCGCGCAGGGATTACAAACCGTAGAGAAGGCCATGAATGGAAAACAATTGAGTTAGAGGTGTAACCAATATGAATAAGCATGTTAAATATCTGGAAGAAGCAATTGAAGTTTCGAAAAAAGCCAGGGAATCTGGAAACACACCATTTGGTGCATTGCTGGCAGATAAAGATGGGAATATTCTTTTGCGTCAGGGTAATGTTGAACTGACTGAACACCGTTGCACCGGCCATGCTGAAACAGCATTGGCAGAAAAGGCTTCCCAGCTTTACAGTAAGGAATTTTTGGCAGAGTGTACCCTGTATACGACGGTTGAACCATGCGCCATGTGCACTGGGGCTATTTACTGGGCCAATATCGGTGCTATCGTGTACGGTATGGAAGAATCGGACCTGCTGAAGATGACGGGTAACAATGAAGTCAATCCAACCTTTAATATGCCTTGCCGGACCATTCTGGCTGCCGGCCAAAAAGACATTCAAGTGACTGGGCCGTTCAAGGAACTGGAGGAGTCAATCGCAGAAGTTCATAGAGGCTTTTGGGACTAAGACTATAAAGCAAGAACAGACGTCAGTTTTGCTGGATTTTAAGTGTTTGCTTACTGGCGTTTGATATTAATATTTTATTGCTTTGATAAAATAAATTGACATAATAATTGGAGGACAATTATGAAATTTTATGATGTGAGTGATTACATACCAATGGTAAATTTTCTTGCAAACGTATTGGGACCAAATACTGAAGTCGTACTGCATGATTTGAGAAATTATGAAGAATCGATTATTGCAATTGAAAACGGTCATATCAGCGGAAGAAAAATAGGCGGACCGGTTACGGATTTAGTACTGGGCATTGTTAAGAATAAAAAATATTCAGACAGCGATTATGTAGCCAATTATACCGGCAAAACAAAAGACGGTATTCGTCTTAAATCATCATCTTTTTTTATCAAGGATGAAGCTGGTTCAATTATTGGTATGCTGTGTGTTAATACAAGTATTTCTGTCTATTTAGAACTGCACAAGCAGCTTAGCGATATTATCAACTATGGTATGGATCAGGACCTGATCAGTCAGGTGAGTGAGAGTAACATTGTAGAAGAGAATTTTCGCGAATCGGTGGAAGAGATCACAATGGGTTCTGTTGAGGCCGTTTTGGCAGGCTATGATATTCCGCCGGAAAGAATGTCGTCTGATGAAAAAATGGAAATTGTCAAAAAGCTGTTTGATAAGGGGATCTTTCTTATCAAGGGAGAAGTCAGCAGAGTCGCTGAATATTTAAAAGTGTCCGATGCGACAATGTATCGATATTTAAATAAGATCAAATAGACTGCAGCAGGATATTATTTGCAAAGGAAAAAGGTCTTTCCATATATAAGCGCTAAGATAAGCACCCGTAGAGCAATCATTAGAACAGGGGGCTTTTTAGTCGTGGATTAATGGTTATTTTGTGATTTAGGAAACTAGACGCTAAATAATGAAGACAGGTGTTTCTATCAAATGGGACATATATAAGGAGACAAATGATGGTGAATAAATCGATTATGATAATTAAAAATGGGACATTGGTGGATGGTACCGGCCAGGCAGCTTTTATGGCAGATCTTATGATAAAAGAAGAGCGTATCCAGGCAATAGCGGCAGCAGGGTCTTTTGATAATGAGTCGGAGGCATTAATCATCGATGCTGCTGAAAAAATTGTGTCACCGGGATTTATCGATACCCACAGTCATTCGGACCTGGCAGTACTGATAGAACCGGAATTATTGCCTAAACTCAACCAGGGTATTACCACAGAAGTTCTGGGCCAGGATGGCATATCGATGGCGCCTTTACCCCCAAAGTATATTTCAGCCTGGCGAAAAAATCTGGCCGGTCTAGATGGAGACAGCGACCAGATTGACTGGGCATATGAAAATACCAGTAACTATCTGGCCATGATCGAAGCAGCAAAACCGGCTTTAAATGAAAGCTATCTGCTGCCTCATGGGAATGTCAGAATGGAAGCCATGGGTTTGGACGATCGCAAGCCTACTGCCGAAGAAATTGAGCAGATGTGCAAAATAACCAGACGCGAGATGGAAGCGGGATGCTTGGGCTTTTCATCAGGATTAATTTATACGCCTTGTGCTTATTCCAAAACCAGTGAAATAATTGCGATATGTAAGATTATTGCCGAGTATAATGGTGTTTTTGTGGTGCATCAAAGAAGTGAAGCGGACACGATTATTACTTCGATGAAAGAAATTTTAGAAATTGGGCGAAAAACAGGGGTAAAGATTCATTTTTCCCACTTTAAGGTCTGCGGCAAAAACAACTGGAAGTATATCCCGGAGATGTTTAAATTACTGGATGAGGCAAAAGAAGAGGGAATAGCTGTAACATTTGATCAATATCCATATGCGGCGGGTTCTACTATGCTGGGCGTTATTTTACCCCCCTGGGCCCATGATGGTGGGACGGATCAGCTTATGGATCGCTTAAGGGATCACTCGGTACGGCAAAAAATGAAAGAAGATATCGCAAGCGGCATTCCCGGCTGGGATAATTTTGTGGATTTTGCCGGTCTTGATCAGATATTTATTACCAGTGTCAATACGGAGCATAATCAGGATGTCATCGGTTTGAGTTTGGCGGAGCTGGGGAATAAAAAGGGTAAGGATGCCCTGGAGGCGACATTTGATCTGCTTCTGGCAGAAGAAAATGCAGTTGGGATGGTCGATTTCTATGGACTGGAAGAACATATCATTCAGATTATGAAACGTGATGAGATGAATGCCTGTACCGACGGACTTCTGGCAGGTACACCCCATCCCAGAGTTTACGGATCTTTTCCGCGAATAGCAGGAAAATATGTAAGAGAAGAAAAAGTAATAAGTCTTGAGGCAGCTGTAGCTAAAATGTCTGGAAAATCGGCAACCTCAATGGGAATAAAGGAAAGGGGCTTTCTCAAAGAAGGATATTATGCAGATATAGTAATATGGAATGCTGAAACGATTAGTGATCGGGGAACTTTTGTCGAGCCTAAGAAGAAGCCTGTAGGAATTGACCATGTTATTGTTAATGGTATACCATTGATACTTAACGGTGAATTTACCGGTAATCGAAGCGGAAAAGTTATCAGGAGGTAAAGATGTATACATTTTGGGTCAATGGCATAGAAATTTCAACAGCTTTGGATAAAAATCTTTTGGATTTTATTAGAGATGAGCTGGATATCACTTCCCTTAAGAATGGTTGTAAAGAAGGCTCCTGTGGTGCATGTATGGTGCTTATCGACGGGAAAAAAGGACGTGCCTGCAAAAATACGACGGCAAAAGTTAATGGCAAAAATATCATAACGGTCGAAGGACTATCAGAACGAGAAAAAGAAGTTTATGACTACTGTTTCAAAAAAGCAGGAGGAGTGCAATGCGGTTTCTGCACACCGGGAATGATTATTAGTGCTAAATCCCTTTTAGATACTGAAAAGAACCCCTCATCAAGCGATGTTAAAAAAGCCATCAAAGGCAATATCTGCCGTTGCACAGGCTATAAAAAAATCGAGGAGGCAATCCTACAGGCGGCAGATTTTTTTAGAGTGGATTTGCCTATCCCTGTAGAGAAATTTACCGGAAAAATTGGTGAGCGAACATTTCGGCCGGATGCGATGAGTAAAATTGATGGCTCGGCAAAATATGTTGAAGATATCAAAGTTGAAGGAATGATCTATGGCAGTGCCCTGCGTTCCCGATATCCCAGAGCCCTGGTAAAAGATATTGATATAACGCAAGCGATTAAACATCCCGATGCAGTAGCGATAGTATTGGCAGAAGATGTACCTGGTCAGCGATACATTGGTCACTTAACCCATGATTGGCCAGCCCTTATCGCTAAAGGAGAGATAACACGTTATCTTGGAGACAGTATCGCCCTTGTTGCGGCCAAGAACTCTGAAGCCCTGCAGGAAATTAAAGACCTGATTGATGTCCAGTACCAAGAATTAGAACCGATGTTATCGGCTGA